>CAVSTO010000018.1:0-57874 GCA_963730865.1 uncultured Acidobacteriaceae bacterium | reverse complement strand
GGATTGCGCTCGGCCAGACGCCTTGAGAGTGCCTGCACCCGAGGATCGGAGGGTGACAGCGCGAGCGCGATATCGAGTTGCGCGCGAGCTTCGGCCTGTACGCTTCTGGCCGAGAAGCAGCAGCCATAGGACACGTAGGCGGGAACCCACTCTGGCCACCGATCTTCGATGTGTTTGAAGACGCGTTCAGCTTCAGCGGGACGCCGCTGAGCGTAAACACATCGGCCTGGAGCAAGAGAATTTGCGGGTTATCAGGCAGTGTGCGTGCGGCTTGCTGTAACAGTCGCGTCGCTTCGGCATAGCGCGATGCGGAACGAGGAATGGCGTAGCTGCTTGATAAAGATCGGGACGAGTGGGCGCAAGAGCGATCGCGCTCGACAGCGCCGCTTAAGCTTCCTCCGGCTTCGAGGCGGCATCGAGCGCTTGGGCGCGGGCAAGGTAGTAATCGCCGGAGCGCTCGCGTCCGGAACTCTGATCGAGCTTCGCGAGAGCCGCGTGGGCGTCCCCGTCGGTATGAAACATCGCAATCGCCAAGTCGAGTTCGACGCCCGCCGTAGATGACGGGTGATGCGGCGTATTCGAGCAGGGGAAGGGCGACCGCTGTACTCGCCGGCGTTGACCAGCGCGTGACCGGTCTCGGCGGCTTGAGGAGCTAACGGCTTCAGTTCGAGTAGGTGAGCGGCGGCGGCGGCAGCCTCCTGCCGATTGCCTTCCTCGAGTCAAAACTTCGACGTACCGCAGATTGAGGTCGGCGTTCTGCGGATCTTCCTTGAGGCGCTTGCGAACCTGATCGCGATACCGAGCCTGTTGCTGTTCCGGAGAGAGGCCGAGCAGCTCGACAATGCCGGGCTGAGGGATGAGGTTGCCGGATTGAGAGCCGACGGCACGAAACCGAGCGAGGACGGCACGCGCTTCGTCACCTTGCCCGCCTTTTGCGACAGCGCGCGGCTCAGATGCATCAGGATCCGCGCATCGCGGCGAGCAGCTCCGAAGCACGGCGAAGCACTTTCATGGCTTCGGCGCTTCGATCGAGCGCCGTGTAGGCTTCATCTAAGATCGAGAACGGAAGCATTTTCGGATAGCGGCCGGCTGCGAACTCGAGTCTGGAGAGCGCCGCGGCATCGCCTTCGAACAGAGTCACTACGCCGCGTCCGAGCTGTGCGGGCGCCAAGTCGGGCGCAAGCGATAAAGCCTGGTTGAGTTGAGCGCGTGCATCGGCAGGATCCATCTGAGCTTCGAGAAGCCCACCTCGTAGTGTGCTGTGGCGTCCCGCGCCTTGGAGTGAACGTCGGACTGCGAGGCGGTCGAGCCCTCTCGCGGGTGGCTGCTGATGGCGTCCATGAAAGCGTATTCCCGTACGCGGCTTGGTCCGACGGCACGAGCTTCAGGTACCGTTCATACGCCAGCCGCGCATCCGCATGGTGCCCGAGCGCGCCGGAAGTTTGCGGGATTGCCAATTGCACGTCGGCGCGAGAGGGTTGATCCGGCGCGGCTTCGGCCAGGAGCTGCAGCGCTGCGTCACGCTGCTTCAAGTCGATGTCGACGCCGGCCAGATTGTAGAGGTGTCGACATCTTGCGGACGTTGAGCGAAGGCAGTTTGGAGCACGTCATGCGCGCGCTCGAGATCACGCGCATGATAGGCCGCGCGACCTAGATTATAGAGAATGTCGAAATTCGCGGGAACCATTTCGAGGGCGCGGAAGAAGAAGCGCTCCGCATCCTTGTATTGAGCTAGCCCAGCCAAGGTTAAACCGACAGTGAAGCTCAGGCGAGGATCGCTGCCGGAAGCCGCCCAGAGCCGCGCAAAGGTCGCCTCCACTTCGGTCGTGCGGCCGCTTAGAACAATGCGCGCATCTCGACCAGTTGAACCTGCGCGGACGAACGCTCTTCAGCCGGAAGGTGAGAAAGATATCGCAACGCCTCCTTTCCATGTTTTTGCTCCACTTCGATGGAAGCGAGCTGAAAGTTGGCATTCGCCCTGGAGGGATCGAGCGCGACGGCTTTCAGATAGGAAGCTTTGCGCCTGCGACATTTCCAGCGGCGAGTTGGTGATTTCCATAGTTGTTGAGGAGGCTTGCCGAGTGAGGTGCAAGACGCAGAGCACGGCCATAAACGGCTTCGGCTTCGTTGCTCTTTCTTTTCAGAGTCCAGCACAGCGCCCAGCAGACCGAGAGCGGATGCATCGTCCGGCTGTTTTGAGAGAATTTCATGTAGGATGACCTCCGCCGAGGCGTATTCACCGCGTTCGAAAGCCGCAACAGCAGTCTGCAAATCGTTTGCTGCGGCTGCACCGATCGCAAGCAACAACAAAAGACCGCTGAGGCAAGCCGACTTCATAACTATAGTGGAACAAAAAGAACGCGGCGGGCCGAAGCCCGCCACTTCATTTGTATCCAGAGCAAGATCTAGAAATACAGCTTCAACGCAAGTTGCAGCTCGCTAGGCGCATTGGCTTGGCCTGTAATCATACCGAAATTGGATTGGCCAACTGTGGTAGACGGCGCCGAGAATTGGACATGATTCAAAAGATTGAAAGCCTCTGCGCGAAATTCCAGGCGAGCGCCTTCACGGAACCCAAGTGGGAATTGTTTGAAGATCGAGGCGGTAACGTTGTTGGTCCCCGGCTGACGTAAATTCGGGAAGACTCGGGGAGCATTACCAAGAGCGTATTGGCACGGGTACCAAGGGCTTGTATAACAAACCGGCCCGGTGTACCCGGCCGGCTCGGCAACCGGCACAGCCGCCTGGTTCGCACCGTCGACATTGCTGAAGTAGTTTGCGTTTGGACTGACCGTACCCGACAGTTGCAATTGCGTCGGAAGATTCGGTCGCTGACCACCATAGGTGGGAAGACTGGTTCCGCCGTTCAAGAACGGAATGAGGGGAAGACCAGTGTCCCAACGATAGATACCATTAACCTGCCACCCGCCCAGGAAAGCATCCACAAAACCGTTCCAGCTACTACCGAACTGCTTGCCTTTTCCGAACGGCAACGCGTAGACCGCAGTGATCTGAGCTACCTGAGAGATGTCGAAATCAGACAAGGAGCGCTCGAGATGAAGATTGTTGGGGTCCTGAATGGAGGCCAAAGTGGCGCCGGAATAACCGTCGATGTAAACACTGGAACCGGCAATCGAAGAGTCGTCGATGCTCTTTTGAGCGCTGTATGTGAACAGGAACTGAAGTCCCTTACTCATGCGTTTCTCAACCCGGAGTTGAAAAGCGTTGTAGATTGAGTTTGCGATAGGAGGCTCGACGTTCTGGATACCCGCGTTCCCATTCAGAAACGGATAATCCGGATAGGGAAGACTGGCGTTGAAAGCTGGCCAGGTGCTGTTGTATGTAATCGGGTTAGAGTAGGCTTGGCACGCCGGGCACTGCGGTCCCGGGCTAGTAGCATTCGTGACTGCCGTCTTGATCGCGGCGGGGATGGGCACATACTGCGTGTAAGCGCCTGGGTTTGCCTGGAAAGCAGCCGCGACCGATTGCGGTAAGTGGTCGACTGCGTATGTATCGCCGCCTAGATAGAGATGAGTTCCCTTACGTCCGACGTACTCGGCATCAACGAGAATATTGAACGGTAATTGCCGCTGTATACCGAAGCTCCAGGTTTGTTCCGAAGGGAGCGTATCGTATTGGTAGATAGGAATACCGCTTAGCTGGCCGCCAAGATTCGTATAAACACCCTGTGAGTTGCCTATCGCCCCAGGAATGTTCATCGGCTGCCCGACAATCAGGTTCGGTGTGATGTTGTTGTTTTGATAATTAGAAAAACTGGTAGTCGCGTCATAGCCGAGGAAACCTGCTCCGCCGCTGCCTGTACCCGCTGCTCCGTACTTTGACGGATCATAGTAGAGGCCGTAGCCGCCACGGACAGTCCAATCATTGCCAACGCGATAGGCGAACCCGAAGCGCGGGCCGACAGCGCCATAGTAGGTGCCGTATGGATTTCTTCCGTAGCCATTTTGACCCACATACTCAAGCGATCCGGTAGCCGGAAGGCCGGGTGTTCCGGCAAGCGGCGACGGGGCGTTAAGATCGAAAAAGCTCATCTGATCGAACCGCTCGGTGCGCGGGTGATCAATGTCGTAGCGCACGCCAAGGTTGAGAGTAAGCCGGGAGTTTACATGCCAGTTATCCTGGACGAAGCCGCCATATTGCAAGTTCTGGGTCGACGGGGATACCGGGAACTTCGTATGAGCTCCAGTCGTTGGCGAAACCAGTCAGGAAGGAGGCTAACGAGTCACCGCCGACGCTGCTGTATTCCGAGGTGCCGCCCTGGTTGAAACTGAAGAGACCGTTCGGCTCGCCATATTGCGTGAAGTTGATGCGATGGGAACGGAATTCAGCTCCGAACTGGATGGTGTGGTTCCCCGCGGTCTTGCTTACCGAGGCGCTCAGTTGATAAACATCGCGCCCATAAACCAGGCCGGCAAAGGGCTGACCACCGATCGAAGCATTACCATTCTCTTGTGAATACTGACCTAGTCTGAAGGCCGGCAAGCCCGCAAAGCCTGACTTGTCCAACTCCGTCGCGACCGCTGGAGAGAAGCCGAGCGATTGCAACGTAACGTTGGGATAAGTTACCTGATTGCCGGCGGTGTTCGTGAAATTGTGGTCGTATCCAGCGGTGACCGTCAGTAGCGTTGTCGGATTGAAGGTGTGGGTGTAGTTAACGGCCCCGGAATAGACCGTTCCCACGTTTGGTCCCTGCGTATAGGCATCAAGAGCATTACCGAAGATATTCGCGCCCAATGAGTTCGACCAGGCATGAGAAAACCGGATGCTGATCTGATCGTTGTCCGTGATGCGGTTGTCCAGTTTCAGATCGAACTGGTTGTTATTGCCGGTGCTCGAAGCAGAACCGTTGAAGTTGTTGTACGGATTGTACGATGACGTTCCGGGCACGCCACCAGCGTTCGGCAAAGGATAATAAGACATCACCTTAGCAGCAATTGGATTGATGAGATTCCCAACTACGCCCGCAGTTATGCCGGGAGACCCAGCCGTGTTCGGGCTCGCGTAAGTAGTGAAGTTATTGAAGGGAATGTAGTTGGCTCGAACACCTCCGCCGGGATTCGATAAGTTGGAGGCCTGAAGAGTCCCGCCACCATAGGGGTTAGTTACCGCGGCAGCGGTCCCGGTGTAGGGATCAAACACCTGACCCGCCACCACGCTGCACAGTCCCGCCGCGTTGAAGCTACCCCCATGGTCACCACACAGCTCACCGAAATCGCCGGTGCGTTCCGCTGCGCTGGGGACGCCGAAAGTTCCCGTCGAAGGAGTGCTGGCGCGAGTACCATCGTAATCGAAGAAGTAGAAGAGCTTGTTCTTGATCACTGGCCCACCGACGTCCACGCCGAAGTTATTCTGGTGGTAGACCGGAGTCGGGAGCCCACTGGCATTGTTGAAGAAATAGTTGGCGTCGAAGTCCGTGTTGCGAAGGTAGTCGTATAACTCGCCGTGGATCGCATTTGTCCCAGACCGGGTGACCAGGTTCACCACTGTTCCGGAGCTGAAACCGATCGATGCACCGAAATTGGATTCCTCGATATTGAATTCTTGCACCGCCTCTACGCTCGGAACGTAGAGAGGAGTCACAAAACCAGTATTTTGTTCGTATGTTGTGGCGGTGACGCCGTCGATCAGAATGTCAGCCTGTGCGTTGCGGCCGCCGTTCGATACGAAGTTGTTTTGGATTCCACCACCCGCGCTTCCGTAAGCCTGCCCAGGCGGCTGTGATACTCCGGGCGCTAGATAAGCAAGGTCTAACACCTGGCGACTAATCAAAGGCAGGTCATTGATGTAAGTTCGGTTAATCGTCTGTCCAGTGGTTGCATCTTCGGTCTGCAACTGGGTAGCGCCGGCTTCTGTAACTGTGACAGTCTGGCCCGCGGCAGCCACATCGAGCTTGGCATTCGCGCTCTGGTTACCGTTTACCTGGAGAACGATGTTCGAGCGCTCGAACTTGCTAAATCCAGGCGCCTCCACTGTTTCGCTGTAAGTTGATGGCGGCAGGCTTCTCACGGTGAAGATGCCGCTGTTGTCCGTCTGTGCGTTATACGTGAAGCCTTTGCCGACGTCCGTGATAGTTACTTTTGCGTTCGGCACGGCCGCTCCGGACGGGTCTGTAACTGTACCGGTAATCGTTCCTGTATAGGTCTGACCGAATACGCTGAAAGATGCGCCGATAAGGAAACACAATAGTGCTCCCACGCGCTGCAATGATTTTGTTCTCGACAAAGAGAGGACTCCTTTTTATCCCCACCCACCACGGTGGATAAAAGGCGCAACGGCGTGGCGCTCAGTCGCATGACAAGACGCGCGCCGCGGCGGCCCTGAACAGTCAAATACTTGCTACGATGCTACAGCAAAAACTCGGATGTTCCCCAAAAAAACCAGCCTCGCAAATATTCGGTCTCCGTTAAAGAAGCGCGAAATTCACGACTCGTGCAATTCGGGAAAACTGTAAACAGTACACCTGCTTTATCTACAAAAGCTTGCCCATTCTGTTCGTGTCGAGGACCCGGCCACAAGTTCTCTACGGTGAGATACGCCTTCGGAAAGCATCGCTCATTCCGCCAATCTAATGCTTTGAGGGGTAGAATGAAGGCGTCCGCGGTCGACGTAATGCACTGTTGTTTACGCGTGCTAAGTCACTGAGCAGTCGAGGGGAGCTTGAAATTGGCGTCCGATCGTTCCGGCAGTACTAAATACATCTTGCCGCCGGACGTCAGTGATTCCGACGTCCGAACTCAGTTGGATCGCGTTCGGTCGAGCACTCCTTTTCGTTCCAGCCGCCGCTGCGTCATTTTCCTCGACTTCGTCGTTCATGCGGCGCTCGAAGCGCGCATCGAGTCCTTGAAGGAGCGGACCATCGGCGTCGAGGTCTTCCACCGCGATCCGAATTACGACACCAACCAGGACCCGGTCGTGCGGGGTACCGCGAGCGAAGTGCGCAAGCGCCTCGCGCAGTATTACCAGATTCCCGGTCACGAACAAGAGTTGAAGATTGACCTTCCGCCGGGCTCTTACGCGCCGGACTTTCACATGCCCGCCGTGCCAGTCGCAATCACCCCAGTTTCAACGGCAATCGCGCCGGTCGCGACGCCTGCTTCCGCCCGTGCTACGCGGCTCTGGTGGGTAGCTCTTCTAGGTGCGGGAGCGGTGATCGTTGCAGTTCTCGCAATCGCGCACTTTTGGCCAAAACCACGGACCGTCGTCGATGAGTTCTGGACGCCCATGCTGCGCAGTCCGGAACCGGTTCTTCTCTGTGTAGGTCAGCCAAAGGTCTACAATCTCGTGGGCAACCTCGAAGTCGATATCGGCAAGAAAATACCTCCTCATTCGCGATTGACGCCCGATGCCGCCAACGAAAAGATCACCACAACCCTCGGCTCCATTGTTCCGAATTGGGACCGCTATCTCGCCCTCGGCGATGCCTTGTGCTTAGCGGATATGGCGGCTTTGTTTGCGCAGCGCGGACATGAGTACCACATCCGTGGAGGCGGGTCCACATCGTTCGCCGACTTGCGCGAGAATCCGGCCGTACTCATCGGCGGCTTCACCAACGATTGGACGCTTCGTCTGACCGGGCAATTGCGCTTCACCTTCGAGCAGAGCGCGGATCGGCGAATGGTTTATGTTCACGATGGCAGTCATCCCGCCAATCATGACTGGCAATTGACGGATGTCTGGCCCGCTTGGACGATGCCGCTCGATTACGCGATCGTCTCGCGCGTTCTGGATCCGGCCACCGGAAGAGTGGTGGTCTCGGCGGCGGGCATCACGCAGTATGGGACCGAAGCGGCAGGCGAATTTCTGACGAATCCGGATTACCTGGCCCAGGCCATCCATCAGGCGCCTCCAGACTGGCAGCATAAGAGCCTGCAAGTGGTGCTTTCAACCAAGGTCATCGGTGGCACGGCGGGACCGCCGCACGTGCTGGCGACGCAGTTCTGGTAAACGGGCTTGTGGACTACTTCATCGGAACGAACAGGAAAGCCACCGGCGAGGGCACATTGAACAACTTGCCCGTAAGATGAAGTTGGCCGGTGACGTGATCAATGTGGAACACTACGAACTGATCGGCCTTCTGGTCCCCTGCCAGCAGGAAGCGTCCAGTTGGATCGATCTCCACGCCGCGAGGAAACGTTCCGCCGGTAGCAGCTACCTGAACCTGTTTCAAGGTTCCCGCGGTAGGGTCGATCGCGAACACTGCTATTGTGCCCGGCCCCCGATTCGATGCGTAGAGAAACTTCCCGGCGGGGTCGATGAGAACTTCCGCCGGTGCATTTTCGCCGGTGAAGCCAGCCGGCAGGGTCGAGACGGTCTGAACCTGCTGCAGGTTGCCGTTCGCTGCGTCGTGGTTGAAGACGTACACTGCCGACTTCAGCTCGTTCACCACATAGGCGTGCTTCCCATTCGGACTGAACGCGATGTGCCGCGGGCCGGAACCCGGTTCTACCTGCACGAACGCCGGATCGCTGGGCGTCAGTTTGGCATGAGCCGGATCTAACTTATAAATGCGGATGCGGTCGAGTCCCAGGTCGGGGACATAGAGGAACCGGTTATCGGCCGAAATGACAGTCTCATGTGCGTGCGGTCCCTCCTGTCGCTGCGGGTTTACGCTCGAGCCTTGAGCCGTCATCAGCGCGGACATTTCGCCCAAGCTGCCGTCGCTCTCAATCGGAAACGCCGGTACGCTGCCGGTGGTGTAGTTGGCCGCAACCAGCATTTTCGTCGTATGGTCGACGGCTAAGTGGCAAGGCGCTATCCCTGCTGAAGAACGCTGGTTGAGCGGTTGCAATTTCCCGCTCTTGCGATCAATTGAAAACGCTGCTACGGCGCCATCCACCTTGCCTTCCACCTCACTGACTGCGTACAGATATTTATAATTGCGGTCTGTCGCGAGGAACGAGGGATTGACAACTTCGCCCACCACGCCGAGTGGCTCGAAGCTACCCTGAGCCGAAGCATACCGGTAAGCGTAGACGCCTTTCCCGTACACGCCGACGTACACGAAATAATCTGAAGCTTGTGCGGGAGGAGCGCCTTGGCTCGGTGATGCGGTCATAAGAGTAATGGCGAAAATAAACGGAACAAAAACAGATTTACAGATCATAGATTTACAGATCATGGATCTTTTGCGATTCGTTGCTGTTCCAGTTTACTGTCCCATACTCGACCGTCTACTTAATCCTCGATTCACTTTAGCTTCGCGGGTGTATGATCGGGTCCTATGAAGATAAGGCTTCTCCATTCCTATTTAATAGCGGTGATGGTAAGCGCCTGCCCGATCATGGCGCAACTTCCGTCTGACGATGATTTTCAACCGGCAAAGAAGATTTCCGTTTATCTGCCTGATTATAAGGTATACAGCGGCTTCTACCCCCGCCAGCTTGTAACCAGCGGCAGCGCTTCCAAAATCAATACAATCATTCTGTCATTCGGCGACATCCGAGCCGACAAGAACGGCAATCCTGTTTGCGCAACGGAGGATGAGTTCGCCGACTACCAGTACAACTTCACCCGCCAATACAGTGTAAACGGGACCGACGACTCCTTTGCACCGGGCGCTTTGCGCGGCTATGTCCACCAATTGCAGGAGTTGAAAACGCTCTACCCAAACATTAAGATCTTGATTTCGCTAGGCGGCTACTCGCCGGGAAGTGGCGGCTTTACCGCAGCCATCGCGAGTTCCACCACCATTCGCAATCTGGTTGCCTCCTGTATCGGCGGTTACATCAATGGCAACTTCAACCAGACTACCGGCTCCACGCAGATTCCGCCATTTAACGCTCCGTTGCCCACGCAAACGGCACTCGCGGGGACCGGGAATTCGATCAATCCCATAGCGGGCATCTTCGACGGGTTCGATATCGACTGGGAGTTTCCGATCGCCGTGCAGAAAGCCGGGTATACCGCTTTCCTGACCGAATTTCGGCGTCAACTGAATGCGGCTGGAACTGCGAACGGAAAGAGATATCTTCTCACCGCTTATCTGCCGGCAGGCCAGCAGAACTTTGAAAACATCGATCTTCCCGCTGTAGGCGCGGTGCTCAATTACGCCAATCTGCAATCGTACGATTTCAACGGTCCTTATGATGAACGTACGGGTTTCAACGCGCCGCTGCATCAATCGGAGTACGACGATTCGAACTTCAACATTAACTACACGGTGACCTCTTACATCAGTAATGGTTTCCCGGCCCACAAAATCCTGCTCGGAATTCCTTTTTACGCATACGGCTGGACCGCAACCGGCGCAGAGCAGCCGGGCCAGAATGGCCGCTT
The DNA here is from genome assembly GCA_963730865.1 of uncultured Acidobacteriaceae bacterium. GTDB lineage: Bacteria > Acidobacteriota > Terriglobia > Bryobacterales > Bryobacteraceae > Bog-105. Next base: position 47,578 of record CAVSTO010000018.1, on the reverse strand, counting down.
TGTAACTTCCGTGAACGCAAATGGAAAAGGTAGTGCCCCACCCAGCCCCAATGCGATGTATGTCTCCGTGCAGCAGAACAACCCGCTGCTGCCGCCGCCCGCCGCCGTTTACACAACCTCCCCGGAGGATTACACGTTATTCACTGACATTCTGCCCTTTTCCCAGGTGTTCCGCGATCCGCGCGCTGACGTTCCGTACCTCTGGGATGGGACTAACTTCTGGAGCTACGACGATCAACAGTCTATTAAGACCAAAATGAATTACGTACGCGCGAAGGACCTGGGAGGATCGTTCGTGTTCGAGATCACGGGAGATCTGCCGGATGGAGGACTGCTGAACTCCATCTATAACGGCTTGCGCCCGCGCTTTCCATTTGACGACGAATAACAGACTGCAGGTGTGAGATCTTTTTCAGCAAGCGCGCGTGCCCGTCACCAGGGAGGAATTGTTCGTTTTGTGGTGTGCGATCGGCGAGGTCAGCACTGATCCCGGCGATTGGGTTGAAGCTCCGGAGTGAAACGAGGACCGAACGCTTTCATCCCAGCGGAATCGCAACCGCGTTGGCAAGATGCAGGCTCCAGCTACCAACGTTTACTCGACGATTCGCGTCATCGGATGGCCTGCCATTATCTGCGTAATTCCGTGCTTGAACTAAACGAAGCGGCTTACCTTCTCGGGTACGAAGATGCCCGCTCTTTCGTCCGGGCTTTCCGGGCATGGGAGAGCGTGACACCTGGGTATTGGCGCGAAACCCAGGCTTCCAAAACGGTGTGGACGGTCGTAGCGGCCTTCCGACCGTATTTGACGGCATAGGCCCACCGGACAGACAAGCCGTTCCCTTGAAGCTGAAATCGGTGCAGGAGCGTGATGGCGGGGCGCTCTAGATTCGCTACGAAGTGTACCGCCGTTGGGACAAATCGACTGGAGTTAGAAATGCAAAAACGCACACTTGGAAAGAGCAACTTGGAAGTATCAGCCCTGGGCCTTGGCTGTATGGGCATGAGCTTCTCGTACGGAGTTGTTCACGATGAAGGGGAGATGATGACGCTGCTGCGAGCAGCTTTCGATCGAGGCATCACCTTCTTCGACACAGCCGAGGTCTACGGGCCGTTTACGAATGAAACCCTGCTCGGAAAGGCGCTGTCGCCGATCCGAAGCCAAATCGTCATAGCTACCAAGTTCGGATTCAATCTGAACCCTGATGGAAGTCCGGGATGGCAAGGCTTAAACAGCCGGCCCAAGCATATTAAAGAGGTTGTTGAGGCATCCCTGAAGCGGCTGCAAACGGATTACATCGATCTGTACTATCAGCATCGTGTCGATCCCGAAGTTCCTATCGAAGATGTGGCGGGTGCCGTCAAGGAGCTGATCAACGAAGGCAAAGTAAAGCATTTTGGCTTGTCAGAAGCCGGCGCACAAACCATTCGCCGTGCACACGCGGTTCAACCGGTTGCGGCTCTGCAAAGCGAGTATTCCCTCTGGTGGAGAAAGCCCGAAGCGGACATCATTCCCACGATCGAAGAACTCGGCATCGGCCTGGTGCCCTATAGCCCGCTCGGCAAGGGGTTCCTCACCGGGAAGATGGATGAGAACACAAAATTGGAGAAGAACGATTTCCGAAGCAGCTTGCCGCGGTTCACGCCGGAAGCGAGGAAAACGAATCAGGCGTTCGTAGACCTGCTCAAAAGGATTGCAAAGCAGAAGAACGCGACACCTGCTCAGATCGCACTTGCGTGGCTGCTCGCCCAGAAGCCCTGGATTGTTCCGATTCCTGGCACAACCAAGCTTTCCCGTTTGGAAGAGAACATCGGTGCGGTGTCGGTTCGACTCGGGGCCGGTGATCTCGACCAAATCAATCAAGCAGCAGCAAAGATCGCGGTGGAAGGAAACCGCTATCCCGAGCACCTGGAAGCCATGACGGGCCGCTAAGCGGCGCGCGCGGGCTGGAGCAAGTGCCTATCAGCCATCCGCGGTGCAGCAGCTCGCGCAGCCTTGACCACGGTATCCGCTATGGCGCGCCTTTCTGAGTTCAATTTCTGATGCTCGGCTCTCCATTCCGCGACCGGCTCTGCTACGACCACCACCTTGAGCCCTCGGCAAAAAAGATCAGGGACAATCAGCCTAGCCTCTGCGAACACCCTAGCGAACCCGTAGACCAGCTCGCTAGATGCGTTTAATTTCAAACATGCGTGACGGCATTCGACTCGGTTTGTCGTTTCTGTAAGCGAGGCGGGTTCTTCGCCCGTCAATTCTGCACACCGAGGTTCACCCATGTCCGCAACACGCAACTGGCTCTTGTCCGGACTCGTCACCCTGCTCTCGGCAAGCTCCGTCCAGTGTCGTGCCGAGACGATAAACGCAAACAATGTTCAACCGCTTGTCAATGTCGGCAGCCCGGTTGAAGCGAATGGTTACACGTTTCTTAACTTTAACGGGCCAAACGCGGGAACCCTGCTCCAGGCGGGTACCAATCTGAACGCCATTTCCAACGCTGGAACTGCTGTCGGATTCGATATCGATAACAACGGCGGGTTCCACAATTTCATTGTCAATGTGAATGCCGCCAACTTCACGCACGCCGGCAATCCCTATGGAACGGCCACCGTTCTGAACGTGAACGGAAGCACTCAGGCGATGGCGTTCGGTATCAACAGCGCAGGGGTTGTAGTTGGCGCAGACGGTGCCGGCAACGCGTTTGCGCTGAACGGCGGAACCGTCCAAACGTTCATCCCTTCGGGTGGTAGCGCTGCGACGGCCTTTGGCATCAACGATAAAGGCAATATCGTCGGGCAGTATACCGCGAACGGCGTAATGCCCGGGTTCTACATTACAAGCGGCACTGGTGACAATCTGGTGAGAATCGACTCGCCCTCAGGTCCGGATGACGTGAACGCGCAGAGTGTCAATGGCAACGGACTTGTCGTCGGGTTTTATGTTGGCCCCGATGGTCAGGACCACGGCTTCAGGACGAACGTAACAAATGCAAAAAACGGTCAGATTACCGGCACGCCGATTACCGATCCAACCCTACCCAATGTTCCAGGCGAGCCCGGAGCAACCTTTGTCTTCTCACAGATCCTAGGCGTGAACGATAGCGGGATCGCGGTCGGATATTACGGCGATTCTACAGCCAGCCAGCACGGCTTTCTATACAACGTGAATACCGGCGCGTACATGTTCCTGGACGATCCTGCAGAGCAGTTCGACAACGGAGTCGAGATTACCCAGATCACCGGCATTAACGATCTGGATGAGCTTACCGGCTTCTACACGGATTCGAGCGGCGTTTTTCACGGCTTCGTCGCATGCCCGACGGACGCTACTTGCATTCCGACCAATACTGCAGCGGCACCGGAACCTGATTCGCTCTGGTTGGGAAGTTTAGGGCTGGTGACATTAGGTTTCGGGTGCTTGCGGCGGCGCATCATCTTCCGGGCCGATCTGAACCGCACAGGTGCGCCCGACTGAGCAAACCGGTGACGACAAACTCAAACGAAGCAGTCCAGCTTCCACCTGAGCATCACCGGACGAGGAGTACCGCAGCATCCGCGCTTGTCATCCCGCAACACACGTTTCTAAGGAGTTCAAGAATGTCAACCTAAGCGCAAATCGCCGCCGATCAGGCGAACGGGGTGTACAAGAGAGCACCCAGCTTCTGCCTCGCCCGCTTTTCAGATGGAGATATTTCGTCGCCGCGTAAAACGGCGCTAGCGGTTGCCTGCGGACGGTTTCCTTACTAATCGGTAGAAATCGTTTAAGTCACCCACGAACGATTGCACCGGCTCCTTTTCAGCCGGCCTAAGAGCTACACTACCTTTCATGCTGCCGTACCTCCTTTGCGACTCATAAGCGCGTTTACCCTGATCGTTTCCCGATCAGTTCCAGGATCTACGGCAGCGCTCTCATAGAATCACAGCAAACCCAAATTCATCCTTCTCCCTAGTTCTCTTGCACTTACAGCACCTCCCAGCCCCCCGTTCTTCTGCGCTTTACGAGACTGATAACCAGGAAGCGCTCTAGCTTCCACCTGAGCAACACCGGATGAGGAGCACCACCCATCCGCGCTTGTCATCCCGCGACACACATTCTAAGGAGTTCAGAAACATGTCAACAGAAGCGCAAATCGCCCCCAATCGGGCGAACTCGCAATCTTCCTGCGGTCCCAAGACCGCGCACCGGAAAGCCTCCTCTGCCAAAAACAGTTTCCGTTACGGTCTGGCCGGACCGTTCGTCCTGCTCGGGTGGGAGCATCCCGAAGAATTCAATTCGCTCGAGTCCGATCTTGTCGCCGAACACAAACCTGCTACGGCCACTGAGCGCATGCTCGTCCGCGAAATGGCGCAGTCTCACTGGCTCCGCCAACGCGCCATCATCCTCCAAAACGCCTGTCTGAACAGTTCGAGCCCGGCACCGACGAGCCGAAAGAGCTCGCGCTGTATCTGCGCTATCAGGCCACCCACAGTCGCGCCTTCTACAAAGCTCTAAATGAGCTGCTCAGCTAAGAGAACAAAAGAGAAAACAGGAAATTGGCTTCGTTTCGGGAAAGCGCCGTGAAGAGCAGGAAACCCTCAGGACAACCCGCCGCCAGGCGCACGAACAGCGCTGCCAAGCCGCTGAAAACCGCGCTAAGGAGCTTCATCAGGCGCGCGTTTGGCTCACCGAAGCCCAAGCAGGCCGTCACGAGACCGAAACCACCATCGCTCAGGTGCTCAAAATGCCCCGCGCGAGCCAATCCGCGGCGAATCGGGCCTCAGAACAGGCCGCTTAAGTGGTCCTTAGTTTCTGCTTCGTTGACGTCCGCACTATCCGTGCGCTCACCGGTGCTCCATTGCGTTGAACTTCCAGACACGCAACTTATCGCCTTTCCTCTGTCCTATTAAAATCCGTATCTTTTCAACCATCGGCGCGTCATCTTGGCTAAAGTTCAGTTATTGAGGAGAAGACAAGCTCGATGAAAAGAATCACTGACATTGGATCTGTTTCAGTTCTGGCGATAGCGGTCTGCCTCGGTCTGAGCAGCTGCAACAAGAGTACGAATCAACAACCTGCGGCGGGAGTTCAGCCGACCGCGCAAGAACAACCGGCAGCACAAGAACAACCAGCAGCGCAAGGACAACCGGCCGCACAGACGCAGAGTTCAGATCCGGCGCAGGCCAATTTTGCGTCCGCCGGCCCGCAGCAAACCGCGCCCCAGAGTTCCTCGTATCCGGCCACGCAGCCCACTGCATCGTCCTCACAGCCCAACGATCAAAATTATGGCCAAAGTTACGACCAAAGCTACGATCAAAGTTACGACCAGAGTTATGCAGATGACTCCGACGACACGGGCTATGGCTATCAGCCTGTCGAGGCCGTTCAACCGCCGCCGCCGCTGCCCGAATACACCCAGCCAGAATGCCCTGGTGACGATTACATTTGGACACCCGGCAACTGGGGATATGCTTCCTCGGGATATTATTGGGTCCCTGGCGCCTGGGTGATCGCCCCTTACGTGGGCAGCCTTTGGACGCCTCCCTATTGGGGCTATAGCGGCGGTCGCTATCACTGGCATCACGGATATTGGGGATCGCACATCGGTTTCTATGGCGGGATCGATTACGGCCACGGCTACGTGGGGCACGGCTATGAGGGAGGTTATTGGAACAGAGGTTCTTTCACGTATAACCGCGCCGTCAACAATGTCAATACGACAATTGTTCACAATGTGTATAACTACAAAGTTACGAACGTCAACATAACCAGAATCAGTTACAACGGGGGCCCGCGCGGGGTGCAAGCCCGGCCCACCGCTGCCGAAGTGGCGGTCCTCCACCAGCCGCGCCTCGCTCCCGTTCCGGCCCAGATTCAGCATAGCCAGCAGGCTGCATCAAACCGTGCGCAATTCGCCGCCGTCAATCACGGACACCCGGCGATGTTGGCCGCCGCTCGCCCTCTGCCTACGGCGTATCGGGCTCCCGCCCCGCGCGCCACGGCTGTTCCCCAAGCCCACGTTCTTCCGCCTGTAAAGCCGCGCCCGCTGAGCAACCCTGCTGCGGCGCATGCAGCGATGCAGCCGAATGCGCGCCCGGAAACCCGAATGAATCCAGCGGCCCGACCCGCTGCTGCAGCTAACGTCAACAGACCGGTCATGGAGACACGGCCCAACGAACCTGCGCGTGGGCCCGAACCCAACGGCAACAGGCGGGTGCCCGCAGCTGCTCCGGAAGCACGTCCCGCTCCAACAGCCCGGCCCGAAGTACGTCCTGCTCCGGAAACACGACCCACTCCGGAATCGCGTCCTGCTCCAGCGGCTCGTCCCGAAACAAGGCCGCAGACCCGGCCCGCTCCAACGGCTCGTCCAGAAACCCGACCTGCTCAAGCAGCCCGTCCCGAACCGCGTCCTGCTCCAGAGGCCCGGCCTGCTCCAGAGGCTCGTCCAGAAACCCGGCCCGCTCCGGCAGTTCGTCCGGAGGGACGTCCTGCTCCAGAGACCCGTCCTGAAACCCGGCCTGCTCCAGCAGCTCGTCCCGAAGCTCGGCCCGCTCCGGCGGCTCATGAAGAACCTCACGGCGCTGCCAAGCCGGAGCCGAAGCGATCTGACGAAAAAGAACACCCTCAGTAAGCCGGAACTTCTCTATAGCGGCGCACCGTCACGAGCCTGAAATGGCTCTGACGGTGCGAGTGTCCACTGAGCAGTTATGAAAATCGGATTTATTGGTGTCGGAAAGATGGGCGCCGGCATGGCGCGCAATTTGCTTCGTGCCGGTCATGACCTGACAGCGTACAACCGCAGCCGCAATAAAGCCGAGGCATTGGCGAGCGAGGGTGCCCGTATCGCCGAATCGCCTGCCGATGCCTCAAAAGATGCCGAAGCTGTGTTCACAATGCTTTCCGACGACAAAGCTGTCGGCGACGTGGTTTTCGGAGAAAAAGGCATCGCCGTCGGATTGAAGAAAGGCGCCACTCACATCTCGAGCAGCACCATCAGCGTCGCGTTTGCCCGCCGCCTTGAAGAGGAACACCGCAAGAACGGCCAACGCTACGTAACGGGCGTCGTTTTCGGACGTCCCGAGGCAGCGGAAAAGAAGCAGCTCATTGTAGTAGCAGCGGGCGAGAATGCAGCTTTGGAGCCGCTGAAGCCGCTGTTTGAAGCAATTGGCCGTCGCTACTTCATCGCAGGTGACGAGCCTTGGCAGGCCAATGCCATTAAGCTGTGCGGCAACTTCATGATCGCCAGCATGCTGGAATCGTTCGGAGAAGGGTTCGCTACCATGCGCAAAGCGCAGATCGACCCGCATCTGTTCCTAGATGTGATGAACGAGCTCTTCGGATCTCCGGTATACAAGAACTACGGCCAGTTAATGGCCGATCAAAAATATGAGCCGGCAGGATTCGAGCTGAAACTGGGCCTCAAAGACGTTCGCCAAGCGATTGAAGCAGCTCAGGATCTCGGTGTTCCTATGCCGTTTGCCAGCGTAATTCGTGATCATTTCGTCTCAGCGATCGCCAATGGACAGGAAAAGCTCGATTGGTCCAGCATCGCCAAAGTGTCCGCGCGAAATGCCGGACTGTTGGCATGACGCGGCGTGCGACAACGGCATCGATGAAATTCGTGTCGCCTCGCCGCGTTCAGTTGGCAACGGTGGTTTTCAACGGTGGAGTCAGCTTGAAAACCGGGTCACGACCCATTTCTGGGTATTCGAGTCGAAGGCGAACGATACAGCGGCGTCGAATTCTTTCGGACTGGGGCGATTCCCGCAGACCACGATGTGATCGAGATCGATCTCGGTAGGACCGGACAACTGGTCTGGCAGGTCCAGCTTATAGTCGCAAGATGGGTTCTGCTTCTTTACGTAGATCATCCAATTCTTGGCCTTGTTGTTGTATTGAAGCAGCTGATTTGCAGTTTCAGGAGTCAGCGCGGGTGTCTTGGGTCTCGGCGGAGTACAGGCAGTAAGAAGCGGTATGATCGCCGCAACACCGCAGAAGAGTTTCGCCATCGGTGCATCGTACCACTCCGGCCCCTTGCGTAATCTACACTAGCGAACATGATCATCCAAGATGCGTCGCGACACTGAATTTTTCGGTGACGCCGAACTCGATCTCCTTTACATGGCGCGGCGGTTACGAGATGCACTCAAGCTTGAGAAGTTATTGGACGAAGCCGGAGTCGATTACGCGGTCGAGACTGGAAGCTATACGGCGGGGCTGCTGATCAAGCGCGATCTGACAGGTGCTTTTTTCTATGTAGCGCCCCCGGATGTCGACAAAGGCCGCGCATTGCTCATCCGGAATCGTTATAAGCCCTACGAACCGGACTAGACTCGCGTTTCCGGCTCTGTTACAGGTTCGCAACGCCTGAGATTCTCCGCCATCTCCTCAGGCGCCGTGTCCGCGAGAAACGTGCCGTAAGCCGTTTCGATGGTCGCCAGGTATTTCAGCTTCGTTGGACTGCGTTGTAGCGGCAGTAATTGAACGTAAAGGTGATAAGGCGCTTGCGGCTGCTTTAATGGCGCCTGCCGCACGGACATCATCAAGGGCAGCAGGAATCCGTAGAGATTGTCATACTTGCGTCGGATGATACTGATTATGCTGGCGAAGGCGGAACGCTCGTCGTCCGTGAGATCCAGCAGCGTTCTCACGTGGCGTCGAGGAGAAATCCAGATCTCCGCTGGAAACCGTGCGGCATAAGGAACGAAGGCCGCGAAGTGGTCATTCGAGGCCACGACTCTCGTTCCATTCTTCACTTCTTCCGTCAACAAACTGCAGAACAGGCAAGCGCCCTGATGGTTATCGCTGTATTCTCGCGCCGAGGCGATCTCTTTCTCCACCATGGGCGGAATGAACGGCATCGCGTAAATCTGTCCGTGCGGATGAGGCATGGTCACACCCACCGCCTCGCCACAATTTTCGAAGACGGCAACCAGCGCGACGTCAGGGTTGTTCGAGTGATGCAAAGTTCTTTCGGCCCATAGATCGATAATCTTACGCCACCTCTCCACTGTCAGCGCGGACGGCGGTAGCGTATGTTCAGGCGAGTAGAGCACCACATCGCACGCGCCGCGCGGTCCGGTTTCGGCAAACAAACCCGGATGCGGATCGAACGGCTGCGTATCGGACGAAAAAGCGGGAAAGTCGTTCGGATAAAGGTAAACGTCGTAGTTGTCCGGTACTCGCCCGGAGCCGGGATCGAAGGGACACCAGTTGGCGGGCATTTGCGGACGGTTCTGTCGCGCCGTCGTGACAACCACCCATTGCTGGAGCAAAGCGTGCCACCGAAGTTGATGCATCTCTAATTGACTGTTTTCTAGTGCTTCGAATTTCGAACGGGAATGGTGATGGCGTTACTGGCGATCCCGTCCTGCCAAATGACCACCGAAGCATGCGGATCTTCGGGCAGATCTGGAGGGAGCGCCACACGAACCTGATAGATACCGATCGACCCCGACGGCAATTGCGCTGCAACGACCGAAGCTGCACGGCCGTTTACGGTTGCGGTCACCGCATGTAGCACGGCCGCATCGGGACCCGCGAAGGGCTGGCCCGCCGCGACTGGCTCAATTGCGTCACTATCGTCGACGGCCCCGAGCCCGGCAGTCCATACTGCAAGAACCTCGCCCGGGCGGGCAGGAGCCTCTGCGGTAACAGGCGTACCGGGCTCGACCGAATCGGCGCTCGCGTGAAGAACCATTCCGCTCCGCGGCTCAGGGCCCGCGAATGCAAACAGACCGGGCGCAGTAGCAAGCATCTTTACTGCTACCGCGTTCGTAACAGCCACCGTGCCGTCCTCACGTTCCAATCGAACGTAGAGGCTTGCACCGCCTGTTGCATCGAGTTCATAGGGAAGCTGGGCGCGAATTTCAGATGGAGCAGTTGATAGCAGTGGAAGCTTGAGGCCATTGAGGAAGACCTCCACTCCACCTAGCTTTGTCGGGAGAGAGCCGGTGCCTTCGGGCGTGATCGAGGACGTCACTCCAGGAGCCTCGATTGTCACAAGCCCTCCGGGAGCGGAAGCGCTGGCCGCGAGGCTGGCGGAATTGAGTATGGATGTCGCTGAAAGTGATAGATCAGCGGCAGTGAAGATTAGAATACGGTGCTCCAAGCTATCGGCAACGAACAGGTTTGTTCCGTCTGAGACCAGCGAGGCTGGCCTGTTAATGTTGTCCGGCCCAGGAGCTTCGGCTGCATTCTCGGAGCTAAAATTCTGCTGTCCCAGCACGACATCGGCAGGTTGCGTATCCGACGCCGGGAGCGAGTTCCAGACCAAAATGCGGTGCAGAGCCGCGTCCCCCACAAACAACCGCTTTCCATCGAATGCTACCGAGACAGGATCGACGATTGTCGAAGCGGAAACCGCGGACAAGTCGTTCGTGCTCCGGCCCAACGAAACATCGGGGCCCTTGGCGGCCCCAGGCAAGCTGCTGTCTCGCCAGATCAAAACACGGTGGTTCTGAGTATCGGCCTCGACAATCGTTCTGCCGTGCATGCTGATGCCGGAGACCCCGGGTAAGACCGGCTGATTCGCAATGGATCCGAAGGAAAACCCGCACAGCGAGCAAGCTGTGCCGGCTGCGTCCGGGAGATCGTCCTTGGCTGCTGGAATTTGGCTGAGATCGAACGTCAGCAGCCTGTGTGAGGCATCGGCCGCGTAAAGCCAGCCGCCGGAAAGGGCAAGCACCGTCGGAGTAATGGCCGTTTCACGAGCCGAAAACGAGGGTTGCCCGATCACCGCGCGCGCGGCCTGTCCATTCTGGAACTCGGCGGCCCAGACGGACGGAACGATCAGCAACAAGGCTGCCCAACGAATGATCTTGTCCATCCTAAGAGTATGTGCGGCTACAGCCGCCAATCTCTATTAGGCTACTTCTTTTCGCGCTTATATGTCGCGGTCACACGCGTGGAAATACCGCCTCGAGCGGCGAAATCGCCCACCACAGTGGCTTCCACCGGGTCTGTCGCCTTCACCACGTCGGCCAAGACACGGTTGACGACATTCTCCTGAAAGATCCCCAGGTTGCGATATTCTATGGTGTACATTTTGAGGGACTTCAGTTCCAGACAGCGCTGGTCGGGCGTGTAAACCAGGGTTAAAGTCCCGCTATCCGGCAATCCTGTCTTAGGGCAGACGGACGTAAACTCCGGCATAACGATCTCAATTTCGTACTCGCCGTACTGGTTCGGCCAGGTTTCGATCTCAGGCAACGGCGCTTTCACGCCCGCCTCGGCATGCTCGTCCTTATATTGACGATTTCGTTTCATTACAGTTCTAATTTGCGGGCCAGCAGGTCGAGGAACAGACCAACGTCCGTTACCACTCCAACGGCATGGCCGGTCCCGCGGTCGCTCACCTTTGTCGGCACGGCGGGATTGATATCGACACACACGATCCGCACCCAGGCAGGCAGCATGTTTCCGACAGCGATGGAATGCAACATGGAGCTGAGGCATAAAACCACGCCCGCCTCTTGCAGATGAGCAGCATAGGCGTCCTGCGCTTCATTCATGTCCGTGATCACACCAGGCAGCGGTCCGTCGTCACGCAAACTGCCGGCCAGAACGAAAGGAACATGCGCCCTCACGCATTCATACATGACCCCGGAGGTCAGGCGGCCGGATGCGACCGCCTTCGCTATGCTGCCGGCGCGATAAATGGCGTTGATGGCGCGCATGTGATTGCGATGCCCATGCTCTTCGAGCCGCCCATCGGATGTACGGACTCCCAGGGATGTCCCCAGCAAGGCCGCCTCGATATCGTGCACGGCAAGCGCGTTTCCGGCCAGCAGCGCGTCAATCCAACCGCCGCGAATCAGCCGCGTCATCGCCTGGCACCCGCCCGTATGAACCACCACCGGTCCAGCTACGGCAATGATCTTTTTGCCATCGGCTCGAACCTGCCGCATAATGGCGGCGGTCTGAGCGACCGCAGTCTCAACCTGGCGCTCGGATGAGATCTCGTTGCTCATGAAAGCGAAACCTTCGCGGTCACGCTCCTTGGCTTCGGGAATCACGCGGATGCCTTTCATCCCGGTGACGACGGGGTCCCCGGCTTTGATGTCCCGCAAGCGGCGGCATGCAGCCACGCCGTCGCGAACGACGATCATGGCGTCCATCCGTTGATTGCGCACTTCCAACCAATGGCCGCGGCTCCGCACAAACGTTTGCTGGTTGGTGGTGGAGTAAAAGTCTTCCGGCGCGCAGCGATCGAATTCCGTCACTTTCAACTCCGCGTCGCCTGAATCGGTCGCCGTGCAACCAAGCCCGATGAGAACGGTCATCAGCCGCTCCATCTGCTCTTCGGTAGGCGCTTCCACCCGTAAACGCAAGGCGGAAGAATCGCTGTTTGTGCGGCCGATCGAAAAATGCTCCACCTCGAACCGCGCCCCCGCTTCTACAACGGAGTCGAAAATCTGCTCCATAATATGGGAATCGATCAAGTGCCCTTGCGCTTCGACCACTTCCGACAGCGGATGCTCCGAATGTGCGCTATGTCCTGCCATTCTTAAGCATGTGTGAGGAAGATGGGCAAGCCTTCCTTGCTGTTGTAGGTGGGACGATAGCGCATGGTGTTGTACATGTGCTCGACATCCACGCGGCGCGAGCCTAGTTTCGGATCCGGAATCTGGACCATGACAAACTTTCCCTCGGAAATCGCCGCCATCAGGCCGCTCTTCTGGGAGGTGATGGCGTCATACGCCATCGTCCCGAACGTCGTGGCCACAAGAGTGTCGAGAAAGTCCGGAGCGCCGCTGCGCAGATCGTAAGTCAAATCGCTCACGACTGTTTCGGCATGTGTCCGTGCGATGATCTCATCGCTAAAAGCTTCGGCTACGCTGAACTTGTGGCGGTGTCCATAAGCATCCGGCTCGCCGTATTCTTTGGTGGTGTAGCCCTGCCACTCGGCGCCTTCCGATAAAATCACGAGGCAGTAATTGCTGGGATTGTTCCTCTTATCTGTCATGAGCAAATCGATCATGTGATCGAGGTTAAACTTGTGTTCCGGGATGCCGCACCGGATGGAGGTAACATACGCCGTATAGAGCGCCGTATAGCCCGCGTCACGCCCAAAGACGCGGAAAATCCCTACTCGCTCATGCGATCCAATGGTCGTGCGCTGGCGCGTGATCGCGTCTTTGGCACGCGTCACCGCAGTCGAGAATCCAATGCAGTACTCCGTGCTGTGGACGTCATTGTCCATCGTCTTCGGAATACCGATCACCTTAAACCCCAAGTTGTCCAACACCGCCGCATAGCTGAGCGTGTCATCGCCGCCAATCGCGATCAGGTGATCGATTTCCAGCTTTTCGAGATTGGCGAGCACGCGCTTACTCATGTCGTAAGTCGTGGAGGTCACGCCGTCTTTTGTGGTCTGCGCTGTCGGGAAATCCTCCGGCTTCAAAAACGAAGGAAGCTTCTTCATCTTCGAGGGACTGGTGCGGCTGGTATGCAGAAATGTGCCGCCGCTCCGATCGATGGTTCTGGTATTCTCGCGGTTCAGCGGCAGCACGAACCGCTTGACGCTTTCCGGATCGTCGAAATTCAGATCCGTCAAGCCTTTCCAGCCAAGGCGTATGCCCGTGACGTCATGGCCATCCGAACTGCTGCGGTACACAACGTTCTTGATGACAACGTTCAGCCCAGGAACATCGCCGCCACCGGTCAAGATGCCAATTTTTTTACCAGACATGGGTCTCCTGTTCGAGATTGCAAAGAGGTAGGAACCTTTAGTTTACCCGTAAGCACGAAGAAGATCGCTCTAACTACTTCGGCTCATAGCAACTCCCGCAAGTCATCAGCGGTAAGCTGCGCCTGCTCCAGAATGGCCGATAAAGTACCGCGCTTCAGGTCGCGATTGTGCCACGGAAGGGTGACACGTAAATCAGTTTTGGTGCTGTGTTTGAGCACGTAATGACTACCAGTGACGTGATGAACCATAAACCCGGCGCGCTCGAGAACTCGCAATAGCCGTTTCGGTGAGTACTGGAAGCTTCGTGCTCAAACCGCTTCGGGCAGCAAAACTCTTATTTCTTCTTTGACAGGCACTCGGTCAGGGGGTATAGGCATACGATCTTTCTCAAGGCTCTGTATGTACGCACGAATCGCGTCCTGCGCCATTATCCGCGCGTTGTCAAGGGTGTCGGCTTCTGTCACCAAGCCCGGCAAAGCCGGACAGGTAACAACATAGCCGCCTTCCTCGGCAGGTTCGAAGAGGACTGTGTAGCTGTATTCGGCCACTTGTCTAGTTTGACACCTAGACCCACCAAGCGGCGCCGGGCTGTTCGCGGATCATTATTTCGTTTAGAAAATCCGCGGCTTTTGTCAGGCCCTCGTCGGGAGACATGAGCGAATCCTCGTGCTCAATGGAAAGCACGTAATCATAGCCGTACATTCTCAACGTGGAGATGAATTCTTTCCACCAGCCGTACGGATGCCCGTAGCCGCAGGCGCGGAAAATCCAGGCGCGATTCCGCTCATCGGTGTACTTCTTCGTATCGAGAACGCCCGTCTTCGGCAAATTGTAGTCGTAGATCTGCGTATCCTTGGCATGCACGTGGAAAATGGCATCGCCCAAGACTCGAACGGCTTTGATCGGATCGATACCTTGCCAAAACATGTGGCTGGGATCGTAGTTGCAACCGATGCTGTTGCCCGCGATCGAGCGCAGCTTCAACATCGTCTCGGGACTGTAGACAACGAATCCAGGATGCATCTCGATCGCGACTTTCACACCGTGATTTTTGGCGAACTTCCCGTACTCGGTCCAATAGGGAGTCACCTTCTTCTCCCATTGCCAATCGAGCACTTCCAAGTACTCAGGAGGCCATGGACACGTCACCCAATTAGGGAACTTCGCGGCATCGCTATCACCCGGGCAACCGGAGAAGTCAACCACCACAGGAACGCCGAGCTTGGCCGCAAGTTCTACCGTTCGTTTGCTGGTGTCCGCATAGTTCTTCGCGATGGCGGCATCCGGATGGAGCGGATTCCCATGCGAACTCAAGGCGCTGATTGAGAAGCCCTGGTCATCCAGCTTCTTTTTGAACTCCTTCAGCTCCTTCTCGTTCTCGAGCATCGAGAGCTTGCAATGTGGGTCGCCTGGATAATTCCCTGTGCCCAATTCAACAGTGTTAATGTTGAGCGCCTTTAGCTTCTCTAGTACCTTTTCAAGAGGAAATTGCGACAGCAACGGGGTGAAACATCCAACTCTCATCAGCGAAAGCGTATCACAGGGACGGAGTTCCACCGGTGACCGCTGCCGCCGCCGCGCGCCAGCATTTCCATGCCAGCCACGCAACTGCGATCAGGAAACCCGCCAGCGCTTTGTATTCCTGATTTCTGCGGTACAGCCTCCAGGAAAATCGTGTAGCTCCTCCCGCCCATTTCGCGGTCGGCACGAACCGCCTAACGCTCTTCGCGTACATCGCGTACGAAGAAAAAATGTTCCGGAGGTGCTGTTCTTCAAGTTCAATCGCGGGTAGATAAACAAGAAAGAACACCGCCGCGAAGATCACCGCAAGCCACAGGTTGCGCGAAGCCACGACGATCCCGAGAGCAACAATCAGCGTGCCCACGTAAAGCGGATTGCGAATGTAGGCATATGGTCCGGTCGTAGCAAGTTTTTCGTTTTTCGCCAGATGCCCAGCCGACCAGGCGCGCAGCAATAATCCGAGAAGCGAAATCGGCAGGCCAACCAGCATCGAGGTCTGGGAAGGATCAGCCAGCCAGGCAAACGCAGCCAACAGAGCGAAGCCGAATGCCACTCTCAGGCGCTGCGCACGGTCCGCGTAGCTTTTCGGAAACAGATAAACCGGAGGAAATTCGTCGTTCAACACGCTCAAGGACGGGACACCACGACAGGACTGGATTCGCTCGCGGGCTTCAAGGGCGAACCAGCGGCCATGGAGTCCAAAACAGCTTTCACAACATCTTTCGGAGAGATGATTCGCATGCTCGCGTGGATATGCCCATGCCTCTTATAGGTTGTCTCAACATCATTTGTCCGGAGCACAGTCATGCTGCCTCCGAAGGGCCCCGTGAGCGCCGGGTCCGTGGGGCCAAACAGTCCAACGCCGGGCTTGTGCAGAGCTGCCGCGAGATGCAGAGGGCCGCTGTCGAGCCCGACTACCGCAGTGGCCGCACGAGTGGCGGCAATCAAACCCGCTAACGATGATGTGTGTACGCGAACATGCTTCAGGCGGCGTAATTCATCGCCTCGGCGGTCAGGCACATTCGCCACCAGTTCTAAACCTTCTCTGCTTAACAATCGTCCGAGCGCCTCAAAAGATTCGAGCGGCCATTCCTTCCCTGCCCATCCCGCGAACGGGCTCGTCAGCACAAACGGACCGGAAGGAAGCGCTCCTGCCGGTTCTCCGGGCGGGATCCAACAGTCGTATGTCAATTCGTGAGCACCCGCCGCCATGGCAAGTTGCACGTTACGTTGCACTCGATGCGGACCCGCAACAGGAATCCGATCGCTATAGAACAGCGATGCCAGCGACTCCCGGGCGACTCGCTTATCGAAACCAAACAGGCGAGCCGGCCGCGCGGCTCTTCCGATGAGCGCGGATTGCACGAGGCCCTGAAAGTCGAACGCCAATCCCGGCCTTGTCGCCCGCAGACTGCGCCAGGAATTGCGCAATGCAGCACGATCGAACGGAATCAACTCGTCTATGAAGGGGTTCCCCTTGAGCAAAGGCATCCACCGAGGCGCCACCAGCCACGCCAGCTTTTGTTGGGGAAAGCTCTTCTTCAGAGTGATGGCGGCAGGAATCGTGTGAATGATATCGCCCATCGCGCTCAGCCGGATTACCAGAATCGGCCGTTTCTCCTCACCCGGAAGCGGCCTCATTGGTTGCGGCCTCTATCGGACGCCGCGGCTTGCCGGCCCACGATGTAGCGAACGAAGTCGGCTGAGCGGATTTCCTCCGCTGCTGCATCTTCAACGACGCGAACATGAGCGTCGCTTGGTATCGCAATGCGCCAATTCTCCGGATTCGCAACTGTCACCGCATTGACGTCCCGCAACGCGGCAATAAGCGCCGCCCTGGCCGCGCCAGGCAGAAGCGCTTCGCTCTTTTCTATGACGATGGCCAGAACCTTGCTGTCCGGCGCGCGAAGCGCGCTTAGCCGATTCGCTTGGGCCGCCGTCAGGGGATCAAACTGGCCGACCGCAATCACCCATTTCCCGCTCCTCAGCAGAGCGTCAACATCACGCAGTGGCAGAATCTTTTGTCGCGTGTCCAATTCTTGAATGACTCGTTCCTGAATGATCCAGCCCTTATCTCTTGGCCACTTCAATCAAGCCAAGCGCCGCCTCCGCGACTCTCCCGGCGCTCACTCGCGTCATGCAGCGGTGATCGATAGGACACTCGCGCAGCAAACACGGACTGCACTCGACCGGCTCTCGGATGACACGGCTCTCTGGGCCCGTCGGACCCGTCGCTATGTCATCCGTTGCTCCGAAGATAGCAACAGTTGGCACTCCTAATGCAGAAGCGATGTGCATAGGTCCGGAATCGTTTGTGATGTAAACTTCGCAGGCGGCGGCAAGCTCAATAAACGTGGCCAGCCCGGTAGTTCCCGCGAAATTGACACACCGTTGTCCCACGGACTCGATCCGCTGTTGCACCAGTTCGCAAATCGCCATCTCTTCTCGTGAGCCAAAAATCGCCACCGTCGCACGCCGTTCACGCGCCACTTCCACGGCGGCCTCAGCGAAACGCTCGGGTAACCAGCGTTTGGCTCCGCCATAAGCAGCACCGGGACTCACGCCGACAACAGCACCCGCAACGGAAGCACGCTCGAAGTGTTCGCGCCCCTTTTGGGCGGCCGCGCGCGCCCCGTCCAGCCGAATCGCCGAATCGGCCGAATAGGCCTCAATCAGTTTGGCGCGCTTCAATAACTCCAAATAATAAAAACGTTGGTGCGTCTGCGCTTCTCCTCGTTGCGGTACAGGGATCGGATGTGTTAACAGCCATTCGCGCCCGTCGCGAGCATATCCAATACGCACCGGAATACCCGCTAGCCGCACCAGGGCCGCGGATTCAAAAGCATTCTGAAAGAGAACAGCGCAATCGAACTTACGGGCCCGAAGATCAGCCGCAACGTGCCATTTCGCCCGAAGTCCCTTCCAACCGCGCGGAGCGTCGTAGGAAATCAGTTCGTCGCAGAAGGGTTCCCGGCCATATAGACCAGCAACCCAAGGTCGGGCCAATATGGAAATCCTGGCGCCGGGAAACTGTTCACGCAAGGCTTGGAAAGCGGGGATACACATGACAGCGTCACCCACCCAATTCGTCGCGCGAATTAATATCTTCTGGAAATGCAAGTGCTTGAAACTTCAGAATACTTCGTGCAAGTGCGCCGAAGTGCGATCAAATCGTAAAATGAAGACGGGGATGAGCAAGTTCTACACGCGCGAGGAACTCGTCTCGCAACGCAACACTTGGAAGACGGAGGCGAAAAAAGTCGTCTTCACTAACGGCTGCTACGACATTTTGCATCCGGGCCATGTCCGCCTCTTGGAGCGCGCTCGCTCACTGGGAGACGTGCTGATCCTCGCGCTGAATACGGACGCGAGCGTGAAACGGCTAAAGGGTCCAGCACGCCCGTTCTTCGATGAAAACACGCGCGCGGAACTCGCGCTGCACCTGGAAGCGGTGGACGCAGTTACTCTGTTCGACGAAGACACGCCTCGCGAACTCATCGCGGCCGTATTGCCGGACGTCCTTGTAAAAGGAGCGGACTGGGCGCACTTCATTGCAGGACGCGGAGAAGTGGAAGCTGTAGGCGGCCAAGTGCATGCATTGCCGCTGGAACCTGGTTTTTCTACCACCGATATCGCCGAAAAAATTCTCTCGCGCCATCAGGCGCAAGCCGCCGGGATCGCCGCGAAACCACAAGAGCCGCAGTACAAACAGTGACGCATCCTGCAACACGCGAGTTGCTGCAATCCGCAGCCAGACAATCGGCCTTTCAGTCTCTTCTGCAGCGCCTGACCCACGGCGAAGCCGGCCCTTTCTCGGTTTCGGGTCTCGTTAACACCGCTAAAGCGCTTTACCTGGTTCTTCTGTACCAGGCAACGGAAAAGCCTCTTTTCGTCGTAGTGGACGGTAATAAACAGGCCGAGACGCTACTCGAATCGACGGAAGTCTTTTTTCATTTGTTGTTTGAAGGCCGCGATCTGCCCGCACCGCAGTTGGTTCCGGCTCTCGATGTCTTACCCCATCAAAAGCTTTCGCCACATAACGAAATTACCGAAGAGCGCGCTGTTGGCCTGTGGCGCCTCTCGGCCCAAAAAATTCCCATCACCATCGTTCCCATCGCATCGGCGCTTCTAAAAACTGAATCGGCGGACTTTTATCGCCAGCTCGCCCTCACATTACGAACTGGCGAAGAAATTCCTCTTGAAGATCTGGTGCAACACCTCGGAAGCATCGGTTACGAACGCCGTGAGCCGGTCGAGATGGTGGGCGAATATTCCGTGCGCGGCGGAATTCTCGATGTCTTCCCCGCCGAAGCGGGCCGCCCCGTGCGCGTGGAATTTTTCGGCGATGAGATCGAATCCATTCGGCAGTTCGAGGTGGAGTCTCAGCGTTCCATCCTGAAGATCTCCTCGACAACTCTGCTGCCCCTTGCGGAATATCTCCGTTCGCGCCCCCTTCTCCGCGAATTGGCCGAAGCGGCGGAGAAGGCAGATCTGGATTTGTCGAATCCCGGGGAAGTATTTCCCGGCTGGGAATTTCTCATCCCCCTTGTTCGCCCTCGAAAGAGCGACATCTTTTCATTACAGCCCGACGCTCTCATCGTCCTCGACGAACCGTCTGCAATCGACTCCGCGGCAGATCGCCTGTGGCAGCGTCTTGAGAATCCCGACCGCCCTACCCCAATCGAGCCCGAAAAGAATTTCGCACGTTGGGATGAAGTGCGCACCGGGCTCTCCGGCAGGACGTTCGTCGCGTTCCAGGAACTGGAAGTGCTTGTGGGGGCAGCCCACGAACACCCCACTTTCCATATACCGACCCGGCCGTCCCTGACGTTCCAAGGCAACATGCCGGTAGCCGTTGCCGAAGCGCGCCGCCTGATCGAAAGCGGTCATCGCATCGCATTTTTCGCCAAAGCCACCGGTGAGGTGGAACGTTTGGCGGACGTTCTGCAGGAATACGGCGTACCGTTTCAGCTCGGCCTTGAGTCCACTGCCGGAGCCCGTCCATCCATTGCGGAACGCGCTTATCACGCGGGCGCGGTAGCCAGCGCATACCTAATCAAAGGTGGCGTGCGGCGAGGCGCCGTCTTTACCGATTCGCACCTGGCGATTCTCGGTTCCGAAGACATTTTTGAAACCTCTGATCTCATAGCGCGCCAGCCTAGCAAGTCTCAGTTGGCAGCGTTCGCGGCGGACATCGCAGATCTGAAGCCCGGCGATTTTGTTGTGCATACGACCCACGGCGTGGGGCAATTCCTCGGCATCCGTGAAATCGCGCAAGGAGATCAGAAGGGCGACTTCATGCTGCTCGAGTACGCCGGCGAATCGAAACTGTACGTTCCGCTCACCCGCCTTGACCTGGTACAGAAGTACCGTGGTGCCGGCGAGGCGAAGCCGCACATGGATCGCTTAGGCGGCGTCACTTGGGAGAAGACCAAGTCGCGCGTCAAGGCCAAAATGCGCGACATGGCGGACGAATTGCTGAAGCTCTACGCCCAGCGCCGCATGGCGAAAGGTTTCGCGTTCTCGCCCGATGCCAATTGGCAACGCGAGTTCGAAGACGCCTTCGAATACTCGGCCACCAAGGACCAACTCAACGCAGTCAAACAAATCAAGGGCGACATGGAAAGCGGGCAACCCATGGATCGTCTGTTGTGCGGAGACGTAGGATTCGGAAAAACCGAAGTGGCCATGCGTGCCGCCTTCAAAGCCCTGGGCGATGGCAAGCAGATTGCCGTCTTAGCGCCCACCACCGTGCTTTCCTTTCAGCATTACGAAACCTTCCGCCGCCGCTTCGCTTCTTTCCCGGTACGCGTGGAACTGGTCAGCCGCTTCCGAACCGCGAAAGAAATCAAGGCCGCGCTCGAAGACGTCAGCGCGGGCAAAGTGGACGTTCTCATCGGCACACATCGTCTCCTCTCAAAAGATGTGGAGTTCAGCGATTTAGGTTTGCTGATTGTGGACGAAGAGCAGCGCTTCGGAGTACGTCATAAGGAGCGCTTGAAACAACTCAGGCATAACGTGGACGTGCTCACGATGAGCGCGACACCCATTCCCCGCACTCTGCACATGTCTCTGCTCGGCCTGCGAGACATGTCGGTGATTGAAACCGCTCCCAAGGATCGCCTCTCCATCAACACCGTGGTCGCGCATTTCAACCCGGACTTGATCAAAACCGCCATCGAACAGGAACTGGCGCGCCAGGGGCAAGTCTACTTTGTGCATAATCGCGTGGACACCATCTTCATGCGGGCTGCCTTCATTCAGGAGCTTCTGCCGCAATGCCGCATAGGCGTGGGCCACGGCCAGATGGGCGAAGCCGAGCTCGAGAAAGTTCTTCTCGGCTTCATGCGCCACGAGTACGACGTGTTCGTCTGCACCACCATCGTCGAAAACGGTCTCGATATTCCGCTGGCGAATACCATCCTTATTGAGAATGCAGAGCGTTACGGCTTGAGTGAGCTCTACCAGTTGCGGGGCCGCGTGGGCCGCTCGAACCGGCGGGCCTATGCCTACCTGTTAGTGCCGGCGGATACGCAACTCACTGAAATTGCACGCAAGCGCCTGGCGGCTTTGAAAGAATTTAGCGATTTGGGCGCAGGCTTCAAAATAGCCGCTCTCGATCTCGAATTACGCGGTGCGGGCAATCTGCTTGGAGGCGAACAACACGGTCACATTGAAGCTGTCGGCTACGACACCTACGTGCGGTTGTTGGAGGAGACGGTGAAGGAATTAAAGGGCGAAGAGGTGCCGCTTGAGATTCACGCCACCCTGAACCTTGGCCTGGACATCCGTATACCGGCCACCTACATCGCCGACGAGGCGCAGCGGCTCCGGTCCTATAAGCGCATTGCCGACGTGAAGGACGATGAGCAGGCGAAACGCGTCATCGAAGAGATCGCCGACCGCTATGGACCAGCGCCTGAAGAACTCACCAATTTGGTGCGCTTCTCAGTGCTCAAGAGTTTGGCGGAGCGCGCGGGCGTTGAGTCCGTCGATCGCCGTCAGGGCTTCGCAAATATCAAGTTCCATCAGCAATCTAAAGTCGATCCGTTCAAACTGATGACATTGGTGCGCGGCGCCCCCAACGCACAGTTCACACCCGCCGGTGTATTGAAGCTGCCCTTGGGCGCGACCAAATCGCCAGGCGATCTCATTGACGAGTTGCGAACAGCGCTGCTGGGCTTGGCGGAGCAGGAACCTGTACCCACCAAATAGTAGATTACGTCCGGTACCATTAGCGGCACGGTGAGAACCTTGCCATAATGAAAAGAAAAGATTATGAAGTTTGCGTGTCTTGCCGCCTTGACGTTCGGCACTCTGTGTTTTGCAGCGGATAACCCTCCGGTGATCGTCGATCAAATCATCGCCAAAGTGAACGGCGAGATTGTCAGTCAGGACGAGTTGCAGCGGAGTATCCGCGACATGGCTCAGGAGCTGAAGGCGCAAGGAGCCACGCCGGCTCAAGTGCAAGCTGAGATGGACAGCCACAGCAAGGATGCGCTGCGCGATCGCATCGACGAATTGTTGCTCATTGGGCGCGGCAAGGAATTGGACATCAACGTCGATTCCGACGTGAGCAAATACATGGCGAACTTGCAGCGCCAATCGAAGATCACAGACCCTGAGAAGTTTCACGAGTTCATCCGGCAGCAATCGGGTAGGAGCTACGAAGACTTCCTCGCAGAGAGCAAGAATCAATTCCTGACGCGCGAAGTGGTTGGCCAGGAGGTCGGCCGTCACATCAATCTCACGGACAAAGAAGTTGAGGATTATTACAACGCTCACAAGCAGGACTTCGTACGCGAGGAAAAGGTCTACCTCAGCGAGATCCTGATCTCAACGGAAGGCAAAGACCCGGCCGGAGTACTTGCCGCCGAGAAGAAAGCGAAGGAGATGGCCGACGAAGCGTCAAAGGGCCAACGATTCTCCGATCTCGCGCGTGATAATTCAGACGCCAGCACCGCGAAAGAAGGCGGAACACTCGGCGGGTACAAGAAGGGCGACCTGAACAAGCAAATTGAAGACGCGATTTGGAACCTGCCCAAAGGCGCCGTTACCCAGCCCATTAAGCTTCCGACCGGGTTTGAGGTGTTCAAAGTGGACGACCACACCAAGGCCGGCCTTGAGCCGCTGGCGGATGCAAAGCCTGAAATCGAGAACATCTTATACGGCCCGAAGATGCAGCCTAAGATGCGCGAGTATCTAACCAGTCTGCGCAAAACGGCCTTTTTGCAAATCAAGGCTGGTTACGTAGACACGGGCGCGGCGCCCGGTCAGAATACGAAATGGCAAGACCCGGCAACATTGAAGCCGGAGACCGTCACAAAAGCGGAAGTCGAGCAGAAGACTCGCCACAAGCGACTTCTATGGACGATCCCAGTTCCAGGCACTGAAACGACAGTAACTGGAAAGAGCAGTTCGCGCTAACCGCTGTATGAAATCGCCATCCGTCAGCGATCTGGCGGCGAACAATGTAGTCACCGCGCAATTCCTGGTCGTCTCAAAAGAAATCCGGCAGAAGAAAACCGGTGATCCGTATCTCACGCTTCACTTGGCCGATCGAACGGGCGAGATCGAAGCCAAGATGTGGGACAACGTCGAAGAGGTGATGAATACGTTTGACCGTGACGACTTCGTCAAGGTCAAGGGCTTGGTTCAGGTTTACCAGAACCGCTCCCAATTCACCGTTCATCGCTTGCGGCGGCTTGAGGAACACGAGGTAGACCTCGCCGACTATTTCCCGTGCGCGGAACGTGATACGGAAGAAATGTTTGCCGAGTTGCAAGCCATTGTCGCCGGTCTCCAAAACACACATCTGCGGCAACTTCTGGAAGCAGTGTTCAGCGACGATTCGCCTCACCACACTTTACAAAATGGCTCCGGCGGCGAAGAACATTCATCATGCCTGCCGTGGCGGTCTCCTCGAGCATGTTTTGTCGCTCTGTTCTTTGTGCCGCGCGACCGCCTCGCATTATAAAAATGTCGATCTTGACCTTCTGCTCACGGGTGCGATTCTCCATGACATTGGCAAGATTGAGGAGCTCTCCTACGCCCGCAGCTTCGGTTACAGCGCGGAAGGACAGTTGCTCGGACACATCGTCATCGGGTTACGCATTGCAGGCAGTAAGTGCGACCAGATTTCCGGCTTTCCCGCCAAGCTCCGTACCCTGCTCGAACACATGATCATCAGCCATCATGGCGAGCTGGAATTCGGATCGCCCAAGGTTCCCATTTTCGCCGAAGCTCTGCTGCTGCATCATCTAGACAATTTGGATTCGAAGATGGACGCCATGCGAAACGCTTTAAAGCGCGATCAGCAAGTGGAAGGCGATTTCACCGGTTGGATCAATTCGCTGGAACGAAGCCTCTTGAAAAAAGATCGCTTTCTCGATAACGCGCCCGCTTCGGAAATAGAGAAAGCCGCAAACACCGCTCCGTCGGAACAAACATCGGAGGTGTTCGATCATCCGCGCGCGCCCGGATTACCGCCGGTTGAAGCATCATTGCCGGCACCGCTGCCCGCGCGCGAAACGCGTCCGGCTAATCCACCCCACAAGCCCGAACAACGCCCCCCCGCCCCTACTTTGTTCGGCGAAAAACTGCAAGCTGTTCTCGAATCGCGAAAATAGATTCGAATGCTAACATTGTGAGTTGTCAGGCTCCGGGCTTCGTGCAATGGGCGGTCGCAAACCCCGCCAGGTCCGGAAGGAAGCAACGGTAGCGGCTTAGCTTGTGTGCCGCGGATCACCCGGGGTCTGGCATACCGCACGTCATGCTTCGGGCACATTTTCCCTGCGCTAAGTAGTCTCCATGTACCAAGTCATCGCGAGGAAGTATCGGCCGCAAAATTTCGGCGAGTTGATCGGCCAGGAGCACGTCCAGAAGACGCTCGCGAATGCCATTGAAGGCCGGAGGCTGGCCCATGGCTACATCTTTTCCGGCCAGCGCGGTACAGGTAAGACGACGGTCGCCCGCATTCTCGCCCGCTGCTTGAACTGCATTCACGGACCCACGTCAACGCCTTGCGGAGTCTGTTCCAGTTGCACGGAGATCAGTGCTGGCAATTCGCCCGACGTCATTGAGATTGATGCGGCCTCCAACCGCGGCATCAACGAGATGCGCGAGATTCGGGAAAACGTTCGCTACCGTCCTGCGCGCGATCGCTACAAAGTCTTCATCGTCGATGAGGCGCACCAGATCACGAAAGAAGCTTTCAACGCGTTGCTGAAGACACTCGAAGAACCGCCTGAGTGGGTGGTCTTCATCCTTTGCACCACGGAAGCCAACGAAATCCCGAACACCATCGCATCCCGGTGCCAGCAATTTACCTTCCGCTCCGTCGATTTCGCGGAGTTGATGAAACGCATGAAGTGGATTGCAGAGCAGGAGGGCATTGAAGCGTCGGACGAAGTTCTTTCGGTGATTGCTCAGGCCGGTGAGGGCAGCGTGCGCGATTCGCTTTCCGCTCTCGACCAGGCAATCGCCTGCTGTGGCATGACGCTCAATGTCGAACAGATTCGGGCTCTGCTGGGAATGTTCGGCGCGGAGTCGCTTCGCGCGATTGCGGATGCCGTGGATCAGCGGGACGGCGCGCGCATGCTCGACATTGTGGACGAGTTGGAACGCAACGGTCAAAGCCTGCAGCACTTCTCTCGCGAGCTTTCCCGTTACTGGCGCAACTTGCTGGTGGTAAGAATCGCGGGTAAGCCGAGCCGCCTGATTGCCGCCTCCGAGCTTGAACAACAAGCGTTGCTCGAAACCGCGAAACTGTTCAGCGAAGAAGATCTCACCCGCTATCTCAACCTGACGCTGGAGTTGTATAAAGCTCTGCAAACCTCCCTTCAGCCGCGTCTTCACCTGGAACTGGGGTTGCTGAAACTCGTGCAGGCGGGCAAGCTGCAATCGATCGAAGAAGCCCTCGCCGCGCTGGGCAAAAGCGGCCCCCGCGCTACTGCTGCGGCTGCGCCATTAGAATCTGCTTCACCTGCGGCGCGCGGGTCCATTGTAGCCTCGGCGAGAACGACCGTACCGCGGCCTCCCGCTTTTGTACAACCAACCAGGCCCACACCTGAGCCTGCCGTGAAGGCAGCACCCGCTCCTAAGATTGAAATCCCCTCCCACCCGGAGCCCGAGGCAGTCTCTGTGCAGGAAGCCGCGCCTTCCAATCCGGAACCGGCGACCGGAGACTTGCGCCAGGATCTGCACGATGCACTTTGCAAAGCGGGCATGAATCACAGCGCGGATGCCGTGCAACATTCCGAGGTTCGTTTGGAAGGTACGGAGCTCGTGATTCGCGCTCCGAAACCAATGATGTTGTTCCTCAACGACCCTGGCTTTCGGCGCATCGCTGAGCAAGTGGTCCAGAAACCTGTGCGCGTGCGATTGGAAGCCGGAGAAAATATCGCCGCCGCGCCGCTCGCCGTGAATCAACAGCAGGCAAGCGAGGACAATGACGTTCGCGAGCGAGCGCTGTCTCATCCAGGCGTAAAGCGTTTTCAAGAGCTGTTTCCGGATGCGCAGGTCCGTACCGTGCGAAATTTGAATGAGAGAGCCAAGTGAATCAACGAGAACTGAATAAACGAATCGATAGGAATCTCAATCAGCCATGAAAATGCCCGGCAACATGCAAGCCATGATGAAGCAAGCGCAGCAAATGCAGCAAAAGCTGCAGGAGCAGGTCGCGGCCATCCGCGTCGAGGGCACCGCCGGCGGTGGCATGGTGAGCATCAAGATGGACGGCCAAAAGAATGTCCTCGGCGTCAAAATCGATTCCGAAGTGGCCGGCGACGTCGAAATGCTCCAGGACATGGTGATGGCGGCATTCAACGACGCTGCCAAAAAAGTAGACGACGAATCACAGGCCAAGATGGGCGGCATGCTCGGCGGGCTCGGCCTGCCTCCGGGTATGTTCTAGTCCGCTCCGCAGATGCCCGAATTCGCCGAGCCGCTTGCCCGGTTCATCCAGGAGTGTAAACGCCTCCCCGGCATCGGCCAGAAATCTGCCCAGCGCATTGCGTTCCACCTGCTGCGCGCGCCGCGGGAAGACGCCCAAAATTTGGCGCAGGCTGTTCTCGACATTAAAGATAAGCTCGGCATTTGCGCGGAGTGCAACAACATCAGCGATGGCGAGATTTGCCTCTATTGCCGCGATCCGCATCGCGAGCATTTGCAGATTTGCGTTGTGGAAGAGCCGCACAACATTCTCCCCATTGAAACCACGCACAGTTTTCGCGGCGTGTATCACGTGTTGCACGGCTCCATTTCGCCTCTGCGCGGCATCGGCCCCGAACAGTTGAAGATTAAGGGTCTGGTCGATCGCGTCCATCAAAATGAAATTCAGGAGATCATTCTCGCCACGAACCCGACTGTCGAAGGCGAGGCCACGGCGGTCTATTTGTCGAGACTTCTGAAGCCGCTCGGCCCGCGCGTGACGCGCATCGCAATGGGAGTTCCCGTCGGCAGCGATTTGGAATTCGCCGACGAAGTGACCATGTCGCGTTCGCTCGAAAATCGCCGTGAGATGTAGATATCGCCATGCACCCTGAACTCGAGGATTTTCTCAATGCCGCCTTCGCCTCGATCCCGCCGACCTCACCCGAAATCGGCCGCGTCGTTGTTGAACCGGATTATGAAGTCGAGCCATCGGAACCCGATGCAGCCGGTCTAAAGGACGAACTTCTCGCATTTCTGCACGAACAATCTCCAGATATTACAGCTCTCGCTTCTCATGAAGGCTTCGAAGCAAAGATTCCGTCGAGCCATCGCCTGCTCGCAAAATACATCCGTAGCGTCTCACTTCACGCGGACAAGCTCGCCGGCTCCTGGATCGAAGTAGCTCCGCCCGGCAACTGGATCTGAGCTGTCCGAGAAATGAAGCGCTCATCCGCCGTACCTCTTGTGCTGGTCACCGTGTTCGCGGCGGGCATGACGGCGTGCAGGGAAAAGAAGACGCGTTATTGTGTCGACGGCAATAATGTCGTTGTCAAAGACGATGAATGCCGTGACGAACAGCATGCGGCGACCGGATTTCCGTACCACTGGTATTACGGTGGCGCGCACGGATACATGGCGCCGGGAACCCGAATCAGTGGCGGCTCAACCACCGTTCCTTCCGAAGGCTTCACCACCCCCTCCGAATCCGGAACTTCGCGCGGAGGAATTGGCGGGGCCGGCGAGGCCGCCTCCGGGCACGTGGGCGGCGAGGCCGGAGCCGGCGAGTGAAGCGCCTCGCCATACCGCCTCGGCCCAACTGGCAGCACGAAGTCGAACAACTCGGTCTGACGTATCACACGCCCGGAGATCGACCCTATTGGGATGAATCGGCCTGCTATGAATTCACGGCTCGCGAGATCCATGAACTGGAAGCCTCCACTGAAGAACTGCAGCGCTTGTGTCTCGCGGCGGGTCAGTTCATCATCGACCAGGATCGCTTTGACGATCTCGCCATTCCGCCGGCGGCACGCCAGATCATACGGGATGCATGGGAAAGTGAGCCACCGTCGATTTACGGCCGCTTCGATCTTGCCTACGACGGCGCCGGTCCGCCAAAGCTGCTCGAATACAACGCCGACACGCCCACTTCACTGCTTGAGGCGTCGGTCATTCAATGGTATTGGCGCCGCGAGGTCTGTCCCGCTACGGATCAGTTCAACTCCATTCACGAAAAGCTGATTGCAAAATGGAGCGAGCTGAAGCGCTACTTACGCTCCGGCAATCTCCATTTCACGTGCATGCCGGATGAAGAGGACCTGATGACGATCGCGTATTTGCGCGATACGGCGCAGCAGGCTGGTATCGTAACCGGGCAGTTGTTCGTCCGTGAGATCGGCTGGAACAGCAGCTCAAAAACCTTTCGCGACCTCGATGATCGCACCATCAATAGCTTGTTTGCGCTCTACCCTTGGGAATGGTTGCTCAAAGATTTTGCCGCGCCCATCCTATCCACCTACTCGACGATGGATTGGATAGAGCCGATCTGGAAAATGCTTTGGTCGAATAAAGGCTTGCTCGCGATCCTGTGGGAGATGTTCCCCGGCCATCCCAACCTGCTGCCTGCCTTTTTCGATTCGCCTCGACAGATGGCGGAATACGTGCGCAAACCCTTGCTCTCACGCGAGGGCTCCAATATCACTGTTCATCGCCACGGCAGCGAGACATCTACAGCCGGTCCCTATGGCACTGGTCCTTTCGTGTTTCAGGAGTTTACCCAGGCTCGCGACTTTGATGGACAAAGGCCAACCTTGGGTAGCTGGTACATCACAGATCAGGGCGCAGCCGGTATCGGCATCCGCGAAGCACCGGTAATTACCACGAACTTGAGCCGGTTCGTTCCGCATTACTTTCTTTGACTTGCGGCACCCGACGATACACTGAAACCAGTGCTCGTCACCATCGCTTCTCAACCTGAGCGCCCCAAGTGGCTGCGCGCTCCCGCTCCGGTTGGCGACAACTACCGCGAGTTGAAGGATTTGGTAACTCGCCTGAACCTACACACCGTTTGCGAGAGCGCCGCTTGTCCCAACGTGGGCGAGTGTTGGAATCGGCGCACCGCCACCTTCATGATTCTTGGCAATGTTTGCACGCGGCGCTGCGGCTTCTGCGCGGTACAGAAAGGCGCACCTTTGGCGGTGGATTACGATGAGCCACGCCGCGTAGCTGAAGCGTGCGCGGCGCTCGGCCTCCGCTATGCGGTAGTGACCAGCGTCAACCGCGACGATAGAAAAGACGGGGGTGCCGAGCTGTTCGCCTCGACTATTCAGGAAATCCGAAGCCGAATTCCCGGTTGTCGGGTAGAAGTTCTTGTTCCCGATTTCCAGGGTTCGCATGCTGCCGTCGAAGTCGTCATGAACGCCCATCCCGATGTGCTGAATCACAACACCGAGACCGTGCCGCGCCTTTATCGTCAGGTACGGCTAGGCGCTCGCTATGAACGTTCGCTTGACGTGCTACGCCACGCCAAACAGCTTCGGCCGCACATTCCGACCAAGTCCGGCCTCATGCTCGGGCTTGGCGAAACGCAATCTGAAGTGCTCGCTGTTATGCGCGATCTGCGCGACCACCATGTCGATATCCTCACGCTGGGCCAATACCTGCGGCCGTCACCCAAGCATTTGCCGATCCTCCGCTACATTCCGCAGCAGGAGTTCGACGAGTTGAAGCAGGCCGGCCGCCAAATGGGCTTTGCCCACGTAGAAGCAGGTCCGCTCGTCCGCAGTTCGTATCACGCGGACAGTTCCGAAGAGAGCGCGGCCGCTGCCGCTCGACCCGTTTAACGCTGCGCTTCCTGATAGAACGAAGAGATCTTCTCGTACACCTCCGGCGGGAAGTCCAGGTTCTTATAAACGTTGCAAGCCCCGCGATCGTTTGGATCCTGGCAAATCGGAAACTCCTGCTGGTTCATCCATTCCAAGATCCGCTCCCGCTTCGGCGGGTTGTAACCGCGCGCCTCCACCTGCGCAACAATTGATTTGGCCTTTTGCTCATCGCAATCGGGATCTTTCATCAGGTGCTGAATAATTTCCTCATCCGACAAGAAATATTGGGCTACCATCACGAACACCAGCCGGCCATAATGGCCGATGTCCTCACCTCGATCTAATGCATCCAGCAGGTGCGACATCATTCCACTCTGCCGTAAATCCTGAACAGCCATTGGTTCCTCCGCTTATTCAAGACTCGCTAAGAATCCCGTCGGTTTCGCCTTTTCGTCGCTTTGGTTTCGGAGCTGCTTACAATTAGGTGAGTGACCGAGTGTTGCAGCGCAGAGGCAGAACTACTAGTCTCCGGGACTGAACGGGCGAACAAGTCCGTCGTAGCGTACCGTATTCTCGCGCTGACGCTGATCCTCCGGCCGTTAGGTAACCTTTGTCTCGCCTGGGGAACCAAGCATTTTCCACAGGTGCTCGCCCTCAATCCCTTTGCTTACCTGCGGGCGATGCTCAATCCATTCGTTGCTCTAGGTATAGCGGTGCTGATCCTGGTCACCCTGCTGCGGATCGCATTACTCAGCCTGGCGGATCTGAGTTTCATCGTGCCGCTTACGGCAACCGGCTATATCATCTCTAGCCTGCTTGGCAAATTCTTCCTTCGGGAAGAGATCACAAGGAGCCGCTGGGCCGGTATTCTGCTAATCTTTGCCGGGACCGTGATCGTCAGTTCCACATCGCATAAGACAGCAGTACGCGTCGAGCTTCTCGAATGAAGCTCAAAACAAAGGTTCTTGTTACGTGAGAATGAGTTAAGCCGTCTCACAATAGGTTCAGGGTCATCAATTTCGTTTAAGACAACAGGAGTGTGAGTTCGCACCATGAAAATTTGCGTGCTTGGAGGAGACGGATATTGCGGTTGGGCAACCGCGCTGTACCTGTCGTCGCGGGGGCATTCGGTCTCCATCGTCGACAACTATGCGCGCCGTCAGTGGGATCACGAGCTGGGTGTTGAGACCCTCACTCCCATTCGTCCGCTTTCGGAGAGATTGAAAGTATGGGAACAGCTCACCGGAAACGCTATCAAGATGTTCGTCGGCGACGTCACCGATTATGAGTTCCTCCACTCCACCGTGCGTTCGTTCGAGCCGGAGGCAGTTGTGCACTTCGCCGAACAACGCGCCGCACCCTATTCGATGATCGACCGCAAGCACGCGGTTTTCACACAGGTGAACAACGTCGTCGGAACTCTGAACCTGTTATTTGCCATCCGTGAATTGCAGCCCGAGTGCCACCTGGTGAAGCTTGGGACGATGGGCGAATACGGCACGCCGAACATCGATATTGAAGAGGGATACATCGCGATCGAGCACAACGGGCGCAAAGACGTTCTGCCGTTCCCCAAGCAACCGGGCTCGTTTTATCACCTTTCGAAGGTTCACGACAGCCACAACATGATGTTTGCCTGCAAGATCTGGGGACTTCGCGCCACCGATCTCAATCAGGGAGTTGTGTACGGAACCGTCACGGATGAAGTCGCGTACGACGAAGCGCTCATCAACCGCTTCGATTATGACGAGGTGTTCGGCACGGTTCTGAACCGCTTCTGCGCCCAGGCTGCCATTGGCCACCCGCTCACGGTCTACGGAAAAGGCGGCCAGACTCGCGGCTTCTTGGACATTCGCGATACCGTTCGCTGCATTGAGCTCGCCTGTTTGAACCCTGCCGCGCAAGGCGAATGCCGCGTCTTTAATCAGTTCACAGAGCAGTTCTCGGTACTCGAACTCGCGGAGCTTGTACAAACGGCTGGCGGCAAGCTGGGAATCAATGTGGAAATCGATCATCTCGCAGACCCGCGGGTCGAGGCGGAGCAGCATTACTATAACGCCAAGCATTCGAAGCTGATCGATCTCGGCCTGAAGCCTCACTATCTCTCGGATTCGCTGCTGGATTCGCTGATGAACATCGCTATTCGGTACCAGGATCGAATTGACAGCTCGGTATTCCTGCCGCAAGTCAATTGGCGTCAGGCGACAAACGAGCGCTCTCGCCAAACGCAGCAGCCAGCAGCAGCTTTAGCAGCTCGCCGCGGCTAGTTCGCTTCGGGATTAGTTCGGTCCCATTACGCTGGCCATCTTGATGATGGCAGCCGTGGCATTGGCTGCCGGCCTCGTCCCAGCAAAAAAGGCGCTAGCAGTCGATCCTGCCAGCGCCCTTCGAGACGAATAGTGTCAGTCTTTTAATTCACGGGAGACGTTGTACTGGAAGGAGACGACGTGGTCGTATCCGGAGTGGTATCCGTATCTGACGGACGGCGCTTTAGCTTCGGACGGTCTTCATCATCGCCGCTGGACTTCTTCGACGGATCGGTCTCGTCTTCGATCGGTGTATTCGAGTTCGGGTTGCGCCGTAGAGTTGGTTTGTTGGGATCGGTGCTGGTCTTATCCGGCCGGCGCTGGTTTTCCAACATGGCCAAACGCGCCTTCACGTCGTTGAACTCGGATGTGGTCACGACATACTCCGGCTTCGCCTTTAGGCCGGCGATTTCCTTCTGCGACTTGACAATGCGGTCATCCGTCGGCGGATGAGTAGAAAACAGCTTCGAAACGGTACCCGGTTTGCGCTTCTCAAGTGTTTGAATCTTCTCAAAGAAGTCGACAAAGGCTGTCGGATCGTAGCCGGTCTTGTACATGTACTGGACGCCCAGATAGTCGGCTTCGGCTTCTTCGCTGCGGTTAAATTTCAAAAATGCCATCGGCACTAGCAACCCCGAAGCTTCGTAAATGCCGTAAGCCGCCGCACCCCCCATGAAAATAAGCGGGATAGTGGCGAGCTGGGCGATTTCTCCGCGAGTGGCGTTGCGTGTGCCATGGCGGGCGGCTACGTGGGCGATCTCATGTGCCATCACACCCGCCAGCTCAGCTTCCGTGTCCGCTTTAAGAATTAGCCCTGTCTGCACGAAGAAAAATCCTCCGGGCAATGCGAACGCATTCACGGTCGGGTCCTCAATCACCTTGATGGTGAACGGTACCTTGGCATCCGAATTCCGAACCAGATTTTGCCCGATGCGGTTTACATACTCCGAGATAATAGGGTCGTTGACCACCTTCGACTGCCGCTCTACCTGCTGTGCGAGTTGTTTACCAAGGGCAATTTCCTTCTCTAAAGAATAGAAATTGACCTTGCCGCTGACATTCCGGTCACCGATCGCGTCCGGATCCTTCTCGAGATTGCCTTTTTTCTGATTGCTGCTGGTATTGCCGTTCGATTGAGTATCGGTGCTCTGGGGGAAGGCCGTGTAGGGGACCGCCATCAGGACGGCTATAACTACCGCTAAAGGGGATCTGGTGGGAACTAGACGCCGCATCTAAAAACTCCTTTTACGACACGAACTTCGGACACGGAGGCAGGCCGCTGGCTCGCATTTCGTCTGCCTCTAGTATACGGCTAAATCGCATGAAGCAAGTGGGCTCACACCCAGAACCGGGAGGTTCAGAAACGTTAACGTATGCTCGGGAAGATGGGTTTCGAAAAACTTGCTGAGCCGGCGGCAGTTGAAGATCTTCACATCCGCTACCGGCACGAATTCCCCGTTACAGCCGAACTGATTTACCTGAACCATGCTGCCGTTGCCCCCCTGTGCCGCCGGTCCGCCGACGCCATGAAACGCTTGGCGGAGGACGCCTGTACGCACGGATCCCTCCACTACGACAAGTGGATGCAGACGTATGATGCTCTCCGCATATCAGCGGCTCAATTGATCAATGCCTCGCACGACGAGATCGCCATCGTCAAAAACACTTCCGAAGGCATCGCCACGATCGCCGTGGGTCTCGAATGGAAGCGCGGGGACCGCGTCATCGCCTTCAGGGAAGAGTTCCCGGCCAACTATTACCCCTGGCTCAGACTGGAGCAGCGCGGCGTTCAGCTCACCTGGCTCTCTATTTACGATCCCATCGGTAAGATTGCAGAAGCCCTTCCCGGCGCGCGACTGCTGGCCATCAGCTTCGTGAATTACCTCAGTGGTTACCGCGTTGACCTGGATGCGATTGGGAAGTTGTGTCGGGAACACGGTTGCTTCTTTTTTGTGGACGCGATCCAAGGTATGGGCGCTTTCCCCATCGACGTGGAAGCTTCTGGTATCGATGCGCTTGCGGCCGATGGGCACAAGTGGATGCTGGGACCCGAGGGAAACGGCGTCCTCTACGTCCGGCGCAAATGGCTCGATTCCATTGAACCGGTCGAGTTTGGCTGGACAAATCCGGCGAACTACGCCGATTACAGCTCGCGCGACATGACGCTCCGGCCGGATGCGGGACGTTATGAATGCGGAACGTTGAACACCATCGGCTGCTTCGGCCTGCAAGCCGCCCTGGATCTGCTGCTGGAAATGGGCGTAGAGAATATCGCTGTTGCCGTCGGCGCGCTGGCGGACCGGCTCGCGACTGGCTTGCAGGCGAAAGGATACGAACTCATGGTGGAGCGCACTCCTCATACCTCTGCCGGCATCGTCAGTTTCCGGCACCCCGACAGAGACTGCCGCCTAATTGTCAGTGACTTAAAACGCCAAGGCATCATGGCTGCGCCGCGGCAAGGCTGGGTGCGCATGTCGCCGCATTTTTACATAAGCCCTGATGACATCGATAAAGTTTTGCAAGCCCTTCCGGCTGCTTAGCATGAGACTCATCGTTTGTTTCGCCTTGCTGGCTGTCAGTGCATTTGCTCAACAAAGCAATCCCGTTGTCAGCCGGGTCTGGACGGCTCAATGGATCGATATGCGCGGTGCTCCAAAGCAGGATTATGGCGTCTACCACTTCCGGCGTATGTTTGAGTTGCCGTCCAAGCCCGAGCGGTTCGCAATCTATGTTTCGGGCGACAACCGCTATCAACTGTTTGTCAACGGCAAGCTCGTCTCCTGGGGCCCGGCAAGAGGCGACCTGACGCACTGGCGGTACGAGACGGTGGACATTGCGCCGCAGTTGCACGCCGGGAAGAACGTCTTGGCAGCCGTGGTCTGGAACGATGGCCAATATCGATCGGTTGCCCAGATTACCAATGAAACGGGCTTTGTGCTGGATTCCGATACGCCCGAGCACGCCATGGTGAACACCAGCCGCGCCTGGAAGTGCATTCAAGACAAGGCTTACTCGCCGCAGCCACTTCCACGCAATCAATCGACGGGTTACTACGCACTCGCCGCGAATGAGCGATTCGACGCCAATCTCTATCCCTGGGGGTGGGAGCAAATCGACTTTGACGATTCCAGCTGGGTTGGTGCGGAAGAATTGAGCCACGCCGCGGCACGCGATACCCGCGATGCTCCGAATCGCTGGATGTTGGTGTCGCGCGAGATTCCGTTAGAAGAGCAGACCGAGCAACCGGCTCCCAGCGGTCGCGCGGGCGCGAAGATTCCTTCGACGATTCCGCCGCATCAGCATGCCTCGCTGCTGCTCGATCAAACGACTCTGACCACTGCTTATCCCGAGTTGACGGTAAGCGGAGGGAAAGGTGCGCAGATCGAAGTACGTTATGCCGAAGCGCCTTACGAGAACAGGGATCCGGTGGTGAAAGGTAACCGCAACGACATTGAGGGCAGGCAGTTCTACGGACCCGCGGATACGTACATCGCGGACGGCCAAGCGCATCGCCGATACAGGCCGCTCTACTGGCGCACGTTCCGTTACATCCAGTTGAACGTTACGACTGAAGACGAACCGCTGACACTGGAAGATCTGCACAGCACCTTCACGGGTTACCCATTTGAGAAGCGAGCGATCTTTCAAGTAGACAATTCGGCTGTCAACCAGGAACTGCAGCGCATACTCTCGACGGGCTGGCACACCGCCCGGCTGTGCGCGCACGAGACCTACATGGATTGTCCGTATTACGAACAGCTTCAGTATGCCGGTGATGCACGCATTCAAATGATGATCTCGCTGTACATGACGGGCGATGCGCGCCTGATGAAGAACGGTATCGCGTTACTGAACTCGTCGCGCACGGCAGAAGGCGCGACGTATAGCCGGGCGCCTTCTTATCTGCAGCAGTACATTCCGCCGTTTTCTTTGTGGTGGATCGGAATGGTTCACGACTACTGGATGTATGTCGATGACCCACAGTTCGTGAAAGAGATGCTGCCAGGAGTTCGCGCCGTACTGGACTTCTACTCGCGGTATCAAAAAGACAATGGCTCGCTGATGCATATGCCGTGGTGGAACTTCGTCGATTGGGTGAAGCAATGGCCGAACGGCGAGCCGCCGGCGGATCCAGACGGCTCGTCAGCCGCCGCGCTCGACCTGCAACTGCTGCTCGCGCGCCAATGGGCGAGCGATCTCGAACGGGCCCTTGGAAGCAAAGGCCTATCGGATGAGGGTGCCGCCGCTGCGGATCGTCTGAAGCAGACAATATTGGCAACTGACTGGGATTCGGATCGTGGCTTGTTTGCCGATCAACCTTCGCACCGCAGCTATTCCCAGCAAGTGAATACGCTCGCTGTGCTGGCGCATGTGGCACCTGAGAGTCAAGCGCGCTCGATTCTCGAGAAGACCTTGACCGATCCAACGCTCGCGCAATCTTCCATCTACTTCCGCGCGTATACCAACGGGGCCTTGCGTGAAGCCGGATTGGGGGACCGTTATCTGGATGAACTCGGGCCCTGGCGTGAGATGCTGGC
Organism: uncultured Acidobacteriaceae bacterium; assembly: GCA_963730865.1. Classification (GTDB taxonomy): domain Bacteria; phylum Acidobacteriota; class Terriglobia; order Bryobacterales; family Bryobacteraceae; genus Bog-105. The sequence continues at coordinate 10,295 of CAVSTO010000018.1, read as the reverse complement.
GCAAGGGCTTACAACGTGGGCCGAATGGAACGGTCCAGATACCCGCTCAGACTGCCACGCGTGGGGCGCTAGCCCTAATTTTGAACTGCTGCGAACAGTAGCCGGAATCGAGTCCATGGCGCCCGGGTTTGCGCAGGTTCGTATCGCGCCAAACTTTGGAAGGCTGACGCACGTGACCGCAAAGATGCCGCATCCGAAGGGCGACATCACGGTCGACCTGACTCGTAACAACGAAACGGTATCGGGCGAGGTAGTGCTGCCCGCTGAAACAACAGGCGAGTTCGATTGGGCGAACAAGCGGCAACTGCTTGTAGCAGGCAGGAATCACGTAAAACTCTAGCCGATGAACAGGGATTCCGCGACGTCCGCGGCCGCGCGATTCTATAAGCCCGAACTCGATGTTCTACGGTTCTTCGCGTTCCTTTCCGTGTTTGTCTACCATTCATCGTTGTTCGTTCCGCACATCTCGCGAAGAGTCTCTGGGCTGACGTACACAGGGGCTTTCGGAATGTGCCTCTTTTTCGCTCTGAGCGCTTATCTGATTACAGAACTGATGTTGCGGGAGAAGGAGCAGACAGGCACGGTTCACATGCGAGCCTTCTATACTCGCCGAATCCTGCGCATTTGGCCGCTTTATTTCGCTTTCATTGCTTTCTGTTTCGTCCTCGGCGAAGTGCATCGCAAGTGGCATCTTGCCCCCGGTTTGATAGTTGCGTTCAGTGCATTAGCCGGAAATTGGTACCTCATTCACGTCGCGGTGGGTGGCCCCGTGATGCCGCTGTGGAGCATTTCGCTGGAGGAACAGTTTTACCTGATCTGGCCTCGAGTGGCGAAGAACGTCAGTCGCGCAACGTTGTTCCGTGTGGCCATGATCTTGCTTCCGTTCTCCCTTGCGGCGGTGTTCGTGCTCTCCAGAACCGGGTCGACCTACTACCAGATTTGGTGGAATAGCTTTGCGCAAATCCAATTCTTCGCGATTGGAGGCTTGCTCGCATTAGCTCGCAATCACTGGACGCCTGCATGGGGCGCGGGATTCCGAGCGGCCATGCTTTGCTTAGGGATCGCTCTGTGGCTGGGCGCCAGTTACTTCAACACTTTGAGTCTAACTGGAATCCGGCCCCCGAGTTGCCTGGTCATCAGCTATCTATTGGCGGGTGGTGGCTGCGTTTGCCTCTTCTTAAGCTGTCTTGGATCGCCTGCCCGCTGGTGGCCCAAACAGCTCTTGTATCTTGGCAAGATTTCGTATGGACTATACGTGTTTCATTTCCTCTCGCTGATGATGGCGCACCGCCTGTTCCGAGGGCATGGCCAACAGTTCCCGTTCTCCGAACCGCTGAAGGACCTTCTTGCATTGGGGTTTGCGCTGGGCTTTGCAGCGGTCTCTTACAAGTACCTGGAAAAACCATTTCTGGCGCTGAAAGAGAAGTTCGCGTTCGTTAAATCGAGGCCGGCATAGCGGCTTATGGACGGGGAAACAGTCGCGCATCCGGGTGGGTGGGGTCGGGCGGCAGCTGCAGAGAGCGCTGCGCGGCGAAGGCTTCATCGATGAGCGCCGAAAGCAAGTCGGAAAACAAGATGGGCTTTGAAGACGCTTCCCAGAGAAAGTAGCCGAACGATCCCGGGCATGGGTTGACTTCGTTCAGCCAAATCTCGCCGGTTTGACCGTTGCAGAGAAAGTCGATGCGCGGCGCACCGGTTCCGTAGACGACGGAGTAACAGGTCTTTGCCCAATCGTGCACTTTGGAGCCCAGCGCTTCAGGAATGGGTGGATTGATCTCTCGCGTGAGGGACAACATGCCTTGACTGATGGCCCCGGGCTGCTTTGCGCCTTTGCCTTTGCTGCCAGAAGCTCCCGAGAGATATTTCGCTTTGAAATCGAGTAGATCCTGGTCCGTTTTGGGGCGCTCGATGGCGGAGGTAATCACGGCCTCGGAGGTTCTTCGAACGGCGACGTTGTATTCAACCAGATTTTCCACGAAAGGCTCCACGATCGCGTGTGTATCGAGGCGGAAGATGGTGGACAACGCGCCGCGCAGTTCGTCCATTGACGCGGCGCGGGCAACGCCGATGCTCGATCCAAGATGGGACGGCTTTACGATGACCGGAAAGGCCATACCTTTGAGACTGTTTTCCACCTGCTGTGGACTAGGAAGCAAGCCGCCGCTGGGCCTTTCGACGATGGCCGAAGGCAGCAAAGCGATACGGGTGTCGGCGAGCACTCGTTTAGTGATGTCTTTATCCATGAAGACACTCGAAGCAAGCGTACGCATTCCGGTATAGGCGACATTGGCGATTTCAAACAGGCCTTGCATGCGTCCGTCTTCGCCGAAGAGCCCGTGAAAAGCGAGCAGCGCGACATCGAACTCGACTGGCTTGGGTTTGGAGAATACACCTCCGGATTTCGTCGGCAGCAGGCGGCCTTTGCCATCGACGTTCGGCCGCAGATCTAAGGTAACGCTTTCGAGTGTCTTGGCGGTGGCTTCGCGCGGGAGATAGTTGCTTCGTTGCCGAAGAGCGTCACCGATGAACCATTTTCCATCGGTCGCAACGTAGACTGGAAAAGAGCTGAAGCGGTCTGGATCGAGAGCCTCCATCGCCTGGAGACCTGTTACGACGCTGACATCGTGTTCGGGAGAACGGCCGCCAAAAAAGACAGCCACTCGCGTTTTCATATTGACGAATTGTCCACTGTAGCAGAGCAAGTTAAATGCACGTAGAGCACAGCGAGGACCGCGGCACGAAGCTTGCGATCACCGAAATTGGAGTTCCCCAAGGAGGGCGTTGGCACCTGGTTTGGGGACACGGATGGGGGCAATCGGGGGCGGCGATGATGCCGCTCGCCGAGACGTTGAAGCCGTTTGGCTACTCGTCTTTGCTCGATTTTCCTGGTTTTGGGAAATCGCCGAAGCCGCCTGATACATGGGGAACGGCGGAATACGCGGACTGCGTCGCGGAATGGCTGAAGAGCCTGGCGCAGCGGAGAATCATTTGGCTGGGACACAGTTTTGGGGGGCGCGTGGGGTTGCAATTGGCGGCGCGTCATCCCGAGTTGGTGGCGGGAATGGTTTTGATTGCGTCGGCCGGATTGAAGCGGCAGCGCAGTTTCAGCGAAAGAGTTTATTTCGCAGCGAGAAGGACTGCTTTCAAAACAGCCAAACGGTTCACACGCGAGGGGCCACAACTGGATGCACTGCGAAAAAGGTTCGGATCGAGCGATTATCAATCGGCGGGTGCTTTGCGTCCGGTGTTTGTGCGTGTGGTGGGGGAGGATCTGACCGATGTTGCTCGCGCAGTACGATGCCCTACCCTGCTGATTTATGGCGCGAACGATAGCGAGACTCCGCCCGAAATCGGTCGCAGGCTGCAGCAGTTGATCGCAGCATCTGAACTTACCATTCTCGAAGGATTCAATCATTGGAGCGTGCTCTCCGAGGGAAGACATCAAGTGGCGCTGAAGGTTCGCAAGTTTTTGGAGCGGGTTGAAGCGTGACGTTTGTCTTAGCGGCTTGCTTCTTGCTGTTTTCGCTGCGGCGTCTGCTGACATATCTGCACATTTACCAACAGGAGGAGTACGACTCGGGCCGCTTTCTTCCGTGGATATTTGTACACCGGGCGTTTGACATCCGGATGTCGGCAGTGCTGATAGTGCTTGCGATTCTGCAATTTGCAATCGTTCTATCTCCTGTGATCGTCTTCGGAGCGGGCGGGCTGGCGTTCCTTGCTTTGGCTGCGATTGAGAAGGATCCGCGCAAGGGCTCGAAGAAGAAGCTATCGATGACAGGGCGCGCGAAGCGAATTTACTTTGTGGCGCTGGCGTGCCTAGCGGTCACTGCGTTGGCATTCGCGGGGACGTCGAGTTCCATTGGCATCTGGATTATCGCGGTGCAGATCATTCCAGTTGCTCTGACGGTCGGCACCCTGTTGACGCAGCCTTACGAGAACAAGCTGCAAAAGCGCTTCTGGAACGAGGCGCATGCCAAGTTGGGAACGCTCAAGCCAACGGTGGTTGGCATTACCGGATCGTATGGAAAGACGTCTACCAAGCATTTGCTGGGACACGTTTTGGAAGTGCAGGCGCCGACGCTGATTACACCGGGAAGCGTGAATACACCGATGGGGATTGCGCGCGTGGTGCGGGAGCGGTTGAGTTCGCATCATCGCTTCTTCGTGTGCGAGATGGGAGCGTATGGACCCGGTTCGATAGCGCGGCTGTGCCGGCTGGCGCCGCCGGACATTGCGGTGATTACTGCTATCGGCATGGCGCACTATGAACGGTTCAAGACTTTGGATACCGTTGCGAAGACTAAGTTCGAGCTGGCCGAAGCTGTTGCTTTGCGCGGTGGTCCGGTGATTGTAGCGGAGCAGGTGCTTGAGTTTGAAGCCGCCAGGCAGTTTCGCGATCGGTATCAGCGGGTGATCGTCGTCGGCACCGGTGCAGACTGCGCACTGCGCATCAACGCTTCTTCACAGACAGCGGAAGGCATCCTAGCGCACGTGACGTGGAACACTGCGGCTTATGTGTTGAGGGCTCCGATCTTTGGCGAACACCACATCTCGAACATGGCGCTGGCATTTGCTGCGGCTTGCTCGCTGGGGGCTGAGCCTGAGGATGCAATTCTGGCGTTGGCTTCGGTACCGCAGATCAGCCATCGTTTGGAAGTGAAGCAAGGGCCGGCGGGCGCGCGACTGATTGATGACGCTTACAACTCCAATCCAGCCGGATTCGCTTCGGGGCTTCGGCTGCTGGATGCGCTACGAACTGACGGGGGGCGGCGGATACTGGTCACTCCGGGCATGGTGGAACTTGGGCAAGCGCATGATGAGGAGCACCGAAAGATTGGCGAGTTGGCGGCGACTCATGCCGATGTCGTGCTGGCCGTGCTTCCCGAACGCATCAAAACTTTCACGAGCGCCTATGCGAGTGCTAACCCGAGCGGAACGTTGGTACCGTTTCCGACGTTCACGGACGCACAGACATGGCTGGAGTCGAATGTTCGGTCGAATGATGTTGTTCTGATGGAGAATGACTTGCCGGACTTATACGAAAGGAAGCTGCGGCTTTGAAGGTTGCGCGCTCCGTTACCGTCGCGCCTCGGTTAACGAGGGCTGTTTGCGTTCGAAGTCTCCAGTTTCCGATCGACTTCGGAAAAGATGAGGTCGAGCTCAATCGCGGTCTCGTCAATGCGGAGAACGCCCCCTGGGCAAATCCAAGTTGGCTCGGTTGTTCGACCTTGTGGGACCGTCCACGCGGTGCGCTTCTCGGGATCGACTATCCATACGCTTCGAGGGCCGTCCGCAAAGTGTCTCCGGGCGACAAGATCTCAACACAGAGCTCCGGCGCCGATGTCGGATATGATCCTCTGAATTTCCCTTGTACCGCGATCACATCCGGCACAGGCTCTGCATCTGGAACGATCTTGAGACGAACCTCCAGTGAAGTGTTCCAACCAGCTCGCTCAAGCAGTGTCGCAATTTGCACAATGCCATGCAAGATAGTGCGGATAGGTTTCTGGATGGCTTGGCCAACCAGTACTCGTATGCCGGCTTAGCCTCATCATAGAGACGATGGAACTCCTGGAGGCTGAGCGGTAGCGGCTGAGCGGCCATGTCTCTATTATTGTGCTTTGTGCCAATACATTTCCCAGCCTAGGTACTTGGTGGCGGCTTCGTAGACGATTGCCGATGTGTGGGCGAGGTTAGCGGCGGTGTGGTGTTCGAAGCCTTGCTCGCAGATGTAGCGGAGGAGGTCTTGCATGCGGGGAATCTCGACTACTCCAGCCCCTCCGAAGGTCTGCAAAGGATCATCGGTGAAGCGGCCGTCTCCTACGTAGCCTCGGATCTTGCCTTCGCGGTCACGGGTGGAGAAGCGGGCGTAGCTCATGGGCGCGGCTTTGACTTTGCCCGAAACTGTTCCGAAGGTGTTGAACTTGCCCACTGTGCCGGCGATGATTTCCTGGTAATCCATTTTGAAATCCGGGAAGAAGTGCTTGGGCAGGTTGCTGCAGTGGAAGCAGACGGCCTTGTTCGGGTCGTCGCCGTAGTTGTTGTTCCAGTCGAGCAGGGCGCTGGGTGTTTGAGAGGCGAGCCGCAGGGCGTGCATGCTGAGCACGCCGACGATATCAACTTCACAGGCACTCGACATGAGGTTGTTGCTCATCATGCTCATGACGGTGCAAGGGACGACGCCGAAGTACTCTTCGAGCGCGGTCCAGCACTGTACAGCGCTGATGTCTACTTCGGTTTCGGCCATCCAGCCATCGATTACCGCGCCGAGTTTCGCCATTTTAATCAGCGACTGTTCCGGTACATCGGTTGTGGTGACGTAGGCCTTGATGTCGGCGAGCTTTTTCTGCGCGGGGGCGTCATCATCCTTCATGCGATTGATGCGGCCGAGGATCTCAGAGAGGTCGATGGTGATGACGGAGACACCGTTGGCTTCGAGCAGCTTTTCGCTGTAGCGAACGGTATTGAAGGCAGCGGGACGAGCGCCAATGGAACCGATGCGCAGACGGCGGAGGCCGCGCGCCACACGGCAGACCCCAAGGAACCAATCGAGATCTTTGCGGAACTCCTCGGAATCGGGGCTTTCGGTGTGCAGCGTCGTAAGCGAATACGGGATGCCGTACTGCATCAGATTGTTGCAAGCCGACATCTTGCCGCAGAAGCTGTCGCGACGGTCCGTAATGCGCATGCGCTTGGGGTCATCGGGCGTGGCCTGGATAAGGACGGGGACTTTCAAATCGGAGAGGCGCAGGGTATCGGCGATGGCGCGCTCGTCGCCGAAGTTCGGAAGAGAGACGATGACGCCCTGAATGTCATCGCGATGCTTGCGAAACATGGCAGCCACGCGCTTGGCCTCGTCGAAGGTTTCGACGGCGCCGAATTTGGATTCGTTTTCGATGACGGCTTCGGGCTTGTTGCCTTCGGTTTGCGGACTGGGCGCGATGACGCGAACGCCGGCCTTTTCGAGCACGCGAATCATGTCCGCGCGACCGCTAGCGGCGAGATGATCCGGGAAAAAGCCGCGATTCCCAACGATGAGGCCGAGCGTGGGGCCGGCGCCGTTTGCTGTAGACATTACGATGATTTCCTTGGAAAGAACTTAATGAAATAGATGAGCCCAATGATCAAGAGAACGGCGCCCCACCAGATGCTGGCGTGAAGATTCGCGAGCACCGGCGGATTCGGAAGCGGCGAGCCGAGCTCATACAGGCCGGTAGCGGTAATGAGCACGCCATAGACGGTCAACAATATTCCTATAAAAAACCAGATGGTGAGGGGACCATGAGCATGCATAATTGCCTACCAGAAAATAATGTTCAGAATGACGAATACCACGACCACAACGCCGGCCCAGAAAATAGGTCTCTGAGTGAGGGACAAATGGCCTTCTGACGGGATTTCGGTTGAGCCGTAGACGAGTCCGACCAGCTCCGACTCGGGCTTCGGTTTAGTTAAGAGGCTGACCACGACGGTGACTATGACGCAAATGAGCCATGACCAGAGGGCGCGGTACATGTTCTCGGCCATGTCCTTGGCGTCGGGCGAAAGTGCGATATAGCGCAGAGCGGCATGATCGACGTGCACCCACTCAAACATCGCAATGGAAGAAACGGTGCCTGCCAGCAATCCCCAAAAACCGCCGGCGGGCGAAGTGCGTTTCCACATCATGCCAAGGATGACGGTTCCGAACAAGGGCGCGATGAAGAAGGTGAAGAGGGCCTGGACGTAATCCATGATGCTGGCGAACTGCATCACGACGTACGCGGCGGCGATACTGACCAGAACACCCAAAACGGTACACCAGCGGCCGATGTTGACGTAGTGCTGGTCGCTCGCGTTCTTACGAATGACTGCCCGGTAGATGTCGTAAGTCCAAACCGTTGTGAAGGCGCTAACGTTGCCGGCCATACCTGACATGAATCCTGCGATTAGAGCGGTGATGCCCAAGCCCAACAAACCGGGACCGCAGTAGCGCGCGAGCATGAGAGGCAAGACTTCGTTGTAAGTGTGAGCGCCCGCCATGGCGGCCTGCGTTTCTTCGCCGACTAACTTTTCGGGAAGGACCGCTAGCGCGAGCAAACCGGGAAGGATGACAATGAACGGCACGGCCATTTTGAAGGCGGCACCGATCACGGGCGCCATCTTGGCGCTGCGCAGATCCTGTGCGGCAAGGACGCGCTGGACAACGAGGAAATCTGTGGTCCAGTATCCGAAGGAAATGACAAACCCAAGGCCGAGCACGATGCCGACCCAGTTGATGCCCATCGGATTGGCTGTGAACGAACCGAGTCCGGCCCACATATGGGTGTAGTCCTGGCCCGGGAAGTTGTGGTGGATACGAGCGACCATGCCACTCCACCCGCCTGCTTCGACGAGGCCGAGAATGGAGATGACGATTGCGCCGAGCCAGATGAGGAAGAACTGTAAAACCTCATTGAAGATGGCCGACAAGAGGCCGCCGAGAAACACGTAAGCGGCTACCGTAATAGAGGCGACCCAGATGCTGAAGTTGATGTCCCAGCCAAGGATGATGCGCATGACCAAAGCCATGGAATACATGTTGATGCCGCTCATGAGGACGGTCATGATGCCGAAGCTGATGGCTGCGAGCAAGCGAGAGGGTTCACCAAAACGGAGCTTCAGGTAACCGGGAACGGAGTGAGTTTTCGAGATGTAATAAAACGGCATCATAATGATGCCGAGGAAGAGCATGGCGGGAATCGCGCCGATCCAATACCAGTGGGCGGCTAGAATGCCGTATTGGTAAGCGGACGCGGCCCATCCCATGAGTTCGAGGGAGCCAAGGTTCGCCGCGACAAAGCTGAGGCCCGCGATCCAGGAACTCATATCGCGGCCAGCCAGAAAGAAGTCCTCGCCGGTCTTGGTGAAGCGCTTCAAATAGAAGCCGATTCCCATGACCATCACGAAATAGAGCGCGATGATGGCCAGATCGACTGGATGAAGCGACAGCAGTTGTCCTGATGTGGAGACAGCGAGGATGAAAGTCATTGTCGATGGGCTGCAAGCGTTTACGGCAGCAACAGAGAAGTATATATGATCTGGAGGCCTAGTGATGCTTAAGTACGGCTCGCAAACAAAGAGTTGGTTTCCGGCATCGACACGTGGAGTACGATTCGTGTAACGCGGCCCGTGTTCGGCGGAGTTAGGCGGCCTGTTGGCGCGCCAAAATGCGTTGGACCCGGTTCGGGATGCGCATTTCGGGGGTCTCCAGGCGGTGATTCAGCAGTTCCTGGTGCTCGGCCTTGGCTTCGGCGAGCCAAATGTCGCATTTATGCAGTTCCTGCTTGCGATTTTCGATGGATTGCTTGCGGGCGAGATCGTCCTTTTTGAGTTGCTGCGATTCGAACCCAATCTTGTCCTTTCTCCTTTCCGCTCTGAGGTTTAGCAGGTCACTGAGGCACTTGGAGAAGGCTCGTTCATTGGTGGTCTGGTAGCGCATGTAGAGGGCGAACTGGCGATCGGCGTCCTTTTGATCCTTCGTAGGGAGCGCGAGGGTGACATTTTGCAGTTGGATGGCGCGAGAGCGCAGCCAGTGATGCTGGGCCATGCGTTCGACCAGCAGGCTTTCGGTGACACCGAAGGGATTGTGGTCGACTTGGAAGCTGGTCAGTAACTCTTCGTAGGCTTTGGGGTCTTCGGTCGGGAGGAGACAGAATTCGCCGGCGAAGCCGTGGCGGAAATTGTTTTGCGAGGAAGTTGCTTTACCGATTTCGCTGGTCGGTCCGGTACTCTTTTGCGCGTTGGCCTGATTGGCGCTGATTTGGGCTTCGGTTGCCATGATTGGTGGTTCCTTTCGAGGATGGAAGTTGCCGGCCTGCAGGCGGGTCGGGGATTTTGGAACCGGCAGCGCGGTCCCAAATGGAAAACGCCGGATCAGGCTTTCGGCCTGCCGGCGTTTCGAGCGTTTCAGGCACACGTGGCCTGAAGAAATACCCTAACACGACTGGGGGCGTTTAGGAAGGGGAAAGTTTGGGGGACCGTTGGGCCGTTACGTTTTGGGGCGTTTTCAGCACCGGGATGACTATACGTAAGAGGTGTTCTCGGACAGAGTGCCTGATCCGGAGTAAGCCGAGTGCGTCATCCAAGGACACGCCAGTACGGATACCTAAAGCACGATAGATACCTAAAGATTGTCCGGCCATCGCCAAAGACAAAGAACGTCGGCGATGTCACCGGGCCCGGTAACGCCGTTTCAGCGATTGAAGTGAGGGACAACTTCCAGGTGTCGTCTGATCCTGGCTCTATCGAAACTACAACACGGGATTCGTAAA
>CAVSTO010000017.1:0-136002 GCA_963730865.1 uncultured Acidobacteriaceae bacterium | reverse complement strand
CGTTCAGGACCGGAGGCGTGTCCCGCTGTGGGTGAATGGAAATTGACACCAGCCAGACATGGTCCTAGAAGTTTGTCGTTGCTGCTCTACTCTGTGCATTTCAGAGGTCATGCGCGGGACACTCCGCAGGGCCGGTGTATCCAACCCGTCCGCAATCCACACTTTTCCGAGCAGCGCTCTACCTGGTGAAGGGACCGACAAGCCGGAATCCATCATTGTGAACGGTGGGACCGTGTCGTATTCGGGACCCGTTAAGTAACGGTAGGGGTACAGGCGCTAGGGAGCATCAACGCCGCAAGGCAAAGGAGAAGGAAAAGGGGAGCCGCAGAGCTTCACAGGCGGACAGGATGGAGAACCCATTCAGCGCGTAAAGGACCGGCAGGTAAACGACGGAAGCGAGCAATACTTTGCGGGCACGAACTTTGGAGCGATCCAGCGATACACGAATGCCGGAATTTTGCAAAAAAGAGGCCCAGCGCGATCGCACCAACCAGATACACGGCACCGGTCATGCCGATCCAGCTTGGTAACAAGCTGATTGCAATGAACGGGACAAATTCCACAGGATCTGGCGGGCGGTCAAGTCCCCGTCGGCTCAACGACGGCAGCATCTGAATGCCCGCGCGAGGAGTAATCCTCTGGACACGAGCCATGCAATCGCGTAAAATAAGAGATCTTTCCACAGATAAAGGATAAGACAATACCAAGCCTCCCGGGTGAGGTGATTGGCGGCAGCCGCGAAGCCGATCAGCGGCGGCATCGCGCCGGGGAATGCGCCAACAGTTGTGGACCACCAGGTTTTTTGCTTAAGCGGTGTGTACCGGACAGGACATCATCAACGTAGCGATGCCCAGTGCTCCGCCCCCCCAATTCGTACCGAACCCTAGTTCCAGGCCTCCCGCGATGGACAAAGCCGCGCCCAAAGCGCAATGCTTGCGGGGCAGTGAGCCGACCGGAGGGTAGAGGACGCTTCTGAGCACGGCGCATGTGGCGATCGGCCTCACGCTCGTACCACTGGTTCAGCGCAGCCATGCCTAAGACCAATCAACCGCAGTTCCGATCAGGGTGTGAAGAATCGGCCAGAAGGACCAATTTCCTGAATGGCCGAAGTAATATCCGACAGCCGTACTCATGACGATCCGCCCGGCGACGCGATCTGGGGTTTGGTGAGCTCGATGTAATCTTTCACTCAGGCTTTAATTAGGAGTCCCGCCGGGAGTGCGGGAGGAGGCTCCTTTCGCTGAGTTCAAAGTAACACTGTAAGTGTACTCCTTGTAAGTGTACTCCTTCCCGGTTTGACAGAGAATTCCTGATCGGAGCTTCACGGGGGAGTCATTGCGCGTTCCCAGAACTAGATGTCATGGGGCCGGAAAGGTCTCCTCGGAAGTCAACGGGGACGCGGGCAAACCGTCAGAATTGAAGAGGTTAACGGTAGGAGCGTTCCGCCAGCCGTAACGGACGTACTTGGGCGACTGTGCCTGAGGGCTGGTGCCCAAAACGGTAGCTCCTGTCTGGTTGCGGCGGCCGGAAAAACGGCCATCTTGGCCCGCGACTTGGAAACCCTGTAGTTCGCCGGTCTTTGCCCCGAGACCGCCGGTCTTTGCCACAAGTCCGCTGGCTACATCGTCAAACCAAATTCGTAGGCCACCTGGTTCCGTGCTCGTTTGGCGGAAGAGCGGACCGGAATAGTTCGCCGTCTCACCGTAGGCAAGCGCACGAGCGGCGAACGCCGGCGTGCTCCAACGGTTTGCTTTCTGCTGGATGAACGTTATCCGGATTGCCGATATCGATGGTGGCTGCCATGGCGGTATTGGCGAGGGAAAGGGTGCGCCGCTGCGCTTCACGGACGACGGGCCAATCTTCTGTTTCATTCGATTTGAAGCTGGAGATCTCGACGAAGAGGAATGGGAAATTGCCCTGCTGCCAATGAGTACGCCAATCCGCGATCAGCGCCGGAAAAACCTTCGCGTACATCGCGGCGCGACTGCGGGCGCTGTTGGTTTCGCCCTGATACCAGATCACGCCTTTGATTCCGTACGGCATCGCGGAGCAATCATGCCGTTGTATAACCCGCTGGGCGCCCAGGAAGCCGGATCAGGATGCCAGGGGTGAGTCGGCACCGGCTGGTTCGCTGCTTTCGCGGCAGCATCTTCGCGCCTCTCCGCGTTGATCATGGCAGGTATGGTGGCTTGCTGGTTCGCCATATGAGCCCACTCCGCGAAGACAGGCATAAGAGACGCATCCGACGAGATACCGTCGAGACTGACCCATGCCTCGCCCGGAGTGCCGCCCCAGGTTGAGTCAATCAGGCCGATCGGCACGTGCTCACGAGTATTGATCTCACGGCCGAAAAAGTATGCCACGGCGGAGAAATTTGCTGCGGTTTCCGGCGAACAAACGGTCCAAGCGGCTGAATCGTAATTGTTGAGGGGGTACTCGGAAGCCTTGTGGCGGATGAACAGTAAACGCATTTCGGGATGACTGGCATTTCTGATTTCCTCTTCGCCGTTCTTGCACAGCCGTTCCAGCACCGAACCCCTTCAAAGGCATCTCCATGTTCGATTGGCCGGAAGCAGACCACAATCGCCGACGAGCACGTCGTCCAGAACGATGGTGTTTCTTCGCCTTCACAGTAAGACTGAACGGGCCGCCGGCAGCTTGCGGCGGCAAATAGAGGCTCCATTCGCCTAGGTTATTGGCGGTTGCGCTTTGGCTAGCATCGTGCAGTTGGGCCGATACGTTCTCGCCGGGTTCTGCCCATCCCCAGATGTGAATGGGCGCGTTCCGTTGTAAGACCATGTGACTGCTCAGGATATTGGGAAGTCTGACTTCGGCCCGAGCGAACGAAGCACCCAGTGCGAGTAGAGCGACAAAGAAGCATCGAAGCACGCTTGTCAATATATCGCTGCCGATACAGTTGTGCGGCTTTGATGTAATGACTCCATAACTCTTTTACGGACTAGCTAAATATCCATGGCACTAAATACGGCATCGAACCTTGTACCCATCACAGTCGCGCATGGCGATGGAATCGGCCCGGAAATCATGGCGGCCTCGCTTCACATCATGAAAGAGGCGGGTGCGCGCATAGAAGAAGAGACCATTGAGATCGGTGAGAAGGTCTATCTGCGTGGCATCAACGCGGGTATTGAGCCGAGCGCCTGGGAATCGCTGCGGCGAACGAAGGTGTTTTTCAAAGCGCCGATCACTACCCCGCAAGGTGGCGGGTTCAAGTCGCTCAACGTGACGACGCGTAAAACGCTCGGGCTGTATGCAAATATCCGGCCGTGCGTGTCTTATCACCCTTATGTGCAGACCAAGCATCCGGGCATGGACGTGGTGATTGTGCGCGAGAACGAAGAAGACTTGTATGCGGGGATCGAGCACCGGCAAACCGACGAGGTGTACCAGTGCCTGAAGCTGATCAGCCGCCCGGGATCCGAGAAAATCGTCCGCTACGCCTTTGAATACGCGCGACGGAACAATCGCAAGAAGGTCACTTGCTTCACCAAAGACAACATCATGAAGTTCACCGATGGCCTGTTTCACAAGGTCTTCGACGAGGTCGGCGCGGAATATCCGGAGTTTGAGAAGGAGCACTGGATTGTGGATATCGGGGCGGCGAAGATGGCCGATACGCCGGAAGCCTTCGACGTCATCGTGATGCCGAATCTCTACGGCGACATTCTGTCGGATGTCGCGGCGCAGATCGCGGGATCGGTCGGGTTGGCGGGATCCGCGAATATCGGCGAAGGCGCCGCCATGTTTGAGGCGATTCACGGTTCGGCTCCCCGCCGCGCAGGACAGAACCTGGCGAACCCATCGGGCCTGTTGCACGGCGGCTTGCTGATGCTGGTGCATATCGGGCAGCCGGAGGTAGCGGAGCGGATCCACAACGCATGGCTGCGAACGCTTGGAAGATGGCGTTCATACCTACGACATTTTCAAAGAAGGCGTGAGCAAGCAGAAGGTGGGAACGAAGGAGTTTGCGGAAGCAGTCGTGGCGCGGCTGGGACAGGAGCCGCAGCAACTCAAGAAAGCTTCGTATTCGAAGGCGCCGAATCAGAGCGGCGAACACAAGCTGAATGAGACGAAGCGCGCACAGAAGGTGCTGGTCGGCGTCGACGTTTTCTTTCAATGGAACGAGCGCAACCCCGCGGAGTTCGGCAAGCGGCTGGAGCAGTTCAACGGGGATGGCGTGAAGCTCACGTCGCTGAGCAATCGCGGAGTGAAGGTCTATCCCGAAGGGTTTTAAGAGACGTTCTGCACCGATCACTGGCGAGCGGGTTTCATGTCGGACAAAGAGGGCGGACCGGTTACGCATGCGCAGATTGTAGGTTTGCTCGATCGCATTCAGAGGGCGGGGCTGGACTTCATCAAGATTGAGAATCTGTACACGTTCGACGGGCAAAAGGGCTACGTTGCGTCGCAAGGCGAATAGGGGCTGCGCCTGTGAGCACGTCTCGACCGCCAGCGAGCACCCGCTTGTCGGCGTCATCATGGGCAGCAAATCGGACTGGGAGACGATGCAGCGCACCAGTGAAGTGCTGACGAAGCTGGGCGTTGCCGCACGAATGCGAGATTGTTTCAGCGCACAGGACGCCGGATTTGATGGCCGACTATGCCAAAGGCGCGGCCGAGCGTGGGATAGAAGTGATCATTGCGGCCGCGGGCGGCGCGGCGCATCTTCCCGGAATGGTAGCGGCGCATACGGTGCTGCCGGTTCTTAGGCGTGCCGATCAAAAGTAGTGTGTTGAATGGTGTGGATTCCCTGCTCTCCATCGTGCAGATGCCGGCAGGTGTGCCGGTGGGCACGCTGGCGATTGGCAATGCGGGCGCGACGAATGCGGCGCTGCTTGCGGCCAGCATTCTGGGCAGCAAATATCCGGAATCCGCAGCCGCCTCGAAACGTGGCGACGCGAGCAAACCGAAACGGTTCTCCGGGATCGCTTGCCGTGAGTTGTCAGTCGGCGGCAATCCGGTTCTGCCGGGCAGTGCGATCGGCGTGTTGGGCAGCGGGCAACTCGGCCGCATGTTTGCGATTGCGGCGCGGCGCATGGGATATCGCGTTCACACATTTTCGCCGGATGAAGATACCCCGACCGGGCAGGTGGCGGATTTAGAGGTCCAGGCGTCGTATGAAGACCTGGATGCGGTTTGCAAGTTCGCGAGCGGCGTTTCGGTAGTGACGTTCGAGTTCGAGAACGTTCCGACAGAAACCGCGGCCGCCGCGGAGAAATGCGCGCCGGTGCGGCCGAGCGGGCACGTTCTGCACACCACGCAGCACCGGCTGCGCGAGAAGACTTTCTTTCGCAAGCCGGGCTGCCGCTCACGCCTTTCCGGCGCGTGTCGAGCTTAGAAGAATTAGCGCGAGCCGCGCAGGAACTTGGGCTGCCCGCCATCCTGAAGACGGCCGATTTCGGCTATGACGGGAAGGGGCAATACCGGATCAAGAGCGCGCAAGATTTCGATGCGGCGTGGCGCGCCGTGGGCGAATCGGAAGCGGTGCTCGAGGCGTTTATCGATTTCGAGCGTGAGATCTCGGTGGTCGCGGCGCGCAGTATCGACGGCGATTTCATCCATTATGGCGCTGTAGAAAACCAGCACGTAAACGGGATTCTGGATCTATCGATTGCTCCCGCGCGGTTCCCGAAAAACGTAGCTCGCGAGGCAGTCGAAATCGCACGGGCCGTGCTTGAGAAACTGGAGGTCGTTGGTGTGCTTTGCGTCGAATTTTTTGTGCAGCGCGATGGACGGCTGCTGATCAATGAACTTGCTCCGCGGCCACATAACTCGGGCCATTTCACATTCGATGCGAACTTGACCAGCCAGTTTGAGCAGCAACTGCGAGCGGTTTGCCTTCTGCCGCTTGGGAGCCGTGACTCAACTAAGGCCTGCCGCCATGGCGAACCTGCTGGGGGATGTTTGGGCGAATGGCGAACCGGATTGGCGGTCGGCACTCGCGACGCCGGATGTAAAGCTTCATCTCTATGGGAAGCTCACCCCTAGAGCAGGCCGGAAGATGGGTCATTTGACGGCTTTAGCGCCGAGCGTTGAGCAGGCGCTGAGCGATGTGCAGCGCGCACGGGCACTGTTGAACGGCTCGTCGGAACACACGCATCTGTAAACTGAAGAGGGCTCCGGGCGGCGCCCGGAAGGCGTCTACAAGTCCACGCAAACTCGATGAAGACCTGTTATTTCGATGCTTTTTCGGGCATCAGCGGCGATATGACGGTTGGCGCGCTGCTTGATGCCGGCGCCGATTGGAATGCGCTCGAGGATGCTCTGAAGAGCCTGAACCTGGGCGCGTCATTCCGGGTAGAGAAGACGAAACGTAAAGGTATCGCCGCGTCCAAGTTTTCTGTTGAGAGGACAGACGAGAAGAAGCACCGGCATCTTCCGCATATTGAAAAGATCATTCTCGCGGGTTCGCTCTCCGAGCGTAGTCGAAAGAACGCCTTGGCGGTGTTTCAAACAGCTCGGTGAGGCCGAAGCGAAATCGCACAGCGTTCCCATTGAGAAAGTGCATTTTCATGAGGTGGGAGCTGTCGATTCCATCTGTGACATTGTGGGCGCTTGTGTCGGGCTCGATTTGTTAGGCGTGAAGACGTTCGCAGCTCACGGATCAATGTGGGTAGCGGAACCGTCAACACAGAGCATGGCGTTCTTACCGGTTCCAGCGCCTGCGACAACGGAACTCCTGAAGGATTGCCCGATCTATTCGGCCGGGCCGGAAACGGAACTGACTACGCCCACCGGGGCGGCATTGTTGAAGACGTTAGCCAGCGAATTTGGCGGCGTACCGTCACTGCGCTTGCAATCGCAAGGATTCGGCGCCGGCGACAAGGACTTCCCGATGCAGGCGAATGTGCTGCGTGTACTGATTGGGGAGCTTACGCAGGCAAATGAATCGACAACGGTGAGCGTGCTGGAAGCAAATATCGACGACTCGACGCCGCAAGTGCTCGGCTACACGATGGAGCGCCTGCTCGAATGCCGGCGCGTTGGACGTGACTCTGACGCCCATCTTTATGAAAAAGAACCGTCCCGCCACCATGATCTCGGTCATTGCCGTGCCAGATACGACGGAGCGGATGGCAGGTATCTTGTTCGAAGAGACTACGACACTCGGCATCCGTGTCATCGAAGCACAACGGCGCGTTCTGGCGCGAAGTACAGCGCAAGTGGACACGCCGTTCGGACTGGTAGGCGTGAAGTATACGGAAAACGGCAGTTTCGCGCCCGAATATGAGGATTGCCGGAAGGTGGCCGGCGAGAAGGGCGTTGCATTGCGTACCGTGATCGCGGA
The DNA here is from genome assembly GCA_963730865.1 of uncultured Acidobacteriaceae bacterium. Lineage (GTDB taxonomy): Bacteria > Acidobacteriota > Terriglobia > Bryobacterales > Bryobacteraceae > Bog-105. Next base: position 128,693 of record CAVSTO010000017.1, on the reverse strand, counting down.
AGCAAACGATGCGTTTCGCAGAAAAACTCTCCCACGATGAGCCAACCGAAGTATTACCTCACAACCCCCATTTATTACGTGAATGCAGCGCCCCACATCGGGCATGCGTATACGACAATAGCCGCCGAAACTATCGCGCGCTTCAAACGGATGCAGGGCTTCGAGGTGGTGCTCACGACGGGCACCGACGAGCATGGCACGAAAGTGGAGCGGGCGGCTCGCGCGCAGGGAAAAACACCGGAAGAGTTCGTGGATTTAATTTCGAACGAGTTCCGGACGCAATGGCAAACGCTGGATCTTGAGATCGACAGGTTTGAACGCACCACGTCGCCGAAGCACGCCAAGCTGGTGAATGCTTTATTCGAAGCGTGTAAAACAAACGGCTATATCTACAAGGGAACGTATACCGGGCTTTACGCGGTAGTCAGCGAATCTTTCGTGAACGATGCCAAGCCCGGTGATGTCGATCCTGAGACCGGCAAACCGTACGAAGAAGTCACCGAAGAGAATTACTTCTTCGAGCTCTCGGCGTTTACCGATCGGCTGCTCGAGTTCTACGACTCGAATCCTGATTTCATTCAGCCGGAGATCCGCCGCAATGAGGTCTTAGCTTTCGTCAAGCAGGGTCTGTCGGACTTGTCGATTACACGCACAAGCATCAAGTGGGGCATACCGGTTGAAGCGGATCCTTCGCACGTGTTCTATGTGTGGTTCGACGCGCTCATGACGTACGTCAGCGCCGTGGATGGTGAGAACAGGTGGCCTGCTGACTTGCACCTGATCGGCAAAGAGATTCTGCGCTTTCATACTGTCTACTGGCCCGCGTTCCTGATGGCAGCCGGATGGGAGTTGCCGAAGCGAGTATTCGCTCACGGCTGGCTGCTGTTTGAAAACGACAAGATGAGCAAGTCGCGCGGCAACATTGTGCGCCCTACCCCAATTGCAGAGGTGATGGGGGTGGATGCGCTGCGCTACTTCCTGCTGCGCGAGATCGTTTTTGGACAAGACGGCAGTTTCAGCTTCGACGCGCTGGTGGGAGGTATAACTCCGACCTGGCGAACGGTTTGGGCAACCTGGCGAGCCGCACGCTGAACATGATTCAGCAGTACTTCAACGGGCGCTGCCCCGAGCGGCCGGCGACGAGGAGGTGGCGCGCATTGCGGAAGACGTCCGGAACGCGGGCCAGCAGGCGTATGACAAGTTCGATTTCTCAAAGGCGCTCGAGAAGATCTGGACGCTGATCGGAACGGTGGACAAATTCATTGTGGAGCGCGCGCCATGGAAGCTGGCGAAGTCGCAGGACGCAGCCGCCCCGGAGCGGCTGCGCGACACGATCTTTACGGCCGCAGAGGCGCTGCGCATTGCCGCGGTCCTAGTCTCGCCGGTATTGCCGCATTCGGCGGCTAATATCTTGAGTCAGCTTGGCGTTAGTAACACCGGCCTGACGTTAGCGGATGCGAGTTGGAAAGCAAAGCCACTCGGACAAATAGGCGTAATTAGCCCTGTGTTTCCGCGCCTCGATAGGAAGCCAACTGTTCAGAAAATGCAAGAGCTCGAAGAAGTAGAGAAGAACAGGCAAGCGGCGCTGATGGGCAAGCCGGCCGGACCTGTTGCCGTGCCCACGCAAGCGGTCGATCAGAACAAATCGGAACTGATCTCCATTGACGATTTCTCGAAAATCGATTTGCGGGTAGGCGAGGTGAAGTCAGCCGAGCGCGTGAAAGGGGCTGACAAGCTGCTCCATCTAAAAATTGATATCGGGGAGACGGAGCCGCGCAGTATCGTCGCAGGCATCGCATTGAAATACCCGCCGGAAGAGATCGTTGGGCGAAAAGTGGTGATTGTGGCCAATCTGCAGCCGCGAAAATTGCGTGGCCTGACGTCTCAAGGAATGATCGTGGCTGCCAGCCTGGAAGGCGGCCTGCCTATCCTCGCGGGCTTCCATGAAGACGTACCGATTGGCGCGCGGCTGAAGTAGGCGCGTAACTCGCCCGTGCAATTGGTCGATTCACATTGTCATCTCGACGACGCTCAATTCGACGCTGATCGTGAAGCAATGATTGAGCGCGCCCGTGCAGCCGGTTTGAAGTATATGCTCGCAATCGGCACCGGAAGCGGTCCGCCCGATCTCGAAGCGGCGATTCGGGTGGCGGAGACCTATCCTTTCGTGTTCGCTACGGTGGGCGTGCATCCGAATGATGCACCCAAAATAGACAGGAACACTTTCGAAGCTCTACAACGCCTTCTACAGCATCCTAAAGTTGTCGGATTGGGGGAAATCGGTCTGGACTATCACTGGGGAGTGCCGAAAGAAGAGCAGGTGCCCGTCTTTCTACGCCAGATGGAGATTGCCGCGACCGCAAAGGCGCCGATCATCATCCACACTCGCGATGCATGGCCGGACACGCTTGAGCTCCTGCGGCAGCACTGGGCGCCGACGGGGCTTCCCTGCGTAATGCACTGCTTCACTGGCAACGCCGCGCAGGCGCGCGAGTGCATCGATCTCGGGTTTTATTTAGCTTTTGGCGGGGTAGCAACCTTTCCTAAGGCAGTGGACATACGGGAAGCCGCCCGGATCACCCCGGCCGATCGCCTGTTGCTCGAAACAGATTCCCCGTATCTTGCGCCATCGCCGCATCGAGGCAAGCGCAACGAGCCGGCGTTCGTGGTGCACACCGCGAGAGTGATCGCCGATGAGCGAGGCGTGTCCGTGGAAGAATTGGCGGCTCAGACAACGCTCAATTTCGAACGTCTGTTCACTCTCGATAAAAACGAATGTGATCCATCTGACCCGCTACACTGTGGTTTCGTGACTCGAGAAGCAGATGCTCAGTAAGATCCGGCAATCCATCAGTGCGCGCGAAGCATTCGACCTCGTGCAAACGGACCTGCAGGCAGTGGAGCGTGAAATCAGCGTTGAATCCGTTGCTTCCGTCGAGGCGCTGACAACCATTAACCAGTATTTGCAAGCCGGTGGCGGCAAGCGCCTGCGGCCGGCGTTATTGCTGCTTTGCAACCGGCTTTTTGGACCCGCAACGGATTGCGCCCGGCGCCTGGCTGCGGTTGTCGAAATGATCCACACTGCCACGCTCGTCCACGATGACGTGATTGACATTGCGAAAACGAGGCGCGGACGCCCCTCGACGAATGTCGTCTGGGGCAATCATATTTCGGTCCTGGCGGGCGATTGGCTCTACATGCAGGCCTTCCAGGTCGCGTTGCGCGAGCGCAACTTCCATATTTTGGACCTGCTGATTTCGTTGACCCAGATGATGGTGGAGGGCGAGTTGATACAGCTCGAACGCCTGCATCGCGTGGACGTCAGCGAAGCCGATTACATGGAGCTGGTGGATCGCAAGACAGCCAGCCTCTTCTCTGCTTGCGCATGCCTGGGCGCGGTTGCAGGCGGAGCCGATGACACTCTCGAATCCAAGCTGGGCGAGTCCGCCTGGAACCTGGGAATGGCATTTCAGATGGTGGACGACATTCTCGACTTCACGTCCTCGGAGAAGATTCTCGGCAAGCCATCGGGCAACGACCTCCGCGAAGGCAAAGTGACGCTGCCGATGATCTACGCCCTTGAATCGGCATCAGCCGAGGAGCGCCGCGCAGTGGAGACCGTGATCGGCGATGCAAGTTATGAGCAGGTTCCATTCATGCGCATTCTGCAGATGCTGGAGCATCACGGCGCCATCGCCCGTGCTTATGGGCGGGCCCACAGCTTCACTGACAAGGCGCGCGAAAGCTTAAGCGAGTTCCCTTCTACTCCGGCGCAGCGTGCATTACAGGCGATTGTAGATCTGGTGACGGAAAGAACCTCTTAAGCTGGCGTGCGGCCGCACGATTTGTAAATCTCCGCCATCAGTTTCATGTCTATTTCTTCGCTGCTTTGAGGGCGGCTTCAACAGTCGTTAGTGGAAGCAGCAGAGAAAGCGGCGCATCCAGCAGCAGCAGAGCGCCGCAGCTCCGGTACCGACCCTGGCGTTCTTGGCATCGGTGAGCTGGCCCAAAAGCATCTTGCAGGAATTCTCCTTTTCGGTGATGGCTTTGACCGCTTGATGTCGTTTACAGAATTGAGAGAGAAAGAAGCGACCGGCTCGGCAATCTAGCCCCGGTCTCGATTTCGCTCCAAAGACCAAACAAAAAGGTTCATCGAATCATGAAAGTTATCATTGGCGCGGCGCTGCTGTGCTTTAATTTGTGCTCGTCGTCTTTCGAATTGAAGGCGGCCAACATTGTTGCCCCGAACGGGCTGGAGAACGCGGACGGCAACAGCAATAACGTTGCTCCGTTCAGCGCGGGATTGTTCGGTCTGTCGAACAACAGTCGCTACCAGCAGGTGTATGCGGCGAATCAGTTCGGGCCCGCCCGCTCGATATTCCAGATCTCATCGATTGCTTTTCGGCTGGACGCGGGGGATGCCCCGGGTCCTGAGTCTGACTCATACAACATCCAGGTGGACTTATCGACCACAGGGCTGTCACCAAATGGGCTATCTAGTACGTTTGCTAATAATGTGCGGATCGGATGACAAGGTTGTCTACAACGGGCCGTTGACGCTCAGCGGCGTAGGCGGCCAAAATCCGGACCCATTCGATCTTGTTATCAATCTCCAAGATCCTTTCCTCTATGCGAACTCGAACGGCAATCTGCTGATGGATATTCGGATAAACAGCGCGGGAGGAGGCTTCCTGGCGACATTGGATGCCGTAGAGGGTTCCTCGGCGACTTCACGCGTTGCGAACTTTGACAGCGTTAGTGCCGCGACGGGAACTCCGTACGATCTAGGGCTGGTAACCGAGTTCGGGGGTACGCAGATCGCGCCGGAACCGGCTGTAGGTTCGTACTTGTTGTTGGGCTTCGCAAGCATGGGAGCCGGATACCGCCGACTGAAACGTAAAACTCTTCGCCGCGGCTCGGATGAACTTGACTTCCGCTTTCCTGAATGAAAGCATGTCAGGGGCTCAACGGAGGGGCATTTCTGAATGACTGTACGGTTACTGATTCTTACGGCGTTGATCGCGGTGGGCCAACTGGCGGCTCTCCCGGTCGACTGTAGTTCCAATCGGCATGCACTCGCGGCAGCAATCGAGCACGCAGTTCCCGGTGACACTCTGACGGTATCGGGTATTTGTGAAGGCGGCGTTAGGATCGCGAAAGATCTAAACCTGGTTAGTCAAACGGAAGGCACAATCAGTGGCGGGAGTAGCGCCGGCCGGGATGGGATTGAGATTGTGGGGCCGGCTCGGGTTACGGTACAGGGCTTGGAAATCGAGAATGGGCTCAATGGCATTCACGGGAAGTCGGGGGCGCAACTCACAATTCTGGATACCCAGGTGAATGGCAACACAGAAAACGGGATCTTACTTGAGGGGCAGTCTTCAGCTACCTTGCGGGGTGACGCGCTGAAGGGCAACGGACTCAACGGACTGGACGCGGAAGCAACATCTTCCGTCACTTTGCGTGGGAATCTGTTGGCCGACGGCAATGCTGTTTTCGGGGTGAATATCAATGGCAGTTCCAGCCTCACACTGGCCAACGGGCACTTGACGGTTTCGAACAATGTGCTCGGGATTCAGTTTGGAACGTCCGCCGCTGGGTTCATTTCCGACCCGGTAAGCACGATTCGAGCGGAAGGGAATTTCACGACTGGCTTTACGGTGGTCTCCGGGGCGCATTTCGTGGCGTTCGGCGGCACAATCACATCCACGAACAATGGCGGGATTGGTATCTCGGTGGATTCCAAAGCCGGTTTCGATATGGATGCGGCGGCACTTGTTTCGTCAACGCACAATGTCGGAGACGGACTGCACATCGAGGAGACTTCCGTGGTGACTATGTTTAACACGCCGGCATTTTCAGGAGCGCCCGGGACAACAACGCTGGAGGTGACTCAAAACGGACAGAACGGGATCTCAATTCTGACCGGCTCGAACCTGACCGTCATTCACCAGGCGACGATCACGGACGAGCAGAACGGCGGGTTTGGGATTTACGATGACAACGGCAGCAGCGTGACGCTGATTCAGTCCACTATCTCAGACAATCCCGCTGGGGATGTTTCGGTAACGTTCGGATCGCGCGCCGACATCAGTACGAGCAAAGTGGGAAAGTTCACCTGCGATGCGACGGCATTGGTAAGGGGCCCTGGCCAGCGGAACTGTCCCCGCTAAGAAAGCGGTCAACGCAATTGTTTATGCCGCCGCGCGATTGAAAAGCCACCGGCAACAAAGAACCCGATCACCGCGAGAGCGGAGGTCTTGCGCCGGCTGCGGAACCACGGGCGACGGTCCGCCGCTGCGCAAAAACTGCGCTCATACGTTCGCTCCGAACATGCCGACTCCCGGCTGCGGATGCCGACTGTCTGCCGTACCGGGAGCAATAGCGCATCAGCACTTGATCACCCGGCCACTTCCTCTCTCTCCAGCTGTTCTACCATCAAACCCAGCCTCCGCAAAGCCCGCCGCACTTTTTTCGGCGACACAGCCAGCTTCCGCGCCACTCGCGCCACTTTCCGCCCTTCATGCTCCCAAACGCGCCGGATCAGCAACTCTTCAAACTCCGCAACTACGTCCTGCAAAGACTTGTCTCCAATCGCTCCTTGCGACCAAGCCCGCAAATTCGGCTCCTCCAAGCCCGATTGCGCAATGGTCGCCCGCAATTGCTCTAATTCCTGCCACAACGCGTCATGGCGGTCAGAGCCGAGATATCCTTCCGCGCGGTCACAGCAAGCTCGCGCCATCTCGGTATTGTTGAAGAAACCATTTACCAGCGTAGTCCCCTGGCAGATGTAGGCCTGCGCCAGTAGTCTTCGGCTCTCCGTGCGCTTGCCCAGGTCCACCGCTTCCCGCGCGCAATCATGCGCCAACTGAGCGAACCGGCTCGGATCTTCCGTTTCCCCAATCTGCTCTTCAAACCGCGCATTCGCGACCATCGCTTCCACGATCCGCGCCCGGCACATCAACAGATAGTCCGCCTTGGTCGCACCTAACTCGAAGGCCTCATGCGCCCGCTCTTCGGCTTGATGCAGATCCCCCAAATCCAGGAAGATCTGCGCCAGATTCACGTCTGCGTTGCCCGCGCCGTGGTGATTGCCACGCTCCGTGTAAATCGCATCGGCCTGCGCCAGATCTACTTGCGCGCTTCGCAGTAATTCGTGCATGCGCTCAAGCTGTCCCGCCTTTTCTTGCGACCCGGCGCGCTGTCCGCGCGTGCGCCGCTGCGCGTCAATGCTGCGGCGCAGTTGCAGAGCCAGAAAACGCTTCGCCTGCGCAATGTTGGTCAGTGATCGTGCCAGATAGGCTTCGAGCGCCGGCCGCCTGCGAAAGAAGTCGATCGACGCGTCGAAGTGTTGCATTGCGTGGTCGTACCGCCCCTCCCGTAACGCGATGCGCCCATAGCTCGATTGAATATTCCCCAGCGCAATGAAATCGTCTGTGTTGCGCAGAATGACTTCGGCTTCCTGCAGAATGGAGATCGCCTGCTTCGTCTCGCCTTTCTGAAAGAGTAACCAGCTCTCTAGGGTGCGAATCACCGCCGCAACATATTCAAGTCCAGCGCCGGCGGCCATCTCCACCGCCCGCCGCGTGATCTCGATCGCCTGGTCGTATTCACCGGCTTTCCGTAAACAGCGCGCCTTCCAGAACATGGCGAATATTCTGACGGTAGGGTCCGCCAAGTCCTCGCTCAGCGTCAAGGCTGTTTCCAAATGCCGCAGCGCGGAAGCCAGTTCTTCCCGGGCCATCGCGAGAATCGCTTCGGCCGTCCGCAGGTGAACGTAATCGGCAAGCGAAAACATCTCACGGGCGCTCCGCGGAATGCTCTCAATCAGCCGCGCCAGCAACCCTTCATCATCGAACCCGACATCGGTCCACTGGGCCAACAACCCAAGGGCTGTGCCGACGCCCGGTTCGCCCGCTTCCAGGCGCTCAAGCGTGTCCCGGTAGCTTTCCAGCAACTCAGTCCCGGCCTCAATACGCCGCTGCGCGAGGAAGAGAGGTAAGGTTTCGAGCAGCTTGGGCGGAACCATTTCAATCCTGCTCTGATTCTACGTCTTGCGAAACTACTAGGACGGCGTATTCGGACAACTGGTCCAGTTCGAGCCACTTCGTTTGGCATTTGACGCGCCGTGCCTGACAATGACCTTTTGGCCCTGCCGCCTATGCATTCACTGGGACAAGTCGTCATCCTCCTCGGACCCCCGGGCTCCGGGAAAGGAACTCAGGGTGCATTGCTGTCCTCAAGCCTTGGCATCCCCGAAATCTCCACCGGCGACATCCTGCGCCGCGAGTCTCAATCCGGAACCAAGCTAGGCAACCTCATTCACACTCTGCTTGCTGCCGGACAGCTCGTTTCCGACGATCTCGTGAATCGGGTCGTCGCGAACCGGCTCCGTCTTCCCGACTGCAAAAACGGGTGCATCTTAGATGGCTATCCGAGGACCGTCTCACAAGCGGGCTTTCTCGACGGCATACTCGCTGAACTGAACATGGCTGCTCCCGTTGCTCTCGGTTTCCACGTGGCTTGCGAGGAGATCGTTGCACGTTTGAGCCGCCGCTACAATTGCGGAGTCTGCGGCCGCAGCTACAGCATTCTGAATGATGCCGAGCCTGCCGCGCTCATCTGCGAGCGCGACGACTCACCTCTGTTTCGCCGCGCCGATGACAATCCCGCCAGCATCCGCGAGCGCCTGCGCTTATATGAGGCAAACGGCGCCGCTGTCGTCAATTACTACTGGCAGCAGAACGCTTACCATTGCATCGCGGCCAGCCGTCCTCCGCGGAGATCTTCGAGCAGGTAAACGCTATCCTCAACTCCGTTCTAGTGCCCGTCCTGAAAAGCGCAGGCCAGCGCATCGCCGCTCTTGCTTAGCACGGCCGCCGCGTCAATCAGCTCTTTCCCGAACGGCTTAAATCTGTGGTAAGAGTGGAGTTAGTCCATGCTGCAGAACATTTTCCGTGGCCTTTGTCGGAATCCCGGTGGAGTCATCCTCGTCGCAGGTGCCATCGGCGTGCTCTACGGAGTCAAGCATTTCCTAGCGCCACCTGCCCCTGGGCGGTCCCACGTCCGCGCCCACTCCGAGAGAAAACGCCCAGGAATGCCCAAACCTCTCGATCGTTTTACCATCCGGCGAACCCGGTCGGAGCTTGGTTCACGTACTGGGTGCTGCAAGGCTTCGGTCAGTACTCAGGTTTCACGCTGTTCGACACTTGGCAGGAAGCCATGGACGAAGTGCGGCGCCGTACCGTCACCACTATCTCCGTTCAGGAACTAACCGCAGCCGCAGCCGCCACGGCGTAGGATCGTTCACCGGGGTGATAGGTACCCGATCCCTGATATAATTTCCTGGTCCGCGCCGTCAGACGGGCATGATTCTGCTGCTCGCCATCCTCATCCTTTTGGTTGCCGCCGTTCCCGCGTGGCCCTACTCGCGTGGCTGGGGCTACTATCCCTCCGGAGGTCTCGGTCTCGTCCTGGTCGCCGTTATTGTCCTTTTCCTTCTGCATGTGATTTGAAAGAACGACGATTGTTCACTTCCGGGCAGGGGCGTCCCAAATCACACCTCCATTCCGCCCAGGCATCACTTGCGAGCGCCGCCTTTCAGCAGTTCCGGCACGGAAACGTACGTGCCTGATACGAGGCGGACTTTGATCGGCACGCCATGCTCGATGCTTTCGTAAAGGATGTTCGCTTCGCAATACGCCAACTTCGGCAGCGCCCGGGCTTCACGTCGGTGGCCGTTCTAGTGCTCGCGCTCGGGCTAGGCGCAAATGCGTCCATCTTCAGCCTCGTCAATGCAGTCCTGCTCAAGCCCTTGCCGTTTCCTGACCCGGATCGGCTGATTGCGCTTTTCGAGAAAGATGTCATCCCGAACGGAACCTACAACGCCGTAGCTCCCGGGAATTTTCTGGATTGGCAGCGCGGTTCGAAGAACTTTGAACAGATCGCCGCCACCCGCAATCATTCTTTCAATCTGGCCAGCAGCAGCCGGTCCTTTACGCCGGTACGTGTCTCAGGAGCACTGGCTTCCGCTAATCTGTTCCAGACTCTGGGGGTTGCTCCAATTCTCGGACGCACCTTCCGTGAGGAGGAAGACCGTCATGGAGCGCCCTACGTTGCCATCATTAGCTATTCCTTGTGGAAGCAGCGCTTCGCCGGTTCGCCAAGCGTGCTGCATCGTCACATCCGCCTCGATGAGAATAACTACGACATCATCGGCGTGATGCCCGAGGGATTCACATTTCCAAGGCGGAATGTCCAGGTCTGGGTAACGCTCCAAACTCAGCTGAGTCCCTACGAACTCGCCTCTCATAGCGATCATTCGTTCATGGTCGTCGGACGCCTCCGTCCCGGCGTATCCTTCAGCCAAGGACTTCAGGAGATCGATGCGATCACCAAGCGCTTCAAAAAAGATCACCCAGTGGAGATCATGGGCCGAGGCGCGAGTGCCATGACCCTTAATGATCTTTTGGTGATAAAAGTTCGGTCCGTGCTCCTGATTCTGCTCGCCTCTGTCGGTTGCCTGCTTCTGATCGCCTGCGTGAACATTGCCAACCTGCTGCTGACCCGGGCAGTCGGGCGTCAGCGTGAGCTTGCTATCCGTGCGGCAGTGGGCGCCACTCGCGCGCAAATCATTCGCCAACTTCTCATAGAGAGCATCACCATCTCCCTTCTTGGCGCAGTAGCCGGATTACTGGTCGCCAGCTGGGCTTCCAACTTGCTTTCCGCACACGCCCCGAATGTAGCCTCTCTGGCCCAGGTCCACAGCACTGGCATCGATCATTCGGTTTTTCTGTTCACCATGGGCCTGTCATTACTCACGGGGATCTTCGCCGGTATCTTCCCGGCCCTAAGCGCTTCCCGAACTGATCTGGTCAATAGTCTGAAGGACGGGAACCGCTCTGCTACACCGGGACGCTCGCAAGGCAAACTGCGCGATGTGCTGGTCGCGTTCGAAGTCGCGCTTTCATTGGTCCTGCTCATCGCTGCTGGATTGTTAGTGCGTAGTTTTACCCAAATCCTCAATGTGCGTCCCGGGCTGCGGACCGAAAACATAGTTACTCTAAGCGTCAGCCTGCCCGACGCGGCTTACCAAGACCGCTCCGCCAAGGCTGCCTTCGTGCGCAATGCCATTGTCCGCTTGAACAGCTTGCCTGGTGTCCAGTCCGCAGGCGCCGTAGATTGCGCCCCGTTAGACGGTTCATGCGGCGACGATGCTTATCGAATTGTGGGTCATCCTTTGCCGCCGGGCCAGATGATGGACCTGCCGGAACGCCAGGTGGATTCCAACTACTTCAAGACCGCTGCCATTCCCCTGCTCAGAGGCCGCCTGTTTACGCCCGAAGACAATCAGGGCTATGACGACCTCCACCCCCGTCTGGATCCCGTGATCATCAGCGAGTCCACGGTGGAGCAGTACTTCGGCGGCAGGGATCCCATTGGCCAGCGGCTACTGCTCGGCACCGACGCCGGGACCCTTCCGGAAGATCCAAAGCACCCAAATCCCGAATACCAGGTAATCGGGGTTGTGGGCGATGTACTTCAAGACCTTGAACAGCCCGTTCAAGGCATTCTTTATCTCCCCATTCTGGACGGCAACACGGGCGACTTTTACTTCATCGTTCATGCGGCGAACGACCCTAAATCGGTGATCGGAGCCATTCGCGCCGAGATCCACAAGCTGGATCCGAACCTTCCCATTCATGACGTGCGAACCATCGACCAGATCACCGCGGAATCGCTTGCCGGGCGGCAGTATACGCTCGTTCTGCTGACTCTATTTGCCGGCCTCGCGCTACTGCTCGCCTCGATCGGTTTATACGGCGTCGTGTCTTACGCGGTCTCGCAGCGCACTTCCGAGATCGGCATCCGCATCGCCCTCGGAGCCGCGCGTCAAGACGTCAGCCGCATGGTGCTGATTCAAGGAATGAAACCTGCCGTTGCCGGAATCGCTCTGGGATTAATAGGTGCTTTCATCGCGTCTGGAGCGCTGAAAAGCTTGCTGTTCGGTGTCGGCGCTGCCGATCCCATCACCTTCTTCGCCGTCCCCATTCTGCTTCTGCTAGTCGTCGCCGCTGCCTGCATGCTCCCGGCTCTGCGTGCAACCAGAATCGATCCGACGGTCGCCTTACGCGCCGAATAGAAAGCGCAGCACCGCACTGCCCAGATGGATCTCGTCTCCGTCCTGCAGCAACGTGCCGCGCACACTGCGATGCACTGGCTGGCTCAAGCCGTCGCGCACAATCCAGATACCGCAGTTCTCTTCGCCTTTGTAAGACCTGTCGTTGATGATTCGGTACTCGCTGGTTTTCGGCGCGCGCACGATATGAGCGTGCTCGCGCGAAACGGTGCGGTTGATCTCGTTGTCTTCACTGAACGCCAGATCGTTCAGGCGCGATGGTCCGGCATCGTGAAACACCTCCGCCGTCCTTCCGATATTGGTCCGCGGTTTGTCGAGCACGAATTCCGCCCGGCTCGCTGCGCCTTTCACAATAGCCAGCCTCGCGGGTGGGCGCAGTTCTTCCACAACAGCCGTGGGTTTCTGAAGATGGGTCTCAACGACAAGCCACTGTTCGCCTTCACCCGGCAATGTGGACGAGGTGAAAATGTCTACTTTCAGATCATCCGGAAAGCGATAGTTCGATCTGCTGAGCCCCGTTTTCAATTCGTCCGCGAAGTATTTCGACAGGAACTCACTTTGGAAAACGTTTGCTTGCTCCTCCGGCACTCCATACAGCCGGATGCGAACGAGATTGTAGGGGAACACACTCTTCCCGCTCGCGCGGTGGCTCTTCGCTTTGATGGCATCAAGTACCGCAATGCGAATCTCAGCCAGTTCGGGCGCATCCTTGGCCAGCCGGTTCGCGCCGAAAGGCGCTTCGAAGATTGCTTTGCCGAGTTTCTCGATCACGTTCGAAATGGCCACCGATTCACTTCCCCTCTGTAATGATGCCCAACTGCTGCGCCGCTTCGACCAACTCGCGTCCAATCGGTGCGGCCAGCTTGGCTCCGTATCCGCCGTGCTCCACTACTACCGCAAAAGCGACCTGTTTGGCAGGGGCAACATCGTACGGCGCATAACCCGCGAACCAGGAGTGCGGTTCGCCCACGTCCAATTGCGCTGTTCCGGTCTTACCCGCCATCTCGATATTCAGACCGGCCATGGGCGTCCTCGCCGTACCGCTTGTGACCACGGCGCGCATCGCCTTTTGCAAGAACTGCGCGGAATCGGCCGCCAGAATGGGCGCGGGACCTGCCGCACGCGAGTTGTTTTCATCCAGCACCCAGCGGCCTTCCGGCATCGAACCGCCGTCCGCGATTGTTGCCACAACCCGCGCCATCTTGAATGGCGTCGTCAGCACCGGCCCTTGTCCATAGGCGGCGAACGGCATCATCTTCTTAATGTCTTTCACGCTGCCCGCCGGTATCCCCAGCAAACTTGCCGTGTCGTGCAGCGCCTGCGCTCCCACGTTATAAACCCCAAGTTGCGCGAAATAAGCATTGCAAGAGACGGCTATCGCTCGAGCCATGTCGAGCGTGCCATGCGCATGATCTTCTATATCGTCGTGAATGGGCCGCCGCCATCCTGGAATAATGACGCCTACCCGGCCATCCCCTAATCCGCGGCACGTGTAGGTGTGCGCCATCGCTTTGGGGTCTAGACGCAGCGCCGCCATAGCGGTAACCAGCTTGAACGTGGAACCCGGTGGATATTCTCCGTACCGCGCACGATCCAGCAACTCATCTGGTGTGGGCGCGCTTTCCGCGACCGGTTGCGGCCAACTCACAAGCGCCAAAACATCGCCCGTCGCCGGATTCATCATCACCAGCGCACCTTTCTTGCCTTCCGGTTCGAGATGACTACGCAGGATATCGGTAGCTTTAAGTTGCAGACGAATGTCGATGGTTATGCGCACGTCGCGATTGCGATTCATCAGCGCCTGCAGAGCGGGATTGCCACGTTGATGCCGATAGCGCACGACCGGAGCAAGATCGTTGAAACTCGAATATCCCTGTAGCCGCGCATTCGAATCGTGCTCAATCAGCGAGGAGTTGGTGGCATGAAACTTTTCACCCGTACGGAAATCACCGAGCAGATGAACGGTAGCGGCGCCGAAAGGATATAGCCGGTTGTCGAGCCGCGAACAAGTCTGGTCGATTGAGATGCCGAGCGCCTGGTAGTCCGCGCGATGCTTTTCCAGCTCGGCCCAGCTACTGGTGGCGAGCAGCACGCCGTTGCGGTCGTAAATGTCACCGCGCGGGATGGATGCCGCGAGTAAATTCAGCCGCGGATTGCGTTGCGGCCGCTTCACCCCGTCCTGCGTATAGACCAAAGCATTGCGTGTCAGCAATTCCTGATCGTGGAGCGCCTCGAGATCAATGGCGCGCGCCACGAGAGCAACCGCGCAGACTCCCAATGCGGCAGCAAGCACGCGCACCGGCGTTCGAAATACCGGCTCGATACTTTCACGATCAGGCTCGAGGCGTGCCGTCTGGTTTGAGATGCCCAGCAGGATGGCAAAGATGAAAAAGTTTGCCAGCATGGCCGTGTTCCCGGAACTCAAGAAGGGCGAAACAACGCCCGACAGCGGAATCGCACCCAACGCGCCGCCCGAAATCAGCAGCATTTCAAGACCGATCAACGTTCCCAGCCCCGCGCCGAGAAACATTCCATATTCGTCGGGCGCGCGCAGCGCAATGCGAAAGGCGCGATGCACCAGCAGTCCGAACAGCAAAGCGATGGAGAGAACTCCCGGGACGCCCCACTCTTCCGCAATGGACGGCAGAACGAGATCGGTATGGCCGGCCGGAATGACGCTGGGATCTCCCCATCCCGGCCCCGATCCCCACGGACCGCCCGTGGCAAATGCCCACAGCGAATGCGCCAACTGATCGCCGCCGCGCACATCGTTGTTCCAAGGCGACAGCCACATGGACACACGTTCGACCACCGTATGCGGCGCGCCGAAATGATACCCGATCCCGACACCCACAACCAGCAGCGTGATGCCGAGCAGCGCTAATCCACTGCGCGCGCGAGCCACGGCAAACATCGTAAGGAACAGGAACCCGATTACCAGCGCCGGTCCCATGTCTTTTAACGCGAAGAACAACGTGAGCGCGCAGACCACCGCGCACATCACGGGAAGCGCATGACCAATGCGAGGTAATTCCAGCCAGCGCAACCAACGAGGAACCAACCGTTTCTGATGCAGATCGCGGAGCCTTTCCCAGTTGCTGGCGAAATACCCCGCCATAAAGAAGACCAGCAGAATCTTAACCACTTCGACTGGCTGAAATGGCCCCAGGTTCACCTTCGCATCGCTGCCTGTCGGGCCGGATCCGAATCGCAGCAGCGCGAGAAAAAGTCCGAACGCAACCAGCAGCGGCGTGTACGCCCAGCCGGAGAAGTTGCGGTATTGAAACGGCTTCAGCAGCGGCAGCAGCAGCGTGGCGCAACCTACCACCACACCGAAAGCAAACTTCTTGAACTCCAGCGTGTCGCGTAACGGATCGCGCAGGCTGACCATCAGAATCAGACCGATCCCTGTCAGCAGATGGAGGGCCGGCAAAATGGCGGGATCGCCGCGAAACCGCTGCCACTCCCAGGCAAAATGCACAATCCAGAAAGCCGCCAGGTAAAAGCACGCCCACAAAACGTAGGTCTGAAAGAACTCATGCGGAGTGCGAACCACCAGCAAAGGCTTTAACTTGCTCAGTGGAGGAAACGCCGCGAAACCGGCTCGCAATCGGGCCAGCGCGCCGACGTTCGGCACGGGTTTGTGCTGATCGAGGAAGCTCGAGATGCGTTCCGCTACCGCGTCGCGCTGGCCGCCATCGGGCACCATCTGGAGAACGGGCGAGAGTTGGGCAGGCGCTTTCACCTGATTCAGATCCAGAAGCTCCCCGTGCGCCAGCTGCTGCTGCTCTTCGGCGAAGTCTTGCGTCTTGGCAATGAACACCATGGCGAGCCCGCATGCCACGAACAGCGATGCCCCCAGCAACCACCAAGTTTCCCGGCGCCGCTCTTTTGGTTTGAGGGTTTCGCCGCGCTCCAGCTCCAGCGCCGCGCCTCTGTCCCAAGTCTTCGTTATAGCCATGGGGTTATCGTCATGGGGTTATCGCCATCGCCGTAAGGTCGAAAAGATCTGCGCGAGCCGTGCTTTAGCTGCCGCAAGGCCGCCGTTTTCGATCTCCAATTTCGACTGCTCCGCGCTGTCCTGCTGAAGCTGATCCAAATTCATGCTGACGTTTGAAAATCCGACGAGCGGCTCATATAGGTCCTTCGCGCGGTTCATATCTGAACGCGACGCCAGCAGCCATTTGGCTCGCTGATCTTTGTCGCTCGTCTGCTTGGCATGCGCCAGCGCCCATTCGGCGCGATACAAATATCCATCCGCTTCTTCCTTCTCTTCTCGCGAACCCAACTTGTACCCCAATTTCTCGGCTTGCTGAAACTCTGGCAATGCTTGGCCCACGTTGCGATAGGAGTAAACGTACACGCGCGCTAAGGCCAGATGAGGATCGGGCGAGCGAGGCAGATAACTTTCCGCGTGGGTGAAGAACGGAATGCTCAGTCGCGCTTTAGGCAGTCTCGAATTCTGCTCCAGGCTCAGGTATCCGTCCGCTAACGCCAGTTCGCCTTTCGCTTTACCGTCAGAAGGATCTATCTGCAGCGCGTACAGCAGACAAGTTCGCGCCTTTGCCCAATCGAAATCGTGCAATTGGAAATCGGAGCTATTGCGGAAGGTGTCCAAAATGTTTTCTGCCGCGCCAACCAGATTGGCGTGCATGGCTGAATCCAAACCGGCAACGGGCGAAAAGGGCCCCAGCAGCCCGTTCTTTTTCCTTAAGTCCCGATAAGCATTCCAATCGGAGTCGATTGCCTGCACGCTGGCGTGCGCGTAGTCCCGATGGTCTCGCAAGTGGCTCGTCTCTCTCCACGCGCGGTAGTAAGCGCCAATGGGAATGAAAATGAGGAGACCCACGAGTACGCCCGCCAGCAGTGCAATTGCAACATTGCTTGCGGTGTTTGACGGCTTCTTGACGCGTATGGCGGCTTTCCTGGTCCCGTTTTGTCCCGTCCCATTTTGGCCGGCGCCGTTTCGCCTGGTTGCCGCGGCCCTCTTTGCAGCCGTGGCCACAGTGGCGTTCGCCTGCCCCAGGGTCTGCCCTTCGCGTTCCGCCACGGTGGGCCGGTCCTCTATAAACGCCCGCAAATCGCTTTCGAAGGCTTCCGCGGAAGTGTAGCGCTGCGCCAGATCGGCTGCCAGTGCTTTGGCAACGATCGCTTTCATCCCGGCAGGGCAGTCCTGCGGCAACGCATGCGGCGGCCGGCATGACTGAATCAGATTCTCCAGCTTGCGCGTACTCTCTGCCTGATACGGCGGGACGCCCGCAATCATCTCGTACAAGCTGACACCCACCGCCCAGAGGTCGGCGTGCTGATCTACTTGCGACTTACTGATTCGCTCCGGCGAGCAATAACTCGGGCTGCCTAAATTGTGGTGAGTTAGGCTATGCGTGAGAGTAATCACCTTGGCGATGCCGAAATCCAACAATCGCAGCTCGTCATTCGCGCCAATCTGCACATTCGAGGGCTTTATGTCGCCGTGTACCACGGCCTTCTTGCGGCCGTCCACGTCTGAAACAAAGGAATGCAGCGTGCGAAGCTGGCTGCAGATTTCAGCGGCATAGCGCGCCGCGCGCTTAGGCTCGAACCGTTGCTCGGTTTGCAAAATTTGCGCGAGCGTTCGGCCTTCGAAATACTGCATGGCGACAAAGAAACAATTGTTCTGCTCGCCGAAGTCATAAATCTGCAAAATGCGCGGATCTATTTCATGCAACTGCTTCTGCAGCAGGGATCCCCGCCGTTCGGCCGCCAGCACCAATTGGGTGAGATCGTCGCGCGAATACTCAATGATCTTCAAAACCACGGGCCGGTTGAGTTCCGTGTCGCGCGCCAGATAAACATCCGTCATGCTGCGGCTCAGCTTACGCGTGATTTCGTATTTGCCGAATTTTTGAAAGTGCACCACGACGCCGCATTCCCCTTACGACATCAGCTACTTGCTCTCTTGGAGAGAGTCTCCCGTGAAACGTCCCGCTACGCCGTTCCGTCCTACTACATTGTTGCCGAACCGCGGTCGCGCGTTCGCATCGGCTTCTATCCCAGGCCGCGGTTCGTGGGGTACTTTTCCGTTTTCCACGATCCAGTTGCCGGTCAGGCGAGGCGCGCTGCCGGCGCCGATTGTCACACCCGGCCCCAAGTTCGCATGAATGAAATTCGCCAGCAGAATCGGCTCGGAGGCGCCATCGATTCGGACACCGGCCTCACGTGCGCCCGAGATATCCGTATCCGCAAGTTCAATCGACGAATTCGTTATCCATAGTCCAATACGCAAAGGATGGCTGTCATCTGCGACGATCTGAATTCCTTCCACTCGCGCCGCGCGAATGTTACGCGCAACGACGCCGACCCCGGCGTCTATTGTGGAAGAGGGGTCGCCCCGCAGCCTCACTTGCGCGGGTATCTTGCCCATTAAGTTGACGCGCTCTTTCAGTTCGAGAGGACCGAGATAATCCCCTGAAGGGATTTCGATCGTATCGCCGGGCGCTGCCATCTGGAGGGCTTTTTGAATCCCATGAGGATCCGTGGGATTTACCAGAATCGGCCCGCGCAGCCGGACCGCAGCGGCGGGATGTCGCCATGGAACTCGCTGTGGAACCCATCGCTCCACTGTGTACCAAAGCGCAATGCCAACAGCTATACCGGCAAGCAGCCATACAACGTTCCGCACTGCCGCCCGCCAGCCCGATTCATCTCCTCGGAATCTGGTGATAGCGTGCCGCGGACGCGTTTCGATCAGTCGTTGAGAATGGCTGCCTAGGAACTCGGGTCCTGGCACAAAGACAACGCTCACGTTGTCATTGCCGCCGGCGGCGTTGGCGGCCTCTATCAAGTGCTGTGCCGTTTTGTCAGGAGCGCCATCGTATGTTTCCAGAATGGCGCCGATCTCACCCGATGTGAGGACATCGCTCAATCCGTCACTCGAAAGCAGCAGCGCGGCATCGGGCCGGAAAAGAACAGTTTTGGTTTCGATGAACTCCGGATCATCGGAAGGGCGCCGGCAAGAACCGACATCGCGAAACACTTCGTTGCGCCGTGGATGTTTCATCGCTTCTTCTTCTGTCAGCGCGCCGTGGTCTTCCTGCTCGCCGACAGGCGAATGGTCCGATGTCAACTTCTTGAGCTGGCCATTCCAGAACAGATAAAGCCGCGAATCCCCGACGTGCCCCACCGTGATCCGGTCTTCCTGCACCACAGCGAGTGTTAAGACACAAGCCATGCCCCGCCACTGGGAATGGCTTTCGGCGAGTTCGAAAATGCGATTGTTCGCCTCGGTGATCGCCTGACGGATGACTGCCTCGACATCACTGTGGAGGTCAAGGAAACGCAGGCGCTCCTCAATTGTTCTTACCGCTGTTTCGGCAGCTACTTCCCCGGCGGCATGACCGCCCAAACCATCTACAACCAGGAAAATGCCCCGCGCGTTGTCGGCCAGCACCCGGTCTTCATTCACCTTGCGCCGCAACCCTAAGTCGCTCGCCATGCCTGCCCGCCATGCCGCGGCAGTGTTCATGGCCGTTGGCTTCCCCGCCAATTTCCCCACACAAACGCTACCGCAAACAAGGCAAACAGCAGCACAAAGGGTACGTGGGCAAAGTACAGGAACTTCATTTCCGCACTTCGAAAGCGAGCTTAAGGACCTCGCCGATCCCAATCTCTGCTTTATGAGGCAAAACTTCTTCGGCGCCTCTTCGCAGGCGTTTGCCATTCACCCAAGTGCCGTTGGTGCTGTTGTCCTTAATGAAGAATGCGCCGGTTGCGCCATCGCGCCGTAGTTGCAGGTGTTCGCGCGAGACTTCGTCATTGCTGTAGAGCACCAGGTCCATGCGCTGATCGTCTCCGCCGCGGCCAATCCGGACCAGGTTCTGAGTTAGCAGATAGACCTGCGGTCCCGAATCGTCTTCGTACCGCACTTCCGCGTAAACAGGTTGGTCCGGGCGGCTCGTCGCTTGAATGGAAGCGGTGGGTCGTTGAGATGCCGCGGTCGGCTCGCGGTTCAGTAGCGTTGTCTTTATGCCGCGATAGCCCGGTTCGGGCGCCTCGTTCAGCTCTGAATGGATCTCTACGTCGCCCGAAGGCACTTCCGCGTCGGGAAAAAATTCGATCAGCCAGTCGTGGCACGCGATCTTGTGCTCTTTCGCCGCCGCACCCGGACGGCGCACGCCAAACTTCGCCGGCTTCGAATTCAACTGAGTCACGCGTGCCCGCAATGAGCGGCGCGCATCTTCGATGATCAGACCGAACACACCCTTTAGGGACGCGTGGTCTTCGGGATTTAGGTAAATCGTGAAAACACACGGGAGCAGTACCGTGTAGCTCATCTCGAAGCGGCCCAGCTCCATATTGCGGAGTAGTTCGCCGATGATGAGCTTGCCGCTCAGCTTCGAATCACTAAGCTGCTGGCTTCCTTGCGCCAATTACGCGCTCCTTTCCCCTGTTCTCCAGTGACGTTCCGCCGGCATGCCGTGTTTCAGCGCACGAGGCGAAACGGGGGGAGATCAATGCTTATTAATCATGCTTCTTAATGGTGTTGATCCTACCTTAATCCCGGCGGAACACCACGCCACCCTTCATCACGAACGAGACTTTCTGGACCACGCTGATGTCGGCCAGCGGGTCACCCGGCACCGCAATCACATCCGCCAGATAGCCGGCTCTAAGCTCGCCAATCTGCCCTTGCCAACCCAGCAATTTCGCACCATTCAACATATCTGCCTGCAACACCGCCAGCGGCTTCATGCCGTACTGAACCATCAACGTAAATTCGCGTCCCTGTGTTCCGTGCGGAAACGGACCTACGTCTGAACCTACGGCCATGGGAACACCGGCGGCCAGTTGTTTCCGGAATTCCTGCGCGTGCAATTGCTGCTCCTCTCGTAGACGGGCTGCCTGGGCGGGGGATGAGGCGTGATCGGCGAAATATTCCGATATCGTGAACGTCGGAACGGCGGGAATCTGCTTCCGGCGCATCAACTGCATGGTCTCGGCGCTGAGCTGGTAAGCATGATCGATGGATTCTACCCCGGCTTGCGCCGCGTATAGCGTACCGGGCTCGCCGGTGGCATGAACGGCAACTCGCTTGCCCAGGCGTGCGGCTTCCGTCACGGCGGCACTCAACTGAGCCTCCGTATATTGAGACGGCGTCGAGAACTTTCCATCGCGTACCGAATCCTGGCCGGTTTCGTACATCTTGATGAAATCCGCGCCCTCTTTGAACTGCTCGCGGATCACCTCCACGATTTCGTACACGTTGTTCGCATAAGTGGCGTTTGAAAGCACATGCTGCGCCGGATTGTAATGAATCGCGTCCTCATGGCCGCCGAGGATAGAGATGGCATTGCCGCTGACGCGCATTCGCGGTCCAGGAAACAGCCCTTCATCGATGGCGTTGCGCACAGCGGAATCGGCTGAACCTGCGCCCTCCGTACCCATATCACGCTCGGCGGTGAAACCGGCCATCAGGTCGTCATGGGCCGCCAGCAGTGCAAGAATCGTGCGTTGCGGAACGGATTCTTCCACCGTCTGCAAGTCTTCCGCGCCCGGATGGAGAAACAAGTGTACGTGCGCGTCGATCAAGCCAGGAAGTAAGGTGCGGTCGCCGAGGTCGATGCTCTGGGCTCCGGCAGGGTGCGTCACCTGCGACCCCGCTTCGCTGATGCGTTCCCCTTGTACGAGCACCTCGCCCGGACTGATCAGATGTCCGGATTCGATATCGAGCAAGTGCGCGGCGTGCAGGACAATCGGAACCGCCGCTCCTCGGCCAGATTGAGCGGAAAGACAAGAAATAAGCAGCCCGCAGAGGATAGCCAGGGACAGTCGTGTGTTCATGTTAGGGAACTAATTGGGTTCCATATGGTATCAGGTTTAACCAACAGGGTAGGAGGCGAGAAGCGCCGTACGCTTCATAATTAGTGCTGAATCCAACCAGGGTGGTGGTTGATTTCAACCTACTAACATTTAGCTATCTTATTGAATACTTGGAACTTAGCTGTTGCCAGCGCATCCAAACACACAGAGGAAACTAAAACATGAAAGGTCAATGGAAACGAGGCTGGCTGGCGGCGGCGGTACTTTTCGCTACGGCAACCGTTGGCTTGGCTCAAACCAATATGGCGGCTCAGGGATTAACCGGTTATCCCAACACCGCGAACTACCCTCCGGCGCCACAAACGGCGCGGGGACCAATGGACAACGGCTCCAGCAGGATGGCTTCCCCCGGTACGGTGAATTACGTCGAAGGCCGCGTAATGCTGGACGGCCAACCGCTTCCGCAACGTTCTTATACACCGGTACTGGTTCAGCCGAATCAAGTAATCGATACCTCCGATGGGTACGTTGAAATTTTACTGACTCCAGGCGCCTTTCTGCGACTTGGGCATAACAGCGAAGTTCGACTGGTAAACGCCGGACTCACGGCTGTGAATCTTCAGTTGAACCGCGGCGCCGCGATGATTGAAGCGGCTGAACTGGTGAAGGGATCCGATCTGGAGGTCGCCATTAATGGAGCGAAAGCCCTGGTTGAAGAGAAAGGGCTGTACTCATTCGATGCCGATCAACATTCAGTGAAGGTGCTGGATGGCAAAGCCTTGGTAATGGAAAGCGCGGGCGACACGACTTTGAAGAAGGGCGACGCGGTTTTCCTGGCGAGCGACAGGCCGACGAAGCACCGTGACTTCAACGTCAAAGCAGCGCAGGCCGAACCGCTCTACGTCTGGAGCAAGGTGCGGAGCGAGGATCAATCTAGAGCGAATGCCAATATGGCGAGTACCATCGCCGAAAATGGCGGTTGGTACGGGCCAGGCTGGTATTGGAACCCGTACTGGGCTGACTACGCCTTTCTGCCGGGCGCAGGCTTTCTCTACAGTCCCTTCGGATGGGGCTTCTATTCTCCTGGATTTGCCTACCTGGGAGCTTTCGGCTACGGACACGGCTTCTATGGCCGTGGTTTCTACGGACACGGGGTCTACGGACACGTTGGCGGAGTTGGAGTTGGCGTGCGAGCGTTTGGCGGTGGTGGTTTTCACGGCGGCGGCGGACGCCGTTAACATTCATCTGTTTTTTCCCGAACCGGATTGGGTTCGGCTCCAAGGCATCCCTCACAAGGGATGCCTCTTTTTTTGACGTACGGACGTGCCCCAGACACCAGTGACAATCCTAGCGATAGCGCGAAGCGAAGACCAGCATGAAGAGGGCGCGCAGGGAGCGGTTTGACTTTCTGGGGTACACGTTCGGACCGCATCGCAGCTTCCCAATCCCTCCGTCCGGCTTCGGGATTTCTACCGTCTCACCGGTTGCGGCACATAGGCCCCCCTTCAGCAACCGTTCCCGGATCGCTGGCCAGTGCTGTTTCAGAACTCTGGCCAATTCGTGAACGGTCATCCCATCCACGCCGGCGCTCCCTTTATTCGCCTTGACAATGCCTGCTGCCAGCTTTCCCGCTGGCAGACTTCTTCCATTAACTGTTCGGTAGCCGGATTTTCAGACCGCGCTTCGTCCCCAGCGATTCGGTCCCTTCGTTCAGCCGCTTCGGGGTTTCACCCCTATACTCCTGCTCCCGGGCCAACACCAGTTGCCTATTCTGCCGCTTGGTCGCTCACAAGTTTGCGCTGCTTACTTGCCGCTCCCATTCACCCCTTCCGGGGACCGTTCGGGCCTCCGCACCGACCAGATGGAAGTGGGCTTCGTTATCCTTTGCCAACCCGTCAGCACCGTATGCCTCGTATCCGGTTCTTGTTCATCGGCTCGTACGTTTGCTCCACGCTTCTTTCACACCCCGCCTCGCGACGCCGCCCTTCCGCTTCGCTATCATTTCACCCTCATGAGGTTGTGAAAAGGACTTTCACCTTCGAGCTGTCGATCATGCTCGGCACATAAACAGAAGGGCCGCTGATGAAAGTCAGCGGCCCCCCAGTGAACTAACTGCCAGACTAATTGTCTTCTGATTAGAAATAGAGCTTCGCGCCGAGTTGGAAGACGCGCGGATCCCAAACGCTGGTCACTTGGCCGAAGTTACTCGATGAAAGCGTTGTGCTGATTCCGTTGTACTGCGTGTGATTCCAGGTATTGAAGGTTTCTACGCGTAACTCGAAGCGGCTGCCGCGTGTCTCGCTGAAAAGGAATTCTTTGAACAGCGACATATTCCAGTTATCGCGTCCCGGAGCCCGCACCGCACCGGCCGGCAAGTCACCCCAAGCGCCGAGGGCCGGGGTTGTAAACACAGAAGTGTTAAACCATGCGCCGGAGGATTGCGGATAAGTGATCTTTCCCGTGAGATCCGGGCGATTCCTACCGTTATCTACGCCGTTACCGCCTTGCGAGCCACCGAGAGTGATACCCAGCGGAAGGCCGGATTCCATGGTGACGATTCCCGACAATTCCCATCCGCCCAGGGTGGATTTCAATGCCTTGCTCTGGCTGTTCTTGAAGAAGGGAAGCTGATAGATGAAGTTCACGAAGGCCACGTGAGTCCGATCGCCTCCAGCGGGACCGTTGTCGTAAGCGCGATTGTAAGGATCCGATACGGTGTAGAGGTCGCCGCCGAGATTGCCGGTACCGCCGGCGCCGCCCGGATCGATGGCGCGCGATAAGGTGTAAGCGGTTTGCAAGGTGAGATTGTCCCGGATACGGGAGCGCAGTTCCACCTGCAGGCTGTTGTAGTGCGAATTCTCGGCGTTTTCGGAAAGCTTGATGGAGTTGAAGCCGAGGTAGGGGACAACAGCGTTATACGGGCAAGTTGTCGAGCCATTGATCAGGCAGGGCAGAACGCTGGGATTCGGCAAATTCGTTTCGCGGTAATCGTTCTGATGCCGGTTCTGGTTTCCCACATAGGCGACCGAGAGGACGGAATCGCGTGAAAGTTGCCGCTCCAGCCCCATGCTGTATTGGTAGCTGGAGGGGCTCTTGTAATCGGTGTAAGCCAGACCCGTGATGCTTCCAATCGGAATGGGAGCGGTCTGAGTAGTTCCGGATTGCAGGCTCAAGCTGGGATTCGAAAGCGAAACATTATTGAAGGTGACGCTGGCACTAAAGGGTTGATTGGGTCCGGCGTTGTACATGTCATTGCCCTGAATGCGTTCGTACATGATGCCGAAGCCGCCGCGGACGACCGTCTTGCCGGATTCGCCCAGACTATAGGCAAAGCCGACGCGCGGGCCGAAATCGAGCCAGGCATCTTTCACGAGCCCTTTTGGAATTCCGTTCTGCCCTTCGATGCCGATTCCATTCAAGTAAAACTGATAGCCGTTAAGAATCGGGTTGGGGCTTGGTCCAAGACCCGGGCTGGTTGGGAGAATGCTGTTGTTATCCGGGGCCAGTTGAGCGGCGTTCGCGGGATTGTAAAGGCCAGGATAGAAATTCGACATGCGGTTATGGGCTTCATAGGTGTGCGGAATGCCATCCCAGCGCAAGCCCAGGTTGAGGGTCAGCTTGGAAGTGACCTTCCAGTTATCCTGCACATAAGCCGCCGGCGAGATGTTGTTCCAGTAGCCTTTATCCTGCACGGCAAGCTCGTTATAAGAATTCGAGAGTCCGAGCAGGAAATCGGCGAAGTCATTGCCGGTGTACTGTCCGTTGAAGCTGAACGAGCCTTGAGTAGGCCCGAATAGATCCTGGATTTTTTTATACAGCGCCCAACTGCCACCGAACTTTATTTGATGCGAACCCTTGATCCAGGAAAGATCGTCGCGAACCTGATAGTCGTCGGCCTTGTTATGCCATGGCCAGCTTCCGACGTCGTAGTTTGTGCCGATCTGTCCGAGGCTGATGGACGGAATTCGATTGAGATTGTTGCCCGGGAAGAGTTCCGGAATGGCTAGACCTGCTGGGCCGGGCATAGATCCCGGACGGAGAAAGCGTCAGAGTGTTGCCGTTCTGGTTATAGGCGATCTCATTCAGCAATGTGGGCGTGATCGAGAACGTGGCGTGAATGACGGCATGATAGCCCGGATTGCTGAACTGGGTCCCGATGGTTGGGACGTTGTCGCCGCTCCACTGGGTGGTTCCGTAGCGCTGATCTACGCCTTCTTCGATGAAGTGCCCGAAGATCGAGAACCTTGTCTGAAAAGCGATGATCGATGCGCACAATCTCTTCGCGCAAATCGGTTGGCAACTTATTGCCGCCGACGAATTGGTTATTGGCACCGTTGGCAGCCGGGAAAATACCCGCCTTTAACAGGATCTGGGCGTTCGGATCGAGCAGCGATGCCGGAATCGTATTATTTGGGAACGCCTGCCCGGGAACTAATCCCATACTTGTAAATTTCGCCAGAATGCTGGGCGCCAATTGCGAGGCAGTTGGCACTTTGATGACGGTCGGTCCGAAATTGCCGCCGTACTCGCTGCTAGCTGGGACGGTGGTGTTCACGTTGCCGCCCTGGATCAGCTTGCGCCACTCCATGTTGTAAAAGAAGAACGTTTTTTCCCGCGATTTGTTGTAGACCTTCGGGATGAACACCGGACCGCTGACATTGAAGCCGTAGGTATTGAAACGCAACTCGGGAGTGGGGACGCCGTTGGCTTTGTTGATCGCGTTCGCCGCGTCGAGCGCGTCATTCCGGTTGAATTCCCAGGCGGTGGCGTGAAAGTCTTTGCTTCCCGACTTGATCACCATGGTCAGCGTGCCGGCCGAAGAGAGCCCGAATTCCGCGGTGTAGTTCGAGGTCAAGGCACGGAACTCTCCAATGGCATCGATGGATGGCATCACGTCCATGCCGCCCGCGCCGCCGCGGTCCGACGCTTCGCCGCCGTCGACCATCCAGAGATTATGGTTTTCGCGCAGCCCGTTGAAGCTCACGCCCGCGTCGCCGCCGGTGGAAGTTGGAATATTCAGATCCGATTGATTGCTCGAAGCTCCCGGGGTCAAGGCCGCGAGGGAGTAAACGCTGCGTCCGTTCGTGGCAAGCTGCGTGACCTGTTGCCCGGTAATGACGCTGCTCACTTCGCTCGACTCCGATTGGACTTGAACGGCATTCGCCTCTACGGTCACGCTCTCTTGCGTGCTGCCGATCTCAAGCGCAAGGTCTACGCGCACGCGTCCACCGACGTTCACTACCACGTCTTTCTGCTCGGCGACCTTAAAGCCTGCCGATTCGGCCCGGACAGTGTAGTTGCCGACCGGGAGATCGGCCGCTACAAACTCGCCATGATCGTTGGCGTTGATTTTCGTCACGGTGTTCGTGGCGGTATTTGTGATCGCAATGGCTACGTTTGGAACCGCGGCGCCGCTTGGATCGGTGACTGTGCCTGCAATAGTGCCGCCGGTGCCTAACTGCGCAAATGCCGCACAGCAGCCAAGCAGCAACAAAAAGCACAATGCAAGCGCCTGGGTTCTAGCCCCTTTGAAATGCTGGGCCCGCGACGACGTGCCAGATGAGGACGTAAGCTGAGTCCTAGAGTACATATTTGGTAATCCACCCCTTGTTCAGAGAATTTGCCCCAACGCGGAAAGAATTTGCCCAACCAGGCAAACTGGTTTTCCTACTAGCGGAGGATGTTATCACAACCCGTAGTCCAAAGGTATTAATAAATTCAGATTAAGTTTGGCAGTAGTACTAAAAAGGGGGTTGATTCGGGGATGGGGTCAAGCCGAGGTTCGCTTGCTCGCCCAAAGGGTCGAAGCGCCGCTCCGAATCTCACGGATGCGGGACTAGGACGCGTGCTTAGACAGCTAAATGGGGCTGGAGGAATTCGGGCGAACTTTTATGTTCTGAGCTTCAAACGGCTCTACTGTTGTTATACTGGTCTTGAAATCTAAGGATCGGGGCAAGGGATCTCTTGATATTTTCCATGTGGGAGAACCGGATTGAAACGCGCCGGATCTGACGATTCCCTTCGCTGCTCGTTCTGTCATAAAAGCCAGGACGTCGTCGGTAAGCTAATATCGTCGCCCAGCGACTATCCGCGAGCTTACATCTGCGATGAGTGCATCGCCGTTTGTAATTCCATCATTGAAGACGACCGGCATGAGCAAAGCTACGGAACGCCCGGGAAGCTCCCTCGTCCGTTAGAGCTCAAAGAATATCTGGATCAGTATGTAATCGGACAGGAAGCGACTAAAAAGAAGCTTGCGGTCGCGGTCTACAACCATTACAAGCGCATCCAGATGAACAAGCAGCGGGGCAGCGAAGTGGAGCTGTCGAAATCGAATATCTTGCTGATCGGGCCTACCGGCACGGGCAAAACGCTGCTGGCTCAGACGTTGGCGCGCATACTGGATGTGCCGTTCGCTATTGTCGACGCGACGACGCTCACGGAAGCGGGTTATGTCGGCGAAGACGTGGAGAACATCATTCTGCGGCTGCTGCAAAACGCGGATTGGGACGTGCAGCGCGCGCAAACCGGCATCATTTACATCGACGAAATCGATAAGATCGGGCGCAAGGACGAGAACCCGTCCATCACCCGCGATGTGTCGGGCGAAGGCGTGCAGCAGGCATTGCTGAAGATTCTGGAAGGGACAGTGGCGAATGTTCCGCCGCAAGGCGGCCGCAAGCATCCGCACCAGGAATTTACGCCCGTTGACACGACGAATATCCTGTTTATCTGCGGCGGGGCTTTTGTGGGTCTGGAAAAGGTCATCGCGCGGCGCGCCGGCACCAAGGCTATCGGTTTCGTCGCCCCGGACGAAAAGGAGATTGTACGCCGAGGGGAAACAACGTGCGCCGTGACGTGGACATGTTGGTCCAGTGCCAACCGGTGGATCTCATCAAATACGGCTTCATTCCCGAATTCATCGGGCGGATGCCTGTAACGGCGATTCTGGAGGATCTCTCGAAAGAAGCCCTCGTGCAGATTCTGACGAAGCCGAAGAACGCCATCATTCGCCAGTATCAAAAGCTGTTTGAGTTTGAGAATGTTAAGCTCAAATTTAGCGAAGACGCCCTGGAAGCAGTTGCGCAACTCGCGATGGAGCGCAAAGTGGGTGCCCGTGGTCTCCGCATGATCCTGGAAGATCTCATGCTCGACCTAATGTACTATCTCCCGACGTTTAAAAAAGTGCGTGAGTTCGTAGTCACCAAGGAGATGGTGCTCTCGCAGAAGATCAATATGGCCGTGCTCGAAAAGGCGGGCTAGTCGCCCGGCGCTCCGGGTGAGCTCGATCGAGCCTCGTTTCCGCCATCTTGAGCGGTATCTGTAACGATGCCGCCGTTCTTCTTCATTGGTCCCATTCGTTCCGGGACAATAATCCGCCTAGAAAGTCAAAATGGTCACGACGAAAGATAAAACGGATACAAAACGATTGCCCATGATGCCCATTCGGGACGTGGTGATTTTCCCCTATATGATGACCCCGTTTGTGGTGGGTCGTGAATCGAGTGTCCGTGCCTTGGAAGAAGCGCTGGTCGGGGATAAGAAGATCTTCTTAGCCACGCAGCACGATGCTTCGGTAGATGAACCGCGCCCGGATGAGATCTACTCGGTGGGTACGGTCGCGAATATTGTTCAGAGTTTGAAACAGCCCGACGGGAACATCAAAGTTCTAGTGGAAGGTGTCGAGCGGGGCAAGATCATTTCCGTCAGCGAGGAAGAAGGTTACTTCCGGGCGGTTGTCAAAACGACCACCTATAAGGTCGAACAGGGTTCGCAGCTTGACGCGCTCACCGGCCGTGTCACGACTTTGTTCGAGCAGTACGTCAAGCTCAGCCAGAACCTGAACTACGAAACGATGATTGCCGCGATTCGCGTGGACGAACCGGGCAAACTGGCTGACACAGTCGGCGCGAACCTTCAGCTCACGATTGAGGAGCGCCAGGAACTGCTGGAGATTTTCGATCCGGTGGACCGCCTCACGCGTGTGGCTGATCTGCTCGATATCGAGATTGAAAAGCTGAACGTGGACCGCACTATTCAGGGCCGCGTGAAGCGCCAGATGGAGCGCGCGCAAAAAGAGTACTACCTCAACGAGAAGATCAAGGCCATTCAAAAGGAACTCGGCCGGGGCGAGAAGAGCGAGTACGACGAGTTAAAGAAGAAGATCGATACCGCCGGCATGACCAAGGACGCACACGAAAAGGCCATGGCGGAGTTGAAGCGTTTGGAAGGCATGCCCCCGATGTCTGCTGAATCCACCGTTTCGCGCAACTATCTCGACTGGCTGCTCGCGGTGCCGTGGAAGAAGAAAACCAAGGAAATTCGTGAGCTGCGGTATGCGCGCCAGGTTCTTGAAGGCGATCACTACGGGCTCGAAAAGATCAAGGAGCGCATCCTTGAGTTCTTATCTGTGCGGCGCCTGGTCGCCAATCCCAAAGGTTCTATTCTTTGCTTTGTCGGGCCTCCTGGGGTGGGCAAAACTTCGCTTGGGATGTCGATCGCGAAAGCTACCGGACGAAAGTTCGTGCGCCTCTCGCTCGGCGGCGTGCGGGACGAAGCCGAAATCCGCGGCCATCGCCGTACATACATCGGTGCGCTTCCCGGCCAACTGATCCAGATGATGAAAAAAGCGGGGACCAAGAACCCGGTCATCATGCTGGATGAAATCGACAAGATGTCGATGGACTTCCGGGGCGATCCCTCGGCGGCGCTGCTCGAAGTGCTCGATCCGGAACAGAACTACATGTTCATGGATCACTACCTCGATGTCGAATATGACCTCAGCCAGGTGTTCTTCATCGCGACCGCCAATGTGCTCCACACCATCCCGCCGGCCTTGCAGGACCGCATGGAAGTGATCCGGCTCTCGGGTTACACCGAACTCGAAAAGCTGGAGATCGCGAAGCGTTTCCTCGTTGCCAAGCAGAGGAAAGACACCGGCGTGGGCGAAGAGCAGGTAGAGTTCCCGGACGCCGGCCTGCAAAGCCTGATTCAGTCCTACACTCGTGAAGCGGGCGTCAGAAATCTGGAGCGCGAGATCGGCAATCTCTGCCGCAAAGTCGCTCGTAAACTGGTAGACGCCCAGTCGACTGGCGAGGAGCAGCCCGTTTCTGCGGCAACTGCCGACGGCGTGGAAGTGATTGAGGAAGAGGCGCAAGTGATCGAAGAAACTCCCGAGCCATCCAAGAAGAGCAAACGGAAGGCCAAGAAGGAAGAAGCGCCGCTCATTCCGATTGACAAGGTTCTTCTCACGCCAGAGAAGATTGCCGATATGCTCGGACCCGCCAAATTCCGTGAGCTCGATAGCGAGAAGAAGAACGAGATTGGGGTCACGACGGGCCTGGCCTGGACCGAAGTGGGCGGTTCTATTCTGACCACCGAAGCGAGCGCCATGGAAGGGCGCGGCAAGATGATGACGACCGGCAAACTGGGTGACGTCATGCAGGAATCGGCGCAGGCTGCCATGAGCTACGTCCGGTCGCGCGCCCAATTTATCGGCTTGCCGAAGGACTTTTACCGGCATCTCGACATTCACGTACATGTGCCCGAAGGCGCCATTCCGAAAGACGGCCCTTCGGCTGGCATTACGATCGCAACGAGTATTTGCAGTACGCTCACGGGCATTCCGGTTCGGGGCGATCTCGCGATGACGGGCGAAATTACCGTGCGAGGCCGTGTGCTGCCCATCGGAGGCTTGAAAGAAAAACTTCTGGCGGCGCATCGCCAGGGAATTTTCGAAATTGTTCTTCCGCAGGACAACGAGAAAGACCTGGTAGATATTCCGGAGAACGTCCGGAAAGAGATGAAGCTGCACTTCGTCACTTCAATGGATGAAGTGCTCAAGATTGCATTGGAGCGCGAAATCGTCGCGTTGCCGCTGGCACCCTCGGCGACAGCGGCCGATTTAGTGGAACGCGTTGAGGACAATCTGACCCATTAAGGTTCCGGTATTCTTCGAGCGTAAATCCCGCGTCCGTGAAATGACAGCCGTGTTGGGGACTGAAGCAGTATCGCTGAAACGCTCCCAGGGGATCGACACATCCGCCTGCGAGCTGATTATCAGCGCCGCTCGGCCGCAACAGTTTCCGCCGGAACAGCCGGGTGGGCCAGCCGAGATCGCCTTTCTCGGACGAAGCAACGTTGGCAAATCGAGCTTGTTGAATAAGCTCGTTGGAATTCCGCGACTGGCGTATACGAGCGCCCGTCCGGGATGTACACAGCTCATCAACTTTTTCCGGATCGACGGCGCAACACGCTTCGTCGATTTACCCGGATACGGGTATGCTCGTGTCTCGCTCGAAGAACGCGACAGTTGGAAAAAGCTGATTGAGAGTTATCTTGTGGAGCGAAAGAATCTTGTGTTGTCGCTCCTCCTCGTCGATGCCAGGCGTGGATGGATGGATATGGACCTGGAACTCAAATCCTGGCTCGAGTTTCACAATCGTCGATATCAGGTGGTCGCCACCAAGATCGACAAGTTAAAGAGCGGTAACCAACGAAAGGTTGGGTTGGCTGCGGTCCAAAGAGAATTAACGGACCAGGAGCCGATCGCATTCTCGGCCATCGACGGCCGGGGAGTGAGGGAAATTTGGCAAACAATCTCGAAGATCAAGAACCAGAAATAGCCCCCGCGGCTACCACCGAAGGTACGCCCACCGAGAAGCCACAAGATTTAAACGGCAACGGTAAGAATACGGACACGAACGAAGCAAACCCTCCGGACGGCTCCAGCGGCAACGGGACGGAAGCGCCCAAGGCGGCCGAGCAGCGTGCGCCTGACGCATCGAAGCCCGAACGGACTACCGCGACCCGGCCGAGACCCGCTGGCGACAACAAGCCGGCGAATGGCAGACCGATCGCCGAAGGCCAGCGTAAAACAGCCGATGTGCGATCACCTGCGGCGAACGCCGAAGTGAGGAATGCGCCTGAGAACAGCTCACAGGCTGTCGTTTCTGGCGCGGCGCCATCAAGCGCGGCACAATCCTCTGCTGCCACCCAAGGTGGACGGCAGCAACAGGCGCCGCAACAAGGACAGCAGGGCCAGCAAGGGCAACAAGGTTTCCAGCGCCGCGGCCGTCATTCCATCGGCAATACGGGCGCGCAGGGACAGAAGAACGGCACCACCACGCTCGACCTGGTCGAATTGAAGGACATGAGCATTCAGGCGCTCAATCAGATCGCCAAGGATCTGGGTGTCGCGGGCGCCGCCGGCCTGCGCAAGCAGGAGCTCATTTTCAAAATTCTGCAAACTCAGGCCGAAAAAAGCGGTCTCATCTTCTCCGAAGGCGTGCTCGAATGTCTGCCCGACGGCTTCGGCTTCCTACGCGCACCC
Source organism: uncultured Acidobacteriaceae bacterium (assembly GCA_963730865.1). Lineage (GTDB taxonomy): Bacteria > Acidobacteriota > Terriglobia > Bryobacterales > Bryobacteraceae > Bog-105. Next base: position 95,424 of record CAVSTO010000017.1, on the reverse strand, counting down.
GAATACAACTACCTGCCGGGGCCGGACGACGTGTATGTCTCGCCGTCTCAAATACGCCGCTTTGACCTGCGCACCGGCGATACAGTATCCGGTCAAATCCGCCCGCCGAAGGAAGGCGAGCGCTACTTCGCGCTCATTAAGGTGGACGCGATCAATTTCGAGCCCCCAGAGGAATCGCGCAACAAGATCTTTTTCGACAATCTGACGCCCCTCTATCCCGATCAGCGGCTCAAGCTCGAAACGAGCAAAGACAACTTTTCTGGCCGTGTGATGGATCTGCTTACTCCGCTGGGCAAAGGCCAGCGTGGGTTGATCGTGGCTCCTCCGCGTACCGGTAAAACGATGCTGCTGCAAAGCATCGCCAATTCCGTCACGACGAACCATCCCGAGATCAACCTGATCGTGCTGTTGATCGATGAGCGCCCGGAAGAAGTCACCGACATGCAGCGCTCGGTGCGCGGTGAAGTCATCAGTTCCACCTTCGATGAACCGGCGCAGCGGCACGTTCAAGTGGCCGAGATGGTGATCGAAAAAGCCAAGCGCCTAATTGAGCACAAGCGCGATGTCGTCATCCTGCTCGACTCTATAACCCGGTTGGCTCGTGCCTATAACACCGTGGTTCCACCTTCCGGTAAAGTGCTCTCCGGCGGTGTGGATTCGAACGCATTGCAGCGTCCGAAGCGCTTTTTCGGAGCGGCGCGCAACATCGAAGAAGGTGGATCGCTCACCATCATCGCGACCGCCTTGATCGATACCGGCAGCCGCATGGACGACGTAATTTTTGAAGAGTTCAAAGGTACCGGTAACTCTGAAATTCACCTCGACCGCAAGCTGGTCGACAAGCGGGTCTTTCCCGGCATCGATATCAACCGCAGCGGCACGCGTAAGGAAGAGCTGCTGATGCCGCGCGAAGAACTGAATCGCGTTTGGGTGCTGCGCAAAGTGCTGAATCCGCTGTCGCCTGTCGAATCGATGGAACTGCTGCTCGATAAGCTGGGTAAGACTCGCAGCAACGCCGAGTTTCTTGCCGCCATGAGTGGCTGACGTTAGCTAGGCAATGGGCCGCATACGAATCCTGTCTGACAATGTCGCGAACAAAATCGCGGCCGGAGAGGTAGTTGAGCGACCCGCTTCTGTTGTAAAAGAACTGCTTGAAAACTCGCTCGACGCCGGCGCGACAGAGATCCGGATCGACTCTGAAAACGCCGGTCGCAGACTGATTCGCATCCAGGATGACGGCTGCGGCATGCTGCGCGATGACGCGATGCTCGCCTTTGAGCGCCACGCAACGAGTAAACTGAGCGACGTCAAAGACCTGCTATCGATCGCTACACTCGGTTTTCGTGGGGAAGCGCTGCCTTCTATTGCGTCCGTCAGCCGTCTCTTATTGGAGACGCGCTCACAAGACGAGCGAACGGGGGCAGCGGTCGAGATTGCGGGCGGAAAACTGCTTCGCTGTGACGAGATTGCGCGTCCGCCGGGAACCACGATCAACGTTCGCGATCTCTTCTACAACGTGCCGGCGCGTAAGAAGTTCTTGCGCAGCGATCAAACCGAATTGGCGCACATCGGGTCGCTGGTAACGCATTACAGTCTCGGCCACGCGGAGAAGCGCTTTGAGTTGTATCACGAAGGACGCGAGTTGTTGAGCGTCACTCCGGTTTCGACTCTGCGCGACCGCGCGTTTCAGGTATTCGGTTCAGAGATCATGCAGGATCTCATCGATGTCGGTCCACGCACTTATGAAGTGCGGCTGCCGCCCCCGTACGTTGCACCCGGTTCGCGAGCTGCCATGGCAGAACCGCCCGCGCCAGAAGTAGCGGAATTCGTTCTCGAAGGTTTAGTCTCAGGACCGCATGTACAGAAGCTCAACCGCAACTCGGTCTTTCTGTTCGTGAACGGCCGGCTGATCCGCGACAAGGTGCTGATGCACGCCATTTCGGCGGCCTATCATAACCTGATGCCGCCGGGCTGTTATCCCTTTGCTCTGCTGTTTCTGAACTGCAATGCGAGCGAAGTGGATGTGAATGTCCATCCTTCAAAGACCGAGGTTCGCTTCCGCCACGGGTCCGCCGTTCACGACTTTGTTCGCGACGCGATCCGCGAAATACTAATGGAAAACCGGCCCGTATCCAGCATGCCGGTGATGCCCATCTCGCCCGTTGCGCCACGCGCGTTTGTGCAGGGCGCCGCCGGGCTTCCCTTCTCCGAATTCTCCGTGGAGATGCAGTCCGTGACGGTTGCGGAACAACCCGCTGAAATGGTGGCCGAAAGCATCAATGGTTCACTCGCCGTTCCCGAAGTGCAGGTTGCTCCGGTACCGCATCCCGCGGCCATCCGTGATTCCATATCGACGCCCAGGGCCTCGCCTGTCATTCGCCATATCCCCGACACTCATGGAGCAGCTCCCTGGGGATGGGAAAGCCCTGATACCTTCGCAGCGCTTCCGGATCTTCGTCCGCTCGGTCAATTGCACGAAAGCTTTATCATCGCTGCGGGCCGCGACGGTCTCTGGATCGTGGATCAGCACGTTGCGCACGAGCGCATCTTGTTCGAGCAAGTCTTGCGTCAGCGCGTTGCCGGAACAGTGGAAGCCCAGCAATTACTGATGCCGCTGGTGATGCAACTCACTCCTGGCCAGCAGTTCGAATATGGGCGGATTGGGGAAGAGTTGAACGCTCATGGCTTCGAATCGGAGCCGTTCGGCCAAAGAACGATTGCGATCAAAGCCGCGCCGGCGGGAGTCGGCCCGGCGGACATCGAAAAAATCGTGGGCGAGATTTTAGAAATAGCCGAAACAGAATTGCGCTCGGCCTCGCTCGATGAGATCAGACGGAATGTCTGCGCCACGATTGCCTGCCGCGCCGCGATCAAGATCAATACAAAGCTCGATCCCCAGAAGATTGACTGGCTGTTGCGGGCATTAGCCGCTTGCGAGTACCCAATGACCTGCCCGCACGGCCGGCCGATCGCGCTACGCTACAGCACAAGAGACATTCTCAAGAGCTTCCATCGGATCTAGCGGGTCACACTGGCAATCAAATAAACCGTCCCGCGCAGCAACTACCATCGGCTTAGAAGGGAATATCGCATGTAATAATCACTCGGAACCCGTTAGGCTGAAACATAGAGCCGTCGGGGAAGCGCTGATTTATTCCGCTTAACTGCCTGATTGAAGACCTTTGTCGCTACACCATACAATTCAGCCAAATCGGCGGGGAGCATGACCTTCTGCCCGCGCACCAGGAGGATCCGGCTCTCGATTGAAAGCGCAGGCGCTGGCTCAGGATTTATTCCCACTCGATTGTGCCGGGAGGTTTGTGAGTGACATCGTAGAATACGGCGGCAATGGAGGGTAGCGCCAGCAACCGCTTTGTAAGGTGCTTTAACATTTCGCCCGGCATCAGAACGACGTCGGCGGTCATTCCATCAACGGAGTTGATCGGCCGCAGCACAAGCGATTCACGAGCGTGTTCTGTGCCCACAGGCAAGAGGACAACGGGAAATTGCCAGACCTGATCTTCGAAGCCGCTTTCCATGCACATGTCGCGCACAATCGCATCGGCCTCTCGCAAGATGTCGAGGCGCTGTTTGGTGATGCTCGCCTCAAAGACTCTCATGGAATTCAGCGCGACTTTGCGGCCGCAAAGGGCAACAACGCGATTGATATCTGAACGGCTGTTGGTCAATGCGGGCGCAACTTTCTGAATCTCGTTCAGTGTGGGCGCGTTCTTCAGTGCCAAGACGTTGCGATAGCTGCGGCAATCTCCTTGTACTCCGACGGAGCGCACCGGCAGAAGATAACCATCGGATGTTTCGAGGATCGCCCGTTCTTTCTCTGAGCAAAGACAGCGGATCGCCAGGCCTGGACCGGGGAAGGGATGGCGGGAAAGGAATTTGGCGGACACGCCTATCTCACGGCCGATTTCCCGCACTTCATCTTTGTAGAAAGACGTGAGCGGCTCAATGATGCGGCCGGATTCAATCAGCGCCTGAATGCCGGCAACGCGATTGTGATGGGTCTTGATCAGGTCGGCATTGGCAGTGCCGCCGGACTCAATGGTGTCGGGATAGATGGTGCCTTGACCAAGTATCCAGTGGCCATCCAGGAAATGCTCGCCGGCAAGAATGCGCGCCTGCACCTTGACGAACTGCTCGCCGATGGCGAGGCGTTTCGCCTCCGGGTCGTGAAGTCCGTTGAGGGCCGCGAGGAATTCTCCCTCGGCTTCTTCCACCATAAAGTGCGCCGCACCAAGTTCCTGAAAAATACTGCGCACGAACTCCGTCTCGCCTTTGCGCATCAGCCCGGTATCGACGTAAATTCCGTAGACACGCTCAGGCCCCACAGCTCTCAGGCAGAGCGTATAGGCAACGGTGGAATCGACGCCGCCGCTGACGAAGAAGAATACATTGCGGTCTTTGACGGCCGAGCGGATCTGCTCTTCGACGACAGGCACGCGTTGCGATATATCCCAGTCCTTCGCCGCATGACAGATGCCGAAGACAAAATTCTCAAGGATGCGCGTGCCCGCGTGCGTATGCACTACTTCGGGATGAAACTGCAGACCGAACAGTTTGCGGTCGGGGTGGGACATGGCTGCGATGCCCGATGTCTCGGTGGATGCCGTGACTTGGAAGCCAGGCGGCGCAACCTGGACCGTATCACGATGGCTCATCCAGATTTGGGAACCCCCTACGCCGGCCCACAGCGGATCTTTGCCGGTAACGGTTAGTTGCGCAATGCCGTATTCGCCGCGGTCGCCTTGGCGGACGCTTCCACCCAAATGATGGGCAAGAAGCTGATGGCCATAACAGATACCGAGCACGGGCGGACCGGCTTCCAGAATCCGCGGATCGATATCCGGGCAACTGGGCTCGTAAACGCTGCCGGGCCCTCCAGAGATAATGAGGCCCTTGCGGGAGCGAAGTTTAGAAGCTGAGGCATCGCTCGGCTGGACCTCGGCATAGACGCCGAGTTCACGGACGCGGCGCGCAATCAGATGCGTGTATTGCCCACCGGTGTCGAGGACGGTGATTTGTGGTTCAGCTAAGGCAGTCGGCAAACCTAACGCAAGCTCGCTCGCTGTTTCTCGTAGCGGCTCTTCGATTCGGCGAGCAGATGGGACGCTTGAGGCATTGCCGCAATGGCTTTCTGCACTTCCGGATCTTCCTCGACTGCGACCTTCTGCGACTCTTCGTAGCTAAACGCAGTGATATCCATCTCCTGCTGCAGTTCGTTTCGTAACCAGTCATGGTCGCGAGTCCAGTCCGCCTCGGTGAACGTGACGCCCTCTTTCACGAGGTAGTCATGCAACTGTTCGAGCATTGCCTCGTCCGGCGTCCAGTTTTTGGCGAGCTTCGTGTCGTGAGTCGAGAAATAATGTGCCGAGAAATCAAAGAACCCGTTCCTGCGCAGAACGCCCAACTCGAAGGCATCGAGCTTGGCCGGCTGGAACTTTTCATCCGGGGTTATACCACCGCCGCCATACACCACACGACCCAGATCGGTCTGCTTGACGTCAGTCGGGTTGCTGACCTGCGTCCGTTTCCCGTAGTAGTAATCGAGGAAGGACAGATTAGAGTAATCGCGTTGGATCAAACGGCCACTCGGAGTGAAGTAATGCTGCGTTGTGAGCGCCAAGCCAGTGTTGTCGCTTAATGGATAAACGGTCTGCACCAAGCCCTTGCCGAAAGTTGTGTCCCCCAGGATCCAAGCGCGATCATGATCCTGAAGAGCTCCGGCCACGATTTCAGCCGCTGACGCAGAGTAGCGATTGACGAGGACGACAATTGGATAGCTTTCGCCGTATTGGCTGCCGTGGGCGAGATATGGCTTCTCAGAATACGCGCGGCCTTTATGCGAGACGACGACTTGACCGCGATCGAGCCAATGCCCCGCGACCGCCACGCCTTCCTGTAGAAGTCCGCCGGGATTCTCGCGCAAGTCCAGGATCAAGCCTTTGATGTTCTGCTCGCCTAAGGCCTTGAGATTGTCCTCCACTTCCTTACTGGTGGTTTCCGTGAACTGCTGAATGCGCATGAATGCGATGCCGGGCCGGACCCAGAACGCTTCGTCGACACTATTGCGGGGGATCTCGTCACGAACGAGATTGAAGGTGAGAGGCTTCGTAGTGCCTTCCCGGCTGACGACCACTTGCACCGGAGTACCTTTCGGACCGCGCAGCAGGTCAGCGATTTCGGTACTGGTGAGGGTGTCACAGCGCTTGTCATTCACCTCAACCAGCACGTCGCCGGGCCGGATGCCGGCACGATAGGCCGGAGTTCCGCCGAAGGGATGGATGACCATGGTTTTGCCGGTACGCGGTTGCGGACCGATTGTCATGCCGACGCCGTAGTACTTGCCATGTTGCTCTTCGCGCAGGCCGGCGAAGTCTTTCGGGTCGAAGAAATTGGAGTGCGGATCGAGCGTCCGCAACATGCCTGGAATGGCGCCTTTATAGATGGCCTTATCAGCCGAAAGCTTGTCGGCGTAATTCTGATCGACGATGTCGTAGACCTTTGTGAACGATTCGATGCTCGCCTTCAAATCTTCATCGGAGGTCGTGCTTACATTCTTCTGAGCCGCAACCGCAGCCCCGGGCCCAAACTGGCCGGCCAGCAGCGCACACGTCGCGATAAAAAGGGGAACAAAAAGGAAATAGCGCCGGTGGGACGACAATCCGACCTCCAGGGTCTGTTTTCAGTATAGACGTATAGAGTACGAAACGGGTGTGGCGCTGTGGAGAGGCGGATGGAAGCTTTCGACGCGCTAGACCGCAGCTCGGAACCGCTTGCCGAGCGAGGTTTCGGCGCGAATACCCTTCTTGGGAGCCGCTTCTTCAAGACGCCGCACCTGGTCGCTGACGCAAACAAGGAACATCGGTTGACGGGCGTTCTTAAGCAGGTCAATAATACGGTCCTGCTGGTCTTCCAGGAAAATGGATTTGCCGTCGGTGAGCAGGTGGAGGCGGGAGTCCGTCGACAAAACGTCCCCAAGGCGACGACCCATCTCGCGCTGCAGGAATCTAAGAACACGGCGGATCTTCTGCAGCGAGAAGCCCTTTCGGCGAAGCTCGGCAATCACGGTGATCTCGATCACTTCTTCCGGAAGGTAGATGCGCTTATGGCCCTCGTGCCGGGGCGAGACGACTTTACGCTCATCCCACCATTGCAATTGGCGAAGGCTCACCTGGGCGATCTTCGCGACGTCGGTACTTGTATATGTCCGCTGGCCAGCGGGTAAATCAGGACGGACTTTGCGTGTTTTGAACATGACGCCCCGTTTCCGTTTTGGAATGTAACGGCTCCCCAGATTGTACTAGACCCCGTAAAAGAGTCAAGTAGGATTGCGGGAGAGGATTTATCCCCCACCGACAAATTCGACAATTTCGATTTGCGAACCGTGCGCAACTGTGGTTTGTTGCCAATCCCGCTTGCGCACGAGCGACTTGTTCAATTCGACCGCAACACGATCCGAGCCCACCGCTAACCAATCCAAAAGGGCGCTGACAGATTGGCCCGGTGGGATAGCCTTGGCCTCGCCGTTAACGGTGACCTGAATAGTGGGCGAGTGCACTTACACTATTATGCTCCCGCAGTTTGTGCTTAGTCCGGCTGATACTCTGAACATTAGAGCGCCATGCCTACCACTTACGCCGAAACGTGGTTTCCGGTTTTGATCCAAATTTTGATTGCCCTGGGGGTTGCCGGGGCGATGATTGGGTTTTCCGCGCTGCTGGGACAGCGCGTTCGCGACGCGGTCAAGTCCACACCTTACGAATCCGGCATGAACCCTGTGGGCAATGCCCGCGAGCGGTTCAGCGTGAAGTTCTACCTCGTGGCCATGGTCTTCATCCTGTTCGATATCGAAGCCATCTTTCTTTATCCGTGGGCAGTCGTCTTCCGGCAGCTTAAACTCTTTGGATTTTTCGAAATGCTGCTATTCATCGTGCTGGTATTGTGCGGTTTCTTTTACATCTGGAAGAAGGGTGTATTGAACTGGTCGGCGGATACCGAGCAGAAGCAGATGGACAAGGGGGTGAGCAAGCTTGCTGCCTGAAGACTTAGCCCGAAACGCCGCGGCAATTGCCATCGATCAACACCTGCCCGATGCCGTTAGCGGGGTCAGCACAGCGGTCGACGGTCCGGTATTCGATGTTGTGCCGTCACAGATCGTCGCGGTGTGCCGAGTGCTGAAAGAGACGGGCGGTTTTGAGCGTTTAAGTGCAGTAACCGCCGTAGACTGGTGGCCGCGGGAACCGCGCTTTGAGGTGATTTATTTCCTGCATTCGCTGCAACACAATGCCCGCGCGAGGCTGAGCGTCCGGTTGGCGAAAAACGAAGAAGTGGATTCGGTTGTCTCTGTCTGGAGAAGCGCGAACTGGTATGAACGCGAAGTATTTGACTTGTTCGGCATCTCGTTTCGGAATCACCCTAACCTGGAGCGGATCATGTTACCGGCGGATTACGAAGGCCATCCGCTGCGCAAGGACTATCCGATTCATGGACATAAGTACTCATATCAGGATGAGTAAGCGGATGAAATCCATCTGTATACGAGTGTCATATAGGATGCGGCGATGAAAGAAGGAAACGTGCATGTTGCGTCGCTGGACGCGGAGCACGAATTAGCAATCGAAGATCCAACCAGGATCGAGCTTCCGGAGGACCGGAAGCCAAGTTTGGAGCGTCGCATGACGCTCAACATGGGGCCGCAGCACCCGTCTACGCACGGCGTGCTCCGGGTAGTTTTGGAATTGGATGGCGAGACTATTCTCAAGGCGAGACCGGAGATTGGTTATCTTCACACCGGCATTGAAAAGCAGTTTGAAGCAAAGAAATATGCCCAAGGCACTCCGCTTACCGATCGCGTCGATTACCTCTCCAACCTAAACAACAATTTGTGCTACGCGTTGGCCGTAGAGAAGTTATTGCAGTTGGAAATTCCGCCGATGGCGCAGTGGATGCGCGTCATGCTCTGCGAATTGACCCGCATCTCCAGCCATCTCACCTGGCTAGGTACGCACGCGCTGGATATCGGCGCGATGACGGTGTATTTCTACTGTTTCCGGGAACGCGAAGAGATCATGAAGCTGTTCGAGATGTTTTCGGGACAGCGCATGATGACCAGCTACATTCGGATCGGCGGTCTGGCGCTGGAACCGCCGCGCGGCTGGCACAAAGTAGTTTCAAAGCTGATCGGGCGTTTAGCCAGCGGGATCGAGGAATATCACAACCTGCTCTCTTCGAATCCGATTTGGATGAACCGGACGAAGGGTGTGGGCATGATGCCGGTGGACGTCATGCTGGAAATGGGCGTCACGGGGCCCATGATCCGGGCCGCGGGCGTGAAAACCGATGCGCGCAAGGATTCTCCACATACCAGTTACGAGCTGTTCGATTTCGAAATTCCGACGCGCACGGCAAACGATGTCTACGCGCGCTATGAAGTGCGGATGGAAGAGATGCGGCAGAGCATTAGAATCGTGCGCCAGGCGCTGGACGGCATGCCCTCGGGCCCCTGGCAAGCCGATGCTCCACAAATCTTACTGCCCGATCGCGAGAAGATGAAGACCCAAATGGAATCGCTCATCTACCACTTCAAGATCGTGACGGAAGGATTCCGCGTGCCGGCCAGTTCGGTGTATCAGGTGGTGGAATCGCCGCGCGGCGAACTGGGGTACTACGTGGTGAGCGACGGGACCGCGAATCCGCATCGTGTGTTCATGCGCACTCCGAGTTTTGGAAATCTGCAATGCCTGGGCGCGATGCTCGAAGGCGTTGTCATCGCCGATTCGATTGCGGTCATGGGCAGTATGGATTTCGTGCTTGGAGACGTGGACCGGTAGGACTATGACGTTTTCCCCGGCGCTCGAAGAGCGATTCGCGAAATTACTCAGGAGTTACCCCGAAGGACGTCAGCGCTCCGCCATAGTACCCATGCTGCTGTACGCGCAAGACGAAATCGGTGCAGTGACACAGGACTTAGTGGAAGAAGTGGCGGGGCGCTGCGGCGTAACTCCGTTGCAGGTGGATGAAGTAATCGGGTATTACTCGATGCTGCATCGCAAGCCGCTCGGGAAGTTTCACGTGCAGGTGTGTACCAACATCGCCTGCCAGGCGGTAGGCGGCGAGGAACTGTACGATCACGCCGAAAGAAGCTTAAAGCTGCGCAATAAGCAGGTAACGCAGGACGGGTTGATATCGCTTGAAGAAGTGGAGTGTATGGGTGCGTGTTCGTGGGCACCGGCCATTCAGATCAATTACGATTTCCACCATTACGTCACTCCGGAGCGTTTCGATCAGCTCATGCAAGCGTTGCATGACGGCAGCTATGGGAGGAAGGCGTCTTAAGCGAGTCATGCGATATAACGAACCAAGTCCACTGGAACAGATGGTGATCTCGTACCGGTTCGATCTTCCGAACTCGGCCTCGATCGATACGTATCTGGCCAATGAGGGTTACGTCGCGGTGAAGAAGGCGCTGGAGATGACGCCTGAAGCGATCATCGACGAGTTAAAGGCTTCGTCGCTCCGGGGACGCGGCGGCGCCGGGTTTCCGACGGGTATGAAGTGGAGTTTTGTCCCGCGCACCACCGGCAAGCCGACGTATGTAATCTGCAACTCGGACGAGAGCGAACCGGGTACTTGCAAAGACCGGCTGTTGATGGAGAACGATCCGCACCAGTTGATTGAAGGGATGCTGATCGCGGGCTGGACGATTAAGTCCAACAAGGGTTACATCTTTATTCGCGGCGAGTACCGGTATTTGATCGACATTGTCGATCGGGCTATCGCCGAGGCATATGAGCGGGGTTACCTGGGCAAGAACGTTCTCGGTTCTGGATGGGATTTCGATCTCTATACCCATACGGGCGCGGGCGCGTATGAGTGCGGCGAAGAATCGGCGCTGCTTGAGTCGCTCGAAGGCAAGCGTGGGGTGCCGCGATTGAAGCCGCCGTTTCCGGCGGTTGTGGGCGCGTTTCAATCTCCAACGATTTTGAACAATTGCGAGACGTTTTCGGCGATTCCGGTCATTTTTCGCAAAGGCGGCGCGTGGTTCGCCGGGCTTGGAACCCCGAAGAATGGCGGCACGCGGTTGATGTGCGTGTCGGGCCATGTGAACAAACCGGGCGTATACGAACTGCCCATGGGATTCCCCATGATGCGGCTCATCGATGAAGTATGCGGCGGCATGCGCAACGGCAAGAAACTCAAAGCCGTGATTCCAGGCGGTTCATCGTCGCCGGTGTTAAAGGCCGACGAGTGCCAGGATGTGCTGCTGGATTTCGATTCCATTGCGAAAGCGAAATCGATGGCCGGTTCCGGCGGTTTGGTGATTCTCGATGAAGACACCGATATCGTGGCGGTCGCGCTCCGAACCATTAAGTTCTACGCTCATGAGAGCTGCGGATGGTGTATTCCGTGCCGAGAAGGCACAACCTGGCTCAAGAAGATTATCGGCCGCTTTCATGAAGGGGGCGGACAGGCGAGCGACATCGATTTGATAAAAGAGCTGGCGGACAACATGATGGGACGCACTTTCTGCGCGTTGGGCGATGCCGCGGCCATGCCCACCACCGGCTTTATAACGAAATTCCGCGATGAGTTTGAAGAGTATCTCAAGAAATCCCGCAGTTCCACTCAGCAGCGTGTTCCGGAACTGGCCGTCCTGTAAGGCAATTTTGTAAATCATGGCTGACCCAGTCAATTTCACGATCGACGGCCGTCAACTGAAGGCCGCGCCCGGTACGTTGCTCATCAATGCGGCCAAACAGGCTGGCATTGCGATTCCGGCGTTCTGCTATTACGACGGCCTTTCTTTGCAAGCGGCGTGCCGCATGTGTCTGGTGGAAGTGGAGAAGACGCCCAAATTACAGGTGGCGTGTACCTTGCCGGTAGCCGAAGGCATGGTGGTGCATACGGATTCCGAAGTGGTGCGGAAAGCGCGCAAAGGAACGCTCGAGTTCCTGCTGACAAACCATCCTTTGGATTGCCCGGTTTGCGATAAGGGCGGCGAGTGCGAGTTGCAGGACATGGTCTTCCGGTACGGAGCCGGCGAAAGCCGATTTGTGGAGACCAAGATTCATGTGGATGAAAAGCAGTGGTCTCCCATCGTTTTCTACGACGCGCCGCGCTGCATCCTTTGTTATCGCTGCGTGCGCATTTGCGGCGAAGGTCTGGGCGTGAATGCGCTGGGTATTGGAAACAGGGGCGCGGCGGCGGAGATTGTGCCGAATCGCGGCGATCATCTGGAGTGCGATGAGTGCGGGGCCTGCATTGATATTTGTCCGGTCGGTGCGCTAACCAGCGGTACATATCGCTATAAGACGCGGCCCTGGGAAATGGAGCATGTCGGCACGATTTGTACGCATTGCTCGAATGGCTGCAAAACGACCCTCGGTGTGCGTAACGGCGACATCATGCGCGCCAACAATCGCGACCGCTCCGGCGTAAACGGTGAGTTCCTCTGTGTCAAGGGCCGATACGCGTTCGACTTCAACGAAAGTCCCGAGCGTTTGACAACTCCCCTGGTAAAGACGAATGGTGAACTGAAGCCGGTCTCCTGGGCCATTGCGCTTGCAACAGTGGCGAAGAGGTTTAGCGAACTGCGGGCGAAGAATGGCAAATTTGCGGTGATCGGGTCGAATCACACCACCAATGAAGAGAATTTTCTACTGCAGAAGTTCGCGCGGCAAGTGCTGCGGACGTCAAACATCGACCATCATCGAACGGGCGACGTCGTAACGTTGCTCGATGCGCTCAGCGGTAAGGCGAACGCTCTCGCAAGCACGGCAGACCTGTTCACGACTAAGGCGGCGTTGGTGATCGATGCCGATCTGGCGCAAGAGCAACCGTTACTGGCGTACCAGTTGCGGTCGAATTTCAGACTGAACAAGGGGCAGGTGTTTGCCGTGACGCCCGGACCGGTACGGGAAGACGGATACGGCATCACGTCGCGAGCGGAAGTGGGCCGTGAGTTTGAGGCGCTCGAAGCCCTGCGTGAACGGCTGACCGGTCTGCCGGAACTGGTGATCCTGTTCGGGGACGCCATTAAAGGCGAACGAGTTCGGCAGCTAGTCGCGTTTGGAGATTCGCTGGGCATTCCGGTCAAGTACATTTGCCTGCTGGATTATTCGAACTCGCGCGGGGCCGCTGATATGGGCTTGCTTCCGGATCTGCTGCCCGGCTATCACGCTGTGAGTGAAGCGGGCCTTGAACCCGGGTTGAGTTATGACCAGATTTTGTCAGCGACGGACCTGGACGCGGTTTGGGTTGTCGGTTCGAATCCTGCTTCGCGACAGCCATTCGCTGCTTCAAACGCCTTCCTGGTAGTTCAGGACCTGTTCCTCACTGAGACCGCGAAACGAGCAGACGTGGTATTGCCTGCGGCTTCGGCGTACGAAAAGAACGGGACGGTGACCAATGTCTGCGGTGACGTCCAGAAGCTCAGCCGCGGGCCGAAAACCATGGGGACGAAGTCGGACCTAGAAATCATCGGGCTATTGGCAAAGGAGATGCGCGAAGATTTCGGCCGGCCGAATCCGGAAATGGTTTTCGCGGAAATTCGCAAGTCTGTGCGCGGTTACGATATTCCTTTCGCGGTAATCGAAATCGGCGGCGCCGCGCATACGATTCCGCTGAACGGTCGCATTTCTTCCGAATCGCACACGCAATCGATCCAGTCGGCGCATAATACGCTTTTCACGTCCGGAACCCTCGGGCGTTACTCGAAGATGCTGAATTCGGTCATTGAGGCACCGGGCGCGCTGTATCACGACCCCCATCAGAGAGTAACGATGTATCCGGGTAGCGTGACGGAGACGGTCACTGAAGCGAAATGAACTTCTTCCTCATCAGCCTGATCAAAATCGCGATCGTCTTCGGTATTTTCATGACGACGCTCGCCTATTTGCAGTGGATAGAGCGGAAAGTTTTAGCACATATCCAGGCGCGTACTGGCCCCCTGCGTGTGGGTCCGCACGGTCTGATGCAGCCCTTGGCGGACGTGTTCAAACTGCTGACCAAAGAGGATCTGCTGCCCCCATACGTAAACCGCTTCTTCTATATGTTGGCGCCGTTCCTGGCCGTGAGCCTGGCGCTGATTTCCATTTCCATCATTCCGTTCGGCCCGGAAGTCAGCTTATTCGGCTATCACACGTTCCTGCAAATCACCGATGTAAACGTCGGCATTTTGTTCGTGCTCGCCATCAGTGCGGTGAGTGTGTACGGGGTCGCGCTCGCAGGGTGGTCTTCGAACAATAAATACTCGCTGCTTGGCGGGTTGCGCAGCAGCGCGCAAATGATCAGCTATGAGCTGCCATTCACACTGGTTATCGTTTCACCGCTGCTATTAGCGAATCACTTAAGCTTTCGCGCCATTACGGACGGTCAGGCAGGATATTATTTGGGCTTTATACCGCGCTGGAACATTTTCCAGATGCCGTTTCCGCAGATTTTCGCTTTCATCATCTTCATGATCGCGGGATTTGCGGAGACGAACCGTCTGCCGTTCGATTTGCCGGAAGCGGAAAACGAGCTAGTGGCGGGTTTCCACACCGAATACAGCAGCATGAAATTCGCGGCATTCTTTATGTCTGAATACGCCAACATGGTGACCATCACGTGCGTGGCGACGCTGCTGTTCCTGGGGGGCTGGCATCCCCTGTTCCCCGCTCCATATTCAGATTGGGTGGCAAGTCTGGTGTTCTTCTTCGCCGCCATTGTCTGCTTCTTCCACGGCTTAGTGCCCTCCAGGAAAAAGGACCGCATTACCTTCCCAATTTTTGGCATTGCTTTCCTGGGCTTGGCCGTGCTGTTCGCAATTCCCGTGCTTCACCCCGTGCTGATACCGATGTTCTGGTTCGCGGCCAAGGTGGGAGTTTTGCTTTTTGTTTATATCTGGATTCGAGGAACACTGCCACGTTTCCGGTATGACCAACTCATGCACTTCGCATGGACGTTTCTGTTTCCGTGCGCATTGATCAACCTGCTGCTGACCGCATTCTGCGTGGCAGTCTTCTAGGCCGAGGCGGACATCGGATGGATACGATCCTCTTCATCATCTTTGCAGTTATTTCGATTGCCTGCGCGCTGAATCTGGTGTTTCAAAAGCACCCGATTTCAAGCGCGCTCTCACTCATTGGCGTAATGGGTTCCCTCGCCGTTCTCTACCTGCTATTGGGCGCGGAGTTTATCGCCATGGCCCAGATGATCGTCTACGGCGGCGCGGTGATGGTGCTGTTCATCTTCGTCATAATGCTGCTGAATGCCGGGACTGAGAAATCATCCAGCAAATCGTGGTTTGCGCAAATTGCCGGTTTGCCGCTGCTGCTGGCTTTTGTAGCGCTGCTCGGGTTCCTAATCTGGCGACTGCTGCCGCCCATGCGCGCCGTTGCGTTTGGGAGCTGGTCCGAGGGTACAGCCGAAAACATCGGCAAGATGCTCTTCACTTCCTACTTACTGCCATTTGAGATTGTCTCGATTCTCATCCTGATCGCGATACTCGGGGCGGTCGTTCTAGCGCAAAGGGAGATTGAATAGAGATGCATTTACCGCCTGTTCCTCTTTCCTGGTACCTGATACTTAGCGCAATTCTGTTCACGCTGGGTGTTGCCGGCTTTGTGTACCGCAAAAGCGTCATCACCGTGTTTATGTCTATCGAGCTGATGCTGAATGCGGTCAATCTCAGCTTCGTCTCGTTCTCCTATGAACTGCGGCGCATTGACGGCCACATCTATTCGTTTTTCGTGATGGTAGTGGCGGCTGCGGAAGCAGCGGTCGGTCTCGCCATTATTCTGACGGTATTCAAGAATCGCGGCACCCTGCAAATCGACGAAGTCGATTCCATGAAGCTCTGAAGTCCAATCTCTTAAGACCACCTGCACATGACTCTCTGGCTTATACCCCTTTTCCCACTCATCGGATTCTTGTTGAATGGCCTGTTCGGCAGGCGTCTTGCGAAGCCACTCATCAATGTAATCGCAGTTGGCTCGGTTGCGGCCTCATTCCTCACTGTGGTGGCGCTGCTGTCGAAGCTTTATCCGTTGAACGTAACCTACACGGAACATTACTTCACGTGGATTCAGAGCGGCTTCCTTCAAATCGGTTGTGACTTTTCGTTAGATCGGCTGACGGCGGTGATGCTGTTGGTTGTAACTGGCGTAGGGCTACTGATTCACACTTATGCCGTCGGCTACATGGAGCACGAAGGCGGTTATTACCGTTTCTTCAGCTACTTCAACCTGTTCATGTTTTTCATGCTGGTTCTGGTGCTGGCGTCGAATCTGCTGCTGATGTTTGTGGGCTGGGAAGGTGTTGGCCTCTGCAGTTACCTGCTGGTTGGCTTTTACTTCACGGAGCAGTTCGCAAGCGATGCCGCAAACAAAGCGTTTATCGTGAATCGCATTGGCGATTTCGGATTCATGCTGGGCATGCTGCTGATTGTGATTACCTTCAAGACGCTGGATTTCGGCAAGATTGCCGCGGGCGTGGCGAACGTTCCGGTGGAGACCACGGTTGGTGTGTTGACGGCCATCACGTTGTTGCTCTTTGTGGGCGCTACCGGCAAGTCGGCACAGTTGCCGCTCTATGTCTGGCTGCCCGATGCGATGGCTGGTCCGACTCCGGTTTCGGCTTTAATTCACGCCGCCACCATGGTAACGGCCGGAGTTTATATGATCACTCGCGTGTCGTTCCTTTACGATCACGCACCGCATGCTATGTCGGTCGTGGCGGTGATCGGCCTACTGACGGCGGTATTCGCCGCAACCATCGGCATTACGCAAAACGACATTAAGAAAGTGTTCGCGTATTCGACGGTTTCACAGCTCGGCTACATGTTTCTCGCTCTTGGACTGGGAGCTTATTCGGCGGGCATCTTTCACCTGATGACGCATGCCTTCTTCAAGGCGCTGTTGTTCCTGGGCGCGGGTAGCGTAATTCATGGCTTGGGCGGTGAGCAGGATTTGCGCCACATGGGCGGCCTGCGGAAGGTTATGCCGATCACTTGCGTGACTTTACTGGCCGCATCCCTCGCCATATCGGGCTTTCCGTTTACGTCGGGATTCTTTAGTAAAGATGTGATTCTCTCTGCGGCCTACGTCCACGCTCCCTGGATGTTCTGGGTAGGTGCGCTGACGGCTGGCATGACTGCGTTTTATGTCTTCCGCGCGTTCTTTATGACCTTTGCCGGCGATTACCGCGGACATCATCATCCTCACGAATCTCCCATGGTGATGACGCTACCGCTGATCGTGCTTGCTGTGCTGTCGCTTGGCGGCGGTTTCCTGAGCGTTCCCCATTGGCTCTCGCCTTCGCTTCCACTCAGCGTACAGGAAAATCTCACGCCGATGATCATTTCGGCCTCGCTGGGGATTCTCGGCATCATCCTCGCCTTTTTCTTATATGTCATGCGGCCGGCTCTTTCCGAATCGCTGCGTACCGCTGCGGGTCCGCTCTATACGTTGGTAGCGAACAAGTATTACGTGGATGAGTTCTACCGGCTCGCCATTGTGAAGCCGCTGGAAGGCATATCTCGCTTCATTTTATGGAAGTGGGTGGATGACCAGGTGATCAACGGTGCGCTCGTGAACGGCTTGGGGCGTGTGATACGGGGCTGGGGTTCGCTGCTGCGACAGTTACAATCCGGAAGTATTCGTAACTATGCCACCTGGGTGCTTGCCGGATCGCTGCTGGTCATCTTCGTTCTTGGTTTGGCGGGAGGTGCGCGATGAACCTGCTCTTCATCACCCTGCTAATTCCGCTCATCGGGTTCTTCGCCGTGCTCTTCACACGCCGCGATTCCACTGCTCCGTTTTATGTCGCACTGTTAACCACGGCGGTCACTTTTATCGTTTCTCTCGGCCTTATCGCACCGGCGCTCGCAAACAGCGGACAGTTCTCGTCCATTGTAGACGTGCCCTGGATCAGCGGCGGCGGCCTGAACATCCGTTTGCACCTCGGGATAGACGGCATTAATCTGTGGCTCGTTCTTCTAACCACGCTCTTACTTCCCATCGGCGTCTGGGCTTCTCGGACCATGATCAAGGAGCGCCAAAAAACGTTCTTCGCGCTGCTCCTGCTGTTTGAATTCGGATTGGTGGGCGTCTTCACCGCGCTCGACCTGTTCGTCTTCTATGTGTTCTGGGAAGTGGCGCTGGTGCCCATGTATCTGATGGTCGGGGGCTGGGGCTCGGGCCGGCGCGGTCCGGCTGCGGTGAAGTTCTTCGTCTACACCATGCTTGGTTCTGTGCTGATGCTCGGCTCCATCCTGTATGTGCACAGCGTGGCGGGAACTTTTGACTATCTCGATATCATGAGCGCCATGGCTTCGGGACGATTCGTTCTGAGCCCCAATCAGCAGCTCTACGTCTTCCTGGGCTTCTTCGCCGCGTTCGCCGTTAAAGTGCCGATATTCCCGTTTCATACCTGGCTGCCCGATACCTACACTCAGGCGCCTGCCCCGGCGACATTTCTACTTGCGGCTGTGATGTCGAAGATGGGCGCCTACGGGCTGATCCGCTATTCCGTCAGCATCGCTCCCATGGGAGCCCATCACTGCGCCGGATGGATTGAGGTGCTCGCCATCATCGGCATCATCTACGGCGCGCTGCTCGCGTTGGTGCAAACGAATCTGAAGCGCCTGATCGCCTACTCCTCGATCAGCCACTTGGGCTTCATTGTTCTCGGAATCTTCTCCTTCACCCAGCAGGGCGCCGACGGCGCGGTGTACCAGATGATCGCGCACGGCGTTTCGACAGGCGCGCTCTTCCTGCTGGTGGGCTACATGGAGCAGCGGCGCGGTTCGCTCGAGATTTCGGATTTTGGCGGTATCGCGACGCCGGCGCGCGGCTTAGCGACGGCGTTCATGATTGCGCTACTTGCCAGTATCGGCCTGCCGGTCTTGTGCAACTTCGTGGGCGAATATCTGGTGCTGCAAGGGGCGGCGATTGCGAACTTCAACTGGGCGGCATGGGCCGCGATTGGCGTGATTCTTTCCGCTGCCTACATGTTGTGGATGTATCAGCGCACGTTCCTGGGCAAACCGAAGGACCGCAACGCTTCCTTTGCGGACCTCACCGGCCGCGATTGGGCGCCGTTGCTGCCGCTGATCGTGTTGATGATTTGGCTCGGCAGCTACACGCAATCTTTCATGCCGCCCATCACCGCGGCGACCGCACGTATGTTAGATCAGACCAGCATGAGTAACGAGTATCGTGTCGAGATAGGAACGCCTCCATCGAATCAGGTTGCGGAGGTGCGGCATGCTCGGTAACTTTCACCCGCAAGCCTCCGAATATCTGCGATTCCTGCCGGAGATCATCCTCAGCATCATCGGCATCGCAATCATGATGTTGGAGGCAGTGGCCAAAGGGAAACGAACTTATCTCGGCGTGCTTTCTCTTATCGGAATCGTCGCAGCGTTTGGCGCGAACATCTGGGCATATAGCGATCGTGGCGGCGCGTTTCAAAATATGATCGTGATTGACGGCTATGGCACGTTTTTCCGCGCGCTCGTTCTGGTCGTCGGCTTTTTGTGCATCCTGGCATCCTTCAATTACCTCGAAGAGGAACGGTCCCAAACCGGTGAATACTACGCGCTGATTCTTTTTTCGCTGGTAGGACAGTGCATCCTATGTACGGCCGGCGATCTGATCATGGTCTTCATCGGCCTTGAAATTTCGTCGATCGCGACATACATTCTGGCGGGCTTCCTACGCGATGACCGCCGCAACAATGAATCGGCGTTGAAATACTTCTTGCTGGGCTCGTTCGCGACAGCATTTCTTCTTTATGGAATCGCGTGGATCTATGGGCTGACCGGGTCCACCAATCTCGATGCGGTCCGGCAAGTGTTAGACCGGGAGCAGCACGCGACAGTGCTGATGGGACTTGCGATGGCGCTGCTGTTTGTGGGCTTCGCCTTCAAGGTTTCCGTCGCTCCCTTTCAGATTTGGGCTCCCGACGTTTATCAAGGCGCTGCCGCGCCGGTCAGCGCGTTCATGTCGGCCGGCCCGAAAGCCGCGGCGTTCGCCGTTTTCTTTCGCGTCTTCATGACCTCTTTCCGGCAATTCGACGACCGCTGGATCCCGTTGGTTTGGGGTTGTGCGCTGCTCACAATGGTGATCGGCAATTTCGGAGCACTGTTGCAAACCAACGTCAAGCGGCTGATGGGATATAGCTCGATTGCACACGCCGGCTATGTAATGGTGGCGCTCACCGCTGCTTCTCAAATCGGACTGTCTGCCGCAATGTTTTATCTTGCTTCGTATGCGCTTATGAATATCGGGGCATTTGCGGTGATCACGCACATTGCTTCGCGGCATGAGCGGTACGTCAAGATTGACGATCTGGCGGGTCTAGGACGGCGCGAACCAGTGACCGCGGCACTGCTTGCGGTGTTCGTTTTCTCGCTGATCGGAGTGCCGCTAACTGGAGGATTTTTCGGGAAGTTCTATGTCTTCCAGGCGGCGCTGAACTCACATCTGGTATGGTTGACGGTTCTCGGTCTTATCAACAGCGCTATTGCGGCTTACTATTACCTCAAGATCCTAGTCGCTGTCTACATGCATGAACCGGGAACAGCGACTGAACAGCTTCCGCCGCCTTCGATCGGCTTGCGGCTGGCGATCTGGGGAAGCGCGCTGGGAACGCTGTTTCTTGGAATTTTCCCCTCCGCGGTTTTGTCTTTCGCGTCGGTATCGGCGGCAGCGTTGCGTTAGAAATGTCTTGTTAGCTCGGTAATCTGTTGGACGCGCAATAACCTGGGATGGGAATCCGGCACGTGTTCGTGTTCCAAGCTCCATGTGCGCGGATGCGGAACGTAAACAGCGTTCAATCCTGCCGCTAGAGCCGGATTGATATCCGATTTAGGCGAGTTGCCGATCATCCAAGTTCTCTCATGCTTGAATCCCCGTTCCTCGGCTAGCGCCTGATAAGCGGCCCGGTTCTTCTCCTTGACGATAGCGGCGTGCGCGAAGTGCTCCGCAAGTCCGGAACGGTCGATCTTGATTCGCTGCTCCTCCGGATCGCCCTTGGTGAAGATCGTCAGCTCATGCCGTGACGAAAGCTCCGCCACGGTTTCAGCAACTCCGGCTAGCAGTTCGATAGGTTGCTCCAGAATGGCATGAGCAAACTCCTTGACGGTGTCCAGATCGGCCTTTGAAATACGATGCTGGGCCAGTTTTTCGTAACAAGCGGCGAGATTCTGCGCAAAGTTCCGCGACCCATAGCCGTGGATTTTTGCGTTCGCGATCTCAATTTCATCGAGCACGGCTCGAATCTCTTGCGGCGTCATGGAGGAATGCGCCAAATAGCCGCAGAACCGATCAAACGCATCTTCGAAATAGATGTTATTCTCCCAGAGCGTGTCGTCGGCATCGAAGATCAAGTGCTGCCGTGTCATTCAAGTGCGGTTAGGAGTTTGTAACGTGCTTGGCGTGACCGTTCTGGGGCGCGACTCTCTTGGCAAGCGCAATATGCTCCTGCTGAGCGAGATATTGCGGCACGATTTTTACGAGATATTGAAGCCTCTCTATTTCGGAGCGCAGCGATAAGACGGTCTGCCGCTTATCCAAATCGGAAATGAAGCGCGCCATATGAAAACTGAGCCGGGACGCTTTTTCGAGATCCGATTCATCTTCGGAGTCGGGCCGCTCCATGTCTGCCAGCTTGCGGTAAGCTGCACCCGCTTTGCTTCGCAGCTCTTTGGGAACATCGCTGACGTCTTCGTCGTCAAAGAATTCCACGCTAGCGCGAAGATAAGCCTTCTCTTGATCGAGAGATTCGATTCGGAAACGCCGCTGGCCTGCCGCGAGTAAGTCCAAACGGCCATCGGGGTACTTACGAAGCACGTTGACCACAGATGCGGTGCAGCCGATATTCACAATGCCTTCGTCCTTCGCGAGCACTACTCCGAACTCGCCCTCCTCTGCAATCACATCCGCCATCATCTCTTTGTAGCGGTCTTCGAAAATGTGAAGCGGCAGCGGCATCGCAGGCAGCAGCACCACCGAAAGCGGGAACAAAGGGAGCAACTGCTGGGCCATGTCTCTATTATCCGGTGAACGTCTCGCCAAACGTGAGAATACTAATATCGTAAGAGATGACGCTAAAGTTAAAGCGCACACCCGGGCTTTATCTTGTTGGATTCATGGCGTCAGGTAAGACCACGGTGGGAGCGGCGCTTGCCGCCGAACTCGGTTGGCCGTTCACCGATATCGATATTGCGATTGAGGCGCAGGAAGGCAAAGCAGTAGCGCAGATTTTCGCTGAACGCGGAGAGGAGGCTTTTCGCGAACTCGAAGCCGCCGCCATTCGTGAGCAGGTCGCCCGCATTGAACGAGGGCTGCCGTGCGTGGTGTCACTGGGTGGAGGCGCCTCGATTCAGCCGAAGAACTGGGAGCTGATCGGCAACAACGGCATCACGGTTTGGCTTGATTGTCCCATTGAGCGAGTACACACAAGGCTGGGCAACGACATCACCAGACCGCTGGCCCAGAACCGGGCCGGTTTGGCGCAACTGTTTGAGGCGCGCCGCCCATTCTATGCACGCGCGGATTACCGCATCGAGATCGACTGTGACGATGTGGATGCGATCATTCGCCGAATTCTGCAGTTGCCTATCTTCTAAGAAGCATGCGCAAAACGGCCGCGGCCTTTGCGCTAGTGAGAAGCCTTGAAATCCCACGCAAAGCAGCTTCGGCGCGACGCTCTGGATATCTTTCGCGCGGCCCTCAAGGCCGTCGATGCTGGCGCAGCAGTGCGGCGCAATCTCTATGTCGATAGCGATGAGCTGCGAGCGGGAACGACACGGCTTCGGCTGGCAGAATTCGACCGGGTTTTTATGGTTGCGGCGGGGAAGGCCTCCGTGGCGATGGCCGGCGCGGTTCAGAAGACTCTCGGGCGTCGGCTCACCGATGCAATCGTAGTCACGAAGCACGGTCACTCTGTTGCCAAATTGCGAACGCTCCGGGTGATCGAGGCTGGGCATCCAGTTCCCGACGATGCGGGGCTACTAGCGTCGCGAGCGGTTCGAGAACTACTGTTGCAGTTAAATGCGCGGGATCTTCTCCTTGTGGCGGTCTCAGGCGGCGCATCGGCCTTGCTTCCCGCGCCGGCAGTCCCCGTTACGCTGAAAGCGAAGCAGCGGACGACCCACCTCCTGTTGCGCGCGGGCGCGAACATCACAGATCTGAACGCCGTGCGCAAGCACCTCTCCATGTTGAAGGGCGGGGGTGTGGCGGCGCTTGCTTATCCCGCCACTGTCGTCAGCTTGCTGCTCTCTGATGTGATCGGCGATCCTCTGGATGTAATTGGTTCGGGATTGACGGCGCCCGATCGCTCAACGTTCGCGGATGCGTTGGAGGTGCTGGAAACGTACGGGTTAGCGGATCGCGTACCGCGTAGCGTGCAGGAACGTTTCAGAGGCGGCGCGGCAGGAGATCTTCCGGAGACGCCAAAACCTGGCGATCCGATTTTCAAGAATGTGCACAATGTTGTGGTCGGCAGCAACCGGATTGCCCTGGAGGCTGCGGTACAACGAGCAAAATCGCTCGGCTACAGGGCGTTTATACTTACGAGCACACTGGAAGGAGAAACCCGCGAAGTGGCACGAGTACACGGCCAAATACTGCGCGAAGTGATCACGTCGAGTCATCCAACTGCGCCTCCTGCGTGCATACTGTCGGGCGGAGAAACGACAGTTACCGTGCGCGGCGGCGGCAAGGGTGGGCGCAATCAGGAGTTCGCATTATCTGCCGCGCTGTCGATTGCGGGCTTGCCCAACGCGTTGATTTTGAGCGGCGGCACAGACGGAACGGACGGCCCAACCGATGCCGCCGGAGCAATCGCAACAGGCGCTACGGTTCGCCGGGCAAGCGCTTTCGGGCTAAGCGCCATTGAACATCTACGCGACAACAACGCTTATCCGTTCTTCGACGCACTGCACGATCTGCTAAAGACCGGTCCGACAGACACGAACGTGATGGACATTCATTTGCTACTCGCCAGGTGATAGAAGCTGAGCGAATTGTCGCCTTGCTTCAGAACACGATACTTCTGGAGACCTGCATATTGAGGTTCAAGCGTTAGCTTGGAGGAGTGCTGAGCGATTACCAGGCCGCAACCTTGTTTCTCTAAGGCTTTAAATGAATCGCCGTATTCTTTCTCCTGATCGTACGGAGGATCAATAAAGGCGAGATCGGGCTTGTAGTTGGAAATGAGCAGAGCTGCCCTGCCTCGCACCAGCGTGACTTCGCTCTCGATCTTTAGCGATTGCAGATTGTCACGCGCAACCAGCAGCGCTTGCGGGTTGCGTTCAATCAGGATCACGTGGGAAGCGCCGCGACTGAGCGCTTCTATGCCGACTGCGCCGCTCCCGGCATAAGCATCGAGAAAAACCACGCCTTCAATGCGAGGCGCCAGCACATTGAACAGCGCTTCACGCAAGCGGTCGGGGGTAGGACGCACCAGCAGACCAGGAACGCTTTTGAGGACGCGGCTTCTAAAACGGCCGGCAATTACTCTCATTGTCAGCCTACCTGCACCAAGCCGTACTTGCGCTGCCAGTGTTCCTGAATGTAACGAACGATGGCGCGAACCTCGTCCGATTTGGAATCCTCTTTCAGGAATCGTTGCGCCTCGGCGCGGGCGCTTTCCAGGATGTCGCCGTCGCGCATCAAATCGGCCAAGCGAAGCCCGGGCACGCCCGATTGCTTGGTTCCATAAAACTCACCGGGCCCGCGCAGTTTCATATCCATTTCGGCGATGTAGAAGCCGTCGTTCGATTCCACGAGTGTGCGGATCCGCTCTTTGGCGATGTCGCTCAGTTTGCCCGTGACCAGCACACAGTAACTCTGATGAGATCCGCGACCGACACGGCCGCGCAGTTGATGAATCTGCGCCAGGCCGAAACGTTCCGCTTGTTCAATCACCATCACGGATGCATTGGGCACGTCAACACCCACCTCAATGACGGTGGTTGAGACCAGAATCTTAATCGCGCCCGATTGGAAGGCCTGCATCGCCGATTCCTTTTCGTCCGATGGTATGCGGCCGTGGAGAAGACCGACACGAATACCGGGGAAGATCTTCTCAGAGAGATGCTGGTGCATCTTTTCTGCGGCCTTGACGGCCGCGAGCTCGGTCTTTTCCGTCTCTTCCACGACTGGGTACACTACGTAAGCTTGACGGCCGGCGCGGATCTCTTGCGCGATGAAGCTGTAAACACCTTCCACCGCAACTTCCTGCACCTGCTTCGTAACGATGGGACGGCGTCCGGGCGGCAGCTCATCAATAGTGGAGACGTCAAGATCGCCATAGATCGTCAACGCTAGGGTGCGTGGAATGGGTGTTGCGGTCATCACCAGCACATCCGGCTGCTCGCCTTTTTTCATCAGCTCGAGACGCTGACGCACGCCGAAGCGATGCTGTTCATCGACAATGGCCAGCCCGAGTTTCAGGAAGCGCACGTCTTCCTGGATCAGCGCGTGCGTGCCGACCACCACTTTCACCAAGCCTTCCGCCATAAGGTTCTTGATCTGCTGCTTCTCGCGCGCGCTCGCCGACCCGGTTAGCGAGGCCACTACATAACCAAGCTTTTCGAGTAGCCGTTTGAAGTACCAGTAGTGCTGTGTGGCAAGGATCTCAGTCGGTGCAAGCACTGCGACCTGATACCCATTCTCAATAGCGATCACCGCCGCCTGTGCGGCAACAATGGTCTTACCGCTGCCTACATCGCCCTGCAAAAGGCGATTCATGGGATGCGGCCGCTTCATGTCGTCCGCGATTTCCTGGACAACTCGCCGTTGCGCGCGAGTCGGCTTGAACGGAAGCATCTCCTTGATCTGCTTGCGACCCCGTTCGGTCACCGGGAAAGCGATACCCGTGGCCGATCTGGCCTTGTTCTTCTTCAGCGCGAGGCCGCATTCCAGCCAGAAGAATTCGTCGAAGATCAAACGGATCTGCGCAGGGGTGCGGAACTCGTTTAGCAGCAGCGGATCGGCGTCTTTGGGCGGGAGATGAATGTCGTGAATGGCTGTGGCAAGCGAAGGCAGATTCAGATGCTTGCGCACGCTTTCGGGCAGTGCGTCCTCGGGCATCGGAGCTTCGTTCAGGATGCGGTTCAGGAGAGTGCGAAACACGCGGGTAGAGATCTTGCCGGCCGCTTCATAAATGGCAACAATTCGGCCGCTGTGCAGCGTCTCTTCTTCGCTCTCGTCATCGGAAAGAATCTCGATTTCCGGTTGCACCATCAGCCGACTGCCGTGAGCGCGATCCAATTCGACTTTTCCGAAGAGAGCGACGCGCGTCCCGGAGACGAGAGTGTCGGCATAACGCTCGCCATGAAACCAGCGGCTTACGAGGCCGCTCCCGCTGCCATCTTCAAAGGTGGCTTCGAACAGCCCGGGCGCGCGCCTCCGAAAGCGTGAGAGCTTTGCGATGCTGACTCGCGCCAACACGACTGCTTTTTCACCAGGTGCCAGTTCAGAGATCGACTTAATGTTGCGGCGATCTTCGTAACGGAAAGGGGCGTAGTAGAGGAGATCCGCTACGGTCGTCAACTCCTTGGCCGCCAACATCTGGGCGCGGGCGGGGCCAATCCCTTTCACGTACTGCAGTGGAGTGGAAAGATCCAACTCCTTAGGCTAACGTCTCGCTTCCGGTCCTGGGATGCGGCGTAGAGCGCAATCTGCTTACGAACAAAACCAGCGAGACGCCCAGGGCCGTGCCGCCCAGGTTAATCAGCACGTCGCGCACTGCCGGATCGCGCCCTGGGAAGAAGCGCTGCAGGAACTCGCTGCAGGAGCCAACAATCAACCCCGTCAGCAGAATGAGCCAAACCTTCCCAGGTTTGGAAGAATAGGCCTTCCAAAGCAACAATGCCAACACCAGGAACATGGTCACGTGGAGGCCCTTATCCGCCAGAAGGTGCAGTACGCCGTACGATGGATCCGTAGGTGGAAGGCGCGCGAAAAGGAGCGCGGAAAGCCAACGAAATAGCTCTTCACACAGTTGCGAGGCGAGCGAAGTAGATGAAAAGAAGATGACAGAAATCCAGGCGGCTACTGCCAGATACCATGCGTTCATTCGAATAAACTGTAAAAAATTTATGGTACATCGCGGCGCGCACCCGCCTTATCAAACGATGGTGGGAGGAAGATAAAAACGAATGCACGTTGTCGCGAGCCTTTTTCTGTTCATGGGCGCTTCCCTATCGAACACGCCGTCTAGCAATCTGCTGGATCAAGGCTTCAATGACATGTACAACCTTTCGTTCGCGAGCGCTCATGAAAGCTTTGAGCACTTTGAAAGTATAAATCCCAGCGATCCAGTCGGTCCTGTATGCGACGCCGCGGCGTATCTCTTCTCGGAATTCAACCGGCTGAAGATTTTGCAATCGGAATTCTTTGTAGACGATAAAAGCTATTTGGGTGGCACGCACGCAACTCCCAGTCCTGAGATAAAGCAGAAATTCGAGCAGGCCTTGGCCCGAACCAAGAAGCTCTCCGACGACGAATTAGCCAAGTCTCCCAACGATGAGAATGCACTATTCGCAAACGTTCTGCGGCTGGGCCTAGATGCGGATTACCTGGCTCTTATCGAAAAGCAAAATCTGACGGCTTTGGGAGTCATCAAGCAGGCCACGCAGGCCGCGGAAGATCTGTTGCGGTTGCATCCGTACTGCTACGACGCCTATATCGCTATCGGGATCGAAAACTATCTTCTGAGTCTGAAGCCCGCGCCTATCCGCTGGCTGCTGCACGTTACTGGAGCTCAGACGGACAGGGAAACCGGCATCGAAAAATTGAAGCTTACAGCTTTGAAGGGACATTATCTGCAACCCTATGCCTCACTGCTGCTCGCGATCGCGGCTTTGAGAGATAAAAACAACGCGGAAGCTCGCCGCCTGTTGGTGAGTCTCGCCGAGCGTTTTCCAATGAATCCGCTTTATCGTGAGGAAATCGCTCAGATACGCTAGCGTCACAGAAGGTCAAAATGAGGCTGCTTCTCGTCGAAGATGAAGAAGATGCGGCGCGCATGCTTGCCAAAGGGCTGCAGCAGGAAGGCTACTTCATGGACATCGCCCACGGCGGCCAAGCCGGTCTCGATAATGCTGCTAGAACCGCTTACAACTTGATCATCTTGGACGTCCGGCTAGCATCAAAGACGGATGGATTGTTTGCCGCGAGCTTCGGGAGGGCTCCATTCAAAGTCCGGTCCTGATGCTCAGGGGCCATTGGGTCAACCCAGGATCGCATCAAAGGACTCGATCTCGGCGCTGGAGCCGGGCGAATGGGGAAGCTGGCAGCTTCTTTTTAGAATATAGCACACCCGCTCCAAACAATTCGTGTAAGCTTCTGACTCCATGGGAAATATAGGCTGAACTGGCGTTCAGGCCCAGGTGCCGCACGTGCGCGTACGGAGTGGTTACCCCCAAGTACATAGAGCGCGATCTCTGCGCGGGCATGGTTTTGCAACCATGGCGGAGGTAGTGGGAGCGATCTAAACGATCTTGAGCAAAAAGGCTCTGGCGGCGTAAATTCCGCGAGAGCCTTTTCGGAGAAGACGTTGATTGAGACACCGTTTGCTTGCGCGCGCGGCTCGGTTTGAGATTACTAGGTTCGATTTATAGCGGGGACGGTTGAGTGTCTGTTGCTGAATGCAGCGACGCTAGCCAGCACAAACACGATTACGCCGACACAGAGGCTGTTGACCAAGCGGTCCGAATGAGCGACATAGCCGAAGATCCAGGGCGAGAAGAAGACCCAGATTCCGAGTAACATGTTCAGCCAGCTCAGTCCGGCAGAGTAGAGGGGGCGGCCGGCGCGGGTGGCGCCGATTAAGAACACAGCCGCTCCGACGATCCAGGAGTTCCAGGCGTTGCCGGAACCGGCAGCTCCATAGACCCAAGGAGACACGAAGAACCATATTCCCGCTAGTAGACAAATGATGCTGGCGGCCTGGGTGTAACTGGCAGGCCTGTCTGGAGCGGGAGATGGGTTGTTATTGACGTTGAGATCGTTTGTCATTGACTTACCCTCTGTTTATTGGACGAGTAAGTTGGAATTATGGCTTGGGGTGTGGGAGTTTTGCGGGGGTTCGGTGGTGTGAACTTCGCGTTATGCAGCGGACAGTGGCGGCTCACTGGGCTAGTAAGCGAAGAACTTGCGGGTGCTCGCGTTCGAACTCGTTGACTGGCTGGTCGAGAGTCAGTCCGGGCCGGGGGGCGAGACGAGCTTCTGGACAAGTTTTTCCACGATCGCCTGCTGAGGTGCGGGCGGCTTGGCTATTCAGTTGGTCAGTTCTTATGCCTTATTCACGGAACGGGTCTCCTATGAGATTGGACGAATAGGCGTAGACGGCTGGAAAGTCGGCTCTCGAAGATAGGGATAGTCTTCCAGAATCTCGTCTTCCGTCATACCATCGGCGAGCATGTTGAGAACGTCCCATAGGGTAACGCGTAGGCCGCGGATGCACGGTTGGCCGGAGCGCTGACCCGGAATCATGGTGATTCGGGAGAGATCCGGGTTGACGGGGACGTCTATGAAAGGCAATATCTCGCCTTCGTTGTGGATAGATGCGCTTACGCCACCTTGACGCGGACCGAGCGGGATGGCTGGGCGATCGGGAGGCCGTCTTCCCGCATGCCTCTCAGGTGCAGTTCGATGACTTCGCGGATGTTGGCTTCGGCTTCTTCCGGAGTGGCACCGGTGATACGCAGCCGTCGAGATCGGAGACCCGGGCTTCGTAGTTGTTTTCACCTTTTTCGATCATTACGGTGTACTCGGCCATGCTATTTCCTTCGAATTTGTGCTTGCCTTAAGATGCTCTTTTCGGCTAAGTAACCGCCCAGCAAACGCACTTCGCCTAGGACGGTTACCCGGCCTTGCTTGACCGGGTGTTTGTATTGCCTGTGGCTGCACTGTTGCGCAACCATCGCCCATCCGTCTGGCTTCGATCAGCTTCGGGATGTCCCGGAATTTTAAGCGGGATGGCCCGATCGTAGGCCCAGACTTATTGGAATAGGAGGGGTTCCGAAGGACGATTGATCGGACAGGGTTGGGAACCAGGCCGGCGTGCGGCTGATCTGCTTTTAGTCTGATGCGAGCTGAGTTGATCTTACCGATCGCGATCTATGCCCCGAATGTACAGGAGGGCCTGACACATGGCGGGAAATGCGTATTGGCAGCTTGTCAAAACGTTCGAAGGAGGGCTGAGTAAGGACGACTATTCGTTGTAGCACGACCGCTGGGCTGGAGGACACGTAAGCGTCCGGTGAAGGCCTTCTTGACATGGCGGAGGCAGGATACTGGTATGTGGGGAGTTGGTTATGACAGATTCGCAGCGGGAGGTAAATCCTTTGCTGTGGAAGGCGATCGAAGAAAGACGTTTGATTCGGCTTCGGTACAAGGAGCGGGAACGGATTGTCGAGCCACACGACTATGGAGTTCAGAACGGCGTGGTGAAACTTTTGGCGTATCAGGTGGACGGGTCGAGCAACCGCAAGCTGCCGAACTGGAGGTGGCTGGAGGAAGATTCGATGTCCGACATCGAGCTGCTGAGTGAGAGGTTCGCAGGCGGCCGCCCGACTGAGTCGGGCGAGCATCACAGGTGGGAGAAGCTGTTTATTCGCGTGAAACCGAGTAGCAACCGGCGAAAATAGTACTGCCGCTGTCAGGCAGAGCGGCGCTGGGGAAGCTCCGAAAAGATCTGGCGCTTCCACTAAGAATATCGGGAAACGAAAATAGAGAAATCGAAGCCTTTGTTTCGGCGGAAACTTGCGAACACCCTTTTCAAGGAGTGGCGGTCGAGGTCGATCCTTGGGCCACGGAATTGGAGAAGCGAATTCGAACGAAACATCTTCGGCGGCCACGTCGCCTACATTCGCAATGTCGAACGCGGCCACAAATCGTCTCTAGTCGAAGATTTCGAATGTCAGAAGTGGCGGCACTGAATGCCGCCGAGTTCGCACGTCCTTGATTTCGTAATCCTCCATCGCCTGACTGATAAAGTTGCTGCGTTTGTAGTACTTCTTATCTGAGGCTTGGTGTGGGCCCCGAGCGCTCTTCGGGACCGACACCACGTATAGTGATCTCCCTGAATCCTTCGGGATCGGAATGACTCGAACGTTGTCAATAATCGGCGATATCCGACTCACGATTATCTGTTCAAGCCACTCCCTCTAGAATTTACTGTCGTCCACGCCCGCGTCGATATGGGTCGGCATATGTGTATGTTTATCCTCGCCCACCCCGTAGATCAGTTGGCCTCCATCGGAATTTGCGAAAGCGGAGACGTCTTTTGAGATCTCATCCCTCGCTTTGTCTGAGACGCGGCACTGAGCTTATGTCGAGATGAATATCCTCTTGAACCCGACCTCGAATCAACGCTTCGATGTCTTGGAGCGTCGAAGGAATCCGCATACTTAGTGTTTTATTCGTGGCACGTGGCTACTTCGTCTCCGCCGGCTCTGCGCGACTGAAGGCATCACAGCTCGTTCCGGCCAATAGCGTTTTCAGAGCGCCGTTTCCCGATGGTGCCAGAGTCAAAGGCAATCCGGACAGAATCCCGGATTACTCCCCACAAACTCCGTTAGGACAGCCGGAACTGTTGGTGAGCACTTCAGGGGAGCTGTGCAGGGAAAGGAGAAGGCGCTGCTGGATGAGATTATCGCCAGAGTGAACGATCTTTTCGACGGCGATACGACGGAGGCGAGAAGCTGGTTTATGTGAACAACGTTCTGAAGGGAAAGCTGCTGGAATCGGAGGTGCTGGCCCAGCAAACATCGAGCAATACGAAAGAGCAGTTCGCGAGTTCGCCGGATCTGGCGCAGGAGATTTTGAATGCCCTGATGGATGCATTTGCGGCTAACTCGTCGTTGAGCAAGCAGGCGCTGGATTCGGAGCGGGTGCGTGTGGGATTGAAAGAAGTCCTGCTCGGTCCGGGGCGGCTGTATGAAGCGCTGCAGGAAAAGAATAGCGGCTCGTCGATTGAGCGGGAGAGAGGTGCCGTGCGCAGGTTTCGCCAGGGTGCTTGAGCGTCCGCTCCATTCTGTCGCGGCTGCAAGTTAGCTGATGGCTTCAGGTTTTCGGCGTCAACACCTGACGTAAGAGAGCGGCTAAGCCGGATCGATCCAGCTGATGGTTGGCAACGCGGATCATTGCTTGGTACGTATTACGCTGCGCAATGGCCGATTCCAAGGCATGCTCGCTACGCAGTCCGTACGAGCCGCCCCAGTCTTCAATCTGGTCCCTGTGGCTAATGTCGAGCTGCTCGCGGGTTAGAAAATAGGGCTCATGTTGCAACGAAATGGCCGTCGTGAGTCCGCCTATTCAGCGAGACGGCGAAACAGACCGGCGTGCAACTTGCTCGTCTTCCGGTGGGCTTCTTGAAATCGCTGATCGGAGGCGTAACGTATATCTGAGGCTTTTTCGTTGGCGGAGCCTTCTTGGTCGTTTCCGCTAACCGGAGACTGCCCAGTCATCTTCAGGTAATCGGAAAGCGAGTTGCTGTGTGATCGATCGAGCAAAGTCTTTAGATGTGCATCACCGCGAATACCGGGAGCAAAGCTGTCCCCATATTTCTGCCGGAGCACATCGACGCGCGTGTCACCACGTTCGCGATTATTGAGACCGGACTGTTTAGGCTGCCGGCCTTCTTTGTTGCGCCTTTGGGTTGGCTCCTTTGACCCCGTATCCCTATTTCAGCGGACTTGAAGCTCTTCGCGCAGAGAGGTAGCCTGCGAGCAAGGCAACAGGAATAGAACAGAAGCGAGTCAGGCGCGAGATCGCCAATGAGGGGGCAACCCGATTCGAATGCCAACCAGTGCGAGTCCCATGGACACTTAGTCGCGCTGATGAAGGAAGATCGCGGGATTTATTTTTGAGTCGATGAACGCCACTCGGACCTGTTACGATTTCGCATGTGAAGAGTCAGGATGCAGACGGTGGTGCGCTGCAAATGGGCTGGTGACGATGCCCTGATGATGGCCTACCACGATCACGAATGGGGCGTTCCGCCGCATGACGATCGCGCACTTTTTGAATTTCTGATTCTGGAAGGCGCCCAGGCTGGTCTGAGTTGGTCCACCATTCTCAAGAAGCGTGACGCTTATCGCGCCGCTTTCGATCACTTCGATGCGCGCAAGGTCGCCCGCTATGACGAAGCGAAAATTCAGGAGTTACTCGCGAATCCGGGTATTGTGCGGAACCGGCTGAAGATCCGGTCGGCCGTTCAGAACGCGAGGGCTTTCCTCGCTATACAAAAGGAATTCGGAAGCTTCGACCGGTATCTCTGGCAATTCGTGGGGGGCAAACCGCTGCAAACTCGGCTGCGTGGTCCGGAAGACTTGCCCGCCCGCACGGCGCAATCCGACGCCCTAAGCAAAGATCTGGCCAAGCGCGGGTTCAATTTTGTGGGTTCCACCATCTGTTATGCCTTCATGGAGGCCACCGGGATGGTGAACGATCACGTGGTCGGTTGCTTCCGTCATAAATCGCTCGAGTGAATCCTGTGAGTACTAGAACCATCGCGTGCTAAATGTGTAGGGAATGTCTGCCGCCGCGGTACCCGCACGCACGCGAGAGATCCATCAAGGGTCAGGCCGGGTCAAGGCGTTAGATGGCGTGCGCGGGCTGGCGATTTTAACCGTGATGATTTCCCACGGTTGGTATTTCTTTCGGGTATATCCGTCGGCTTGGTATTTCTTCCCAATCCATATCGGCTGGACCGGCGTTGACCTGTTTTTCGCGCTCTCCGGTTATCTCATAACCGACATCCTGATTCGTACGAAGGCAGCCCCGAATCGTGCCAAAAGCTTTTACATGCGACGCGTGCTGCGCATCTTTCCGCTGTATTACGGAGCGCTGCTTGCGATCTTCCTGGCTGTTCACGTTTCCGTGTGGGTTCGCTCGCAAATCCCGATGCACACCTGGAAAGGCTGGCTTATCTATGTGGTCTACCTGCAGAATTGGTACATCCTGCACAACGCCCGCATTTGGTGGAGCAACATGAGCTGGCACTTCTGGAGTTTGGCAGCGGAAGAGCAGTTTTATTTACTTTGGCCCTGGATTGCTTGGAATGCGAGTCCCAGGAACCTCGTTCGGATTTCCGTGTTGGCAATGCTGGGCGGCCTATTTTTGCGCTGCTTCATCATGTGGCAATTCGGCCCGCCGTCCACTGTTTACGAGTCTTTTCTCACGCCAACGCGAGGCGATGGTTTGTTCATCGGGGCAGCAATAGCCGCGTATTCTTCAGAGCATGGCGGCATTTCACAACGCGCTTTAGCGGTGCTGGGAGCGGTCGGAACTGCTATCATTGCGGCTATTTTGTTTGTTCATCCGAACGCCTTCTTAACGGGCGCCGGAAGTGTTTACATCTTCACGATCGGCTTAACGGCATTTGCGCTGATTTCCGGGGCGCTCGTCGGTTCTTCGCAGCATTTCATCCCGGGCCTGACAGCGTTTCTGAGCCAGTCCTGGTTGCGTTCGCTCGGGAAATATAGCTACGGGATCTACGTCTACCATAACTTCATTTTTGTTGGCAGTTTGCATTTCGCATGGCAGAAGGGATTAGGTGTTCTTACTCGAACCCGCTACGCTCCTTTATTCCTGCTGATCGATATACCGCTTTCTTACGGGATAGCAGTCCTGAGTTATAAGTTCTACGAGTCTCGTTTCCTGCGTTTGAAAGATAGATTCACCGCCAACGTTCCGGGCGGGCGTTGAGGTGGTGCGTGCGCATCGACGGCCGCTTGATAGCATAACGGTGTGGGTATGCCTGCTCAGCAATTCGCGTCAGCACCGATGTCGGAAGCTGTCACTCAGCAGGTGCGAGTGGAAGTTTTATCGCGGTATTCGCCTGAGAACTCACGGCCGGGCGAATGGGTGTTCGAATACACCGTTCGGATCACGAATTTGGGGGCCGAGACGGTTCAACTTCTCAGCCGGCACTGGATTATCACGGACGCTTTGGAACGCGTTCATGAAGTGAAAGGTCCGGGCGTGGTGGGCGAGCAGCCGGTGCTTGCGCACGGTGCGTCGTTTCAGTATTCATCCTGGTGCCCGCTCAAGACGCCGACGGGAAGCATGTACGGGACGTATCAGATGGTGCGCGGAGGCGGGGAAGAGTTCGATATTGAGATCGCGCCGTTCGCCCTGAGGGCCCCGTACACCGTTCAGTAACGATCACACTACTAAAGCTCAGGCCAGGATAATGTCGGAGGGCGAGACCTCGTACCCTTCATCGGTGGCGGTTTGCGCGGCTGCTGAGCGCAGCGTAGTCTGGTCAACGCTCTTGTCTTCGCTGCAATAGCGGCGAATGACCTCTTCGCCGACAGCAATCCGAATCAGCCACTTTTTCTTCGATTCGTCCCAGGACACTTCGACACGATCAGCTTTCATCATGTCTTATACGATGCCAGAGGAGGGGTCGTTTGAACAGCGCATTTTTAAGGGCTGCAATTTAGCGCGGAGGGCGTGTCGACGCTATAATGTGGTTAATGTCTATCGAGAATAGGCAGGTTGTCTTATAGATGCCTGTTCAACCGAAAGAAAGCAAAGCTCAGCGTGCGGAACGGCTGAAAGAAGAGAAGAATCCTTGGGAATGCCTGGACGAGATCCGGGAATTCGCGCGCTTGGGGTACGAATCGGCGACGCCGGAGTGGCGGAGCAGCTACCTGCGCTGGTGGGGCGTGTATCCGCAGGGCGATGGTGCGGGAGTGCTGGGCGGCAAGGGCGGCGAAGGGCTGGCTGTGCCGTACTTCATGGTGCGGGTGCGTGTTCCGAGCGGGTTGTTGTTCGCGCACCAGTTGCGGGTGATTGCGGACCTGTCTGAGCGGTTCGGGCGCGGACTGGCTGATATTACGGTGCGGCAAAATATTCAGTTGCATTGGATTGCCATTGAAGCTTTGCCGGAGATTTTCGAGCGGTTGTGGCGCTGCGGGCTGACGACGATGGGGGCTTGCGGCGACGACACCCGGAACATCACCGGTTGCCCTCTGGCGGGAGTGGATGCGGAAGAGATTTGCGATGCATCGCCCTTGGCGCTGCGCGCGGCTCAGATGCTGGTGGGCAATCCGGAGTTTTACAACCTTCCTCGCAAGTACAAAATTTGCATCACGGGATGCCGGTCCTGGTGCTGCTATCCGGAAATCAACGATGTGGGTTTGACGGCCATCAAGCGGGGCGAAGAGATCGGGTTTTCGCTGCGGGTGGCGGGAGGGTTATCGTCGGAGCCGTTTCTGGCCAGACGGCTGAACGCCTTCGTGCAGTGGAGCCAAGTGCCGGCGGTGATCAAGGGCGTGACGCAGATTTTTCGCGATGCGGATGTTTTGCGGCAACATCGCGAACGGGCACGGCTGAAGTATCTTTTCAAGCAGCATGGCTGGACAGACGAGAGCTTTCAAGCGGAGCTGGAGCGGCGCATCGGATTCAAGTTGGATCCGGGTGAGCACGAGGATGCGCCGGCGGACGTGAATCGCGATCATGTCGGCATTCACGCGCAGAAGCAGGCGGGTCACTACTACATCGGCGCCTCGGTGCTGCGCGGCCGCATTACTCCGGAGCAATTACGCACGGCGGCAACGCTGGCGGATTCATTTGGGAACGGCGAGGCGCGGACGAGCCCGGCGCAGAGCTTGATGATCGTCAACGTACCGGAGCGGCATGTCGAGGAAGTAGCCGCGCAGTTGAACGCGGCCGGCCTGCCGGTGAACGCGTCAGCATTCCGGCGAGGTACGGTGACGTGCACGGGAACGGAGTTCTGCCGGTTGGCGATTACCGAAACCAAGAGTTTCGCGCGTTGGATGATTGAAGAGCTCGAGGACCGCATGCCGGGTTTTGAGCAACATCTGAAGCTGCATATTACGGGATGTCCGAACAGTTGCGGGCAGCACTGGATTTCGGATATCGGTATTGAGGGCAAAAAGATCAAAGTGGACGGGCAGTGGATGGACGCTTACTACTTCTGCGTGGGCGGCGCGGTAGGAGCGTTCCAATCCATTGCGCGGCCTTTGGGGTATCGTTGTCTGGCGACGGAAGTTCCGGCGGCTATCGAGCGGCTGTTGCGGGCGTATTTGGCCGAGAAGCAGCCGGGCGAGAACTTGCGAATGTTCTTTGCGCGGCATAGCGAGGCAGAATTGCGCGGCCACCTGGCAGGTAGCGAAGTGAACCCGGTTGAACGGGATGCATCGCCGGGGCGCGTGCCTGTGGGTGTTGCCGGATAACTGCCGCCCGCTTTGCCCCTAGCGGTCAAGAGAAGTTGGGATGGAACTTTCTTGCTAGTGCGTCGGCTTTCGCCAACGCGAGCTTAGACGGCTTGTTTTTCGGATCTCTGCGCACTTCGGTCTGCACGTGCAGATGGTGCTTATCGACGCAAAATTCCAGGTGAAGCCATTCTTCGGTTCCAGCGCTAAATTCGAGGTTTTCACTCTCGAGATGGGCGAGCAACTGTGATTTGATGGGCTCGTGCGCGAATTTTGCGACCGCTTTTTTCAACGTGTCACGCTCGTCCTGAGTGGGTTTGAAGAGCGACATTTTGGGCTGCCGCCGATGGTATCACCTGTGACGGCGAATCATTTCGAGCAAGCGGCGCGCCATATGTCATAAGCAATTCGCGCGATGACCTGTTCCCGAACCTGTTCGGAACGCGGGGAATCGCAGAGCAGAACAGCGACTGCGAGACGTCGGCCGTCCGGTAGCTGTATGAGGCCAATGTCATTGGTGGCGTGAGTAATGCCGGAATCGGTTCCCGATGTGCCGGTTTTATGGGCCACGATGGTCCCGCTTGGAAGCAGCGCCTTCAGGCGGTGCTCACCCGTTTGCGTGACCGTCATCCAGCGCAGGAGCAATTCCGTGTGTTCAGGAGAAAGCGGCGAACGATCGGCGATTCTTCGCAACAGTTCTACTAATGCCGCGGGTTCCGCGTAATTCCTGTACTGAGCGTTTACGTCCCGGCCCATTGTTTTTTCGGAATCCTGGATGCGAATGCCGCCGATGCCCAGCTTCCTGATATACGCGTCGACAACGGCCGGGCCACCGATCGTGCGCAATAAGATGTCGGAAGCGATACCGTCGCTTTCCGAAACAGCGAGACGCAACAATTCTTCGAGGGCGATTTCGGTGTTTGCTTGTGGATGCGCATCGCGTAAGGGACTATGCTGACCGGGAGAAATCAGGTCCGACGGCACGAAGCGAACCTTTTGCTGGAGCGCCAACTTGCCGTGCTCGATGGCGTTGAGAGTTGCCATGGCGATCGGCAGTTTGTAGACGGACTGCATGGGCAATGTTGCATGGGCATTCATGTCGCAATCCAGATTCGTTCCGGGCAGGGAACATGCGATACCGATGCGACCGGCGGCCGCTGCGGCGTGTTTCGCGATGAGTTGTTGAAGACTGGTCTGGCCGGAGCCACTCACGACGGCGAATAGACAAAGGAGCAGTGTTCGCAAGTATTCAGTCTATTCGCGCGTGTGGAGAGCGGTGGCTTTCAGCAACGGCTTGCTCCGGCGCGCGGCTCAGCCAGAGGTGATGGCGCTTAGGTAGCGCTCGGCGGATTGATGGAGGGCTTGTTTGGCGTTATCTTGCACCGTCATTTCGGCGAAGGCGCCGTAAATGCGATCGAAGGCAAAGGGCTCGACGGCCGCAATGATCCGCTTCACTGCCGGCACATTCAACGGGATGTAGTTTGGATAGCTATACATGAAGCTGACCCAGCGCCGATCGGGAACAACTTGGATTATGTCGCCAGTGAGAAGCGCGCCTTGTTGGGCAGCGCCTCCGGACCAGTGCAGAACGCAACCTCCCGCGAAATGGCCGCCGCAACGGATCAGACTCAAGCCTCCGGGGAGTGACTGCCTCTCTCCCTCCCAGAAGTGGATGCGCGGATCGGGGCGCATCACCCATTGCGAGTCATCCCTGTGCAAATAGACGGGCGCGTCGAAGTGTCGGCTCCATTCGATCATCGAGGTGTAGTAGTGCGGGTGCGAGATGGCGACGGCGGAGACTCCGCCTACACGTTCGATGTACGCGAGAGCTGGTCGATCGAGCAGACTGATGCAGTCCCAGAGTACGTTCCCTTTGGGAGCTTGTACAAGAATCGCGCGTTGTCCGATGCCGAATTTCGGCTCGATCGTGAATGATGTCAGCCCGGGCTCTTCGTCATGAATCCTGGTTTTGTGATCGTCTTGCAGGTTGGCGAGAGTGGTCCACTGTTGGCCATGCAGGCCGACGTACTGACGTTCATCCTCGCAGATAGGGCAATGCTCGGGCGGTTCGGAGGATTCGGCGAACTGAGTTCCGCAGGTTATGCAAATCGCGTGCATATGCGGAGGGTACAACAGATCTCAAAGTTAACCGCGATAGATGGAAGCAATCTTTCTGCGGCGCGACATGATCTGGCAGCGGCAGTTTTCGGCGGGCCACGAATCGTCCTTTTTTTCAAAGAATGACAATTGTATAGAATAAGCCTCTCAGAGAGGGTGCGAGTGGCAGACGACAAGAAGACGTGCTTTGTGGTGATGGGGTTCGGGCAAAAGACGGACTATCAAACCGGCCGTGTGCTGGATTTGGACAAGTCATATCTGTACATCATCAAACCCGCGGCGGAGGAAGCTGGATTAGAGTGTAAACGCGCCGATGAGATTATTCACTCAGGACTGATCGAGGTACCAATGTATGACCAGCTACTTACTGCCGACGTTGTGATCGCCGATATTTCGACCTCCAATGCCAACGCGTTTTACGAGCTAGGCGTAAGACACGCGCTTCGGCCATTCACAACCATCACCATCGCGGAGGACCGAATGACGTTCCCGTTCGACGTAAGTCACATCGCCGTTCGCAAATATCATCACCTGGGTGAGGGGATTGATTTTGGAGAGGTGGTTCGGATGAAGAGCGAACTTATCAAAGCCATCCAGACAATTCTGCAGAAGCCCGTAAATGATAGCCCGGTTTATACTTTCTTTTCGGACCTGGACCCTCCAGCTAGAAGGATGATCGAAAGGGCGGTGGCACAATCGTCGCCGCACGCCGCGGCGGCCGCTTCAATAGCGCCGGATACGGCGGCAAGTTTGTCAAATCCAACCATTAGCGTCTTGATGGAGCAAGCCAAGGCGGCGATCGCAACAGACACTTTCGAGACGGCAAAAACACTTCTGACTCTGGTTCGAACAATGGCTCCGAAGGACCCATATGTTCTACAACGTTTGGCTCTCGCGACTTATAAGAGCAAGACGCCGGATCCGCTACAAGCATTAAAGAATGCCGGAAGCATTCTCGCGGAACTGCTGCCCGATATTTCCACCGATACGGAGACGTTGGGTCTCTGGGGTGCAATTCATAAGCGGATGTGGGATCTCACAAGGAACATCGATGACCTCAATACCGCGATCTTCGCGTATGAGAAGGGCTTCTATCTGAAAAACGACTACTACAACGGAATCAATTTAGCTTTTCTCTATAACTTGCGGGCCTCGCTTTCGGCAGGGGATGAGGCGATTGCCGACGCGGTTACGGCCCAGCGAATCCGCAGAAAAGTTCTGGCCATCTGTGAGGCTCTCTTGGCCTCCGGTAGGCAGCTCAGCGCGGAGAGCAGATATTGGATACTTGCAACGGTCGCAGAAGCATACACGGGGCTACGCGACGACGGTAAGGTTCAAGAGGCTTTCAGACAAGCCGAAGCATTGGGCCAGCCGAAGTGGATGATGGACAGTACCAAGGAGCAACTGACGAGGTTGAAACAGTTGCTGGGGTGAGATTTAGTTGCTATGTAAACCGTGAATTCTTTGAGCAGTTTACGCGCCGGTGGCAACTGTGTTTCAAGGACACAGTACAGCGATGGGCGCACGCACTCTTTCGGTTTTGATTGTTTTTGCCGGTAGCTGCGGCCTTTTCGGGGCGCAGGGATTTTATGGTGGCGGAGTCAGCGCGCGATCGGCGGCGCGAGCGGGCATCTACGCTCCTACCTCCGATAATGTGGTGGACGCGCTTGCGTCGAACCCGGCGGGATTAGGCTTCTTAAATGCGCCCATTGTTGATGTAAGCGTGACCGGCGTTTTAGCGCGCGGCTCATTTAGTAACTCGGTAAACACGGATTCGCCGATGCGGCGGAATACGGGTGCTGTTCCTTTTGGGGCGATCGGAACGCCGATTCGGCATAGCCGCTGGAGCGTGGGCGCGGCTTTTATGCCGGACCTGATGTCGTCAGCCAAGTGGCGGTATACGGATGCTCCCGGGGTTGCGGGAACGAGCTACGGGTTGCAGAATGAGACGTCAAGGATTCTGGCATTCCGGTCGTCCGCGGGTGTGGGGTTTACCGTAAACCAGAATCTGTACTTGGGCGCGGCGATTGGGGCGGTGTATAACTCGAATACTCTCGACGCGCCGTACATCTTTCAGAGCAATCCGGCTTTGAATGGATTGAAGACCCTGCTGGATCTGCGCACAACGGGAGTGGGTTGGAATGGCAGCTTCGGAATGTTTGCGAAACCAACGCACGCGCTGGATATAGGCGCTTCTTATCGAACGAGCACATCCATCGTGAGCACGGGACAGGCAAGCGGGAACATGGGCGTGCAGTTCGCGGCGTTGGGGATTCCCTTTCGGCCCGATTTCGCTTACCAAGCGCAGGTGAAGGTGAAGCTGCCGCAGTCTGCATCGATGAACGCGTTGTGGCAGGTGAACCCCGCCTGGCGGCTGAGCTTGCAGGGCGATTGGACGGATTGGAAGGGTGCATTTAACAATTTGCCCGTGCTGCTGACCCAGGGCACGAACTCGGATATCAATAGTTTTCTTAATTCCAGTTCAATTAAGGATGTCGTTCCGCTTGACTGGAAAGATCAGTTCACGATTCGCGGGGGTGTCGAGAGGAGGTTTGGAGAGAAAGTCTCGTTGAGCGGGGGTTATCTGCACACGAATAATCCTGTGCCCGGTTCAACACTTTCGCCACTGACAGCCGCGATCATGCAGAACGCACTTACGACGGGTCTGGGTTATCAGTTTGGGCGTACACGGCTCGATTTCGCTTACAGCGTGGATCTCAACGCGCAGGAACAGGTGGGAACGAGCGCCCTGCTTTCGGGCGAATATAGCAACAGCCGCACCAAGATCGGAACGCAGATGTTGACACTCAGCGCTTCGTTCCGGTTGTGATTTCTATACCTTCAGGCTCAATTTGCGGACCTGGTCGGCGATGTATTCTGATGTGCGCCAACCTAGGGCGGAAATGGTCAGTGTGGGATTCTTGTCGGCGTTGCTGACGAATGGGGCGGCATCGGTGACGAAGAGATTTTTGACGTCCCAGGCCTGACAATATTTGTTCAGCACCGACTTTTTGGGATCGCTGCCCATTCTGGTGGCGCCGACCTCGTGCTTCACTTGGCCGCCATGTTCGATGCCCCAGTTCATGTCGGCTCCGGAATGTTGTGTCACGATGCCGCCCGCCGCTTCGATGAGCTCTCGGAACGTTTCCTGCATGTGCCGGGCTTGCAGGATTTCGTCCTGACTCCATTTGAAATGGAAGCGCGGGACGGGAATGCCCCATTGATCGATAACCGTAGGATCGAGTTCGCAATAGCTGTGTTCGTTAGGAATCATTTCGCCGCGGCCGGCAAAATGAATTTCGCAGCCGTACAGCCGGCGCAGATTCTGTTTCAGTTCGAGGCCGTAGCCGCCGCCGAGCCAGCGATCCGCGTAGCCACCCATCGCTCCGACTCCGGGTTGCCGGCGCCCACCGCCGATTTCGATGTGATAGCCGCGGGCGAAAGGCAGCTTGCCGGATTTCTGCTGCTTATAGAGCCACCAGGGCATGTAGAGGTGCATGCCGCCGACGCCGTCTTCATTTTGCGGCGGTAAATCCTGGAGGATGGGCATAAAGCCGCTGACGGAGGAACCCACGGTGTCCATGACGTAGCGGCCGACGAGGCCCGATGAGTTGGCGATGCCGTCCGGGAACAGGCTGCTCTTCGAATTGAGCATAATGCGAGCGGTTTCGCAGCAACTGGCGGCGAGGACTACGATTCTTGCGCTGACCTCGACTTCATTGCGGGTCTGTTTGTCTATGTAGGAAACGCCGCGCGCGAGTCCGTCAGAGCCGAGCAAAACCTGCCATGCCATGGCGTTGGTGCGGAGTTCCAGATTGCCTGTTCTAAGCGCCGGGAAGATATGCACTCCGGGCGAATTGAAGTTGGCATTCACGCCGCAGGAGCGGCCGCATTCCGCGCAATAGTGACAGGCTGGACGGCCGTTGAGGGGACGAGTAAGAATGGCGAGGCGGGAAGGGACGCAGGGAATGTTCAGTTTGTCGCTGGCGGCCTTGATGATTTTTTCGTAGCCGCGGGGAGCGGGTGGCGGAAGAAATTTTCCGTCGGGCGCGTTTTCAAGACCTTCGGTGGAGCCGAAGACACCGATGAGTTCCTCGGCTTTGTCGTAATACGGAGCGAGTTCTTCGTAGGTGATGGGCCAGTCGGCGCCTTTACCGTCGCGGCTGTAGGGTTTGAAATCATACGGGCCCATGCGGAGCGAGATGCGGCCGTAATGATTGGTGCGGCCGCCGAGCATGCGGGCGCGCCACCACATC
Source organism: uncultured Acidobacteriaceae bacterium (assembly GCA_963730865.1). Lineage (GTDB taxonomy): Bacteria > Acidobacteriota > Terriglobia > Bryobacterales > Bryobacteraceae > Bog-105. Next base: position 51,843 of record CAVSTO010000017.1, on the reverse strand, counting down.
CAGCTGGAGCCGGGCGCGTTGGTATAAGGTTCGCCAGGGACTTTCCAGCCACCGAGCAGCGTGGCATCGAAATAGCCCAAGGGCATTTCATGAGTCGCGGCTCCGCGATGGGGCGCTTGATACGGCCACTCGAACATTTTGGAGTTCTTGGTGCAATCGTAGAAGCCGCCGGCTTCGAGCATGCAGACTTTTGCCCCGGCGTTGGCGAGCACTTGCGCGGCCACGCCGCCACCAGCGCCGGAGCCGACGATTACGACATCGTACGTTTTGGAAGGACTGACTTGGGCCATGCGCGAACGTTGAATATCAAAGGTATCAATGTTTGGCAGCGCGTCATTTCATGCCGTATCGAGCGTGAGCGGCATTGGCTGTTTGCCGTCCGTGTCAAAGACGTTCAGCTCTCTTGCCGCTTGGGCAGCAATAACGACGTGACCGGACTTATCCATCAGGGAAGGATCCCGGCTGAGCGCGGCGATTACCGCTCCGATGAACTCCGGGCTTTCGGCGTTAGAGATGTCCAGGGAGCCGCTGCGAGCGGCAGCCAGGACGGATTCCGTTTTCACCAATCCCGGGTACAGCGAGATGACGGCCACCCCGTGGGGCCGGAGTTCATAGGCCATGTCCGCAGACATCTTGTCCGTGGCGGCTTTCGCGATTCCGTAAATGGCATTGCCTAAATACTTTTGCGCTGCCCAAAAGCTGATATTAACGATCAGCCCGCTATGCCGCGGGATCATGATCGAGGCCGCGTGAGCGCTGGCAACAAAGGCGGAGCGCACGCCTGCCACCATCATGCTGTCCCATCGGCGCCTTGGCTGCCGCCAAAACGGTAATGGCCACGTGAACTCGCCATTGTCCGTCATCTGTTCGTAGCCACCCCAAGCGGAATTGACCAGCAGATCGAGCCCATCCGCACGCTGAGATAGCTGTTGAAAGACGCGTGCCGTCTCCGCGTCATTGGAATGATCGCAAGGCATACGAACGACGGAGGGAGGCAGGTCTGCTGTTTCTATGCTTCGACCCGTTGCAAAAACGGTAAAGCCTGCCGCGTCAAGCCCGAGTGCTACGCCCCGTCCTACGCCGCGGGATGCTCCGGTGACCAGTGCAATGGGCATTTAAACCTGATTATGATCTGCGGGCGACGGAAGCCACCTAATTGTGAGGGAGGACGGCCGGATCCGCCGCGATGGTTCCGACAAGCTCTGCGAAGTAAGAATTGCTTTTTACATGCTGCAGATGCTGGCGCGCTTTCGTTAAGCGGCATTCGAGGTCGATTTGCGGAACCGGCATGCCACTGGCGGTGAGCGAATCCAGCGCGGCGGTGTGCCGAGTCCAGAGGGCGATATCGATGGATTGCTTGGTTCGGAGACGTTCCCGATACCAATCGCTCGCGAGCAGCGATTCACGCGTGAACATTTCGAGCAGGCGAGGATCGCTTTCGTGAATGCCCTGATACTCCCCAGTCGCCATGATGTAGAGCAAGGCTTTGATGGGCGGACAGGCAGCGTCGATGCTGCCGTCCTTGAGGTAATTCAGCGCGACGTTGCGCTGCGTTTCGGTAATCGCTTGAACGCCGGAGGCAAACATGGCGAGATCCTGCTTTTCGGGCCGCAGGATGTCGTCCGGAAAGACGGCGTTGGGCATCTCGAAAATGCGGCCGAGAAAGCGATCGACGAACAGTTCGGTGATGCGATACCCGAGCCTGCCGGCGAGAATTTTTCTTCCCTGGAACTCGAAGTCTTGCACCTTTTCGAGGAAACCGTTTTCGATGAGGAAGCGTGGCTCGCGTTCCGCAACTCGCATGCGGCACCAGAGCTCCGGCACGAGCATGCTGTTATCGTGATCGACGCGATACTTCGGCCCGATGTGACCGGCGGCGGTGGTGAATCCCGAGTAGCCGGTGAGAATGGCCGAGACGAGTGCGTTATTGACGTCGATAACGGGTGGCATGGCGTTGAACGGACCCTTGGTGAGAGCGCCTTCGCTGCCAAAGCCGGTGGTGGAGGGAGACTTGCCCGTCAAGCTGCAGATGAAATCCATGAAGAGCTGCGGCAGCTCCTGATAGTGGATGGGATTGTAAACGGCCAGCGGCGGAATGCCGGTTTTTAGATCGGGCGGATTGTTACGGCGACCGGCGAGAACGGCATTCACGGGAAAATGCGCGGGCTTATCCGCCGGAATCTCGCGCGCCAGGCGCGTGCCGATTTCCGCAATGTACGCGTCGCGCGGGTTCACCAAGTCGGGCCGTCTCTGCAGGTAACGCGGATTCTTGGTAGGCTGACCGTCGACGATGCGGGGATGCGCGGAGGAGACCACGAATTCAGTCTCGGGGTGCGCGACGAACTCGCGCAGCAAATGCTTCATGGGCTCGGTGTACTGATCGAATTCGACGACGTGATCAACAATGGCGCGTGCTTGGTCGTGATCGAGCGGCTCAAAATTCGAGATGAAGGTGCCGGGCTGAGCGAGGTCGTGCTCGGCGTCCTTATCGAAACCGCGAATGATGGCGTCGTCCGGGCGCTGAAACAGGAGGCTCTCGCAGTTTTGAAGGAGCTTGACACTGGGATTGTGATACTCGGCATCGAGGTATTCAAGGTTGTCGGCGGGTAAGACGACCGAGGCGGTGATATCGTCTTCCATCTGGACCTTGTCGGCGGGATTGAAGTCGGGACGAAGTTTGTAAATGCGCCAAGCGCCGTTGGGATCGTATCCCATGCGCAAATAGTTGCCCACCAGCTTCTGATTTTCGAAGCGTAATTCGTTGCCAAGAAATCCGTTGATGCGATCGACGCCGAAGTGGTCGCGCCAGTGGTCGCCCCATTCGGGCTGGTAATAGCGCTTCACGGTGACGAGCAGTTGGCGCACGGTTTGCGGAATGGTGGAAACCCATTGGTTGTGCGCGTCCGTGTATTCGGGAGAGGGAGTCATCAGCTTTATGACGGAGCCGAGGGAACGTTCCGGGCTCAAGATGGGGCGCTTGGCGCGATGCTCGGAGCGGACGGTTTTGTAAATGGTGGAGAAATCCTTTTTCAGAATTTCGGCCACCTGCTCAATTTCACTTTCGAAATCGCTGACGAAAATGGGGCCGCGAAGCACGATGCTGCCGATAGATTTGGAAATTTCCGATTTACCGCCGCCCGATACCGTGCAGGGCTTGTGGCAGAGCGTTGGGTCCGCGCGCGAGGCGACCAGGCGCCAGGCTGTTCCGCCGCTTTGTTTTTCCAGGCGGATTTTGGTACCCCAGGGCAACATGTAGGTTTCGCAGGCGCGCAGTGTGAGCTGATGCGTCTGGCCGTTTTGCCGTTGCCACTTCACGCAGCCTTCGCGGACGCTAAACTCGGCATTTTCGGGAACGTAAAACATATCTGAGAAGCGGCGGTCGGTCGCGTAGCCTTCGGGTTGAATTTCGACTCTGTCCCCAAGCCAATGCATCGCTTCCGTGAATTTCACCTGCTTGGTGAGTACCGTTCGGCCGGCATAAAATTGCGGGCCGAGTACATAGGCCGGGAAAGCCATTGCGCCGCCGGCATGTTCTTCTTCACACCCGCCGTAAAGATTAGCGGCGAAGCTGATCTGCGTTTTGACTTCCTTCTTGCAATATCCGAAGTAATTGTCGGCGATGATGGTGACCATGACACCGCGATGATCGCGGCAGACGACCTTAAATGCTCCGCCATTGTTATACTGCTCGCCGGGATCGCGCCAACACATACCTTCGGCGCGCCGGCGTTCGGTTGCCTCATCATAATGCGGCAGGCCGAGATCCTTCTTTTTCATGCCAAGGATATGGGGAGCAAGGATAACGCAGCCGGTATGGCCGGTCCAGTGCATCGCGTCGAGCGCGGCATCATTTTCGGGAAGGTAGGGATCGCCACCGTTGCCGAAGATGCCTTCAACGAAATCGAGATTGCTGACGAGACTGGCGGGCGCGAAGAAGCGCGTCTCCATGGTTTTGGCAGGCGCGGAACCGGTAGCGGGGCAGACCAGAGGGCGAAGCAGAAGGCTGACGAAGAGGCGGACGTGTTCGCGCTGGGTCGCGGTGAAAGGTAGCGCCATCACGTCCGGAGGCGGAGCAAGCGCGGCGGACAGCAGCGCGGCAAACGTACCCTTGGGAACGGCGATTTTATCGGCGGGAACGGGGAAGCCGCCTTCGGCAATGTGAAAGACGCCTTGCGTTGTGCGGCGGTCGCTCTTGGGGTTATGCAGGACGCCCTGGGCCAGGCGGTAGGAGTGCAGATAGGGCGAAGCGAGGGTATCCTGATCCGGCGGCAGCGACATGACGCGCGCCAGACCGGGACGATCCAAGACGAACGTGTGGCCGGGCAGACGAGGCGCTCCGTCTGGAAGGACATCCTTTAGATACGAGTTGAGAAACGCCTGGATGCGGGAATCGGCGGGACAAAGGCGATATCCCAGCAGTTGTTCCTTTTGATAGTAGTTGCGCAACAAGGGGCCGGCGATTTCAAGAGCATTCCGGTCCGCGGTGCTTTGGCTGACGGGCTGGCCGAGCGCAGCCAGCTTTAGATTGATGTAGCGGAATAGCTCCTCCTGATGTTCTTCGGAATGGACGTGATGCGGTTGGGATTTCACCAGGGCTCCTGTGTAACTGATACGAGGGATAGAAGCTAGCTTCGGTTTCAACCGGGGACGGAACTTGGTTCTCGGTAAAGAGTCGCTGCAAGGCGATACGAAGAGCTAGAAGCTTCCTTGCCGTTAAACCGCAGTTTAACAATGATGCACGGCCAGTTATCGAGGTCCCCTCCGCAAGAGGAAGGCAACCCAACCCGGCGGTAGTTTCCGTCTGTGATATGCTTTCGCTCCAAGCTTGCCTAACCATCGATGCGAGCGGGGCAAGACAAATGGGGAGGATTTATGATTCCATGTCGGATGGCTCAAGGGAGAGCGCCGGTTGTTGCCACTCTCTTACTGCTGGGCTCGGTTCTTGCCTGGGCGCAGTCCGGCCGCGGCAATGTCTCAGGCACAGTTCACGACAGCTCCGGCGCGTCCGTGCCCGGCGCGCAGGTGACCGTCATCAACTCCGCCACTAACCAAGCGTACGATCTTACTACGAATAACAGCGGAGATTACACAGCGGCGGACGTTCCGGTGGGAACTTACGCGGTTCGAGTGCGGAAACAAGGGTTCAGTCAATCGGAGGTAAACGGGCTGATCGTAAACTCGGCGGCAACCGCTCGAGCAGATGTCACTCTGCAAATCGGTCAATCGCGGCAAACCATTGAGGTGCAAGCCGGGGCTCTGCAGGTGGACACGGAAGATTCGCAGACTGCCGTCACTGTGAACCAAACGTTAGTCAATGAACTGCCGTTGGTCGTTGCGGGAACAGTGCGCAGCCCGTTCGATCTGGCTTCACTGACCCCAGAGGCGAAGAACACAGGAAGCGCGGAAGGGTTTGCTTTGGGCGGCGGAGAGGCGGACAGCTATCAGGCAACGCTCGATGGCGTTTCGATCGATACTTCCCGCGCGCTGCAAAAGAATTGGGTGACGTCGAACGCGCCGTCAGTGGAAGCCATAACCCAATTCACGGTTGACACCAACGGATTCAAAGCCGAATACGGGCACGCCGGGGGTGGCGTGATGATGTTTGTGGCTAAATCGGGGACGAACCAGCTGCATGGCTCGGCCTATGAGTTCATTCGCAACACGGACTTCGACGCAAACGACTGGTTCAGCAATCGAGCCGGCAAAGCGCGCCAGATTTACAAACAAAACGATTTTGGATTCACCGTTGGCGGTCCGGTTGTGATTCCCAAGGTCTACCACGGTAAGAACAAGACCTTCTTCTTCTTCTCGTACGAGGGATTCCGGAATCGCAACGGCGCCACGAACGCAACCGCAACCGTGCCCACGCCGGAAATGTACAACGGCGATTTCAGCAAGTGGGTGAATGCCGGCGGCGCTCAGATTCCCATCTATAATCCGGAATCGCAAGTTGCGAACGCCAATGGAACATATACGCGCGCGGTGTTCCCGGGAAATCAGATTCCGGTAAGCATGTTTAACGCTGCCTCGGTTCAGGCGCTGAAGGTGTTTCAGGCCAGCGGAGTTCTAGCGCCGAATAATGGCGCGGCTCCCGGCACTCTCGCCTATGTAAATAACAACTACATCATCAGCAGCGGCACCAACGTGCAACCCGTAAACAAGTTGAGCATCAAAGGCGATCATTTGTTCAATGAAAAGCATCGTATTTCGGGATATTACGGCTATGATCGCGAAGCAACTACGGCCGGTCCGGATGGGCCCGCCACGCTTCCGGGGCTTTACTCGAACTACAACGATGTGCACCAGAGCTCGGACGTAATACGGTTCAGTTGGGATTGGACCCTCGGCCCGACGAAGTTCAATCACTTCTATGCGGGCGGGAACAACTGGCGGCAAGACCACAAACCTACGCAAGAATATGTGGGGAATTGGAAGAGTAAGTTCTGCCTTGGAAACGTTCCCAACTGTAATGAAAACCTGGTGAATCTATTCTCAGGCGGTAACGGGGACACATACTCGACATGGGGCGGCCAAGCCGACAACGGTTCAGAGAACACGGTCTATTCCTATAACGACGACTTTACCTGGATCAAGGGAGCGCACAATTTTAAGTTCGGCGGGTCCTGGCAGATCAATCACTACAATGGCTTCGGACGGCAATGCGAGGCGGGATGCGTGGGTTTCAGCTACACCGAAACGGGTGTTCCCGGTCTGACGGATCCCACCCAAGGCGGCAATGCCTTTGCATCGTTTTTGCTCGGCTATGCCGACTCGGGACAGATTGATACGCCACGTTTCATTGGCCAACAGTTCTCTTATTTCGCCGGATTCGCGCAAGACGATTGGCATGTAAACCGGAAGCTGGTGCTGAATCTCGGGCTGCGTTGGGAGACCAATTTGCCACCGACCGGCCTGAATAATGAATGGAGCGACTTTTCCCCGACCACGCCAAACCCGGCGGCCGGTGGGATTCCGGGGGCCGTGATCTTTGCCGGTTCAGGACCTGGCCGGCAGGGCTCCAGAACCCTGGTCAACGGCTATTACCACGCTTTTGGGCCGCACATTGGGTTTGCGTATTCGCACGATGATAAGACCGTGTTCCGGGGCTCCTATGCCCGTTCCTATGCGCCACTTATGGCGGTGAGCGGTTCGACGCATAACATGGGCTTTACCCTAACGGACAGCATTCAGAATCCGAACAATGGCATCCAGCCGTTATTTCTGCTGAATCAGGGATTCCCCGCCTACAACGTGCCACCCTTCATTAATCCGTCGGTTTCGAATGGTACCACCGTCTCATGGTGGCAAGGCGCGGAGACCACTCACGCGCCGACTAGCGATAACTTCAACTTTTCCATTCAGCGGCAACTTAGTCCAACCATGCTCATGGAGTTTGGTTACAACGGTGTAATAGGGTCTCACTTACAGGCGCAGTTGCTTGATTACAATCAGGACAACCCGTCGGTACTGACTGCCTTCGGCAGTATTCAGCAGAGCACGGCCGTGTTGAATGGCCAAGTGGGATCCGCGCTGGCCACCCAATACGGCGTCGTCGCGCCGTATCCAGGATTCAAAGGAACGGTGAAGCAGGCGTTGCGGCCTTATCCGCAATACACATTGATCGATACTTACGGAGGTCAAGGCGATCACAGCGGTCACTCCACCTATCACTCCGGTATGGTCCGGTTTGAGAAGCGGTATGGGGCCGGACTGACAGTTCAGACGTCTTATGTCTTTTCCAAGCTTTTGACCAATGCCGACAGTTACTGGGGCAATGGAATTGGAGGCAACCTGAATAACTCCGGTGGGGGAGGCGGCTGCTGCCTCGCGGCGGATCAATACAACCGCGGACTGGAAAAGTCCATCGGGGAATTCGACGTCACGCACGACTTCAAAGCCGGGCTGGTTTACGACCTACCCTTCGGCAAAGGCAGACAGCACTTGACACACGGCCCAGCGGCCTGGATTCTCGGGGACTGGGGCGTGAACGGAGTTCTGACATACGCCAGCGGCTTGCCGGTGGCAATTACTTCTTCCTACGTTCTGCCGCTCTACGGCGCAACCAACGGTCGCAGCATTCCTTACATCAGTTCCTACACGGGCTGGCAGCCCAACTGGAACGGTAATTTCGATCCTAGCGTAGATTCGTTTCTGGTTCCTTATTGCACTGCCAAAACCGCTAACTGCACAGGACCCTTTCCAAATCAGGGTTTGACTACAGCGGATAACGGATTCGGCAATGCCACGCGTTACAACCCGAAGGTTCGCCAGTTCCCCAACCTTAACGAAAACCTGGCACTGGCGCGGACCTTCCATATCAAAGAATCGGTCCGAATGGAGTTTCGCGCTGAGGCGTTCAACGTGTTCAACCGAGTACGCTTTGGAGCGGGCGATCTGAATCTACAGGATCAAAACTTCGGGCGCCTGACGAGCAGCAGTGACCTGCTCAACTCACCCCGGCAGTTGCAGTTAGCACTGAAGCTCTATTTTTGATGCGTGGGTCAAGCAACCAAAAGTTCAATTGGGCCGCGGAACCAAAGTGGGCGCCGGTGTCGGGGCCTCGGGTGCGGCCTTCAGTGTCTTGTTGTCCAACTCGACGGAGCCAAGGCGTCCCTCTTCGGCATTCTGAAGTACCACGACGCGTACGTACTTCGTTGCGCGGGGTAGGCGGAGCCTCATGGGAACCGCGGCGACCGTTGCGGGTAGCTTTTTCCCACCTTGAGTGTTCGCCGATAGCGCGACCGCCTCTAATTTTGAGGCTAGAATTTTGCCGTCTGCGGCTATGCTCGCCGCTGCCATTGTGAGGTTCGTGGTGCTCTTGCCATCGTCGCCCGCCCGTTTGCCAGACCACGTGGTTCGATTGCAATGCGACCGCGTACTTGACGGTCTGCGTATCCGGATGCCGCACCACGTTGTGTACTTCCAAAGTGAGCGCCCGAAAGGGTACTGTGGACCGGACCGCTTCGGCAATATTCATCATCGTCTTCTGCCGAGGATCAGCGGCTGCAGTCCGGCTGGGAGCGAAATAGCCCGTCTTAGTCAATACGCGCAGGTTGGGATCACGAACGGTCACGCGAACTCTGCGAAATTTTCCGTTTTCCCTGCCTATCTGGGGCTGGTAGGTGAGCGTGTAGTACTGAGAACCTAACTCCTGCGATTGCGCGATCTCACGGTCAACATCGTTACGATCGTAGAAAAGTTTGCCTCCGGTCTCATTTACGAAGACTCCGAAATTAATATCTCCAGCGAAGGGGTCGCTGTCGTCACGGAGATCGACATCGGCAGACATCTGGCTAATACGGAAACCGTTGCCTTCCACCCGCAGACCAGGATAAATGACGAAGAGTGTGATCCTGGCGTCGACGAGCATGTTGGTGGTGTCATGTACATACTGATCGAGCTTGGCCTTTATGGATTCGGGAAAGAAGGTGGTAAAGACAGCCGGGGAGCCATGCCCTACCCAGACGACATTCTTACGACCCGGAATGCCCTTGTTCTGGAGCGCGATCTGCTGCAGCGCGTCGATCGACTGACCCGCGCGTTCCGCCCAGAAGGCCCCATTCATCTCTTTGTACGGGAGCGCGTTTGGGACGTGGTCCAGCGCTTCCAGTAGATCCGCCTTACTGCGCGTGAAGCCCTGAACCATCTCGAGTGAGTTGTTGCCCAAGACCATGATTTCGACCGGCGAGTTCAACGATGGCGGCTGCACGTCCAAATACTTCTTAACTTCATAGCGTATGTAGGCAAAGTCCTCGAAGCGTGAATTTAACAGGTCCAGCACGAAGATTGTGACGGGCGCCTGCCCGGCCCGCGTGTCGTCGGTTGCGTTGCTGTTGACCGCATGCGATTCGGGCGCCTCGAACGAAAAGATGCGCTGCTTTTTCTTACTTTCGGAGATTGTGAAATCGTCTTTGGTCAGCCCGGTGACCACCGGGTTGCCTTTGCGGTCCAATACGGTTACGTCGAGATAGACCAGGCGTGAGGTGGTGCTGAAGGTCGGTGTGCTGGAAGGAACTGCTTGGCTCTGGGCGATGGAAGGTGAGAGCAGTGACAAGAAGGCGGCAGAGAGCAACAACGATCGCAGCACATTCGGCGAAGCTTGCAGTGACACTTCGAAGCACCTTCCAAGCCGATCGTACGATGGCAGCGTTCGGGAAGAAATACTGCCCCGGCAGTATTTCGCCAACAATCGTACATTACTGCTGTTTCTCGCGAGCGGGGCTACCTTCTGAGGTGAGATTGAGTATTCTCATCTAAGGATGCGTATTCAATTTTCGAGATCTCTTCCGTTCCTGGCCCTGGTTGCCTTGGCTGCTCCTGTCTCCGCTCGCCACTTGCCCGCGCGTGCCGGCGTGCAACAACAAGGAGCCGCAACGGCCGAAGGGACGCCGACAAAACCGAAGCCCGAAGACACGGAGGTATGGGAGCCAGTTCCGAAAGTAGTGACTCCGGGGACGCCCGATTCGGCTCCCCCTTCCGACGCAATCGTGCTGTTCGACGGCAAGAACCTGGATGAATGGGTGACGAACCGTGACAAGTCGCCGGCTAAATGGGATGTGCATGACGGTGTGGTGACCGTGAATAAGGCGGGCGGAAACATCGAGACCAAACGGACCTTCAAGAACTACCAACTGCACGTGGAGTGGATGGTTCCCGCAAACATTGCCGGCACCAGTCAGGCACGCGGTAATAGTGGCGTGTTTTTGGCTTCCACCGGGCCGGGCGACGACGGATATGAGCTGCAGGTTCTCGATTCGTACAACAACAAGACCTATGTGAACGGGATGGCCGGTAGCATCTACAAGCAAGCTATTCCACTGGCGAATCCTTGCCGCAAACCCGGAGAGTGGCAGACCTACGACATTGTTTGGACAGCGCCTACGTTCAACAGCGACGGCTCACTGAACACTCCAGCCTACGTAACGGTGTTCTTTAATGGTGTGCTGGTGGAGAACCATTTTCAATTGAAGGGCGAGACGCGCTATATCGGCAAACCGTTCTATAAGGCGTACAGCAGCGCGCCGATCAAGCTGCAGGCGCACGGCGACAAGAGCGAGCCGGACAGCTTCCGGAATATTTGGGTCAGGGAACTCGAGTAGCTCGCCGGCGTACCGCGTCTCCGAATAGCTACTCGGTTACTTGCTCGACAGCCGGGTTCACCGCAAAAAACAAGGCCGGCGAGACATGGAAACGTTCGCTGAGCTTCTGGATGTGGGCCTTCGAGAGTTCCCGCTTGCCTCGAAGAACCTCTGATGCGACACTCGGAGTCCCGAAGACTGTGATCATGTCGGCCTGCTTCAAACCGTTTGCTGCCATTAGCTCTCGAACGATTTCGATCGGAGAAGTCGACGTGAGCTGATAGCGCTTTTCTTCGAAGTTCTCGATCAACAAGGTGAGCAACTGGGACAGATGTTCTTGTTCGGGCGTTAAGCGGCTACAGTCGTGAAGAGCTTCCAGGACGGCGATATAGAAGTCGTTTTCCTCTTCCGTTTGAATCACGTGCGGCAACGTTTCCGAGAGGAGCTGACCGTAACTCTTCTTGTCGATCGACTCTAATACGGTGCTCATTTCTTCCAATCCTGCTTGTCGTATTCTGCGTGCGTGAGCACGTGTTTTATGAAAATCTTTGCTCGTACTCGATCTTCACAATGAGCCTAAACTTGTTGCCCCGATATTGAAGACCGTGAGGGTTTTTCCCTTAACAGAAACTGCATCGGCGTGCGGATACGTTTTTCTGACCTCGTCTAAGGTTCGCCAGTTTGCTCTTCGAGAAACTTGAAACCATGCTTCCACGCCGCGTCCGCACTCGCTGTGCCTTTCTGCCGCTTCCTTGAGCGTTTTGCGGCTGATTACATGCACTCAGTCGCGCCTTGATGATCTCCGCCCATTTCATTACTGTTCTAGCGTAGCGGGGCCACTGGAAGTATTACTCGCATTTTGCGAACTATTTGTCAAATCATGAGGTGGTTGCTGAAAACAAAGACATACCGCTGGTGTCCAACCGTGACGGGCGCTGGCGGACGGTGAATAAAGCTGAAAGAACCTCTGTTATGCCTTGGATTAGGCCGTGGCGGAGTGCCGCTGGGAATCGAAGTGAATCGGCTTCTTTTCGAAGTAAGATTGGTTCGCCAAGTGGCAAGCGATCGCGGCGTGATTGCCGAACACCGCATCTTCTGTAACCGGCTTGCGGGATCGGACGGCTTGAAAGAAGTTCCACAAGTGAGGACGCACGTCGTCCCAATCGTTGCCCTGAAAGACGGTATTTTCCGAGATCGGCTCGTGGCCCGGAATTACGGGATGTTCAGCGTGCCATTTCGCCTCGTACTCTTCACGTAGCTTGCGTGGAAAGCCGGCGGAGTAATAACTCGGCTTGGTGTCTTCGCCGGTTTGGGGATAATACGTCAATCGCGTGCCGGTAGCTTCGAGAATGCCCTTGGGTCCGATAAAGCGCGCCAGTTCCGGCGTTTCTCCCGCAAGGTCCAAGCGCACGTATACCGGCACGCCGTGATAGTCGAAGAGCACGGTGTGCAGGTCGGGCATGTTGCGGCCGTCTTTCCAATGGAAAATGCCGCCCATCGCGGAGGCGGACCTTGGCGCCTCATTCCAGCCCATTGAAAACAGCATGCCGCTGATTAAGTGAACCATGAGATCGCCCGCGACGCCGGTGCCGTATTCTTTCCAGCAGCGCCAGCGAGCGAAGCGCACGGGGTTGAACGGAATTTTAGGCGCGTCGTTCAGCCAGGTGTTCCAGTCGATATTTTCCGGTGAGGCATCGGGTGGAGGCGGATACTGCCAAGCTCCATTGGGACTATTGCGGCCCATGCTCAGCTCCACCATTTCGACGTCGCCGATCGCGCCGCCTTGAATCAACTCGCGAGCCTTCGCGCAGAGTGCGGAGCTGACGCGTTGCGAGCCAATCTGCACGATGCGGCGATTTTCTTCCGCCGCCTGAGCCATCTGGAAACCTTGCTCAATGGTATGAGACATGGGCTTCTCACAATAAATATCTTTGCCGGCCTTGCAGGCGTCGGTGACTACGCGCATGTGCCAGTGGTCGGGGACCGCGGCGATGAGGCAGTCGATGTCCTTGCGCTCCAGCAGGTCGTGATAGCGGCGCGTGGTGGGCAAATTCTCGTTACCGGTGATTTGCTTGGCCAAAACGTGGCGGCCGTCGTAGAGGTCGGCCGCGCCGACGCATTCCATACCGGGGAGCGTCAGCGCATTGTTCAACAGTCCCGAGCCTTGCATGCCGATGCCGACGATGGCGAAGCGCAAGCGATCGCCAGGCGGCGTATTCCGGCCGGACGCATCGATCGCCGGATTAGCGAGCAGGATAGGCTTGGACGCGATGGCTGCACCTGCTGCAGTCTGTAAAAAGCGGCGTCGCGCGACAAGCGTAGGCATGCAATGTATCCTCTTGGTCTACTGCGGTACGGCAACAGTTATGTTGCGAAATTTCAGGCCGCCGGTGTGATCGCCTTGAATGTAGAAGGGACCCGGTTCGCCTTCATTCGCGTCAAGCGCGCCCCCCGTGATTCCGTCGATCTGCTTATGATCGATAATCATTGTTCCGTTTCGCAGGACAGTTACGGTACGGCCTACGAGCGTGACATCGAAGGATTCCCATTTTCCAGGCGTGGGCGGCATTTCAACAGCGGGCGCGATGCGTCCGTAGATGGAGCCCATCTTGCGGTTTGGTGGATTCTGGTCGGCAGGTTCATATTCGAGCTGCAGTTCATAGCGGCCGCGTAAATAGAACCCGCTGTTGGCGTCGTCAGGGCAGTTCACTTCAAAGTGCGCTTTGAAGTCATTGAACTTTTCCGTCGTCTTGAGATTGGCGCCGTGCTCCTGGTTGATCAGTAAACCATCCTGTACCACCCAATGATTTTGCGAGACGTTTCCGATGGGCTCCCAACCGTCAAGATCTTTGCCGTCGAAGAGCGGTTTGGGAGTGGACCACGCGGCGGGCGCTCTGTGATCGAGCGCCGGGGCAGGCATACCGGATAACGAGACGGTCTTCTCGCCGCGCCTTTCAGTTCCGGTGAGTTTGCCCCCCGTCGCTTCGAGTTCCCAAGTCATGGCGGGGTGATTATTGCTTGCCGGAGCGACGGTGAGATTCAAGTGGGATCCATTCAGCTTGTAATCCTTCACCTGATACACGTGACCTCCGGTGGGTTGAAACCAGATGTCCAGATTGCCGCCTTGCTCCGTTATGCCGAGCCAGTTGGCTCCGATGCCATTGGGAGTCGGGACATCGAAATCCCACCGGCCGACGAATGGGTTGGTTTGCGCGCGGGACGGAATGGGCAGCAACGCCGCGGAGAACAGTAGGAGAAGCACGAAACGAGTCATGCTGGACAGTCTATCGAAACCGTCGATTCCGTGTGTCAGGGTACGCAGTGCAGCGAGCTGCGTAGGAATGCGGAGAGTGAACTAAAATGTCAGCTTCATCCCGAACTGAATCTGACGCGATGTGGTTGCGGTGCTGGTGATGAGACCGGCGGTGGAACTGATTCGCGCGCCCGAAAACACGATGGCGTTCGGAGTTCCGAAATTGGTGTGATTCAAGGTATTGAAGAACTCCGACCGTATTTGCAATGCGACGCGCTCCGTGAGAGCGACGTTCTTCAACAGCGATAAATCGATGTCGGCGAGTCCCGGCCCGCTGAACACGCCGCGGCCCAGATTCCCATAAGTGCCGGCCGGAGGCAGAATAAAACCGTTAGGGTTGAACCACTGATTCGGATTGCCTTCCACGACGGGACCGCTGAATGCCGCATTCAGAGAGGGCCGATCCGGGTTTCTGGTGTCGCCATCTCCAGAGCGATTGGAGCCGATCTGAGGAGTGAACGGAAAGCCGCTCAGCAATGTGGCGATGCCATTCAGTTGCCAGCCACTGACGAGCTTGTCTTCCACACCGGTCAGCGATCCCAGCACCCGCTTCCCACGGCCGAAGGGCAGTTCGTAATGCGCGGAAAAGCTGGCTTGCTGCGCGGAGTTCAACGCCGATGGCCCCCAGTCCTGGCGAAGGTTATTGCGGTTGAGAACCATTTGCGCTTCGTTGTTGGATTGAGCCCCGGTCAGCGCGGAATTGATATCCAGATTTTTCGACCACGTGTAGTTGGCCCGGAACTCGAGATTGTGGCTGAGGCGGCGCGTGAGGTTGGTCTGGAGGGCGTTGTAGCTGCTATTGCCTTCGGTGTACCAAAAGAAGCCGCCGGATAGATAAGGATTAGGGCGCGTACCAACCGGTATATAGCCGGAGCCGTCGGCGACTATGCTGCGCGCGGAACCGGTGCCGCCGGCCACGCAGCCACCGGGATTCGAGCAAACTTGGGCGGGAATGGAATTCGGGTCGATACTGATCAAGCCGTGATAACCGAAGGAGCCGACGTAAGCAACGCTTAACGATGTCTGAGGATTCAATTCGCGCTCCAGAGTAAAATTCCATTCGTTCACCGCCGGCGTCTTGGCATTTGGCTGTACACCTTGGGGCGCGAAGATGCTACAAGGCGAGGGGACACCGGGACCGCACGAGGGGGGCGGCTGGGCGCCTGAAACGATCGGCACGATGGATGTCAATGCGACGTTCGCGAAGGAAGCGCTGCCGTTATACGGCGGAAGCGAGTTCACGAGAAAGGCGAGGTCGTCGATTAGAGAGTAATAGAGACCGTAGCCGGCGCGGATGGCGGTTTTTCCGTTGCCCTGAGGATCCCATGCGAGACCCACTCGCGGACCAAGGAGATGCGTCGCACTATTCGTGGTGAACAGGGATGAGCCGAGGATGGGATTTGTTTCGAGCACGCCTTGGGGGTTCGTAATGTAATTGGCCGCTCGACCGTCCGCCTCGTTAAAGCCGTTGGTGAACTCGTAGCGCAGGCCGACGCGCACGGTTAAATTCCGGCGGAGCTTCATTACGTCCTCCGCAAACCAGGCTCCGAAGAGACTTCTCCAGCCCAACTCGTTGGGATCGGGCACAACTTGAAAGCTGCTAGTTGTTCCTTGCAGAAACGTCGTCAGGCTGGTGAAACTGGCTTGCCCGAGTTGGCGCGACGCAGTATTTTCGTTGTCCCGCATCGGCTGAAACCATACACCCAGGCTGAGCTGGTGGATGCCCTTGGTGATTTGAAAATTATCTTGGTAAGTGAAGAGGCTCCTGCGATTCCAAACGTTGGCGGCATTGCTAGGACCGGCGGAAGTGATGGCCGAAGCGCCGGTGGTGGTGACTCCACCGCCGATGACGATGCCGCCCGGACCTCCGTTTCCGGTGACGAAATCGAGGCTGGAGGGAAACGCCGCAAGATCGGCTGCATTGAAGTTATAAGCCGCGCGCGAGAAACCGACTCGGGCCGTGCTCAAGGCGTTCGGCGAAAACACGTGCGTCTCCTGCAGACTCGCCACCTGACTGACAAGGATCAGATTCGAGCCGAATAACGGATCGGCCGTGGGCGTGAGATTCGTGCCGTTGTCCATGGTGTAAGCGGCCGTGAGCGTGTCGCGATCGCTGATGGCGTAGTCGCCGCGCGTGGTGCCGAAATCTTCGCGGATGTTTTGGCGCGGGTTGCCGTAGGAAAGGGCCGCGCCGCTGGGAAGACCGTTGGACAACAGTTCCGGACCGTTTGCTTCCGGCCAAAGCGCGAAGTACTTCAGCATGGCGGGGTTGAGCCGGGCGACGGGCGTGTACACACCCGCTGCATTGGGCAGCAGACCTTGCCGTGCGAGCTGGTCTGGAACTTCGCTAACGCTGCTCTGGGCGAGGACTTGGCGAAATCCTTCGTAGTTGCCGAAGAGGAACAAGCGGTTTTTCTTGATTGGACCGCCGAGCGCGCCACCGAACTGATTACGGCGGAACGGCGGAACGAAGCCGCGGTCGAAGAAATTGCGGGCGTCTAAATCGCTGTTGCGGAGAAATTCAAAGAGCGTTCCGTGCACGGCATTGGTTCCGGATTGCGAGACGACGATGACCTGCGCCCCAGCGCGCTTGCCGTATTGCGCCGAATACGTGTCCGAAAGGATGTTGAATTCGCGCACGGCGTCGATGCCCAGCAACTCGCCGCTGGCGCCGCCGGGCGTGTCGGCGAGCTGGCTCGATCCGGTGTATTCAATGCCGTTCAGCAGCACCACATTGTCCATGGGTCGGCGGCCATCGACAGCGAACTCGTTGCCATTGTTGGTGCTGGTGCCGGCACTTCGCAATGGATAGTTGATTGCACCCGGATTGAGAGTGATGAGGTTGTCGAAACTGCGGCCGTTGAGCGGCAGATCTTTGACCTGTTCCTCACCGACCAAGCCGGCCACCGATTCAGTTGTGGTGTTGACGATGGGGGCTTGTTCGGAGACGTTTACCTGCGAGACGAACTCACCCACCTGCAACTGAAAGTTCACGGTTGCATTTTGGTTCACTGCGAGCGTGATACCCGTGCGGTCCACCGGTTGGAAGCCGGGTTTCTCGGCTTTTACTTCCGTCGAGCCTAGAGGCAACGCTCGAACGCTGTAGTTTCCAGAGGCATCGGTTGTGGTGTGGCGCCGGCCGCCTGTTTCGAGACTGGTCACGGTGATGGCTGCGCCCGCAACCGCGGCTCCGGAGGGGTCAAGGACGTTACCGGAGACAGCGGCCGTGACTTGTGCCTGGGCAGCAGTGGCGAAAAAAATCGCCAGGGCCGCTGCCGCGGAGCAACCCAAGAGATGCTTCACAGAATCGCAAGCGAACGTTCTTCGAGGCTGGGATCTCGGGATAGGCGATGCGCAGCGCGGAAGAGGGGACATGCGGTCTTTCGAAGACCATTGTACGGTTCAACTGTGATAGGCTGGCCAAACTGTCCAAAATGTTCTTAGGAGATAGATAATGACAACACAGGAAGTAGCGGATACTCTCGCTAAATTATGCTCTGAAGGCAAATTCCAGGAAGCTGCGAAAACGTTTTACTCACCCGATATCGTGAGTGTTGAAGCGGGCGCACCTCCCGGAGAGTCGCGTGAGGCCAAGGGGCTGGAGGCAGTGATGGCGAAGGGCGACTGGTGGACGGCCAACCACGAAGTTCACTCAGTCAGTGTCGAAGGTCCGCTCGTCGCCGGTTCGCACTTTGCAGTCACTTTCAAAATGGACGTGACTTTCAAACCGGCATCCAGACGGTTCACCATGGAAGAAATCGGTGTTTACAAGGTTGCGGACGGTAAAGTCGTCTACGAACAGTTTTTCTACAACATGTAAACGCGCAGTCGCCGCGAGTATCAGAAGCGCCCGCGCAGCCGGCTCTACGACGAAGCGGGGGCGGTCGTATCGCGAAGCTGCCGAATCCGGGCGTGAGCCTGCTGTACTTCGGAGAATTGCCGTTGCACCAGGGCTTGCAAGTCTGCCGGCAGGCTTTTAGCCAGCGCATCCCGATAACGGCTCATTGAAAGATCTTCGCCGCGCTCCGTCTCTTCCAAGATTTGATGCTCACTGTGGCCGGTCAATACGCCTTTCAGCACAATCCAGCCGCGGTGCATGGCGCCGGCAACGCCGGAGGGGTCGGAAGGTTCGTTGCCGGTCTGTTTTAGGGCGGCGCGTAGTTGCTCGGCAAAGCCGGCCCGCTGCGATGAATACTGCTGGAACAGGCTTTTCAAGGAAGGGTTTTTCACTGCGTCGGCGGCGCCGCGGAAACCTTCCTCGGCATCTTTACAAACCGCGATGACACTGTTGACAGCGGAAAGATAATCGTTCGATGTGTCAGCCATTACTTTAGTCCTCTCTCGGAGCTTTGGACTGGTTCCGCTCGCGACACGTTACGTATTCAACGGCGGAGCAGCCAAAGTTTATCGAATGTTTAGAACTTACAGACTACGCTTGACTCAGCGGCTGCGAGACAGACTCCAACGATTTTCCGGCCGCTTCCACGCCGACGGCCCACTCCGCTCCCGCCCCCAGCAGCATGAGCACCGCACCGACAAGATAGCCTATCGCAACGTTCCACTTTGAGCCGCTGGCGATTAGCACACCAAAAAGGTAAGGCGCGCCCACGCCGCCGATGAGAGTGCCGATCGCGTAGAAAACGGCGATCGCGAGCGCCCGGATCTCGAGCGGGAAAATTTCGCTTACGGTCAAGTACGCGGCGCTGGCCGCTGAGGAAGCAATAAAGAAGATCACAGTGAAGCAGATTCCCAGTGTCTTTGCGGTCAGCGTTCCATGACCGAACGGCACGGCGGTAAGAACTAGAAAGATACCGGCAATGCCATACGTCGCGGTGATCATGGGCTTGCGGCCGACGGCGTCGAATAACTTGCCCAGCAGCACCGGCCCAAAGAAACTCGCGACGGCGAAGGGAAGAAGCTGCATCGGCAGGTCTTGCACTTTGACGTGAAAGAACTTCGCGGCGACTAAGCCGTAAGTGAAGAACACGGCGTTGAAGAAGAACGATTGTCCAACCATCAAGATAAAGGCCAGCAGCGAGCGTTTGGGATTATCTTTGAACATGCTCTTGAAGATTTCGCCGAGCGGAGTATGATCGCGCACTTTCAACTTCAACTTCTCGCCTTCGGGCTTCGGTAGATCTCCACTCTTATCGGAGACTTTCTTTTCGATATCGCAGACGATCCTGTCCGCGTCCTCTTCTTTGCCACGCAACATCAACCAGCGCGGGCTTTCGGGCACACCCAGGCGAAGTACCAAAACTCCCAATCCCAGCGCAGCACCTACTCCAAACGCCGCTCGCCAGCCCACGTTCGGACCCATGAAGTTGCCCTTCAACAGCACCATGGATGCGACGCTCCCCAGAATCGCGCCAAGCCAAAACGTGGCGTTTACCACCAGGTCCACGGTTCCACGTACCTTGCCCGGAATGAGTTCGTCCACAGCCGAATTGATGGCTGCGTATTCGCCCCCGATACCGAGTCCGGTGACAAAGCGGAACAGAGCGAAGCTCGTAAAATTCCAGGAAAGCGCGGTGGCCGCGGTCGCGAGCGAGTAAGTCGCCAGCGTGACCAGAAACAGTTTGCGCCGGCCCAATCGGTCAGTCAGGTAGCCGAAGAGAATCGCGCCGATGACCGCGCCCGCCAAATAGGTGGTGGCTCCCGCCGCCACCTGCGGATCGGTTAATCCCAACGCCTTCTTGTCTTCAAGTATTCCGGCAAGCGAACCGGCCAACGTGACTTGCAGCCCATCGAGCATCCACGACGTGCCAAGCGCCACGACGATTTTCAGATGCCAGCTACTCCACGGCAGGCGATCCAGCCGCGCCGGGACGTCGGTTTCAATGGTGCGATCTTGTTCAGTTGTGCTGTCCGGGGCCATCGGGGAAGGGACTATCGCGCGGACAGAAATCCTACACAACCATTTGCTCTACCGAGGTTCTACGAGGCGCTCGGCAGGCATTGGTATGCGAAGAAGAACGCCTTGCGAGTCAAGCAGAAAGTGGAGACCTGCGCAGAGCCCTGATTCCAGAGGTGCTCTTTGTCAGTTGCTGTCCGGTTGGCGGTGTAGAGTCTGTCGTTGGAAGAATGGTGGGCCCTGCAGAACTCGAATCTGCGACCTCTACCGTGTCAAGGTAGCGCTCTAACCAACTGAGCTAAGGGCCCGCAGGAACAACTCCTCACCATATCATGCTGATTTGCTAACGAGCCTAATTACTTAACGTGATGCCTGTATCCTCAAGAGCCCTGCTAAAATAGTATCCTCGTGGCGCTCCCGCCAATCTTCCCCTGGATTTAATCGCTTTTGAAAATCGGATTTGTAAGTCTCGGCTGCCCGAAAAACCTGGTTGATACCGAAGTAATGATGGGTCAGCTGGTTGCCGATGGGCATGAACTGACGCCTCAGCCCGCTGAAGCTGACGTGATCGTTGTCAACACGTGCAGCTTTATCGATCCGGCCAAGCAGGAATCGGTGGACACGATTCTTGAGATGGCCGAGTATAAGAAGACCGGCCGGGCACAGAGACTGGTTGTTGCCGGATGCCTGGTGGAGCGCTACCGGTCCGATATTCAGAAGAACATGCCGGAAGTGGACGCGGTGCTGGGCACGAATGAGCTGGCGCAGATTACAGCCCTTTGCGAAGGGCTGAGCCCGAAGGAAATCGCTCCGGAGCCGTACCTGTATCACGACCTAACGGCGCGCGTTTTCACGACCCCGCGGCACTCCGCGTATATCAAGATTGCGGAGGGATGCGATCATCCATGCTCCTTCTGCATCATTCCTCAGTTTCGCGGGCATTTTCGTAGCCGGCGCTTTGAGAGCGTCATGAATGAAGCGTCCCGCATGCTGGCGATGGGTGTGCGAGAGATCAACCTGATTGGGCAGGACACGACTTGCTACGGGGAAGATCTCGGCGTGAAGGACGGGCTGTCGGAATTGCTGGCCCGGTTGGCTGGGATATCGACAGAGCTTCCGAAATGGATCCGGTTTTTGTACGCATATCCGAACAAGGTGACCCAGAAGCTGCTGGATACGATTGCAGCGCACGAATCGCTGGTGAAGTATATCGACATGCCGCTGCAGCACGCGAGCGCGCCGGTATTGAAACGGATGAAGCGCGGCGGAACGGGTGACATTTTCCTAAAGCTGCTGGAACGTATTCGCGCGACGATTCCGGGCGTGGCGATTCGCACGAGCATGATAGTGGGTTTTCCGGGCGAGACGGATGCGAATTTCGAAGCGCTTTGCCAATTTGTACAAGCGGCGCGATTCGACCGGTTGGGTGTGTTCTCCTACAGCGATGAAGAGACGAGCGGAAGCTATCTGCTGGATGCGAAGGTGGACAGACGCACGATTTACGCTCGCAAACGCAAGCTGATGGCATTGCAGCGGCGCATTTCACGCCAGAGCAATAAGCGCCTGGTGGGGCGCGAACTGCCGGTAATTGTAGAAGGCCCTTCTAAAGAAACCGATCTGCTGTGGGAGGCGCGTCTGACGACGCAGGCTCCTGAAATCGACGGGGTCTGCTACATCAACGATTTCGGCGCTGGTGAGCCGCGTCCGGGCGAGATTCGCAAGCTGAGGGTGACGGAAGCGCACGATTACGACCTAATAGGTGAACTGGTGGACACGCCGGAGCACAGCTACATCTCGCAGAAACGGGAATCGAGCCCGTTCGCCATTCTTCCTTCAGTTACTCCACGCGCCACCTTACCGGCTCGATAATAAGAGCATGGGGCTTACCCAGCTAAAGTGTCCGGTCTGCAAAAAAGAGGTTGCAGCCGACGATCCGAACATGCCCTTTTGCAGCGATCGATGCCGCATGGTCGATCTGGGTAATTGGGCGTCTGACAAATACGTGATTTCGAGACCCATTGAGCCGGGCGAAATTGAGGGGACCGAGGATTTCGAGGCGGACGAAGGTCCGGTTCAGTGAACCGGCTGGCGCTGCTGATCGCAACCTGGTTCGGGTGTGGATATTTCCCGTGGGGACCGGGAACGATTGGTTCGCTGGCCGCCATTTTCATCGCGCTCCTGCTCCATACCTACCTGGGAAGCGGCCGTCTTGTATTTCTGCTTCTGACGTTGGCGCTGCTTTGGCCGGGCATATGGGCGGCCACTCGGACGGAGCGGCTGGTTCAGAAGGAAGATCCGGGCTTGGTAGTGGTAGATGAAGTGCTAGGGCAATGGGTGACGCTTCTAGGGGTGACGGTTCTGGATTGGAAGAGCTGGATCGCGGCATTTATCCTTTTCCGGCTATTCGACATCTGGAAGCCCTGGCCGGTGCGTAGGTTTGAGCAGTTGCCTGGGGGCGTGGGGATTGTGACGGATGATGTGGCGGCCGGAATTTACGGGGCGCTTATCTTGTATATAGGCGGGATTTTCAGACTCTACTAAATATGGCGAGCAAACAACACACGGCTGATCAGGCATTAGCGACGCGGCCCAGTATCGCGAAAGTGGAACCTGCCGCGGCGATCGCAGGGGGCGAAGTGTACATACATGGCCGAAATCTTGCGTCGGGCGGGCGTCCGAACGTGCGATTCGGGATTGCGCCTGCCCATTTAGTGGTTGCGGGAGATTCTTACATCGTGGCGCGCGTGCCGGAAGCCGCCACGGTGGGCGAGGTGGTGGTTTCTACGGGCGCGCTCGAAAGCGGGGCGCGGGAAACGCACATTGGAATCCAAATCGCCGATAGCCTGCATCCGGTGGCGAATCCGGCGGTGGACAACGAAGGAAACGTGTTCAGCACCTTCAGCGGTTCCCGCGGACAAAAATCGCCCGTATCGATCTACAAAATCGATACGAATTACAATTCCAAGCCGTTCGTCACGGACCTGATGAACCCGACCGGGTTGGCCTTCGATAAAGAGGGATTGCTCTACGTTTCGAGCCGCTACGACGGGATTGTGTACCAGGTCACGCCGGGCGGCAATATGTCGGTGTATGTGGAAGGGATGGGCGTAGCGACTGGCCTGGCGTTCGATCCCGATGAGAATCTGTATGTAGGCGATCGCAGCGGCACGATTTTCAAGATCAGCCGGTCGCGTCAGATTTACGTGTTTGCGACCCTGGAGCCATCGATAGCGGCGTACCATCTGGCATTCGGTCCGGAGGATTATCTTTACGTTTCGGGGCCGACGACGTCGAGCTTCGATTCCGTATACCGGGTTTCGAAAGCCGGCGAGGTAGAGACGTTTTATCGCGGATTGGGACGGCCACAGGGACTCGCGTTCGACGCGACAGGTAATCTCTACGTGGCGGCCTCGCTGGGCGGACGCCGGGGGATCATTCGATTGGACGACTCGGGCAAGCCGGAACAATTCCTCTCGGGTCCGGGCATAGTGGGGCTGGCGTTCACACCGTCACGCGCGCTCGTCACGGCTACACACAATGCCCTGTTTCGCGCGGATGTAGACATCGCCGGACGCCGGTCGCCCTGGAATTGACGCCGGTTCATGGCTAAAGAGGCCGAGATCATTGCCGTCGGGAGCGAACTGCTCACGCCCCAGCGATTGGACACGAACTCGCTCGTAGTCACGGAGCAATTGAACCTGCTGGGCGTGGAAGTTACTGCGAAGCACGTGATCGGCGACGATCGCGCGCGGCTGACGGCGGCGATTCAGACCGCGATCAAACGTTCGCACATCGTGATCCTGATTGGGGGCTTGGGGCCGACTGAGGACGACTTGACGCGCGATGCGGCTGCGGGGGCGTTAGGGCGGAAGCTGGTCCTTTCGTTGGAACAGGAATCGATTCTCATCAGCCGCTTTCGACAGATTAACCGGCCGATGGCGAAGAACAACATCCGGCAGGCCTATTTAATTGAAGATGCCGAAGCGCTGCCGAATCCGAACGGCAGCGCGCCGGGGCAATTCCTGTCAACCGACCGGGGGGCGCTGGCGCTATTGCCTGGACCGCCGCGCGAGCTGAAGCCGATGGTGGTCAACGAATTGATTCCACGATTGCGGCATGTGGTACCGCCGCAAGCGATCCGCATGCGGAGCTGGAGGATTACCGGCATTGGGGAATCGGATCTGGATGCGCTGATTGCGCCGGTTTACATGCAGTATAAGAATCCGGCGACGACGGTACTTTCCGCGCCCGGAGATCTTTTTGTGCATTTGCGCGCGCAGGGCGAGAACGAAGCAGAAGCCGATTCGCTGTTGCGCAAGGTGGGCGACCCGATTGCGGATTTACTGGGCGACCGGGCCTACACGACCAATGCGGAAGAGCCGCTGGAGGCTGTGGTTGGACAGTTGTTGCGGAAGCACCGTGCGACGATTTGCACGGCGGAGAGCGTGACGGGCGGCATGGTAGCGGCGCGGCTGACGGAGCAGGGCGGCAGTTCCGATTTTTTTGTCGCCGGGTTCGTGACTTATAACGACGAACAGAAGGCAAGCGTGCTGGGGATCTCTCGAGATGTGCTGCATAAGCACAGCGCGGTCAGCGAGGTGGTGGCTCGCGCGATGGCGCAGGAGGCGCGACGGCTAACGGGAGCGACGTATGCGCTTTCTACCACGGGCTATGCGGGTCCGTCGGGCGGAACGGAATTCGATCCGATAGGGACGGTTTATCTAGGAATCGCCGGGCCAGCGGATACACGCGTTATCCGCATTCGTCACGGCGCGGACCGGTATAGAATCCGTATGCTTTCAACGCAGGCCGCGCTGGATTTGGCGCGTAGGACGCTGTTGAAGAAGTAGCTGTTCGATATTAGCCGGACTACCCTCTATCGGGTTTGTTTGTTTGAGGCGTAGCTTGGACAGCAGTCTCCGGCACCTGTATTCTTTGGGAGGGCGGGTTCGGTGCAGGCGCGGGAGGAGACGCGCCCTGCGGCATCTCAATGGTCACCGTGATAGACGGCATGATGAGACTCTTCAGGAGAAGGTCGGAATCTGCAGGACGCTCAGCCATTTTCAACGCTTCCTGATCAATTATATTGCACAATGGCCCCGTAGAGTGCGGTGAAATAGTTTGCCGCTTCTTGTTGAGCGAGCGCGAAATCAGAGTCTCGTGTTGGAAGGCCATTTGGGAAATGTGCTCCTTCAGCATGGTGTTGCAGGGTCATCAATTTATGCCGTCGCTTCATTATCTGGTCGTCCGTGTATCGGCCCAAGAAGATACCTTCCCACTCCAACTGCGCGTCGATGAAAATACCTTCTAAGGTGGTCGTGTGTTCGCTCGCGGACTTGTGTTTTTTCGTCACCGGGAAAACATCCTTGAGCGCGTCAAGAACCTGTGATGACGCAATAATTACCGCCCACAAGAACGCATGGTTCTTCCAGACTGCCCAGGCTGCAATGCTTGCGCTGGAGGCGATCGCGCGAACAGCACCGATACGAGTCACCCACTTGCCTAAGTGATCCCTGTAACGGCGGGTGTAGACGCACGCTATCTTCAATTCAACCATTTGCGCCCAATAGAGTTGCTGCTGCCGGTGCGTGTTGGGAGGCCCTTCACTCATTCTCGATCAAGTCAAGTCTACTTTGCGCGATCGGGGAACAGGCTCGCAAGGCGGGCTGTGGCATCGATAAGATCATTTCATTCGAATAACTTCCGCGGGCAACGACCGGCGGTCAGCTGCGCCGCTTAAAACGATCAGTTTATGTAAGTGGGTGGATTAGACTCGGGCGTAGATAGCGCTGCAAATGAGAGCTTTACTTCGAACCAAGTTCCGGAAACTCTCCGCCGCTGGCGGCTGTCGCCTGGCTGGAGGCTGAGACGTCGATGCTGGAGATCGGAATTTTGCGCGCCGGTTGCTTGCTGAAGTCCCAGAACGTGTGATCCATCACAGCGTAGTTTTGCACTTGCAATTTTTGGCCGTCGCGTAAGACGACGGTGAGCGGAATCACCGGCGGGGCAGGCGGTGCCGCAGCGGGCGCCTCTAGCATTGCTTGCTGCCGCGGCTGCTGCTGCGCATATCTCAACTGCTCGATCTCATCGGTCAGCCTCTGGATCTGCTCGCCCATCAGGTTTTGCGTGACAAGAGCCGTGTCGGCGCTCGAATCGTAGGGCATGTCTTCGGGTTCACCGCCGTAGGGGGCAGAGCCATAATCGAGAAACGGGTAATAATACGGCGTCAGGAAATAGGCGAAAGGAACGTTGCGGTAATCTCGACGATGGCCATAGGCTGCACGCGAAGTAGCGTTGCCCCTGCTGCTGTAGTAGCCTCTGCTGCCGTAGTAGCCAGTACCGCGGGCGAAGGAAGAGCGCGCCGGGGCTCCCGCTCCGATGGCCGTGCTCGAGGGACGGGCGGCGCGACCGCTGACGCTCGCACCCATGCCGAAAGCGGTGCTGGAAGGAATGGCGGCTGCGCCGGCCGCGTGCGATGGACCGAGGCCGCGTTGCGCGAATGCGCCAGTACCGAACGCGGCCGCCAGCGTGATGTAAAGAAGCGTCTGAATCGACCAGCGCATATCGGCCTCTTCCTTTAAGGTAGCGCTCTTCGGAGCGAGCGGAACATCCATTAGACGCTATTTGGAGTGAAACCGTGTACGTGCCAAAGCGCGAGCGAATCGGGCCGCCGATACAATGAAGTTTTCTCATGCGAATAGCGCTTGCCCAGATCAACAACACGGTTGGGGATCTGGGCGCTAACGCGGCCAAAATACTGGATTTCGCCAGGCAAGGGGAGCGCGCCGGCGTCGACGTAGTAGTGTTCCCGGAACTTGCGCTCACCGGATATCCTCCGCGGGACCTGGTAGAGAAATACTCGTTTCTCGAGCGGACGGAAGAGGCGCTTGCGAACATAGCCCGGGAATCGGCGCATCTAAAGGCGAGCGTGATTGTTGGATACGTCGGGATTTCGCCGGCCAACTCGGCGATTCGCGCGCAAAATGCGGCGGCCGTCCTGGAGAACGGGAAAATCGTGTTCCGGCAATGCAAGATGCTGCTGCCGAACTACGACGTTTTTGACGAAGCGCGCTATTTCGAGCCGGGTAAATCGCAAACTGTTTGCACGATAGCCGGAAAGAAAATAGCGCTGGTGGTATGCGAGGACGCCTGGAACGATAAACAGTTTTGGGAACGGCGGCGCTACACGCGCGACCCGATTGAAGAACAAGTGCAACAGGGCGCGGAGCTGATTATTTCCATCAATGCGTCGCCCTGGAACATAGGCAAACGCGCGCTACGGGAATCGATCATTCGCGCCGTCACCCAACGCTTTCATCTTCCTTTCGTCTATGCGCACATGGTCGGCGGCAACGATCAGTTGGTGTTCGATGGCACGAGTTTTGTCATGAACGGCGACGGCGCGGTAGTTGCGAAGGCAAATTCTTTTGCTGAAGACCTGATTGTTTTCGACACGGAGACAGGCACGGGCGACGATCACTCCTCACACTGCTCCAGCGACGAAGGGGCGTACGATGCGCTGGTACTGGGCACGCGGGATTACATCCGAAAATGCGGGTTCCGCAGCGTGCTGATTGGGCTGAGCGGTGGAATCGATTCTGCCCTGGTAGCGGCGATCGCGGTGGATGCAGTGGGGAAAGAGAACGTGACGGGCGTAGGCATGCCGGGTCCGTACTCGTCTGAGCACAGCATTGCCGACGCGCGTTCGTTGGCGCAGAATCTTGGTGTTCGCTTTGAAATAGTGCCGATTAAATGTGGGTACGAAGCGATGGTTCAGTCTCTCGGACCATTGTTCGCGGGTTTCAATCCGGATACCACGGAAGAAAACCTGCAATCCCGTTTGCGCGGGCTGGTGCTAATGGCGCTGTCAAACAAGTTTGGTTCCCTGGTTCTGACGACCGGGAACAAGAGCGAGATCGCAGTGGGCTATTGCACGCTATACGGCGATATGTGCGGCGGATTGGCGGTTATCAGCGATGTGCCGAAGACGATGGTGTACCGATTAGCGCGCATTGCGAACTCTCGCGCGGAGAAGAACGGTCAGCCCGCGCCCATTCCAGAGAGTACACTGACGAAACCGCCTTCGGCGGAGCTTCGTCCCGATCAGAAAGATACAGACAGTCTTCCGGAATATGAGGTGCTGGATGCGATTCTCGCGGCATATATCGAGCGGTACGAATCGGTGCCCGAGATTGCGGCGGAAGGAAGCTTTCCGGAAGAGCTGGTTCGTGACAT
Source organism: uncultured Acidobacteriaceae bacterium (assembly GCA_963730865.1). GTDB lineage: Bacteria > Acidobacteriota > Terriglobia > Bryobacterales > Bryobacteraceae > Bog-105. Next base: position 23,363 of record CAVSTO010000017.1, on the reverse strand, counting down.
CGTCCGCAAAGTGGATCGAAACGAATACAAACGGCAGCAGGCCGCTCCGGGACTCCGCATTACGCCAAAGGCGTTCGGGGTAGGACGGCGGTTTCCAATTGCACATCGATTCATTGAATAGGCATTTACCCCGATGAAATCTTTAATTGTGTTTGCGCTGGCCACGGCGGGCGCGTTGTTCGTGCAAGACGGCGCCCGGCAGAGCGCTCCCACGGAGAAGGTCGGCCCGCTGCCCGATGGCGGATTTCTGCTGAACAGCGGTTGGACGATTCGTCCGGCGGGTGAGCAGGTGCCCGTAGACACGTTCCCGATGAGCAGCGCGCTATCGAAAGACGGAAAGTATCTGCTGGTTTTGAACGGCGGCTATAATCCACCGTCGATCAGCGTGATCGATGTGGCGGCGAAACACGAACTGGGGCGAACTCCTTTGCCGGACTGCTGGTTGGGGCTAACGTTTTCGCCCGGTGGCACGGTGGTGTATGTCGGCGGTGGTAGCAGCGCCAGCGTGTATGAGCTTTCTTTCGACGAAGCAACCGGCGCGCTGGCACGAACGCGCGAGTTTCGGAATGTATCGGAGACCGCGGGTAAAGCAGCGGGCTTTATTGGCGACGTAGCGGTTTCCCCGGATGCTCATCTGCTGTATGCGGCGGATCTTTACAACGACAGTATCGCGGTAGTGAATCTGCAGTCGGGGCAGGTGATTGACCATTGGAAGACGGGAAGGCGTCCGTATCGTATCCTCGTCGCGCCCGGCGGGAAACAACTGGTTGTGAGCAGTTGGGCGGATGCGTCGGTGTACCAGCACGATGCCAATAGCGGCGCGCAGATTGCGCGGACGCGCGTGGCGCCGCATCCGACCGATATGGTGTGGTTAGCCAAGCCGGCGGCCTCTGAGGAAAGCGCGTCGCACTACATCGGCAGAGTCTTCGTGGCGGCGGCGAATACAAACAGCGTTTATTCGCTGGGGGTCACGCGCGATGGGGAACTAAGGATGTTGGAATCGATCAACGTTTCGCTCACGCCGCTGCATCCACTTGGCATGACGCCGTCCGCACTGGCGATCGACGACAGCGGTACTCACCTATATGTGGCGTGTTCAGACGCAAATGCCGTGGCGGTTGCCGATATATCGGGCGAGCATACGAGCGTGTTGGGTTTCATTCCCACCGGCTGGTATCCCACCGCGGTACGTGTGCTGGCGGACAACCAAGTGGTCGTGCTGAATGGGAAAGGCTTGGGCAGCCATCCCAACCCGAACGGGCCGGTTCCGACCGAACGCAACCATCCTCTCTATGAGGGTGGCCCGGTGGTGTCTCCCGGATATGTGGCGCACATCCAAACGGGAACGGTGGCGTTCATTCCGCCGCTGACTCCGGAAGCGATGCAAGGATACAACGATACGGTTCGGCGCAATTCTCCGTACAGAGACGAAATGATCTACGGCCCCATCAGCGACCGACAGACCGCTTTCTTCGCAAAAACTGCAGGGCATGCGTCTCCAATTCAGCACGTCATCTACATCATTAAAGAGAACCGCACTTACGATCAGGTGCTGGGTGATATAGAGACGGGTAACGGGGACAAGTCGCTGGTGCTGTTTGGAGAGAATGTCACGCCAAATCTTCATCAGCTCGCCCGCGAATACGTTCTTTACGACAACTTCTATGAAAATGCCGACGTGAGCGCGGATGGACACAACTGGGCTTCCGCTGCCATTGCGCCGGATTACACGGTGAAGCTTTGGCCGAACGAATACGGAGGCCGCAGCAAAGCGTATGGATTTGAAGGCGGCGAGCCGGCCAACACGCCGCCGGCCGGTTACATCTGGGACAACGCGCTGCAGGCGGGCGTTACCGTTCGTGATTATGGCGAATGGACCACCAATTTTCCGCTGAAGTCCGTCACCGGACCGCGGCAAATAGAACGCGTAGACGATCCAGCGCTGGCGCCGTACGTCGATATGAATTTCCGCAATTTCGACCTGGACTATTCGGACTTGGACCGCGCCAAAGAGTTCATTCGCGAGTGGAAGGACTTCGACGAGAAGCGGCAAGCGCCGCAAATGATCATTCTGCGGCTACCGAACGACCATACGAAAGGCACGCGGCCCGGCGCGCTGACACCGTTGTCTTATAACGCGCAGAACGATCTGGCAGCGGGCATGCTGGTTGATGCGGTATCACACAGCAGCTTATGGGCCTCGACAGCGATTTTCATCATTGAAGACGACGCACAGAACGGACCGGATCACGTGGATTCCCATCGCGCTCCGGCATGGGTGATTTCGCCGTACACACATCGAGGGATTGTGGATTCGACGATGTACAACCAGACGAGCGTCCTGCGAACGATGGAGATGATTGTCGGTCTGCGGCCTCTGACGCACTTCGATGCGGCGGCGCGCCCCATGTTCGGCAGTTTCAGCCAGCAGGCAGACACGCGGCCTTACACGGCCATTCAGCCTAAAATTTCCTTGACGGACAGAAATGCGGGAAATGCTCCGGGCGCGGTGGCGTCCATCCACATGGACTTTTCTGCTGAGGATCGTGTGGATGATGATGAATTGAATGACGTGATCTGGCGTTCCGTAAAACAAAGCAACCCGCCGCCGCCGACGCGTAGCGCGTTTGCGCGATGAGGCGCTTTGGACCCCGTGATCCCCTCGTGCGTGTTTCAAATTTTCAAAAGGACCAAGTGACAATGAATCATCAATGGCTTCGCGCGGCACGCAAGCTGTCGACCGCGTATGCGACAGTTCTCCTGCTTACTCTGATTTTGCTGGCAGGTTCGTTGGCAGCGCAACAGGCGCAAGGACTGGCCGGCAAGTGGAAGATGGTATCCACCACCTCAAGCGACGACGTTGTGGATTGGACGCTTACTTTGAAACAGGAAGGCGACACCTGGACCGCTACGGTGAGCGGTGAGGATGGAGACGCGCCCGCGAAGGACGTAAAGGTGGACGGCAACTCCCTCCACATGAAGACTCCCTATGGCGGCGAGTTTTACGATGTCGATGTGACGCTCGAAGGCAGCAAGCTGACCGGAAAATGGTCAGGTAACGGCGATTCAGGACCGACCACCGGAACCAGGATCGTAGATTCGGCCGCAAAGTAGGCGTAAGCGCGTTTACACGCTGAGCAGTTCGCGTCCACGTGTTTCGGGCAGGAGAAGGACGCCCACGATCATCAGCAAGTACGCGCCGAGCGCAAACGCGGCAATCGCGTGCCCGAGTGAGATTCGACTGCCGAGATATCCGACGAATGCCGGAAACAGAGCGCCTACGCCGCGTCCAAAATTGTACGAGAAGCCTTGTCCCGAGCCGCGCAGGTTCGTAGGAAACAGCTCAGCGAAAAATGAACCCATGGGACTGAACGTGCCGGAGGGAAAGAATCCCAGCGGGAACCCGACTAACAGCATGAGCGAACTGGATACCGGCAAGAGCGTGTAAGCCCAGATCGTCAGAAATGAGCAGACAGCGAACACAGCGAGCGTCGTGCGGCGGCCCATGCGGTCCGCCAGATCGGCACTGACGAGATATCCCGCGAGTGAACCCGCTATGACTACGGCAAGATACGCGGTGGTGTTCAAGACCGAAAGTCCGCGTGAGTTTTTCAGGTAAAGCGGAAGCCAGGTCATGACGGCGTAGTACCCTCCTTGCGCGCCGAGGGCGAGCAGCGATGTAAACGCCGTGGTGCGAAGCAGGCTGCGAGAAAAAATCTGCAGGAACAAGCCGCTGGTGCGCGTTGCTTCCGCTTGTGAACGCGCAAAGACAACTGGTTCGCTCACATGCCGTCGTATATAGAAGATGAGGAGGGCAGGAAGAATGCCGACCCAGAACATGGATCGCCAGGCGAGGGCAGGCGGCAGGTTCGAGAAGAAAACGGCATAACAGAGGGCGGCAATGGCCCAACCCAGGGCCCAGCCCGCTTGTACGGTCCCGACCGCGCGGCCGCGATAACGCGCTTGGATGGCCTCGCTCATCAGCACGGACCCGACCGCCCATTCGCCGCCGAATCCGAGCCCCTGCAGGCCGCGAACGACGAGCAACTGCGAAAACGAACTGGTAAAGCCGCTGAGGAATGTGAAGACGGCGAACCAGACAATGGTGAGTTGCAGAATTTTCACCCGGCCATAGCGATCGCACGCTAAACCCGCCAGCCAGCCGCCGAGCGAGGAGAGCACGAGAGCCGATGTGCCCAACAGGCCAGCTTGCCCGCGCGTAATGTGCCACATGGCGATTAGGCTGGGGATGACAAAGCTGTAGACCATTACGTCCATGCCGTCGAGCATCCAGCCGGCGAATGTGGCGAAGAGAGTGGATCGTTCGGCAGCGGAGAGTTGAAAAATCCAGAGCGGCGCGGCCGTCGGCATATGCGAGTTTACAACTCAGCGCTGATTAGTACACTCGATTGTGCGAGTGCAGATCGCCATCGATACAGGCGGGACGTTTACGGACTGCGTTTATCTTCAGGACGGTCGAATAGAGGTACTAAAAGTCTTCTCTACTCCCGAGGATCCGGGGCGAGCCGTAATGCAAGCAGTCCAGAGCATCGCGGCTGATGGCGTTCCATGGGTTCGGCATGGCACAACCGTCGGCACAAACGCGGTGTTGGAGCGCAAGGGCGCGCGCGTTGCATTTATCACCACAAAGGGTTTCGAAGATACGATTTCGATCGGCCGCCAGGCGCGCCCCCATCTGTACGACTGGTTCGCTCCGGCGCAGCCTGGGATTGTGGATACTGACTTATGCTTCGGTGTGAATGAGCGGACCACTCCCGCTGGAGAGGTTCTCGCACAGCCTACCGCCGAAGAGCTGGACAATCTGGCGGAAAAAGTAGCGGCGACCGGAGCCGAAGCAATCGCGATCTCTCTGTTGTTCTCGTTTGCAAACCCGGCGAACGAACGGAAAGTGGCGAGCGCCTTAAGCAGGTTGAAGCTTCCGATCTCCGTATCGCACCGCATTCTTCCGGAGTTTCGCGAATACGAACGCGCATCGACGGTCGCGGTCAATGCGTATCTGGCGCCGAAGATGGGAACGTATTTGCACGGACTGGCAAGCGGTTTGCGCAGCACGGACAAGAACGCGCCCTTTGAAGTGATGCAGTCTTCGGGCGGCATCATTGCAGCAAGCTTTGCAGCCGATCAACCGGTGCGCACCGTGCTCTCAGGGCCCGCCGGGGGTGTCATGGGCGCATACTTCATGGCCGGCTTGGCGGGGTTTGAAAAGATCATTGCCTTCGATATGGGCGGAACCTCAACGGATGTTTCACTGATCGACGCAAGCGAGGGCCCGCCCCGTATCAGCAACGAGTCTGTGGTTTCGAACATGCCGATCGGCATTCCCATGCTGCACATCCACACAGTGGGTGCAGGCGGCGGGTCGCTGGCGCATTTCGATGCAGCGGGGCTGTTGCATGTGGGTCCGGAGTCGGCGGGTTCGAATCCTGGCCCGATTTGTTACGGACGTGGAACGCAGCCTACTGTGAGCGACGCGAACGTGATTTTGGGGAGATTGGACCCTGATCGTTTCCTGGGCGGGAAAGTACGGCTGGATCTGGAGCGCACGCGCTTCTGGATGGAGCGGGCGCGAAATACGATGCCGACGGTGGAAGCGTTTGCCGCGGGCATTGTTTCGTTGGCCGAGACGGCTATGGAGCGCGCGATCCGCGTTATCTCTGTGGAACGCGGCTACGACCCTCGCGAGTTTGCGCTGGTAGCATTCGGAGGGGCGGGGCCGCTGCATGCCTGCGCGCTTGCCAAGGCGCTGCGTATTCCCCGTGTTCTGGTCCCGAATCTGCCGGGTGCGCTTTCGGCTGTCGGCATTCTGCTCGCCGACACGGTTCGCGATTACTCGAAGACCGTCATGCTTGCCGCTGACGCCGACCTGGAGCGGCATTTCGGTGGATTGGAAGCAAGCGCAAACGAGGAGCTCCGCTCGGAAGAGGCACGCGCGGCGGCCACGCGTTCGATGGATCTTCGGTATCGCGGCCAGGGCTATGAGTTGAACGTGCCGGCCGGGCCGGCGGCAGTGGCGAGCTTTCACGCGGCTCATCGCCGCCGCTATGGATACGCCGACGAGACGCGGCCGGTTGAAGTAGTGAATGTGCGGCTGCGAATGGCTTCAGCCGCCGCGCCGGTTGAATTTCCAAAGTGCGAGTTGAAGAACGGCGAAGGCCGGCAGGCGATCATCGCGTCTCGCCCCGTTCTCTTCGATGGGTCTACGTTCCAGACGCCCGTCTATGAACGCGATCTGTTGTGTGCAGGAAACCGGTTCGCAGGTCCGGCAATTGTCGTGGAATACAGCGCCACAACAGTGATTCCGCCCGGCTGCGTGACGAAGTTAGACACTTACAAGAACTTAGTCGTCGAGGTAACGTAAATGGCTTCGGACCCGGTCGAACTCGCCATCTTCAAAAGCACAGTTCATTCGGCGGCGGAAGAAATGGGCGCCGCGCTACGTCGCACTTCTTTTTCGCCGAACATCAAAGAGCGGCGGGACTACTCCTGCGCTGTTTTCGATGCCGCGGGACAGGCGATTGCCATGGGCGATCACATGCCCGTGCACCTCGGCTCGATGCCGATGTCGGTGCGAACCGCCATCGATCGCGTAGATCTCGGTCCAGGCGACGTGGCAATTTTGAACGATCCTTATGCAGGCGGAACCCATCTGCCGGACATCACCATGGTGCTTCCGGTCTTCGATAGACGAATCCGAAGACCCGGTGTTCTACGTGGCGGCTCGCGCGCATCACGCCGATGTGGGCGGACAGTATCCGGGATCGATGGGGCCCTGCCGCGAAATTTATCAGGAAGGTATTCGCATCCCGCCGATTAAGATCGTGCAGAACGGCAAGGTTGTAGGCGACGTGATGAATCTCTTGCTATATAACGTGCGCACACCGGTCGAGCGGGAAGGCGATCTTACAGCGCAGATCGGCGCCTGCCGCGTGGGTGAGGCGCGGCTGCAAGAAGTCATCGCCAAATATGGGCGGAATGCAATCGCCAGATTAGCGGGCGAGTTGCTGGATTACTCCGCCCTGCTCGTGAAGAGCGAGTTGGGTCGCATGCCGGCCGGGACTTTCGAAGCCGAAGATTTTCTCGAGCCTGAGGACGCTTCCGACGCGCCCATCCGTATCCGTGTCGCGATTGGACTTGACCCTCAGGGGCAACGCACGCGTTTGGATTTTACGGGATCCAGTGAGCAGGTGAAGAGCAGTATCAACGCTGTGTACGCGATTACTTACTCAGCCGTGTATTACGTCTTCCGTTGTCTTCTGCCCGAGCAAGCGCCAGCAACTTCAGGCATCATGCGGCCCATTGAAGTAGTTGCGCCGGAGGGCAGCATCGTCAATGCGATTCCTCCCGCGCCCGTGGCCGGCGGCAATGTAGAAACGTCGCAAAGGATTGTGGATGTCGTTATGCGGGCGCTTGCCAAGGCGATTCCAGATCGCATCCCCGCCGCGAGTTCGGGAACGATGAACAATTTGACGATCGGCGGCGTGGACAAGCACACGAATAGGCCGTTCGCCTACTACGAGACGATCGCCGGAGGGATGGGCGCGCGACCCACCGCCGACGGCCTCTCCGGAGTACACACGCACATGACGAATTCTCTGAACACCCCAGTTGAGGCGTTGGAATACGCGTATCCATTGCGAGTGACTCGTTACAGTTACCGGCCGGGCTCGGGAGGATCGGGCAAGTATCGCGGCGGCGATGGACTGATTCGCGAAATACAGCTTCTTAGCGATGCTCGCGTGACTCTGTTGACCGATCGGCGGCGCTTTCCTCCTTACGGACTCGAGGGAGGCGAGCCGGGCGCGCTGGGAAGGACCACGCTTATCAGCAAAACGGGTGCTACGGAGTTACCTGGAAAGTGCAGCATTACTGCCTCAGAAGGCGATGTGATTCGCATCGAAACTCCGGGCGGCGGGGGTTGGGGCAAATGATATCTTTTCGCGGCTCGCTCTTTTTCGTCTTGTCAATTGCGCCGGCATTCGGCAGCGCACCCGTTGGCATTCCACGCGCGTTAGCTCAGGAGCGAGCAAAGGAAGTTTCGAATGTGCGGTACGGGCTCAGTTACACCTTGCAACCGCATGCCGGCAGCACCTCGGGTCACGAAGAACTCACCTTCAGCTTGAGAGATGCTGGCTCGCTGCTTCTCGATTTTCGAGAAGGCGCGGCTTCGAACCTGAAAGTGAATGGCGCGTCCCTTCCAGTCGTGGCGGAGAACGGCCATATCCTTCTACCCGCGAATGCGCTACGGCGTGGTCCGAATAAACTCACGCTGGATTTCACAGCGCCGGTCGCGCCCGCCGGTAAGGCGATCACACGCTATGAAGACAAGGATGATGGCAGCGAGTATATTTACACGCTTTTCGTTCCGATGGACGCGAGCATGGCGTTTCCGTGCTTCGATCAACCCGATCTCAAGGCGCGACTCACTCTTGCCTTGACTGCGCCGTCCGCCTGGACGCTGATCTCCAATTCGGTCCCGATCATGACATCAATGATGGGCGCATTTCAGCACACCACGTTCGGCGAAACACCGCCCATCAGCACGTATCTCTTCGCCTTCGCGGCCGGACCTTTTCAGAGCGTCCATGCGACGGCAGGACTGCCGAATATTTACGTCCGCAAGTCTCAGATCAACCGGGCGCAACCGGAAGTTCCGCAGATTCAGGACATCACCGCGCGCGCGATGGAGTTCCTGAGCACTTACTTTGCGCAACCGTTTCCCTTTCCGAAGTACGAGATGGTGTTACTTCCTGGCTTTGCATACGGCGGCATGGAGCACGCGGGCGCCACATTTCTGAGGGAGGACGCCATGCTTTTTCGCACCGCTCCGACAGAAACGGATCGCTTCAACCGCGCCATCACGGTCGTGCACGAACTGACTCATCAGTGGTTCGGAGATTTCACCACCATGCGCTGGTTCGACGATCTCTGGCTGAAGGAAGGGTTTGCGCAGTACATGGCGTTCCGCACCATGGCAGACATCGAGCCGCATCAGAACGTCTGGAAGCGGTTCTACCAGGACATCAAGCCGGCGGCGTACGGCATCGATGTGACGCAAGGGACCACGCCCATTTACCAGGACATACCGAACCTGAAGGATGCCAAATCGGCCTACGGGGCGATTGTGTATTCAAAAGCTCCAGGCCTGCTCCGGCAACTCTCTTATATGCTCGGCGACGAAGCGTTCCGGAACGGATTGCGGATCTACCTACACGAGCATGCGTACGGCAATGCCGAGTGGAGCGATCTGGTGAATGCGTTTGAGCGTTCCTCTCAGCAAGACCTGACGAATTGGGCGAGCGCCTGGATTCACCGGCGCGGCATGCCGCAGGTGCGGGTCAACTGGACGTGCAATTCGCAACGGCAACTAAGGAATCTGACATTGACGCAGCAAAACGTACTGGGAGAAGGCGGCACATGGCCATTGGCCACGGAGGTTCTTCTCGGTTATTCGAATGCCCAGCCGGTGCGCGTTCGTGCGCAAATTTCCGGCGAAAGCGCCAGGGTTTCTGAAGCAGCAGGAAAGGCGTGCCCGGATTACGTTTATGCGAACGATCAGGATTATGCGTACGGGCTATTCATGCTGGATGAGCGTAGCCGCGATTATGCGATGAAGCACATAGGCGGTTTGCCGGATCTGTTCGAGCGGACGCTCATGTGGGGATCGCTTTGGGATTCGGTGCGTTTTACGGAACTCGCACCGCGCGATTATCTTTCGGTTGAATTGCAAAACGCCGCGCAGGAAACGGATGAGGCGCTGGTCCAGTCGCTGGGACGTAATGCCGGCGTTGCGTTGCACTATTACGTGAGTACCGCGCTACGCAACGAGGATACTCCGCAGTTTGAAAACATGGCGCTCGATCGGATGATAAATTCTTCCGAACAGGGGCTTCGCATTATGTGGTTCCGAACTCTGCGCGGCATTGCCATGACGCCGCTTGGTTTGAATGAGCTGAAGGATCTGCTCAACGGCAAAGCAGCGATCCCGGATGTGAAACTTCGTTCTCTCGATCGCTGGTCGCTCGTAACCGCTCTGCTGGCGCAAGGCGACCCGCAAGCGAGCGCGATTTATGAAGCGGAAAAACAACGCGACCAGACTGGAGACGGCCAGAAATACAGCTATGTTGCGGCGGCGGCTAAACCCGATGCCGCAACGAAGCAGTGGTATTTCAACGATTATCTTCACAATGCGATTCGCCAGGAAGATTGGGTAGAGCAAAGTCTGGGAGCGTTCAATTTCTGGAACCAGGCGGCGCTTACTGAGCCTTATCTTCGCCCCGCGCTGAAAGCCCTGCCGCAAGTGAAGCAGCAACGCAAAATCTTTTTCGTCCTGGCATGGCTAAACGCATTCATTGACGGCCAGGATTCGCCCGACCGACGCGGAAGTTCACAACTGGCTGGCGACTGCCGATTTAGACAAAGACCTGAGGCTGAAAGTTCTCCAGGAAGTCGATGAACTCGACCGGACGGTCAAAATTCGCAAGCAATTTCCTGGGTAGTGCGCTAACAGTGCGTTGATGAGGGCAATGACTGACCTTGCGGTGTTTAGGGCCATCTTTTTCCAGCCGTTCCAAAAGAACAGCGACAAAATTAGGACCAGAACGGTTGTAACGCCAGAAAACGGCAACCAAAAGCCGGACCGCCAAGCGACGGAGAACAGGATCGCCACTACTCCGGAAATGCTCAGCAAAATCGGAAAGATCAGTACAGCTAAGCCGATGAATGTGGGGGAATTCCACCCGCAAGAGCACTTCGGCACGAAAACGCCCCGTTGTGTCTCCCGCAGTGGTCTCATGCACCGCGGGCAGAATCCGGCTCGCTGCGTAAGGAAGCGGTATTGAGTCCGCAGACCAAAAGTAGGATACCTCTGCGGAATAGGCATATGAAACGAAATCTAGCGCCGCCGAGAGCGCATTCTAAACGGGATTTAGGACAAGATCCGCTTGGTTGACGAGACGCTTCAGCGCTTTCAGGTCTCTTCCGTTCGACGGCCGATGCCTCAACCGTAACAGTGGGCCTGCCTAAAAACAAGCGATCGCTGTTTCGATACGATAACCCGATGGCGCGTGAAAGCAAGGGCACAACAGAAGTTGGATTCGTGAATAGTTCAGGACAGGTCGTGATTCGCAACACCGGCGGTCCCGGAACCGATAAGTTCCAAACTGTCTACCAATTAGGTTGCAGCAAGTGCGGGCTTGTATACGGTGCGAACGGCTCCGACATTCATATCAGGAAATGCCCCAAGTGCGACGGCGGCGCGCCCGGCCTTTCGCTCTAGCGCAGTGTTTCTCTGTATCAACGCAGTTTCAGGACACTACCATTTTCCGATTGATACACTCGCCGGGAGCACACATGAAGAACTTCATTCGGACGAGCTTAGCCGGGTTCCTGATATTCGGAAGCTCACTGGCGTTCGCGCAGGTAAAGGTCACCAAAGATCAGATGATGTTTTACACGTCGGAGTGGAAAGGCAACCGCTTCCCGGATGGCCGTCCGAAAATTCCGGACGATCTGCTGCAGCGTGCTCTGGACGTATCGATCGAGGACATATGGGATTACCTGCGCGAGCAAGGCTACAGAAATCAATATGAAGGCGGCTGGCAAGCTCTTCACATCGACAAGCCTTTCGCGGGCCGTGCGCTGACCGCTCAATACATGCCGTTGCGGCCGGACATGGGCAGAGCGATCGCGGCCGAGGGCAAGGCGGAAGGGCGAGTGAGCGGGAACAACAGTTGGCCGATTAACGAACTCCAGATCGGCGATGTGTATGTTGCCGATGGATTCGGCAAAATTATCGACGGCACGCTCATCGGCTCCAACCTGGGAAACGGCATAGCCGCCCATACGCATACAGGCTTCGTATTCAACGCCGGCATCCGCGATCAGGAGGAGAATCGCGAAATCCCGAACTTCAACGGGTTCTACCGCGGCGCCGATCCTTCCTTCTGGGCGGAGATGACGCTGACGGCGATCAATTCGCCCATTCGCATCGGCAGAGCCATTGTGCTGCCGGGCGACCTGGTGTTGGCCAAGACGGATGGCGTCATCTTTATCCCCGCGATTCTGGCCGAAGAGGCCATCAGTACGGCCGAATTTACCAATCTGAAGGACGCCTTCAACTTCGAACTGAATCAAGCAGGGAAGAACGGAGCTGAGTTTGAGGGCGGCTGGACGGCAAAGAAATATGCGGCTTTTTCAAATTGGATAAACGCTCACCCCGAAAAGCTGAAAATGCCGCGCAGCGAGTTCGATGCGTTGCTTACCCAGGCGACCAGGCCGCGGCAAGAGCACTGAGTCTCGCCGCCAGGTCTCACGACCCGAGCTTGCGCTTTACCAGTTCGCTTAAGGCCTTGCCGTCCACCGTCTTGCCCGCCAGTCTAGCCTGTGCGGCCTTCATAACGGCTCCCATCTGCTTGGGCGAAGCCGCGCCGGTCTCCGCAATGGCGCCCGTCACCGCTTCTTCCAGTTCCTCGCCACTGGCAGCGGACGGCAGATAGGCATTAATCACCTGAATTTCAGCCTCTTCCTTCAGCGCCAGCTCTTCGCGGCCGCCCTTTCGAAACAGATCCGCGGATTCGCGGCGTTGCTTCAAAAGCGTATTCATCACTTGCAATTCCACCGGTTCGGTCAGCGGCTTCATGGAATCGACTTCGTGCTTTTTGAGCGCCGATTTGATCATCCGCAGCGCGCCCAGCTTGGCTTCTTCCTTTGCCTTCATGGCGTCCACCATGTCTTTCTGGACTTTGTCGAGAAGGGCCATTGCTCAAAATTGTACACGGAGCCGGCTTTCCCGATGATTTGCGGGGCCAAAGCCTGGCAGGGTGGAACCGGCCATCCGGATGCTGCGTCCCACCCGATTGTTATATTAGTAAGCCGGATGGCCGTGCGCTTTCGACCGGTCACCAGAAGATCACAGGCCGCTCAAGGCGCGAGTGTGTTCACCGGCAGTTTTCTTGGTTTTTATTGGGCTTGTTGAGCCCGCTTTGGGGTCTATTTGAAAAAGTACACGGCAGTTTGCCTCCTTCTTCCAGTCTTTGTTTGCATAGCGGAGGCGCAGAGTTTCTATTCGGGGCAAGCGGCCCGCGCGGTGATCGGCCAATCCACCTTTTCAGCCGGAATTTCCAACACTCAGGCGTATATCCTGGGGGGCGCCACGGGCGTTGCGTACGGTGGCGGATACATTTGGATCGCCGATGCGAATAAGCTTGGCCTGACTCCCTCAAACAATCGCGTTCTGCTCTTTGGGGCGAATGAAATTCCGAGCCCTCGCGCCGACATCTCGGGCTTCAATTCCGGTGATAGCGAGTGCAAGCTGTGCGGCTTCTCGGCTTTCAATGTGCTCGGCCAGGCAGATTACGTCAGCAACAACCAGGGCCTTACGCCTCCCGCAACCCCAGGCACCAGTGGCCTTGGATACATGAAGAATCCTCTGGGGGTCGCTACCGACGGCACGATTTTGGCGGTTTCCGACACGGACAATAACCGCATCCTGATCTGGAACTCGCTCCCGCTCAGTTCTCCCGCGATACAGCCGGACGTGGTGCTGGGGCAGTCGAATTTAAGCTCAGGGGTTTCGGGCCACAGCCAAAGCGGATTATCCGGGCCTACCGGCTTGTGGATTCAAAATGGAAAGCTGTTCGTCGCCGATACAGCCAACAGCCGCATTCTAATCTGGAACTCGATCCCGACGCAGAACGATCAGCCGGCCGATTTAGTGCTGGGCGAGCCGAACTTTGGCACGTATCCCTGTTCAAACGCCGCCAACTGTCCTCCTCCTACAGTTGCCGCAAACACGATGTACACGCCGACCTCGGTCACTTCCGACGGCACACGTCTGTTTGTGGCGGATACGGGCTTCAACCGCATCTTGATTTGGAACAGTATCCCAACGACTACGGACCAGCCGGCCGACCTCGTGCTGGGGCAGCCGGACATGGTTAGTCAAACGGCCGATAACCCCAACGTTTGTTCTGGAGGCCCCTTGTGCGCGGCGTCTCTGAATTTTCCGCAATACGTGCTTTCCGATGGGACACGTCTTTATGTCTCGGACACTGGAGACGACCGCGTTTTAATCTACAACACCATTCCGGGCTCCAATGCCGCGGCTGCAGACGAAGTTTTAGGCCAGCCGAATTTCACGAGCGACATCGTCTCGAGCCAGACCATTTCGATCACGAGCACACTGATCGACAACACCGGTGCGGTGGATGTGGTTCCCTCACCCCTGGGTCTCGCCTGGGACGGCACGAATTTGTATGTCGCCGATCCGACGAACCGGCGCGTGCTCCTTTTCAACCCCGCTGATACACCGCTACCTGACTACTCGGTTGTGAACGCCGCCAGCGGACCGGATTTTATCCGGCAGGAGGGAATTGTCACAATAGCTTACGCAACCGGAGTTACGGCCCCTGTTGCGAACGACACTGTCACCGTCACGGTTCAGTCCGTAGGCTATACATACACGGTGAAATCGACGGATACTTTGGACAGCATCGCAGAGGGTCTGGTCAACGTCATCAATACCAGCAACTCCGGTGCTGGAGACCCGAATGCCACGGCTCTGTTCGCTGGAAGGGGTACGGCCTCCGTCTATCTGAGTTCGAAGGTTGCCAATCCCGGTTTCGACGCTATCAGTCTTGCCGCGACCAGCTCGAACACGTTGGATATAAACCCGATCGCGTCCGGAGCTTATCTGACCTCCGGTACCGCCGCCACGGGCTCGTCGGGTATGTTGGCTCAGATCAGCGGAACCAATTTGTCGGATGTCACCACAACGGATCCTGTCCAGATCAACAACAGCGGGGTTCAGGTCTATATGGACGGATTCACGACCAATATCGTCAGCGTTTCTCCGTCCACAATCCTGGCCCAGGTACCGCTCAATTTTACGAATGGCACGGCGCCGAGCGGATCTATCGGCACTGCTTCCCAGACCGATCGGAACAGCGCCAGCGTTTATGTGCGCACCGTTCACGTGAACAGCGGCGGGAACGTAACCATTACCAACGCCACACCGCTTTACATTGCCCCGGCCAATCCGGGTCTTTTCGATTCGCCGGCGTATCCGGGACAGGCGCGGCCTTGGCCGGCTTCTGAAGCAATGCATCAATCCGGCAATCCGACCGTCGTCATCGATGTCGATGGAACCGTGCACGCCGGGGATATCGCTACGATCACGATTGCAGGAAAGGCTTACAACTACACTGTGGTGTCAACCGACACGTTGACATCCATCCAGAACGCTCTCATCAGCGCGATCATGAGCGCGCCCGATCCGAACGTGACTGCCTCGACGGGAGCTGCATTCAATCGGATCGTCCTGACAGCCATACAGAGCGGGGCCGCAGGCACTGGCATATCGGTAACCGCAACTGTGAGTAACGGTGCGCAATTGACGCTGACTGCCTACAGCGCCGCCACTTGTTGCGACGTGACTCCGAATTCTCCCATCACGCCCGCAAACCCCGCGGCGCCTGGCGAACTGATCACGGTGAACGCTACCGGTCTGGGCGTCCTCTCCGGTGGGACTGCTGCCAACACCGTAACCGCGACGTTGGGCGGTTCCGACGCTGAGGTGATCAGCGCGGGATACGCTCCCAATCAAACCAGCATCTACGCGATCCAGTTGATCGTCCCCCCCAGCTTGCCCTCGAATCAGTACACGCAGCTCTATGTGGCGCAAAACGCATTCATCAGTAACATTGTGACCATCCCGGTCGGCAGCGCCGTGCAAGCGGCTCCGCCGGGCGCCGGCATAGCGGACGCAACCTTCCTGGTGAGTCCTCCCACCATGGTTTTTGCAAACCAGAATCTCGGCTTATCGAGCACAACGCAGACGATTACCGTCTATAACCCCAGTTCCACTGCATCCCAGGCGCTTGGCGCCGTGCAGCTTTCAGGGGCGAACGCCGGCAGCTTTACAGTCTCTTCTAATACCTGCCCCTCAGTCGGCTCCGCGCTCTCCGCCCAGGGGACTTGTACGGTTAGCGTCACCTACAATACGGGCGGCACGGGAGTGAATACCGCGACACTAAACGTCTACGATGCCGCTGGACTCGCCCACTCCGTGGCTCTTCTCGCCTACAGCAATCCGGAGTTCGAGATCATGAGCAGGTTGAGCGGGAAGGTTCTGGACGTGACCGGAGTTTCTACGGATGATGGCGCGGGCATCCAGCAATGGGATTACTTGAGTGGAGCGAACCAGCACTGGTCCTTTATACCGGTGGGTAATGGCTCCTTCAACATCCTGAACGCGAATAGCGGCAAGGTCCTGGACGTGACCGCTCTTTCCACTCTCGATGGCGCTTTGATCCAGCAATGGGACTCGTTGGGCACAGCGAATCAGCAATGGAACCTGTTGCCGACGAGCGCCGGATACACCAAGATCCAAAACGTGAATAGCGGCAAAGTTCTGGACGTTACTGGCATCTCCACCCTCGACGGCGCCCCGATCCAACAATGGGACAGCTACGCAGATCCGGGCAATCAGCAATGGCAGATTGCTCCCATTCAGTATTACGAGATTATGAACGTGAACAGCGGCCTGGTCCTGGACGTTCAAGGAATCTCGCTTTTCGACGGAGCCGCCATTCAGCAGTATTCCTATCTAGGTGGCGCAAATCAACAGTGGCAGCTCATTCCCGTACCGGGAAGCACGTTTTATTTCTCGATCATGAGCCGGAACAGTGGCAAGGTTCTGGATGTTACCGACCAGTCCACGGAAGCGGGCACCCTGATCCAGCAATATGATTCGCTGCTCCGCAGCAACCAGGAATGGGCTTTTCTCGCGACCTCCGTCCCGGGCGCTTTTGCGATCGTGAACCAAGCCAGCGGCCGCGTACTCGACGTCGTCCAAGCTTCCACGAGTAACGGAACGCTAATTCAGCAGTACGATTACCTGGGCACGACAAACCAGATGTGGACGCTGGTCCCCGTCGGCGTACCCGCTCAGTAACGATCTGTAAAAACGAACCCAATTGGGCGGTCAATTGGGTTCGTTTCGTAAATCGGCGCGCTTTGATATCCTGAAACTTCCTGTCCTAGCAGGCCACTTAGTAGAAGCGAACTTCTTCGCATCTACAACCAGTTACCAGCCTACCGTTGCACATGCATATCAAGAAACAGCGTCTTCTGACCCCGGGCCCCACGCCCCTGTTGCCGTCCGCCTTACACGCCATGATGGGTTCGGATATCCATCACCGCACGGAAGATTTCCGCAGCCTGTATAAGCAGGTTTTGGGCGATCTAAAAAGTGTTTTGGGCACGTCGAACGACGTACTCGTCCTGGTTGCGTCGGGTAGCGGCGGCCTGGAAGCTTCGGTCCAGAATTTTTTCTCTCCCGGCGACGATGTGCTGGTTTGTTCGGCGGGAAAATTCGGCGAGCGCTGGGTCGAACTGACCAAGGCGTTCGGGCTGAAATCTACTGTTCTGAGCGCCCCTTATGGAGAGGCGGTTCAGCCGCAAGCAGTTGAGCAAGCGCTGGCTCAGAACAAGAACATCAAGGGCGTTTTCGTCCAGGCTTCCGAGACATCCACCGGTACCCAGCATGATGTCAAGGCGATGGGCCTGGCCGTGAAGAAGACAGACGCCATTTTCGTGGTGGACGCCATAACGGGAATGGGAACGATGCCGCTGGACATCGACGGATGGGGGCTTGACGTCATAATCGGCGGGTCGCAAAAGGCCTTCATGATCCCCCCGGGGCTGGCGTTTGTCGCGGCCAGTTCGAAGGCGTGGGCGCTCGCGGATTCCGCCAAAGGCGCGCGCTACTATTTCGACCTGAAGCGGGAAAGAAAGAACGCGGCTACAGGCGAGTCTGCCTGGACACCGAACACTTCCCTCCTGCTCGCCTTGGCAGAAGCGCTGAAGTACATCAAGTCGATTGGCATGGAAAAGCTGATCGAGAACGCCCAATTACTCGCCCGAGCTACGCGCGAAGCCATGAAAGAACTGGGTCTGGAGCTGTTTTCGTCTTCTCCGGGCTCATCGGTCACTGCGGTGCGCGCCCCCGGAGGAATGGATTCGGGCGTCATCATCAAGGAATTCCGCAATCGCTTCAACGCCATCATCACGAACGGTCAAGGATCGATGAAAGGGCAGATCTTCCGGTTTGCGCATCTCGGCTACTTTGATTTTCATGATTTGTTCGCGGTGATCGCCGAACTCGAACTTATCCTAACCGCGCAAGGTTATCCGGTCCGCTTCGGCGCCGGTGTCGCGGCCGTTCAGAATGTTTACGCCGAGGCCGCACTTCCCAAGGAAGCGCTGGCGCTGAGTTAAACCAATCTGAGCTAACCCATACCTAATGAAGATTCTTGTTGCTGAACCGCTCGCGCCGGCGGCTCTGGAGTTACTGCGCGCCCAGCCGGGCTGGGAAGTTATCGAAGCCGATCCGAAAACGTACGCGAGTCATTTGGGCGATTGCGACGCCCTGGTGGTTCGCAGCGCTGTGAAAGTAACGAAAGATGTTCTTGCGAAAGCCGCCAAGCTGCGTGTCATTGGACGCGCCGGAGTCGGCGTGGACAACGTCGATCTGCCTGCCGCCACCGATGCCGGCGTGCTGGTGATGAACACACCGGGCGGCAATGCCGTTTCGGTCGCCGAACACGCTTTGGCCCTGATGCTCTCCATGGCCCGCTCCGTACCGCAGGCCAGCGTTTCCACGAAGGCCGGCAAATGGGAAAAGAAAAAGTTCCTGGGCAATGAGCTGCGCGGGAAAACGCTGGGAGTCATCGGGCTGGGAAGCGCCGGCCGCGAAGTGGTAAAGCGCGCCAAGCCCTTTGAAATGCGAATCGTGGGTCATGATCCCTATATCAGTTCGCAAAGCGCCCGCGACCTGGGTATTGAGCTGATGCCGTTGCAGCAACTCTACGCGGAAAGCGACTACATCACGCTGCACGTCGCCCTTACTCCTGAAACCGATCACATGGTGAACAGCGAGGCTTTGGCAAAGATGAAGCCGGGCGTTCGCATCGTGAACTGCGCGCGCGGCGAACTGGTGGATCCGCAAGCCCTCAAGAAGGCGATGGAGGAGGGCCAGGTCGCAGGGGCTGCCCTTGATGTCTTTGAAAAGGAGCCTCCCGGCGACGATCCGCTTTTTCAACTTGAGAATCTGCTCGCGACGCCGCACATCGCCGGTTCCACCGAAGAGGCGCAGGAGATCGTCGGCGTCCGCATTGTCGAACAGGTTGTCGAATACCTGAAGAGCGGCGTTGCCTTGAATGCGGTCAATATGCCCGCTCTGACAGCCGAGCAATATCGCGCACTGGGACCATTCGTGAATCTGGCGGAACGCCTGGGGCTTTTTCTCAGCCACATCGCCGAAGGCAACGCGCACACGATTCGTTTCGAATATTCAGGCCGTTTAGCGGACAACAATACCCAGCTTCTCCGCAATGCCGGTCTGGCCGGTGTACTGGGCCGTTCCATGGAACATCGCGCCAATGTAGTGAACGCCATGCAGATGGCTACGCAACGCGGCTTCCGGGTGGTGGAACAGCGTGAGCCGGGCCCGGCGCATATGGATTCCATTCGCATGGAACTCGAGTCCGACGCCGGTTCCTTCTCCGCGGTCGGTGCGGTGGTTCTGGACAAACCGCGGCTGCTTCAAATGGAAGACATTTCTTGTGAAGCCCCGCTCGACGGCAATCTGATGTACGCCAAGAATGAGGACGTTCCTGGCGTCATAGGCTTTCTCGGCACCGTACTGGGAAAGAACGGTGTCAATATCGCCAACTTCGCACTGGGCCGCGAGGAATCGGATCCGAAGAAATCAGGCGCTCCGCTGACCGCTATTTCGATTGTCGAGACCGATCAGCCGGTGCCGGATAGCGTCATCTCACAGCTTTTCGAAAACAAAGCGGTGAAGTTCGTCCGCCGTGTCGTGCTTAGCCGTCAGTAGGGCATCTTCAGCGTGCTTTGAGCCCACTCGATGAACGGTGCCAGTGGGCTCTCCACCAGGACGCAATTACCCTTGATGGCGCGCTCCTCGGGCCGAAGATACAGTTGCTCATAGATGAAGGCGTCGTCGAAGCCGGCTTCGGCCGCGTTCTGCCGCGTGCAGGCGTAGTAAAACTCTTTCAGGCGGGTCCAATAAATGGCGCCCAGACACATGGGGCAAGGTTCGCAGCTCGAATAGAGTTCACATTCGCTGAGCCGCAAATCACCGAGCGCCAAACAAGCTGAACGGATTGCCACTATTTCGGCATGCGCAGTAGGATCGTTGTTAGCGGTCACTGAATTTACCCCAGTGGCGACGATACTTCCGTTCTTCACGATCAATGCACCGAACGGTCCGCCATGGCCGCTCTGAACGTTCTGAACAGCCAGCTTGATCGCGGCTTTCATCCACGCTTCGTGACTCGTTTCCACACTTGAATATTGCATTTGCGATGAACACTCGCAAAACGCGCGCGGTGTCAGGCGCTCCGCCCGAAGATCTGCTGAGTTCCTCTTCTGTTTGGCGGCGCGCAGCCGCGCCCTTTGCGCTAGTGGCGAGACAATACTGTCATGTGGCGCGACCTCAACTTTGGCATTCGCCAGTGGAGTCGCAAGAAGCTGCTTGCAGCCACCATCGTGCTTTTGCTTTCGGCCGGGATCGGCGCGAACACGCTGATCTTCAGTTTCGTGAACGTAGTGCTCTTGAAACCGCTGCCCGTGCGGAATCCCGAAAATCTCTTCCTGGTCCAAAAAGTGCGAGTAAAGCAGGTTCGCCCGGATACATGGTTTTTCTATCGCCAGTTTGAGCAATTAGCGCGTGAGAAGACGGTGTTTTCGTCAGTTGTGGCGGAGCAAGTGTGGTCTGACATCAGTTTTCAGCCGCTTTCCACCAGCGATTCCGTCCGGCTGATCACGACGCAAATCGTTTCGCCGAATTACTTCTCAGAGCTAGGCATCCGTGCCATCGCGGGACGAGTGCTGACCAAAGGAGATGCGGCCGATTCCGGGGACATCCCCGCCGTGTTGAGCTATCAATTCTGGCAGAGGCAGTTCCATAAGAGTCGCGACATCATCGGCCGGACAATCCGCGTGAAGGATTATCCCTTTCGAGTGGTTGGAATTCTGCCGGAAGAATTCCATGGTCTGGATGTGGAAAGGGCGCCGGATGTCCGGTTTCCGATCTCCGCGGCACGGCTGCTGACCGGAGCGACGGTGGATGCGCCGGACGCAAATGACCCGATCAGTTTCCAGATTCTGGCAAGACTTGCTCCGCATGTTTCTCCGGTTCAAGCCGCAACTGCCGAATTGCCCACAGTACAGCGCATGGAAGAAATGCTTTGGCGCGAGTTGTGGAAGCAGAATTCCGAGCGCGATGCCCGAGAGACTTTGGAAGAGAGATTGAAGTATGAACAGAACTACCGTTTGGTGCTGCAGCCGATCCGCTCGCGGCATTTCACGCATTCGCGAGCAATTTTCGAATGCTCTGCTGCTTCTCACTGGAGCGGTGGGACTGTTGATGATAGCGATTTGCGTTAACATCGCCGGTTTATTGCTGGCGCGGTCGCAAGAACGAAAACAGGAAATCGCTGTTCGAGTTGCCCTTGGCGCCGCGCGGCTGCAACTATTCCGGCAAATCGCGCTCGAGAACCTGCTGCTGGCGCTCCCTAGTGCAGCTCTGGGCATCGGATTCGCCTACGGGCTAGCTCCGTCCATCGTGAAGCTGTTGCCGGACCCTAGAGGATTGGTTCAGTACGCGGCAACTCCCCAGATTCTCGCCGTTCAGCCGGACAGCGCGTGTTCTGCTGTTCGCTATTGGGGTTTCATTCGCGAGCGTTCTCGTCTTTGGAATCGCACCGGCCTGGCGCGGAACAAAACTGGATTTGAATATAGATTTGAAGAATAGCGGCAGGTCATCAACACCTCTGGCAACCGGGACGGTCACGATTGCGCTGCAATTTGCCGTGGCCGTTGTGCTGCTGGCAGGAGCGGTTGTTATGTTCAGAACGTTTTGGAATCTGGAGCACCTGAATCCGGGGTTCGATCGCGGCCACGTTGTGGAATTTACCGTGGACCCGCGCGGCGCCGGGTATTCCGACGCGCAGAAAGCCACCTTTTACCGCGAATTAAAGAAGAGTCAGTGAACTTCCTACCGTGCGATCCGTTAGTTATGCGTCTATGGGCATTATGCGTGGCATCGGCACGATGACAACTGTCGTTGCCCAGGGAAAGCTTCTTCCCGAACGAACCTTTCTGAATACCAGTACAAACCGCGTCTCGCCCGGATACTTCACGACCCTTGGGATTCCATTGCTCGCTGGCCGCAATCTGGAATTGACCGACTTTGGTAAAAACCCTGCGCGAGTGATCGTGAACCGGGCTTTCGCGAATTTCTTTTTTCCCCATGAAGGAAATATAGTTGGGAAAGCTATCGTAAACGGTGTCGATGGCAGCAAGCCCCCATCCGCTGTGATCGTTGGACTCGTCGGCACCGCAAAGTATCGTTCCTTTCGAGAACACGATCCGCCAATCTTTTACGGCGTTTCTGGCGTCGGCGAAGCGAGCGGTCGACACCAGTCATCGATTCAACATTTATGTACGTCCGTACAAACGGAGATCCACACGACGTATTTTGAATTCCGTTCGCCTAGCCATTCGCCGATTAGACCCCCGCATTCCGCTTATCGAAGTATTCACGCTCGAAGAAGAAGTTCAAAGCTCTCTTTGGCAGGAACGGCTGGTGACTACGCTTTCCGCTTTCTTCGGCGTCGTGGCACTCACACTGTCCGCGATCGGCCTTTACGGCACTCTTTCCTATTCGGTCGCCGCAGATCCCGCGAACTGGGCATCCGCATCGCCATCGGCGCACAGATGCAGGACATCGTTCGCACCGTCTGCGGCCGCCTTTTCATTTCCGTCGCCATCGGACTGCCCGGGGGCGTCCTGTGGCAATCTTTATTCTCCGGTTGGCGAGGAAATTGTTGTTCGGCGTCAGTCCAGTCGATCCGTTTTCCCTGGCGGCGTCGCGCTTTTGCTTTTGCTCATCAGTGCGCTCGCCGCCGTTTACCCGACGCGGCGCGCGGCCAAAACTGACCCGACTGTCGCACTTCGGCAAGAGTGAGCAAGCTTTAATCTAGCTCAAAGTTTAAGTGCAACAACGGGACCTTATTTTTTCAGGCCGTAGGCGAACTGGAAAGCGGCAAAGAGATCCTCGTGGATCAGATCTGGGCGAACACCGGTCCGCACCACCACGCGCGCTGCAAGATCTGCGGCCATTATCTTCGTTCTAGTGCAGCTTCGGGTGTTCTCGATCGGCTGCGGCGGGATGGGTCGGAGCGCTACGCCCCGTTGTAGCTCGGCGCGGATACGTTCGAGAAGCGCGCTTGCGGGTTCACCGTTCGGGTCTTGGG
>CAVSTO010000016.1:0-127617 GCA_963730865.1 uncultured Acidobacteriaceae bacterium | reverse complement strand
TCCGCGTTCGATTGCTTCAGCCGTTCTATTTCTTCGAGCGCTTTCTGCAATTCACCATAGTCGGTCGCCTGCATATCGCGCGCGATGACCGACGATGAGACGACCTCGCTTTTGCGTTCCCTCCCTGCGGAATCCCGGTTGACGCGCGTCGGTCGTTGCATGGGTGTGAAACTCATGGCTCTTGTTACGGCGCGACCAACACGTCCAGCACCCAGAGGAACGCTAACACGCTGCCCCCGATAATCAGCAACTTCACTGTCATGCTCACAGACGTACGAAACGAATACTCGCGAGGCACATAATCCGCCACGTCTGGTGCCGGCGGCGTGCTCTCTTGTTGGGTTTGTTCACGTATGGACAACGGAATCTCCTTTGCAGTCGCACTCATGAAGTGCAATCAAAGGACCATGTGCGGTCTTCGCTTGATTCGATCTCTTCAGACAGAAATCGAAGAGAAATGAGTATCACCACCCAGATGAGCCACTGATTTGTTGCCCGAAAGGGAACAGCAATGGCGGTTTTGCGGCAGCCCGGGCAAACCTCTAGTTTTTAATCAAAGGTCCTAAATGGCGTACATCTGGGCTTTTCAAAGTCACGCGAAAGATTGGCAGGACACATGCATTGTCAAGGGTGGACAATTGCAGCGCACGGCTGTGATGGTCAGAAATGATTTACGAAGAAAGGACCCTACAATGAGCAAATCACAACACAGTTACTCGCCCGAGTTTCACAAGGGAAACGATGAAACCCAGTTCTCGGCGGATGCCCGCCCGGAGCGGCTCAGCGAATCAGAGATCGCGTCTCGCGCCTACGAGCGGTGGCAGCATCGAGGCCGCCCAGACGGATCCGCGGAAGAGGACTGGCTTGAAGCGGAACGAGAGGTCGAGTCGCAACAAGCCGTAACTCAGGCCTAAGGACTTGCTCTCGTACCGATCATCTCCTCCGATCGACCGAGACTGGCTGTGAAGCAAGCAATATGCTTCACTCTGCGAACAGGACTGACGGGCCGTCCGCTAGATACCCGCATTTAACCCGGGGACGGCCCACGTCTTGTGATCCCAAACTTGCCAGGACATTGCCGCGCTTCTCACTTCAATTCAGACCGAGAATAATATTGAAGCATCCAGTGGAGCTTGGATGCAAGCGAGCGCCAATCATCAGACCGAATTCATTCTCCTCCTTCTCCTGTTGTTTGTAGTCGGCTTCGGCACGCTAGCGGAACGGCTAAAAAAGCCGTACCCCATTGTGCTTGTTATCGGAGGCCTGCTGCTCAGCCTGGTTCCGGGATTACCTCGTGTCTCATTGGACCCGGATCTAATCTTCCTGGTCATGTTGCCACCGCTTCTGTTTTCCGCTGCATTCAACACCTCGTGGCGAGATTTTCGATATAACCTCACGAGCATCCTTCTGCTCGCTTTTGGGCTATTCGCTTTCACGACTCTCGGCGTCGGGGTCACTGCACACTGGCTGATTCCTGGATTTGACTGGCGGTTGGGCATGGTTTTGGGTGCAGTGATCTCTCCCACAGATGCCATAGCTGCAACCGCAATTGCCAAGCGTCTCAGATTACCGGATCGCATTGTAGACATTCTCGAAGGTGAAAGCCTAGTCAACGATGGCAGTGGCCTGCTGGCGCTCGAATTTGCTGTGGCGATGGTAGTGAGCGGACACGTTCCTTCCGCCGCTGAGGCAGTCTGGCGACTGGCTTACCTGATCGCGGCCGGCATTGTCGCTGGGCTCGTACTGGGCAAAGTTGTGTACGTTTTCGAAAGGTGGATAGACAACGCTCCTATCGAAATCACAGCGAGCCTCGTCGTCCCGTACTTGGCGTATTTAGGTGCCGAAGCGATTCACGCGTCCGGCGTGTTGGCAGTTGTTGCTTGTGGACTGTATCTCGGCTGGCGCAGCTCGGTTTACTTGTCGTCGATAGCCCGCCTTCAATCTTGGGCAACCTGGAACACGTTTGCATTCGTCCTGAATGGCATTACGTTTCTCTTAATTGGCTTGCAATTGCGCTACGTAATTCTAGGCATTCGTTACGTCAGTGTGGAAGCGCTCGCGTTCAGCGCGAGCATTCTTGTCCTTGTCGTGATTCTCTTGCGACTCGCCTGGGTATATCCAGGAGCATATCTGTCCTTTCTGCTCACGCGGAAATTCTTGAATCGTCCCGCGCCGGCGATATCGTCTCGGGGCATTTTTATTACCGGGTGGACGGGTATGCGCGGCGTCGTCTCACTTGCGGCTGCGATTTCGCTGCCTGGCTTGCTCGCAAACGGCCAGCCTTTCCCGCAGCGGAACATGATCATCTTTCTTACGTTCTGCGTTATTTTTGTGACCCTCCTGTTGCAAGGCCTGACTCTTCCGATGCTAATCCGGCGCTTGGGCCTAAGTCGTGAGGACCGAGCAAACCCAGAGGAGGAAAAAGCACGGCGTAAGATGATTCGAAGCGCTCTGGAACAGCTCGATCGCATGCGCGCTGAGGATAAGCCCCAATTTGATCCCGTATATGAGCACGTCGCGGAGCACTACCAGGCTCGGCTGGCTGCCGCAGGCGGGGACGAAGAAACTGAATCCGCTCCGGCGGAACATGAGCGATATCGCGAGATCACGCGGAAGCTGCGCCAGGTAGAGCGTGCGGCTGCATTGAAGCTTCGCAACGAGAATGCGATCAACGACGCCGTACTGCGGAAGTTGGAAGGTGAACTCGATCTCTTAGATGTACGCTACCAATGAATCACGCTGTACCCTATGACGATGAAGCTGAGGGCCGTATCGATCTTCGCCGTTTGCCTCGTTAGAGTAGCCTTTTCACAAAATGCATCCAGTGCTATTGCGAAAGCCTCGGGACCGCCGTTCCTGTCCTTCGAGGAACTGAAAGATCTTACAACGGTAGCCGAACCCAAAGACTCCTTGACGGAGAAGCTGAACGAGATACTGACAACCCCATTCATAGGAAATGATGCGGCTGGGAACGATGTCCGGCCGCATCGGGCGGCTGTGCAAGGCTTGGGCACTATCGTTCGCGCGGCGTCTTGGAATATTGAGCGGGGTCTCAATTTTGATCTGATCGAATCCGCACTTGCAAAGCCAGAACAGTTTCAGCACGAGCCGGCATATCAGAACCGCGCCGGCAATGATGATGAATTTGTTCGCGCACAACTTCATACGTTACAGGACACCGACGTTCTCGTACTGAATGAGGTTGACCCGGGGATGAAGCGGACCGAGTACCGCGATATTTCCCGTGACTTGGCTGCCACACTCCACATGAATTATACGTACGGAGTCGAGTTTGTTGAAGTGGACCCAATATTCGATTTGGGCATCGAGAAAATCGATCTGCCGGACAAAAGCCAGGAACAGCGCCTTCAAGAGGATTTGAAGGTAGATCCGGCACGATATCGCGGCTTACACGGGAACGCCGTTTTAAGCCGCTATCCAATTAAGCGGGCACGCATCATTCGGCTTCCGGTCTGCTACGACTGGTACGGCAAAGAAGTGAAAGCGGCCTCAAAATTGGAACAGGGTAAGCGGTGGTCTGCTCGCAAGCTGTTTCTTGAGCGCATCGAGCGTGAAGTCCGTCGGGGGGGAAGAATGGCGTTGCTCGTTGATCTTGACGTGCCAGCCCTTCCCACAGGTACATTGACCGTTGTCTCTGTGCATCTGGAGAACAGGTGCGCGCCTGGATGCCGTCAGCGTCAGATGAAAGCTCTGCTTAGCGTTATTCAACCGATTAGTAATCCGGTAGTGCTTGCCGGGGATCTCAACACTTCCGGGCGTGATGCAACTCCGACTTCCGTGCGGAACGAAATCATGATAAGAGTGACCGATTATCGTTTCTGGCTAAGCCAAGCGATCTTCTGGTTCAGTCCCGTGAGCATTCCACAGTACGCCATTGTTCCTCTTCGCTATTTTCACCAGCACCTTGATCCCACAGCGTTTCATTTTCCCTTCCTGTGGGAAAACCGCGAACGCGGCCTCTTTCAGTCCGTCGAGAAATTCCGGTTCAGTGATGGCTACGCATTTGACTTTAGAGGGAGAACCGAGCGAACTTTGAACAGCAAGCAACGCACGTTGGCGAATAGTAACGAGCGAGGGCGCAAAGGATTCCTTCCGACGTATGCCTTCGAAAGGAATTTTGGGGGCTGGGTTGGCAATTTCAAGCTGGACTGGTTCTTCGTAAAGCCATTTATCCATGATCCCCGTGCTCGGGAGCAGAGCTACCGGTTCGCGCCGCATTTTCCCATCACGATGAACGAACTGAATGAGTCCGTTGAGGATCGTATCTCAGATCACCCGCCTCTGACAGTTGATTTGCCCTTAGCGGAACCGCTGCGATTGAAGACCATCTCTCGTTAGCATCAACTGGTAGAAGCGTTCACTCCTCTGCAGGATTGCCTTAAAGCAGGCAGCGACGGGCTGTTTTAAGGCAAACCTTTAAGGCCGAAGAACAATGGTTACCGGCTTTCAATAACTTGCACGTATATCCGGCTGGCACATCGATTGCACTCTATCCTTGCGAAATCAATTTCGTTACGACAACACAGGAAGGAAATTCAACTATGTTACAGCCACAGACACTCGAGAGTTCTAGTCTCATAAAGAACGGAGCGCAGCAGTATTCGGAACTGCTGGTTGCGGAGAAAACGCGAGTTCAATCTGAGCTCCGCGGCCCTTTGGAAGTTCTGCAGAGCGGGCGCATCGCAGTCGAGGATCAAGCACCTATTCTCCATGAGCAGTTTGTCTCGATTCGGCACAATAACTTCGCCTACGAAAAGATCAAGGCGATTGATGCTGCGCTGGAACGCCTCAAGCGCGGAGAATACGGCATCTGCGAAGAATGCGACGAGCCCATTTCCGCGAAGCGTCTGAGAGCGGTTCCGTGGACGCGTTATTGCCTTCATTGCCAAGAGCACCTCGCGGACGATAGCGGCGCACCCGTTTTCCGGCACCTCAAAGCAGCGTGAATTCAAACTTTCAGGAGACAACTAATGCGACAAGGTACGTCGACTTTAATCCCTGGCATCATCGGGATGCTCAGCTTCTCGATAACCACTCGCGCGGAAAGCGTTTCAGATCGCCTCAATACCGCGACCGTAACGCTCAGAGAGATCATGAGCGCGCCCGATAAAGGCATCCCGCAGGACCTTTTAAACAAAGCTCATTGCATTGTCGTCGTGCCAGGTGTGAAGAAAGCTGCCTTTGTAGTTGGTGGGAAATATGGCCGCGGCTTTATCTCTTGCCGTGATGAGAATCGCCGTTGGAGCTCACCTGGCGCGATGCGAATGGAGGGTGGCAGCGTTGGCTGGCAGATAGGCGCATCCGAAACGGATGTAGTCCTGTTGGTCATGAATGAAAGCGGAATGCACCGGCTTTTACAGAGCAAATTTACGTTAGGCACCAGTGCCGATATTGCTGCAGGACCGGTCGGGCGAAATGCCTCAGCCGAGACAGACGCGAAAATGACCGCACAGATCTTGTCGTGGTCTCGTTCACGCGGGGTGTTTGCGGGCCTGTCATTGAACGGCGCGACTCTCCGCGACGATATCGACGAGAATAAGGCGCTCTATGGCAAAAGATTGAACAATCGTCAAATCATCACGGGGAAGCTGCACGTTCCTCGTACAGCGTCCGAATTTATAGCAACCTTAAACCGATATTCTTTGTGATGCCATGACGAATAGCGCAGGGCTCGAGGAGTGGAATGATCTGTCAGATTTGGAGCGCGTGGAAGCTTTCGAAAGTCTTCCACGCGACCGGGCTGACGGCTTTTTCCTCCAGCTGAGCAGTCGCGATCAGGTCCGTTTGTTGTTGGCGTTGCCTGAGGGCGAACGCCGAATCTGGTTGCGAGTCCTCCCCCCGGACGATGCTGCCGATCTTCTTCAGCTCGCACCAAAAGAGGAGCGCGATACCCTCGCTGCCCAATTAGATGACGTGACTCGCCGTGAGGTGAACGCGCTTCTGGCGTATAAAGAGGACGCGGCCGGCGGATTGATGAACCCTCGTTTTGCTCGCCTGCGCCCCGATATGGCGATTGACGAGGCAATCAGTTACCTTCGCCATCAGGCCGGCCATGTGGAGAGCATCTATTATGCTTACGCTCTCGATGAGGCGCAACACTTGCTCGGCGTTGTAGGGTTTCGGGACCTGTTTGCAGCCGACCGATCCAAACTGGTCCGCGACATTATGCGGACCAAATTCATCTCCGTCTTCGAGCAGACGGATCAAGAGGCCGTAGCCCGCCTATTCAGCAAATATCATCTACTCGCGATTCCCGTTCTTGACCCTCAAGGACGAATGCGGGGCATTGTCACCGCCGACGACATCGTTGACGTGGTCGAGCAAGAGGCGAGCGAAGATATCCAAAAAGTCGGAGGTATGGAGGCGCTTGATGGCCCGTATCTTCACATTCGCTTTTGGCAAATGGTGAGGAAGCGAGCCGGCTGGCTCACGATTCTCTTCGTTGGCGAAATGCTGACCGCAACGGCTATGGGCTATTTCGAACAGGAGATTGCCCGCGCTGTTGTGCTGGCGCTCTTCGTCCCGCTGATCATCAGCAGTGGAGGAAACTCCGGTTCTCAGGCAACCACGCTTGTGATCCGCGCTATGGCTTTGGGCGAGCTGCGCCTGCGCGATTGGTGGAGAGTCATTTACCGGGAATTCTCAACCGGTTTGGCTCTCGGAAGCGTTCTCGCCGTCATCGGCATGACTCGAATCGTGCTTTGGCAAGCAATCTGGAAGCCCTACGGACCGCATTATATTGCCATAGCGTCCACTGTGGCGTGCAGCCTCGTTGGCGTCGTGCTCTTTGGAACGATTGCTGGATCGATGCTTCCATTTGCTCTACGCCGCGTTGGGCTCGATCCGGCAAGTGCTTCCGCGCCCTTTGTGGCAACTCTGGTTGATGTGACGGGACTGGTGATTTATTTCTCCATCGCAAGCTTGATTCTAAGAGGCTCGCTACTTTGATTCCGTGGCTCTGGTCAAACCGGGGCCAGTATTCGTAACACGGCGGCGGTATCTCGCCGCCTCAAAACAGGCAACGCCTGGGCTTTCTAAGGCACCCACGGAAGCGAACTGATCTGCCGGCGCATGATTCTTCAAGCAAATCCAATGCGCCACGTCTGGCCCACCGATTGCACTTATCAACTGCGAAGGAAATCAAAGCTAAGGAGAGTCACGATGTACCGATATTTGAGATCAGCTGCACTGCTTTCCCTACTCGGGCTGGCAACGACTTTGCCCGGTACGCTGCAAGCGAAAGATAGACACACCTGCGGGGATAAGTACAGCTCAGCGAAGTTTGTTCACAATTCAGAGACGCGTATAGCCGGACAGGTTCGCCATGAGCTGGCAATGCTGCCGTACTATGGCGTATTTGACAATCTGGAATTCCGTGTGGATGGTTGTGCGGTCACTCTTTTCGGCGAGGCATCACGGCCGACCTTGAAGAGCGATGCCGAAAAAGCTATCAAACGCATTGAGGGAGTAACGAAGGTACGTAACAAGATCGAAGTGCTGCCTCTCTCGCCGAACGACGACCGCATTCGAGCGGCGGTATATGCCCGGATTTACAGAACACCAGCATTGCAGAGGTACACCTCTAACCGGACCGGGCCGATGTTCCACAGTCGCCTTTCCTGGTGGACGGGGATAACGAACGATCCGCCTGTTGGCTACCACGCTATCCACATCATCGTGAAGAACGGCCACTTGACACTAGAGGGGGCTGTTGGGCGGGATGGGGACAGGAACATTGCCAACGTCCAGGCGAACACCGTCCCCGGAGTGTTCTCCGTGACCAATAATCTGCGGGTCGATAGCTAACACCCGCACAGCAGTAACAGCGAACTTGCTCAATGAACGGACGCACGAGAAAATCTCGTGCGTCCCATCGTAGAGAGCGTTCCTGCTTGGTTAACCCTCGTCAGATGCTGACTACAAACTCAAATCGAAAATCGGAAGCAATCAATGCCAACTTTGAATTCCGCACCTGGAGGCCCTCCTTGGCCTGAGGACATGGAAGAAGCCTTGGTGGCTCAACAGGAAAAATTACAAGCGATAGCTATAAACGAGAAGCGCAGGGGACCGCGAACTAGCATCAGAATCCCCTTGGTCCGGTGGACGGTGCGGGTCGTAATAATCGCGATTACGTTGTTGCTACTCTGCGAAACCGTGATTTCGTAACGTTCCTCTGAGAACCCATTCAGTCGCCATAGCCTCCGTTCTGCAATGAGCAGAAGCACCGTGAGATTGAATACCTGATCAGTCCAGCTTCTTCTCTGAAAGGAACTTCGAAACCTGATCCGCACTTTGTATGTTGTTCAAATCCGACGTCGGGAAATGGGTATTGCGGTAGTGATCCTTGTTGTACCTTGTTGGACTCATCGAACGCGAGATCATGTACCGAATCCTACGTGGACCGGAAGGCGTTCGTGGCGTTTCCGAGCGGGACCTGCGCCATCCGGACAGAGCTACCAGTGGATACATCCGCCCTGGTCGCGAAGGGACGGGTAATCCGTCCCTTCCACTCATGGTTCGATGCCGATTTTGTCGTTAACAGCGAACCGGAGCTTCTGCTTGCAGCCGAGGTAATGTTCCGTCGTCTGGATCGACACGTGGCCGAGCAGGAATTGGATCTGGTCGAGCTCGCCGCCGGCCAAATGACAGAGACGCGCACATGTCCGTCGCAGATCGTGAGGCGCCAGTTTATCGATTCCGGCAGCCTCGGCCGCTCTCTTGACGATCTCCCAAAGCACCTTCGGCGTCATGCCATGGCGCCAGATCCTTCCTGACTTGTTGATCGCTCTAAATAGACACCCGTCCTCAATTCCACTTGCTTCAGTCCAGCGATCGAGTCCCTCTTTTACCCAGAGTGGAATCGGCACCGTTCGAATGTGCCCTGCCTTTCCATGAAGGTCAGCAATCACCCAATGGTCTTCTCGGAGTTGAACGGATGAGGCCGAAAGGGCGAGGAGTTCACCACGCCTCAATCCGCAACCAATCAGAAGAGCAAGGATGGCGTAGTTGCGTTTGCTCCTAAGACTATCGCCTTCGGAGTTCAGCAGCAGCGAGCGGCCCTGATCGGCAGTGAGCCAGTTGCCCAGTCGGACGCCGATTCGGCGTACGCCCTTGACTCGGCGGATACCGGCGGCAAGTTCTGGACTGAGTAAGCCGAAATCAGCTGCCTCGTACGCCACACGCCTCACCGCGGCCAAGCGGAGGTTGATCGTTGTTGGAGCGAGGTGCCGTTGTTCCAAGTGGATTCGGTATCGAAGAACAACCGTGCGATTGAAAGCTAGTCGTGGTTCCGAGCAGTACCAGTCAACGAATTCATTTATCGCATGATCGTAGGTTCGCTGGCCGCTTTTCGAAGTCAGGCTGCTCAGTACGGCAGACTTTGTCTGTTCGAGATCGGGAAGGGCAAGAGATCGCTTCGGTGGTCTCCTCTTTCTCCGGTGTTTGGGCATTCCGGACGGCCTCCTGCGCCGCTTCAGCCAGAATTGCCCGCAAAATCCATCCTTGGTCGTATTTGGCGATCTATGCCCCATTCAACGATGTGCAGTTTGGGATGCCGAGTTCAATCGTCACAAACCGCGGCAAAGCCTATATGGCTTCATAACGACACAGATCAACTGCCATGATCGCAGTCAAGTATTTCTCCCGTCTGCGGACATTTCTTTTTCCCTTTTTGAATGAGCGTAGTCGTAGTCGAGCGGTGGGAATGTGGAAAACGCGCCGCGTTTTCCAAGGGCTGTGGAAAGCGGTTGTTGCTTTCCATCAGTCCGTCATTTCCACAGCGGGAAACTGGGAGATCGCTTGGCGGGGACGAAGCCGGTGGATGATAGGCAATTCTACGGCAGCGATGTCGAGGACGTGATTTAGACAGAGTATCCCGATGTGCTGAAGCGGACCGGGATATTCTTTGGTTGCGAAAGTGCTTTGCCTCACATAATCAAGAAAGCGCGACCGTGAGTAGATACGGAACAGCTTTCCGGAAAACTGTTCGGCGTCGTCTGACATGGCGAAAGATTCCTTCGCGACGCTATAGGTGACATAGTTTTCCCATCGCAGTTCGAAGAGGCCACATGCTTCAGTTGATTCTATTGGGCCGTATGCAGATGATCGGCCTTCAGCGGATGTATCCGCTGAGAGCACAACGGCTTCTTCGATTACTAGTCGAAGTTCGTTGTCTTGAGGTTCTCCAAGCTGTCTTAGATAGAGATACTTGCAAGCATTAATTTCCGCGGCAAGCTCATCGTTCATTCATTCAAGGTACTTCGGCTTGCAGATTCGCCGATCGATTCGTTTTTGGCCTTCTTGGCATGTTCGACTCGGTAGCTCGGGATGTTCAGCTCGAGGATGACGCAGTGATGAACCAGGCGGTCAATCGCTGCCGCCGTGGTCATGGGATCTTTGAAGATCCCTTCCCATTTCGAAAACGGCAGATTGCTGGAGATAAAGACGCTGCCACGCTCGTAACGTTCGGCCAGCAGGGTGAACAGCACCTCCATCTCCTCTCGACTCTGTTGCACGTAGCCGAGATCATCAATGATCAGGCCTTCGAAGTGCGCCAGCTTCTTGAGGAAGCGGCTGAGCTTGAGGTCGCGTTTGGCAACGAGTAGATCCTGGACCAGAAGCGCCGAGGTAGTGAAGTACATGCGCCGGCCGCGAGCAATCAGTTCCTGCCCGATCGCGCAGAGGAGATGAGTCTTGCCGCTGCCGGGATTCCCGAACGCCAAGACATTTTCGCGCCGGTCCAGCACTTCCCCTTCGATGAGCGACTTGGTTAAGATCGCCACCTTTGGTGGCAGCCGTTTCAGGTTGAAGTTGGCTAAGGCTTTCTCTGCCGGAATGCGCGACTGACGTAGCAACCGTTGGATTCGCTTCTGCTGACGGTCCTGACTTTCACGAGTGACGAGATCCAGCAGGTACCGTTCATAACTCAGTGTTTCGCGCTCCGCCAAACGAGCGGCTTCTTCGTAGGTCCGCCGCACTGTGGGTAAGTGCAGTTCCGTCAGACTCTCGGTGAGGGCGGCTTTGACATCCACGATATCGGTCGTCATGCCGCCGTGTCTTCCCTTGTCAGAAGATCATCGAAGACCGCGAGTGAGACAGGGTCGATCGCGATGGTGGTTAGCGGAGCGGGAGCATTGTCCGCCGTCAATCGAATCGCTTCTTCCGCGTTCAGAGCTTGCTGACTTCCCAGTAAAAACCGAATGGCTCCTTCCACCAGGGCCTCTCCCCGGCGGGCGGCCAACAACAGGAGCGCCAGGTACTCTTGGGCCCCGCGTTTCGGACCGTGTTCTTCGCGCAGGGCATCGTAAGCCAAGCGGAACCAGCTGGTCGGGAACAGATCGGCCCGGTAGCGATAGTTTTCAAACGCTCCCGGCTTTCGGACCAGCCAATCGATAATGTGGCGATAGTCGATCCGGTGCTTGCTTCGCCCGCGCAAGCGCGGCAGCTCTTCTACTTTCCGATCGGCGTACCAGATCTCGACCGTATCGGGGCCCACACGTGCCTCCACCATTTCGCCGATCAGCCGGCTATGCACCGAGTAGATGTTTCGATGAACCGTCACCAGGCTGCCCGGACTGACTCTCACCCGTTCCCGTCGCAAGGAATCGAGCCGCTGCTCGGGAAGTGGCCGCAGTTGTGCCACCTCGTGTAGATATCGTTCTCTCCGGCCGGCATTCAACCGCGTAAACAGCTTGCTCAAGAACACCTGGTAGGCTGCCACAGCAGGAAAGTCCCGGCTGCCCCGCATCAGTAACGCTTGCTCGGCGGCTTGCTTGAAACGGTAATGCCGTTGTTCCACATCCCCGTTTTCGTTGGCCTGACCGGCTTGGATCTTCTGACCACTGATCCGGTAATGCCGCAACAGTCCTTCATAGGCTCGCGTGAACTCTTTGGCATCGCACAGATTGTTCACCGCCGCGCTCATCCGATCCGTTCGATGTTCCGAAGGAACGCCGCCCAGTTGCCAGAGCGCATTCTGCAGTCCTTCGCTCAGGCTCTCGAACGTCTCCGAATAACAGATAGTTCCTGTTTCCCAGTTGGAATAACTCAGGACAAAGTGATAGATGAGATGCGGAAACGACTGGCCATTGATCGTCACCCCAAGTTCCCGGCAGTGCGTAAAGTCCGATTGGCACAGTTCGCCCGGCCGATGCTCTTGTGCAAAGAACACCTCTCTTGGCGGCCCTTCGGTCGCTCGCCAGTAGCTAATCCGGCGCCGCAACGTCCGCACTTGCCCGTCACCGAACCGGCCTGGATGCGCCTGCTGTAGATGCTCGAAAATCGTCTTTGCCTGTAACCCTGGTTCGACTGCGAGCAACTGCCGAATCTCGTCCCAGTTGTCGACGAACGGATCAGGCCGTGTTCGCCACCTGTGCTTTTCTCGCATCTCGCTTGGCAGGCGCCGATCTCGCAGGTACTTGCGCGCTGTCTTCGGGTCCATCCCCGCTTTCGCCGCCGCGATCTCCAACGTCCACTTCTGCCCTGCCAGCCGCCAGAGTCGCTTTACCTGCTGATCGCTCACCATACAAGTCGTCTCCGACTTGTACCGCTTTCGCCTCGCTAGCCAGCGGTAATTTTAATTGTCCCTGGCTGAATTCTAATTGTCCGTGATCATGCCAAGACCAATCCAACTGTGATGCCGCTGTCGTCCTACCTTTTTTGCGCCTCTGAATGCCGAGAATGGCTGCGATACAGTAATCAGAAATCGTGCCTATGACACCCCGCAGTAAGTCGTCAACGCCGAGCAGCGGCGCATCGACCCGCATTCAACAGGGACAGGAGTTTCATGCCTAGACCGCTCAATCCTACGATTCTCAGCCGCCGAAATGCGCTGCTTCTAGCAGCGACCGCGGGCCTGGGCGCCACGGGCGAACCGTTGGCACTCGCCTCCGACAGCATAAAAACCGGAGCGCACCAGGAATCCGGGAACTGCTCCACGCCGCGTTCCGCCGTTGCGAAAACGCAATCCGGCAAAGTGCGAGGATTCGAGGCTGACGGAGTCTTCGCGTTCAAAGGCGTGCCGTACGGCCAGACAACGGCCGGAGAAAACCGCTGGCTGCCTGCAAAACCGCCCGCGCCCTGGAGCGACGAGTATCCAGCTCTGGCCTACGGCGCCAATTGCCCGCAAACCTTGCACCCATGGACCAGCATCGAGCAGACCTTTCTTTTCGATTGGGACGACGGCTGGCAAAGCGAGGACATGCTCAAGCTGAACATTTGGACGCCCAGCCTGAGCGGCAAGCGTCCTGTGATGTTCTACATGCATGGCGGAGGGTTCAGCTTTGGTTCTTCGTAT
The DNA here is from genome assembly GCA_963730865.1 of uncultured Acidobacteriaceae bacterium. Classification (GTDB taxonomy): domain Bacteria; phylum Acidobacteriota; class Terriglobia; order Bryobacterales; family Bryobacteraceae; genus Bog-105. The sequence goes on along the minus strand of CAVSTO010000016.1, from coordinate 114,302 downwards.
GAACTGCCCTCGCATGATGGCGCCCAGATGGCGCGGCATCACGATGTGGTGCAGGTGTCGGTGAATCATCGCTTGAACATCCTGGGCTTTTTCGACGTCTCCGAAATCGGGGGCGCGGCGTATGAAGACTCCGTCAATGTGGGCATGACGGACTTGGTTGCGGCGTTGCGATGGGTCCGTGAAAACGTCGAGAACTTCGGCGGTGATCCCGATCGTGTGATGATCTACGGCCAGTCTGGCGGCGGATCCAAGGTCACGACTCTGATGGGCATGCCATCCGCCTCAGGTCTGTTCCATTGCGCCTCAGCCCAGTCCGGAGGCGGTGGCAACATCCCCACCCGCGAGCAGCAAAAGGAGCTCGCCCGCCTGGTCATGAAAGACCTTGGTCTTACCTCAAACGACATTCAGTCGCTCCAGAAGATGGAATGGTCCAAGCTGATGGCGGCGGGCAATGCTGCCGCGGCGAAGATCAATCCTCCCGGAACAGTGATGGGCCCCGGAGCTCCCGGAAAGCCTCGCGTCGGTTGGTCACCCTGCGTCGATGGCAAGGTGATCAACATGAGGTCATTCTTCGATGCCGCTCCGCAAGTGTCGAAGAATGTGCCGATGCTAATAGGTTCCGTCAGCGAGGAAGGCAATCAGATGTCGTCCCGTCCCACCGAACAGGAGTGGCATGCAAATCTGGCAAAAACGTATGGCGAAGAAAAGGCTACTGCGATTGTCGCGACACTGAAGAAAGCCTACCCGGAGAAGAGAATACAAACTCTGTCCTACATATGTTCGGGTCGCCCCGCGCTCAATGGGCTGTCCATGCGAAACAACGTTGTCAAGATGGCTAAGCTCAAGCACGACCTTCATGCCGCGCCCGCCTACACGTACTACTTCACATGGCAGACTCCCATTCTCGACGGCCTGCCCGGGGCTTGGCATACTGCCGAGCTGCAATTCTGCTTTGACAATACGAAGCGCTGCGAACAAGGAACCGGCAACACAACAGAAGCTCAGATACTTGCGAAGAAGATGGCTTCTTCCTGGGCGGCTTTCGCAGCGAACGGCAAGCCCAGCATACCCGGGATTGCTTGGGAACCGTCCGACCCCGAAACAAATAAGACCATGCTCTGGGACAACGATTGCCGAATGGTAAATGACCCAGAGGGACAAGCGCGCAAGATCATCTTGAGCTGATTTTGCTGATCAGCTTATTCAGTCTGTTCTTAGGGCGCCGGTCAAACTCCACCCTAGGCCGTTTTGCGCGAGTAATCGCAAATAGGCCCACTGACATGCACGTTTAAGCGTTCTTTTAGCGCAAAGATGGCAGGTTGGTAGGCAATGTTCGTTTTCGGAATGAATCAAGAGTATGGGCCGGACGATTGGGTCCAACCTCCGCCGGCCTTAACTGCTCTCTCACGAAGCCGCTTGGTGCGACGGTAGAGAACCGGGATTCGGGATCCATCCCTCTTTTGCGAGGACGTCGCGCGCAAGCAAGATCTGCCGTGGCGAAAATTGCCGCTTTCGATTGTTCCAGGAATACACCTTCGACATTACGTCCGCCGCGTCCACGACGTGATGATGAGCGTAAATCCAGTGGACAGTGGAAAGCAGTTCTAAACCGAACGGTGTCTCGAAACCGTCCACAAGATTTGCTACCCGTTCAAAGCGGTGTCTAGTGGATGGGTGATTCTGAAGGAAGCGATCAGCATCTTGCGCGGAGCCAGGTACTAAACTCAACTCCTTCTCGGGAGAATCTCCTCCATCGGAGTACCCCGAAACAAAGTATCCATCGATCTTCCTAAGCACATGCCTCAGATTATCTGCATAAGGGCCATATGGAGCCGCCACGTACGTCAACCTGAGCGGTTCTCCCGCTTCCTGCATAAAGTACATCAACTTATGAACTTCAAGAAGCGTCAATGAAGGATCGAGCAATCCGGCAAGGTAGCGATTCATCAAACCAATCAACGCAGCGCGGCCAGCAGTCATTTCCGGAACTTTAGCCGCCTTTCGTGTCTCTCGCACGCCCTGGAGAGGCTCAAACACTGTTACGGCTACGTCTTCAAGCGGGGCAAGCGCTTTCTCGATCCGTGGGCGCACTTCCTGCCAATCGAGACCGCCGAGACCGCTCCCTAGCGGTGGAATCGCGATTGACCGTATTCCCCGCTCGCGGATTTCCTTCGCCAAAGATTGGAGGCCCATTTCAACATCACCCATACGACTGTGGCCTCGCCAGTGGCGCTTAGTTGGGAAATTGATGATGAACTTCGGGTTCTGAAGTCCGCTCCGTTCGAAGACGAACATTTTCCCGGGTTCAAGCTCGAGCCGTTTGCACGCAACAGCGTAAGCCTTAAAGTTTTCGGGGAAGGCCTCTTTGAATTGAAGCGCAATTCCGCGCCCCATTATGCCGACACAGTTGACGGTGTTGACAAGGGCCTCTGCATTGGCCCCAAGAATATCGCCTTGTTTGAACTCAATCAAAGTCGGATTCCGTTAGTCAGGATAGTACCAATCTCTTCGGGTCTCTACGAGTGGCCGATGACGACTGCTTGCTAGCGCCTGATCGACGCGATTGGCAACCCCATTTGAATAGACGCCTATTCGCTCCACCAATCTCCAGGGAAAGCGCTCCTCAACCAGAAACTCAGCCTGTTTACCTTCCTTGACGCTTGACGGTACACCGCGACCAGACCACCAGTTCGTATCGACAGCGTCCCAATTAATTTCATTCAATTGCGCGAGGTCACATCGATCTTCGAAGTAGAAAGCGCCCGCATTCGAGAGCGTGAACGCCCAACGCTTTCCGTTCTGCTCGGCCCATTCGACTGCCTTCCGAAAATCTGCCTCGAGATGAACAATTGGCTGTTGGCCACCGCGATAAGTCAACTCGGGGTCGTTGCCACAGTGTATAAGGTAGAGCATGACAGAGCGTGGACACCAATAAAATGGAACGCATCCACCGACATTCAGGCCTGGTCGGCTCGAAAGAGGTAGGGTGAGTCGCCGCAGTTTAATCTTATTCATGCCGATAGTTGTGCCATTTCCTTGCCGGCGCGAAATGACAGCGTCGGCTAGCAGATGCCCATCTCCAACGATTGAAGCAAGACGGTCAACATGAACGATATGGTAGATCTTCGGTTGTCGCGGCGAGCCATTCACCCGTGGCGTGTCTTTCGAATCCATGAGTGTACCGCGAGACCCCACGGCACCTGAGATACGACCCTGTGCTCAGGTCCTCGTCGACCGGTTATTACCATGTCGGGGGTTTGTTTTGCCGATTACCCCTAAGTAGTCCGGATGTGTTTACTGATCTTTAAATGCGATCGGATAGCTTTCGCATAGGCGTTCTGCCAGGCATCCATGCTTCAATTCCCGAAAGGGATCTTTCCCAAAAGGCGATGGATCATATCTGTCCGGCTTCATGGATTGTTTTTGCTCCATCGGGCTTGAGCACTCTTATGCCCCCGCGCCCGCTTTTCTTCAGGGCTGACTGTGGCCCAATACTTCCGCGAGACCTGTCCCATCGTTCTTCGAAACACCTCGGATTGACTGGGACTTTTGATTACGTTATTTAGCGGGGAAGTTTGGATCTGAAACTCGCGTAGCAGTGCGTCTAGACCGCGACTGAGAGCTTCGTACCGAGGTAGCCCACACTGCTTTGCTACGCGATTCAGTTTCTTGTAAAAGGACTCGGTCGCATGCAACCAAACGGGAATTGTAAGATTTTCCCCCTCGGGATCAAAATCCTTTCTCTTCACAGACACTCCAGATAGCTGAGATCATTCGTCCTCATGGTCCAGCTCCTTTGTGGCTGCATAGCGCAGCCAGCTGCTTCGATTTAAGCCTCGCCTTTTCGCGGCTCGATCAATACGAGCCAACAGGCTCTTGGGAAACCGAATAGGCGTTTGAACAAATCGCCCCTCCGCTTCCGGCAGCGCACCGGTGGAAGCGGCCCGGATGAACTTCTCAGCTTGCTTGTCGCTCTCGTTTGTCTGTCGGGTGGGGTGCTTGGCGATGGTCATGAGATAGATCGGAGATATCGTTTGCGTATCCAAATACGTGGTTGATCAGAAGGCTCAGTTCGTCGACGGCTTTCTCGTCGGAAGGCCGTGATTCCAATACGGACAGCCCGGCCGCTGCGGCGTTGCGAAAGGCTTTGCGGCGAATGATCGGATGGGGGAAGTACTCGAAGGCTTTCTTCTCGCGGATGATGGTCGCCGCTTCCTCGTTATCCCGGCCCTGCGCGTCCGCCGCGTTGAGGACAGCAATCACGGACAGCGAAGGGTTGATGGCCCGTGCCTCTTGGATCAGGTTTTCCAAGGGCTCCAGCGACCAGACATCGAAGCTCGCCGGCAAAACGGGTACTACTAAAGTGTCCGCAATGGTGAGCGCGGCGCGCAGGGTCGAGGTGTCGCGGCCACCTACATCCACAATGATCTGCTGATACTTTGGTTGCAACAGCCGGATTTGTGTCCGGATCTCGGGACCGCGCAGTGAAACGGCTGTGTAGCCCGGAGTTCCCAAAGATTCTGCACGTAATTGCGTGAATGTTCTTGCCGTACCTTGTTCATCGCCATCGACAAGGAGAACATCTTGCCCTTTAAGAGCTTGCGCGATGGCAAAGTTAACCGCCAAGGTGGTCTTGCCCACTCCGCCCTTCACGTTGCCCACAGCGACAACCGGCGACTGCGTCATCGCTTCCTCCTGATTCGATATCGCCGCGATACCGTGCCCATATCCTCTGTACATCCTGTAAGGATCGGCATGAAAGGAAACATCACCGGCATCTGTACCTCTGAACGGTGTGATTCGTTGAATTGCCTCGCCAGATTTTCTGCTGGCCAGAAGGGCGGCTGCCGGGTTCACGACAAGGCTGTTGCCATCGGGGCTGATGCGAGCTGGACACTCCGGCCAAAGGACGCGAATCGAATCTAACCACTGCTCGAGCTTTTCGCGAAAGCGGCGCGGTCGGGCGTACTCGATGGAGCCGATCTGACTGGCGAGACCAAAAGCCCCCACCAGCGGAATGCTTTCCTCTCCTTTGGCCAGGAAGCAGCGATAGGACAACCACATGAACAGATCTAAGACGGCTGGCGCACCCGCTAGGACTTTGACCGCCTCGAGGTCGGCCGGAATCGGATGCGCTGTAATCTCCCGGTAGAACTCATCACTGAGCACGATCACGTTTTCAAACTGATCCGACAGTGGACACTGCTCGGGGTTGCGGCTGTACCAGATCTGCGCTTCGCTGAAGAAGCTGAAGCGAGACCGCTGAACCACTTTGGCCTTTCCGCTGAACATGTCAGTTCCGAAGAAAATCGTGGCTCCAAAGATTCGTTCGAACGCGGCCACTAATCGGCGATATTCCTTGCCGCCCTTGTGCATTCCGAATGTCTCCAGCATTTCGGCAGCAGTTCGGAAACGAATGGTTTGGCTCTGTTGCCGGACGGCTAGCGTCGCCAGGTAAATCGGCACGATCCGGTCCTGCCCAAACGGCAACCCGTAGTGTGGATGGCCGGTGATCTGCAGGACGAAGTTGCCGTTGCGACGCTCGTAGAGCATCTCGTTCTTCGGTGGCTTGCGCACCGGCAGCCCACAAAGAACGAATGGTCTGGAACTGAATCCCAAGTTCTGTTTGCCCTCCTCTCGTTTGAGCCGAACGATGCAGCTTCCCTCGGCTTGCCGTAGCTTCTGTTTGGAAACCACCAGCTCCGGCGCTATTCGTTTCAGAGCGGAACCGGCGGACTCGATGCGACCACCGGGACCGCCGTTTTCCCCAGACACACGTCTGGCGTTTGCGTATTGCAACCCTCACCTCGCGTCAGCGCCAGGACTGCCCGGCGCGGTTAGGATGAGAGGTATGAAGCTGCTTTTCGAGATGGATCTGGAGAGCTTAAATCGCCACGGTCCCGATTACTGCGATTACTGCGTTAAGGACCGATTTTCCGTAAGTTACTGAGCCGCCATTCACTTCTATGGTCAGGATTGATCGCCATGGACGTATTTGTTCTTTATTTACAAACGTCCGCCAGTTTCCCAAGCTGGACGTCGCGGGTTCGATCCCCGTCTCCCGCTCCATGTTTTCAATAAGTTGGGAAGAACCGAAAAAACACGCGTTACTCCGTTTTCTTTCCAACCCTCGCCTGAATCGCGTGTTCATTACTGAATCACCTCGGATTCCAGGCGCTTCACTGCCGATCTTCTGTTGAAGATCGCCGATTGAATACAATTCCAGACTGACGCCGAGTCCGTGGCCGCGCTGGTCCGCCGCTAACTTATCGTCGATCTTCGCGGTCCGCGATAAGCTGGCGTTTGTTCGACGAGGGCCTGGAAGCTCGCCCACTCCAAGCCGACCGCTTTTAAGTTTGGGAACATCTCCCGATTCCAGACTTTGTCGCGTTTGCAGCGGCGTTTTCCGCTCCGTTGGGAACAGATAGACGTCCGACGTTTGCTTCGGGAGCACCATCCGCCAGATTTGCAGCTCCGCGATTGTTCCGGGCGACAGTGCAACAGTTCGAGCGTGCGTTTACCCTTTCGGCCCTCCGGCGTATCGATATCGCCCTTGTACACACGTCGAACCACGAGGATTGACTGGTCTGAGATGTTGCCCAACTACCGCGAGAATTTCGCCTGGGCGCATCCCATCAAATACCGCTATGCGGAACATCAGCCGTTCTCGCAATTCCAACGCGTTGAGCGCGAGACGAATCTCGTCGGGGCTCATAACATCATCCAGCTGGGTGCTCGCTTCTCATTCTGAACGCTTTAGCCCGTCAACACTCCCTGCTCCACACGGCGCGCCGAGCACTCAGCTTCGGCGCGCAGCCCCTCCGGCCTCTCCCGAGGTGCAGCAACATCTTCGCCGGGCCGCAGCATTTCTTGCTGCGTGATCTCGAAGCGGCCGCTAAGGAGTTCGAAGCCGTTCTCACTTTCGACGCCAACAATCCTGACGCGTACGCCAACTTCGTGATCGCCTTTGCTCGCCACGACTACCCCACCGCCCTCACCCCATCTGCAACGCGCCTCAATCCTCGACCCTTCCTTAGCCCAGACAGAAGCTCTCTTGGGCATCTGCGAGCACAGGCTCGGCCGCCCCTCCGCACAGGCGCACTTTGGGAAGGCTTTCCTAGGTTGAACGATACGAACCTCCGCGTTCAGACTGGCTTGGACCTTGCCAACCTTCACTATCAGCAGGGCGTTCTCGATCCCGCCGCTTCCGTCATGCGCCATCGTCGACTTGGCGCTCGATAACGTCGACGTTCTCTATACGGCGCAGCGCGTTTATACCGAACTTGCGGGTGACACCCTGAATAAGCTGGCCATCGTCGCCCCGGGGTCCGCCCGTATGCAGCAGGTTATTGCGCAGTAGCTGGTGAATCAGGGATTTGAAAGATGCTATCGAACATCACCGTAAAGCGCTTGCGCTAAATTCGCGTCTCCCCAGAATTCACTTTGAGCTCGCAAAAGCTTCTGGGTTCCGACCCCACTCATCCAGAGAATCAAGCCGTGGAATGCATCTTTGCCCGGCTGGCCGGCAGGAACAGGCGGTTGCCCGCTCGGACGGAAAGCTGTTATATCTGATTTCTTGAGAGGAGGACGTAGAGACGCTTCGCCGCAAGAATGCAGTCAGGTGGGTGGTGTAAGGTGTATGCGCTCAGCTTGGCCCGCCGGTTGCATACCATCCCATCGCCATGAGCCAACTCGAACGCTACACTCCCGAAATTTGCTCCCAGCTCCGGCAACTCGCTGAAAGCCGCCAATGGCATCAGTGGGACACAACCAAAGCACCCGGCGAGGATCTTCTCGAAGACGTTGAATTGACGTATCATCTTCATCTTGCTGCGGAAGCGAGCGGCGCGCGGGCCGGTATGCCGCCCATGCCGAACTTTCCTATACGCTTCGTCTATTCCGATGATTCACTCGATCCCGCGGAGTTCATATTGAACTATCTCAGCCGGTATCCGCCGCCACCATGGAACCGATCGGATAACGGTTATTCACCTGAGCGTGTTTACGCCACGCCGAAAGCGCTACTTTCCTAAGCACGGGCAGAACATTTCACCTGTATTCTGTTCTCATGAGTACCGAGCGGGCGATGCCCGGCGGCCGTGCCGAGCGCGACTCCCTGCCCAAAGGACCAAACGGCCGGTGCCTTTGCCGCTGGTGCCAACTTGAAGTTCCGCCGGGCCGCCTCACCTTCTGCTCGGAATGGTGCGTGGAGGAATGGAAGCTGCGCACTGACCCAAGCCACCTCCGCGAGCGTGTGTTTGAACGCGACGGAGGCATCTGCACCGTTTGCGGGCTCGATTGCACCGCGCAGCTTCACCACATCAAGCGCCTGCGTGGCCCCGCGCGCACTCGCGCCCTCGCAGACTGGAATCTCCGCGGCCGGAAAACTCTCTGGGATGCCGACCACATCGTTCCCGTCGCTGAAGGCGGCGGCGAGTGCGACCTCTCCAACATGCGCACTCTCTGCCTCAAATGCCATCGCGCCTACACCGCAGAGTTGCGAGCCCGCCTCCGCGCGCGCAGCAATCCGCAAGCGCCTTGCATGTAAGGAACGCCGTGTTGCATCGTGTGCCGGACCAAAGTACGTTTCCTCGGAACCCGGCGGGCAAGCGGGTTGGAAGACAAAACAGTGGTGCGTCACACTTGTGCAAGTGTGACGCGCGCTCTACTCGCTCTAGTTCTTCTCACCGCCATTGTGCCCGTTGAAGCGCAGGACACCACCTATAAGGTGGGCGTTGCCCAGCGCCATTTTCTTCCCGACAAGGTCTACGATTGGCGCAAGGCCGCCACTCACGAACTGCTTACTACGATCTGGTATCCCGCTGAGCAGTCCTCAATTGAACAGCCGCAATGGATCGGTCCTCCGTCCGCGACCCTCTTCAGCGAGGGCAGCGCCGCATCCGATGCAAAGTTTGCGGGTACACCATCCAAATTTCCGCTGATAGTCCTTTCGCATGGCACCGGCAGTTCCGCTGCAATGATGGCTTGGCTCGGCACCGCGCTCGCGCAGCATGGTTACGTAGCCGCAGCGGTCAATCACCCCGGCAATAACGGCACGGAGGGATACACCGTCGAAGGATTTGTTTTTTGGTGGGAGCGCGCCACGGATCTCAGCGTCGTGATCGACAAGATGCTACGGGACGCTACCTTCGGGCCTCGCATCCGGGCCTCGCATCGATCCAAAACGTATTGGCACCGCCGGTTTTTCGCTCGGAGGTTACACCATGATCGAAATTGCCGGCGGCATTACAGTGCCTGCCAACTACGACCGCTTCTGCAAATCCAATCCGTCAGACCCGCTCTGCGGAGATGTGCCCGAATTCCCCAACTTGCGCGCCAAAGCTGAACAATTCGCCAAACTGCTCCAAAATGCCGTGGCCTTTAAGGACGCCTACGAACATGCCAGCGATTCGCGCCGCGACTCGCGGGTGCGCGCCGTCTTCGCGGTGGCCCCCGTGCTCGCCCCTGCGTTCGATCCAGATAGCCTGGAGAAGATCTCCACACCTGTGGAAATGGTGGTTGGAGATGCCGATCCCATTGCTGTTCCCTCAACCAACGCCAAATTTTTCGCGGCGCCCATTCCCGGCTCTAAGTTAACGGTGCTGCCGGGCGGCGTCGCTCACTATACCTTTCTCGACACTTGTACCGCGGCCGCCCGCAAAATCAGAGGCGCGCTCTGCAATGACGCGCCTGGAGTCAATCGCGACGCAGTACACAACAAAACTGCTGAATTGGCGGTGAGCTTCTTCGACGCGAATCTCCGCTAATGCTTAATCGCCGTAAGAGTAGCTTACGTCCGTTCGTCTCAATCCATAGCGCGTGTCCCGGTACAGCGTCACGGAACCCGCTTCGAAGCGTTCCAGCATCAGCTTGCTGAGAGTGGCGGCACAGCGGCCAGCGATAGGATAATTGGTCGAAGGTGCGTAGGCGCTCCGGTGTCAATCGCAGGAGATTCCTCCAGCCTCATACTCCACGAGGTCCTTGGCGTCTAAAGGCTGCCCTCTCATTTCGCCGGCATCTCGCATCTTCCCCATATAAAAAAAGAACGTGATCGCGATCATACCGGAACGCAATGCGAAGATCTTGTGCCGCGCCGTACACCATCAGCATAAGAGCAATACCAGCACGTTCCGCCCAGTCACATACCGGAGCATATCTCAGCTCGACCGCACAGCAGAATGAGCAATTGCCTCGCTATTTGTAAACTGATCCCGCCGACGGCTTCGCGTTTGCGTAGGATCGTTTCAGGTCGTGCGCGCTATCGTTGGCAGGTTCCACACGGATTACGCCCATCATCCCTCCGTCCTCGTGTTCCAGAAGATGGCAATGATAAATGAAAGTTCCCACGATATCCGGATCGCGAAAATCCATTCGGAGTCTGACGCTCGGGTAACGGAGCGCTCCGTCAACCATGTAGGGGACGTTAATGGTATCGCGCAAAAAGGGTTCATTCACCGGGACGCCGCCGTAGTCGAGAAGCATGAAATGGAGTTGATGGATGTGGAACGCGTGCAGTTCTTTTGTCCGGTTTTCAATGATCCAATCTTCTACCGTGCCCTGCTTCGCAACAATGTTGGGAATCCCGGAGCGGGGATCGAACGGCGCAGGCGTTTGGCCGTCTACGGTGATATAGAACTCGACCGCACTCGTCGGACTGTTCGGATCGGCTAGCTTCTCAGAAAAATAAATCCTGCGGGTACACACCGGAGTGACATCGCCCAGCCAGGGCAGTGTGGGCGCAGGCAGCGGCTTAGGCGAGCCAGCGAGCTTGGAACGCGGCTCCGCTGCTTGCGCCGACGCTTCAATCCTGGCAAGCGGCCGGTTCGGATCGTTTTCACCGCCGGGGCCGGTATCCACGGCTCGTGTCACCAAAAGCGCCGGTACGCCCAGCGGCGGACCCGCCACGATGAACTCAGCGCGCCCGCCGGGAGGAATTGCGAGTTGGGTTTGCCGCCGAACCAGATTTCCAGAAGTTCCGTTCTCGCTGAAGGGGACGCCGTCGAGAGCGACCACGCCCAAAGATTGCGGCCTGCCGCCGAACAGAATCGAAAGATTCAGGTACGTGCCGGCGCAGGCGTTCGATACACGCCATAACTGCCGTTCACCGGGCTTCATCTCGATCGAAGCCACAGGGTAATCGGGATACGGCACTGGCACAAAATTGATTGAAAGATCTTTTGCAGGCTTACCGAAACCTGTGCCGTTATTCGCCGCCTCCCCGTCGCGATCGATCACCAGCTTGGGCACGGCGCCTTGCGATTTCGGAGGCGGCGCATTCGGAGTCAGTAAATCTTGATCCCGGATAACCAGCACGCGTTCCGGCAACCCTGCCAGGTTTCTATTGGCGCGCTCGATTCCTTCCACGATCAGTGCTCCAGAGGCGCCGCCCAGAACTTGCGTGTTTGTGAATCCGTGAATGTGCGGATGGTACCAATACAGCCCCGGCGGCTCATTCTCCGGAATCCGAAACCGGTACTCGAACGGCGGAGCGCCGGAGCCGACGACAGTCCTCAGAACATCATCCTCGTGGCAGACCGGCGGAATGGTTAAGCCATGGAAATGAAGATTCGTAGACGTCGCCTTCATCGGGCCACCACTACAAACATCATTTCGCTTCTCCGCATTCATGTGCTCATGAAGAGGACTGAAGGAAGGACGGTGGTCAATATCCGCCAAATCGTTTTTCAGCTTCAATATCAGAAGATCGCCCGGCAGCAGTCGCAGAGTAGGAGACTCATTCCCGTTCCGGTCCACATAACAATAGCGGGTTGAGCCGTCCGGCGCCGGGTCGTTGTGAATTGTCAGATTCACTTCCAATTTGCCGTTCTGACTGCGCAAATTGGCAGGTTCCGGCACGGTACCTCCCGCGGCAGGCCGGGGACAGGGATTTGCTGACGCCGCTTGCGCCCGCAACTCGCCATGCCACGGCGCAAACAGGACGGTTGTTACCACAGCTAGAAGTAGCGGTTTTATGAGACTCTCTTCGACCACCAAGTGCCCGTTTTTTATAGGCCTTAGTGAGCGATCGGGACATAAGGGCTTCCAAAGAATCTTTCAAAAGGAGTCAAGTACCAAAGCACCGCAATGCAACCTTAGCCCGCATATCCCGTACCTGCCTCTCACTCCCTCTGTCGTGGGGGTTCTTTCATAATTCACCAAAATCGCTTCAAGTAGTTCATAGGCATTCATGAAAGAGGCTCGATTCCCTCCGATCTGGAGAACGCTCGCGCTGTTTTGCCTGGCTAGCATTTCTGCTTTCGCAGGAAATCCCATTCAGAATGAAAACGCTAATCCCGGAACTTCCGCCTGGCAACTCACGAATCCCGCCGTTAACCGGGAAATCGAGGGATATGCCTCGCTAACCAGCGTCAATATCGGTTCTCCAATTACCTTCTTCGTCAGCACCAGCGATCCGACCTTCCACGTCGACGTCTTCCGCACCGGTTGGTACGGCGGCTTAGGCGCGCGTTTGACGACCACCATTACCGGTCTGCCTGGGACTTTGCAAACGACGCCCGATCCCGATCCCGTAACGGGAGTCATCGACTGTAAGTGGAAAAGTTCTTATACGCTGAGCGTACCCACGACCTGGATTAGCGGCATCTTTCTCGCGCGGCTCACCGGCGACGTCAGCGGTAAGCAGAGCTACATCATCTTCGTGGTGCGGGATGACCAGCGGTCCTCTGACTTGGTCTTCCAATCCAGCGTCACTACTTTTGAAGCGTACAATTTCTGGCCCGGCGGCGGTAACGGCAAATCCCTATACAGTTGGGCGCCTGGAGGACGCGCCTGGGAAGTATCTTTCAATCGGCCTTACGTGCTGGGTTACAGCTACACTCCGCAAAGTCCGGGCGCCGCCTCAGGCGTCGGTGCCGGAGAATATCTTGCCAACCTGCAGCCGGGGCCGGATACGACCGGCTATCCGATTCCAGCCGCCGGATTCGAATACAACATGGTGCGCTGGCTCGAGAAGAACGGATACGACGTAACATACATCACCAACATCGACATGCACGAGAACGGAGCCTTGTTGAAACAGCACAAAGCTTATTTGTCAGTCGGGCATAACGAATACTGGTCCATGCCGATGGTCCAAAACCTCCAAAGCGCGATGAACGCCGGCGTCAATGCGGGATTCTTCGGTGCGAACACCATGTACTGGCAGATCCGTCTGCAACAGGACTCGCTAGGCAAGGCAGACCGGATCATCGTCTGTTATAAAACCGACGCCGCCGCGAACGATCCCATGTACTCGACCAATCCCACGTTGGCTACGGTCACTTTCCGCTCCTCGCCCGTGAACTTGCCTGAAGCCGCGGTCGTCGGCGTCGAGTACGTTGCCGACCCGGTCACGAGCGACATTGTGATCAGCAATGCATCGCATTGGCTAATGAACGGCACTGGCCTAAAAAACGGAGACCATCTTCAGGGGCTGCTCGGATACGAAGTAGATAGCTCTGTTCGCGACGTATCTCCGGCGAACACGGCCGTGCTGGCCAGTTCGCCAATCGGTTTTCCAGAGGACATCGATGACCCGAGCGGTTTCGATTGCCAGTCGGTTGAATGCGAATCCAATGTGACTTGGTACTCCGCCGCGAACTATTCCGTGTTTGCGACCGGGTCCATGTTCTGGAGTTGGGGTCTCGACGATTTCAACGCTCCGAGCCTCCGGCCGTCTTACTTGAGCGCTCCCGCTCAACAAATCACAAAGAATGTACTCAGCGCCTTGATCAACTCGGTTGTCATCACAACCGCCACGCTGCCAACGGCCGTCGTAGGGACCGCGTACAGCTCCTCAATCAGCGCCACAGACGGAGGTCCTCCGTACAGTTGGTCAGCGGTGAATCTGCCGGCCGGAATGACATTCAGCACGTCGGGAGTTTTGAGCGGCACGCCGACGGCTACAGGAACCGCTTCCATCACGTTCTCTGTTCAGGACAGCGCCGGGCACACTGGGACAGCCTCGTTGGCTCTGGTGATCCAGTCAAGCGGTAGCGGATCCGGTACCGGCGGTGCTCCTTCCATTACTACCGGAACCCTGCCGTACGCGGCGGTGGGTGCTGCGTTCCAGCAGTCGTTGGCGGGGAGTGGAGGCACTGCGCCTTACACATGGTCTCTTGTCAGCGGCTCTCTACCCACCGGTCTAGCCTTGAGTAGTGCCGGCCAGATCACGGGAACAGCCACGCACGTGGGCGTGTTTCCGTTTACAGTGAAACTCACAGACGCAGCTGCGGGAACCGTTACGAGCACATTGCAAATCGTTTCGATCGGCACGGTCGATGCGTTTCTCACTACGGCAATGGATACGACGAAATGGTGTGCTTGCGTGCTGGACCAGGCGGCCGGAAGCCAGAGTTCGAAAGTCTCTGTCCAGCAGCAGAACGGACAGCTTTCGATCACGCCCAGAGCCAGTCTATCCGGCATGAACTACAACGGCTACGGCTCGCTGAGCGGCTTGAACATGACGGATGCCGTGCTCAGCGTGCAGGCCGTCCAGGTGACAACGGGGAACGGTTCCACTGACACCTCATTTGCACTGGCCCTCGATACGAACGATTGGTACCGCTTCATCGTGGAAGGCGGCAATCTCTACTTGCAGGCGATGGTGGCGGGCGTGAAATCCGGAACAACGATTGCTTACATCGCGACGAATGACCAATACTGGCGCTTCCGCCACAATTCAGCCTCGAGCCAAATGTTCTTCGAAACCAGCTCCACGGGCCTCGCCTGGACCACGCAATGGCAGACTGCCGCTGCGGTTCCCGTCACGTCGCTCTTCGTCGGTCTCGATGCGGGCACCTGGGCGTCGGACCAGAACGTGGGCGAGGCGATCTTCGCCAATTTGCGTTGGGAGCAAAACAGCGGTCCGGTTCTTCCTTACATTACGGCTGCCACGCTCAGTAGTGGTACCGCTGGGGGTGCCTATACGGGCCAATTGAGCGCAGTTTCGGGGACGTCGCCGTACCAGTGGTCCATCGTGAGTGGCAGTCTTCCCGCTGGCTGCGCAATGAGCTCCAGCGGTGCGCTCTCGGGAGTGCCGACTACTTCCGGCACGTTCACCTTCACTGCACAGGTAAGCGATAGCAACTCGCTGATGGCTAACCAGAATTATTCTGTGACGGTGAATCCCAGTACTGCGCTGACCATTTCAACCACCTCGCTGCCTGCAGGCACTGTGAACACGGCGTACAGCCAGACGTTAACCGCGACCGGCGGGATCGCTCCATACACCTGGTCGGCGTCTAGTCTGCCGGCCGGAATGACATTCAGCGCCGCAGCAGTTTTGAGCGGGAGGCCCACCGCAGCGGGAACCGTATCCATTACGTTCTCGGTGAAAGACAGCGCCGGTCACAGCGCGACGGCCTCCTTATCGTTGGTGATCCAGTCGAGCGGCAGCGGACCTCCCTCCATTGTCACCAGCACGCTACCCTATGCGGTCGTCGGCGCTGCATTTACACAATCGCTGGCAGGAAGTGGCGGCACGCCGCCTTACACCTGGTCTGTTGCCACTGGATCTCTTCCCACGGGTTTAGCCTTGAGCAGCGCCGGCCAGATCACGGGAACAGCCACGCACATCGGCGTGTTTCCGTTTACAGTCCAACTCACCGATGCGGCTGCACACACCGTCACTGGTGCGCTGCAAATCGTTTCCATCGGCGCGGCCGATTCGTTTCTCACTACGGCAATGGATACGACGAAATGGTGCGCTTGCGTGCTGGACCAGGCTGCCGGAAGCCAGAGTTCGAAAGTCTCTGTCCAGCAGCAGAACGGGGAGCTTTCGATCACACCCAAAGCCGGCGTGTCCGGGATAAACTACAACGGATACGGGTCGCTGGCGGGCTTGAACATGACGGATGCCGTGCTCAGCGTGCAAGCCGTCCAGGTGACAGCGGGGGACGGTTCCACTGACACCTCGTTTGCACTGGCCCTCGATACGAACGATTGGTACCGCTTCATTGTCGAAGGCGGCAATCTCTATTTGCAGGCCATGGTGGCGGGCGTGAAATCCGGGACAACGATTCCTTACAACTCGACGAACCAGCAGTACTGGCGCTTCCGCCACAATTCAGCCTCGAGCCAAATGTTCTTCGAAACCAGCTCCACGGGCCTCGCCTGGACCACGCAATGGCAGACTGCGGCTGCGGTTCCCGTCGCGTCGCTCTTCATCGGTCTCGATGCGGGTACCTGGGCGTCGGACCAGAACACCGGGCAAGCAGCTTTCTCCGATCTGCGCTGGGAGCAAAACAGCGATCCGGCTCTTCCCTACATTACGGCTACCGCGCTGAGTAGCGGTACGGTGGGGTCCGCCTATACCGGCCAGTTGAGCGTCACCTCCGGCACGTCGCCGTACCAATGGTCGGTAGTGAATGGCAGTCTTCCGGCTGGTTTAGCGCTCAGCAGCAGCGGCGGGCTCTCGGGAGTACCAACTGCTTCCGGCACGTCCACCTTCACTGCACAGGTAGGCGACAGCAATTCGCTGATGGCTAACCAGAATTATTCTGTGACGGTGAATCCCAGTACTGCGCTGACCATTTCAACCACCTCGCTGCCTGCAGGCACTGTGAACACGGCGTACAGCCAGACGTTAACCGCGACCGGCGGGATCGCTCCATACACCTGGTCGGCGTCTAGTCTGCCGGCCGGAATGACATTCAGCGCCGCAGCAGTTTTGAGCGGGAGGCCCACCGCAGCGGGAACCGTATCCATTACGTTCTCGGTGAAAGACAGCGCCGGTCACAGCGCGACGGCCTCCTTATCGTTGGTGATCCAGTCGAGCGGCAGCGGACCTCCCTCCATTGTCACCAGCACGCTACCCTATGCGGTCGTCGGCGCTGCATTTACACAATCGCTGGCAGGAAGTGGCGGCACGCCGCCTTACACCTGGTCTGTTGCCACTGGATCTCTTCCCACGGGTTTAGCCTTGAGCAGCGCCGGCCAGATCACGGGAACAGCCACGCACATCGGCGTGTTTCCGTTTACAGTCCAACTCACCGATGCGGCTGCACACACCGTCACTGGTGCGCTGCAAATCGTTTCCATCGGCGCGGCCGATTCGTTTCTCACTACGGCAATGGATACGACGAAATGGTGTGCCTGCGTGCTGGACCAGGCAACCGGAAGCCAAAGTTCGAAAGTCTCTGTGCAGCAGCAGGGCAACGGGCAGCTTTCGATCACCCCCAAAGCCGGCGTGTCCGGCATGATTTACAACGGCTACGGCTCGCTGACCGGCTTGAACATGACGGATGCCGTACTCAGCGTGCAGGCCGTCCAGGTGACAACGGGGAACGGTTCCACTGACACCTCATTTGCACTGGCCCTCGATACGAACGATTGGTACCGCTTCATCGTGGAAGGCGGCAATCTCTACTTGCAGGCGATGGTGGCGGGCGTGAAATCCGGAACAACGATTGCTTACATCGCGACGAATGACCAATACTGGCGCTTCCGCCACAGTTCGGCCTCGGGCCAAATGTTCTTCGAAACCAGCTCCACGGGCCTCGCCTGGACCACGCAATGGCAGACTGCGGCTGCGGTTCCCGTCGCGTCGCTCTTCATCGGTCTGGATGCGGGCACCTGGGTGTCGGACCAGAACACCGGGCAAGCAGTCTTCTCCGATCTCCGCTGGGAGCAAAACAGCGATCCGGTTCTGCCCTACATCTCGGCTAACGCGCTGAGTAGCGGTACGGTAGGATCCGCTTATACCGGCCAGTTGAGCGCGGTTTCCGGCACGTCGCCGTACCAGTGGTCCGTAGTGAATGGCAGTCTTCCGGCTGGTTTAGCGCTCAGCAGCAGCGGCGGGCTCTCGGGAGTACCAACTGCTTCGGGCACGTTCACCTTCACCGCACAGGTAAGTGATGGCAACTCGCTAACGGCTAACCAAAGCTTACAAATTACGGTTCATTAGGAACAAATTCGCAGCGTACCGCTCCGGTCCTGGGACGGTCTAAGCCATTCTTACAAGTGGAATGCTGGAGAACGCCTCCTCGCGTGTCGATAACACGTTTGAGGCGGCATATTGAATCGGCAGAGCGCTAAGGAAGAATTCCTGGATCGGGATGTCTTCGTTGTGATCCCGGCCTATAACGAGGGCAAGGTTCTCACAGAGACAGTGGATGAACTTCTGGCCTACCCATTTCAGGTGGTCGTTGTGGACGACGGTTCGGCCAATTCGGCTCTTGCGCATCTTCAAGGAAGGCCGGTGCGCTACCTGCGGCACATCGCAAACCTGGGGCAAGGCGCCGCATTGCAAACCGGAACGGAATACGCTCTTTCGGAAGGCGCAAAGGCGATCATTCACTTCGATGCGGATGGTCAACATTGCCCTTCTCTGATCCGCAGCCTACTCGAACCGATACGCCGCGGCGAATATGACGTTGTGATTGGCTCACGCTTTATAGACCCAAACGATCGCAACGGTGTTCCGCGCGTAAAGCAGATTCTCCTGAAAGGTGGAGTTTTTGTATCGTGGCTCTTCGCTGGTCTGTGGCTGACAGATACACATAACGGCTTCCGCGCGCTTTCGGCTGACGCAGCGCGGCGCGTCACCCTCACTGAAAACGGCTACGCACACGCAACCGAAATACTGGAGCTCATTCGCAAAGCCGGCCTCCGCGTGAAAGAAGTTCCCACAACCATTCGCTATACCCAATACTCTCTTGCGAAAGGGCAAAGTGTCTGGAACAGCCTTAACGTCCTCTTCGATCTGGTGCTTCGCAAGTTAAGTCAATGAAATCTATTCAAGTTATTCTCGTAATCCTGAGTTTGATGACCGGGATTCTGGGCAGCTCAGTATTCCGATCCAAGTTGTTTGGGCGGCTCATCGCCGCTTTCCTGTTCTGCCTATCGATCGTGTTGGTGATCCTGCCTGACCTCACAACCGATCTGGCCCGCAAACTGGGGGTCGGCCGCGGAACGGATCTGCTCTTCTATACCGTCTTCTTTGCCGGTATCCAGGCGTTCTTATTGCTCTATGCGCGAACCCGCAAACTGGAGCGCAAGCTGACTGAATCCATTCGGGCTATCGCCATCCGGGAGGCCGTTGCGGTGGAATCGCAACCGCCCTGCTGTTGAGCAGAATCATGCTCCTCTTAGATACGCTTCCACGCAGACCCATGTCCTCGGCCGGGAGCAATGCCGGGAAAGCGCTTCCTCGTCACATTAACTTAGGTCTCTGGATCGCCGCCGGCCTGATGCTCGCGTGTGTCTGGGGACCGCGATTGCTCCGCAGTTTGTGGGTCGATGAGGCCGGAACGTTTTTCATGGCACATCGCGGCCCTCTTGCGGCTATTCAAATCACGTCCCATTGGCCGGGACAGTCCATCCTCTACGCCGTCCTCGAATCGTTCTTCGTCTGGGACGGAAGTCCACTTCGCGATTTCATACTCCGCATTCCCTCCGTCGCCGGCATTCTTCTTGCCGCATGGTTCCTGTATCGCTTGGCCGAAAGAGCCTTCGGAAAAGGTGCGGGTTTTCTGGCCGCCCTACTCTTTGTTTTTCATCCGAGTATCATTGCGTTGGCCACCGAGGCGCGTCCATATAGCTTGGCGCTTGCGGCTGTGACCGGCTCCTGTCTCGCGTTGTACCAATGGATCGAACGCCGCGAGCTCCGCTTTGCTCTCTACTTTGCCGCAGGATCGACGCTGGTCGTCTACCTGCATTACTTTTTTTCGATCGTCTTTCTTTGCCAGGCTATTTACATTGGGTACGTATTCCTTACGGAGCGGCGCGTCCACCGTTGGCCGCATCTTCTGGCCGCCTATGCGCTCATCGGTGCGCTGATTATTCCGCTCGTTCCGCACATGCGCCTCCTCGTGCGCGAAGCGCACACCCTCCCGTTTGCGCCAACCCCGAGCGTGAATGAACTTTGCGAATCGCTGCTTTCGCCCCTGCTCTCGTTGGCCCTTTTCCTGTCCGCTCTGCTCATTCAATTCGCGTTCCCACATTCTTCGCGACGGCCACGCGCAGCCAGCCGCGGCGTCTTGGTTCTACTCCTCTCCTGGTGGCTGGTGGCGCCGGCGCTGTTCTTTGCCGCCTCAGTGGCGACACCGATGCGTGTCTTCCTGCCCCGCTACATAGCATCCGCAATCCCTGGGCAGACGCTGCTACTGGCCTATGCCGGTTACTCTCTCTTCCAGATTTTGCCAGCTCGTTTCTGGGCCGTATGTGGAGTGCTTTTATCGACCCCGGGTATTTGGGCGTTCATGATGCCCGCTCACACGGGTCTTGAAGAATTGGGCCCGTTTATGCGAATTATTCGCGAACATTCTCGTGAGATCCTTCCTCCAGTCCTCTACAGCAGCCCTCTGCCGGAATCCAATTTCTACAACTGGCAAGCGGGTCTAGCTAACGAGAGTTATTTGTATGCGCCGTTCATCGCTTATCCGATGAAGAATAGACTTGTCCCCTTACCTTTTACCCTCAATACAGACGCAGTAAAGGCGCACATAGAAGAACTCCTCAAATCGCAACTGGCAGAGACTCCCGAGATTATCTTTGTGTCGCACTCATTCGAGCACGAGGACGCCTGGAATGAATGGCTGATTGCGCGCATGAAGGAGGCGGGTTTCACAGCGGAAATGCGAACTCCCAACCTGTACCACGTCCTGATCTTTTCCAAAGGTTGGAATTCACTCAACGCTGCTGCGCCTGACAACGCCGGCAAGAACTCCCGACAATGATCGTACATGTGCGGGAATTTTTCTAATTATTTCGGCGTTGCCCAAATTTTTCAGGAAAGTTAAGGCCAAGCGATTGAAGATAGCCCCGGTTGATGCGGCAGTTCCTGACTTCAACACTCTCAAGCAGCGATTGTGCAATGGCACGGGACCGCTCCACGGTGGGCCGCGCCGCAATTCGCTTTTCCGCAGCCCCGGTTCCGGGCGGCATTTTCGCCAGCGCTAAAACTTCGTCCCAGCCTTCGGGCTTTCGGATGGAAGCGACACAGGAGGGTTTTTCCATCTTCTTATAGGGCCAGAAACACCATCCCACGTTATTCTCCTCAAGCGTATGCACAAACTGTGCGATCCACTGGTCTGTGTTCTCGCCCGATTCTCCTAACCAGATGGGGACGTTGTGGCGATCCCGATAATCCACGTACTCCTGAATCACCTCCTTTGAAGTGGCAGTCCAGTATTTGTGGAATTGATAGATGAGCTGCGGATCGAATGGTGGACCAAACACTCCAAAATTGCTGTCCCACTGCGCTCCACCCAGAATAATGATGTGATTAGGATCTACCTTGCGAATCGCGGCAGTGATCCGTTTATAGATCGGCTCTAATTTGTCGTTGTACTGGCGCAGCCGCGGGAAGTGCGGGATCGGCTCATTCAGCAAATCGTAGCCGAGCACGGCTGATTCATTCCGATAGTGTCGTGCGATTCGTTCCCAAACCTCAACTGTCCGTTCCTGAGCTTCCGCGCTCTCGTACAACCAGGGATAACCAAAGCTATCGTCGATATTCGTTCCGGTCTGTCCGCCTGGTGCACAGTGAAGATCCAGGATCACCCAGATGCCGGCGGCACGGCACCACTCGATGAGCGCATCGATAAGGTTGAACCCTGGGCCGTGGTCAGCGAGGAAGAACTTATAGTGAATCGGTACGCGGACAGAATTAAATCCGCATTCGCGAATCAGATCCACATCGTCTTTCGTAATATACCGCTGGCGATATTTGTCCCAAAACGTCTTCGCCTCATCGGGACCGATCAATTCATCGAAGAACTCTTCAATCTCGCGAGGCGACTGAGGGCCGCCCTCGAACAGGAACATGTAACCTTCCTGTTCGAGCCAGTTGCCGAGATTGATACCGCGCAGCAACAACTTCTCCCCGGTGGGACTGACGATGTCTTTGCCGGCGGTCCGCACAAAAGAAGATGCTGGATTAGCTGGAGGCGCTCCGGATGCGGCAAGAACACTCGAAGCTGAACAAGCGAGTCCTGCCGTCAAGCAGGTTTCGAGAAGCTCGCGGCGCGATGGACGTTCCTTTAGAGATCTGCGCATATGCGTGCAAGAAGAACTTGTGTTTGTTGATTGTGTCAGAAACCGGAGATGGCGGAGAGAGTGCGGGATATTCAGCGGGTCCGCATGGTCATTGAGGCCTACTGCGAGCATTCTCAAACACCGTGTGAACTGCGGCGACGATCACTTCCGGCGCATCGATGATGACCATGTGGGAACTGTGCTTGGCGATGATTTGTTCACTCTTATCCGAAAGTGCCAGCAGGTGGGTTTGGAGCTGAAGATAGCCGGGAGAGTCGTTCAGGGTGCTGACGACGACCAGAGGCAGCGTTCTAAGTGCATTGTCCCGGGCCTCAGCGCCGGCCATGCATTCCGCAATATCTTCGGAACCCGGCCGATCCGGATTGTGGCTCAAAGCCCAGCGGTGCAGTTCCCGGTTTAGCTGAGGTAACCGGGCGAAGTTTTGATCGTCGGCTACGTCCAGATCGATCGACGGTGCGGAGAGAAGGATGGGTGGGCTGTCTCCGCTCGCCCTTGCCGATAGTGAACTTGCCGGAGGTGTCGGGGGAGTCTGTGGCTCGAAAGCGTGGTCGATTAGAACGAGGCCAGAGATGTCGGCCGGGTACTTGCTCGCGTAGAATCGCGCCAGGGGTGCTCCGATCGAGTAGCCGACCAGCACCACGGGGCGTTTGACCTCGGCACTTTCGAGCAGTCGATGTAATTCACTGACCCGGTTTGCACAGGAGAGTCGCTGCTGGTCGGGCGGCGGATCACTCCAGGCGGTACCGGCGGGATCGTACGTGCACACGCGGGTGAATTTCGCGATCTCCGGCTGCACCAGACCCCAATCGAAGGAGAAGCCGCCGCCCACAATCATGACCGGGGGAGTTCCTTTACCCGTGCAATGAAGATGGATGCGATAGCCTCCGACGTCGATCAACTGACCGGGCGGCTTCGGCTCCGGAGGTGTTTGGATGCTGGAGAATTGCGTCCCCGGCAGGTAAGCTAAAGTGAACAAAACTGTGGAAAACACGAGCGACACTATAGCTTGGACGCCGCCGCCGGCGAAATCGGACTCGTTCTTGCCTTCGCGCGGACTCCATAAGGTATCCTTAAAGAAGTTGGAAAGTGCACCCGCGCTCGATCGATCACTCGATTGACACGGGGGCATCGGTAGTCCTACACTTAGAAGGTTTGGCGAGTTGATTCTTCGGCCTCCGTGCTACCGCGCTTCCTATGAGGCGTCCGGCCGGAAGCTGGGTCCCGCTGCTGGACCGATAAGCTGCTCCGAAATTGGGCAGTGACGTTGGAATCCGGTAAGGGCCGTTACCCGAAGTAGTTACCCTCGCGTTGGGGCTGGTGAACACGCTATATCAGTCTCCTGGCAGTAATCTTTATCACGATTCTTGGGGCAGCCGGATGTTGTTCGTGCCTGCCGGAAAGCTCTGATTTAAGGGCGGATTAAAAGTTTTTAAGGCCTGCGATCGTCGCGGCAGTATGTGCGCGTCCGAGCAGGCAAGTGTTGTCTGTAGTTCGTTTTCAAGTATTCGAGAGGAACAGGTTCGAGCGTACGGGCAAGGTGCTGAAGCCCAAGTTTGTGCGCCGTCAGGAAAAGCATGCCGACGTTTAATCAACTAGTGCGCAAGGGGCGTAGACCGACCCGGTACAAGACAGCGAGTCCAGCCCTACAGGCTTGCCCACAGCGCCGTGGAGTTTGCACGCGCGTGTACACCACTACTCCGAAGAAGCCGAATTCGGCTTTGCGGAAAGTTGCCCGTGTGCGCTTGACCAATGGAATTGAAGTGACCACCTATATCCCAGGCGTCGGTCACAACCTGCAGGAACACTCGATCGTGCTGATCCGCGGGGGGCGTGTGAAGGATCTTCCCGGCGTTCGCTATCACGTCGTCCGTGGAACGCTCGATACCGCTGGCGTCGCTAATCGCAAACAGTCGCGTTCCAAATATGGCGCCAAGCGTCCCAAGGGCGGCGCTGCTGCTGCACCGGCCAAGAAGAAGTAAGGAGAAGTAGATGCCACGCCGTAGACGACCTGAGCCGAGAGAAGTAGTTCCAGATCCGCTGTACAACTCGACCCTGGTGGAAAAATTTGTGAACTCCATGATGTGGGACGGGAAGAAAACGACTGCCCAGAAGATTTTCTACGCCGCGATGGACACATTGCGCGAGCGTTCCCAAGACGACCCGCTGAAGGCATTCAAGAAGGCTGTCGAGAACGTAAAGCCGCTGCTCGAAGTGAAAACGCGGCGTGTGGGTGGCGCGAATTATCAGGTGCCGGTCGAAGTCCCGCAGAATCGCCGTACCAGTCTCGCGCTGCGCTGGATCATCACCAACGCCCGCACGCGCCCGGATAAGAGTATGGCGGACAAGCTGGCCAACGAGTTAAATGATGCTGCCAATATGCGCGGTGGCGCTGTAAAGAAAAAGGACGATGTGCACCGCATGGCGGAAGCCAACAAGGCCTTCGCGCACTATCGCTGGTAAGCAACTGAAGTAAACGAAGTTATTTTTATGCCACGCACCACGCCGCTTGAAAAAATGCGCAATATCGGCATCATGGCTCACATCGATGCCGGTAAGACCACGACGACCGAACGCATTCTCTACTACACCGGCCGCACGCACAAGATCGGTGAAGTGCACGAAGGTACCGCCACCATGGATTGGATGGCGCAGGAGCAGGAGCGCGGCATTACCATTACGTCGGCGGCGACCACCTGCCAATGGGGTGACATCACCATCAACATCATCGATACCCCCGGCCACGTTGATTTCACGGCGGAAGTAGAGCGCAGTTTGCGTGTGCTCGACGGCGCGTGCGCGGTGTTTGACGCGGTCGCGGGTGTGCAGCCACAATCGGAAACCGTGTGGCGCCAGGCGGACAAGTACGGCGTTCCCCGCATTTGCTTCATCAATAAAATGGATCGCGTCGGCGCTGATTTTTTCCGCTCCGTCGAGACGATTGTCGAACGTTTAAGTGCACGTCCGGTGCCGATTCAATTGCCGGTCGGCGCGGAAGATCAGTTTAAAGGCGTCATCGATCTGGTCACGATGAAAGCGCGCATCTGGCGCGACGAGACGCTGGGCGCGAAATACGACGATGTCGAGATTCCAGGCGAACTTCTCGACCAAGCGAAAGAGTATCGCGAAAAGCTGATTGAAGCGGCTGCCGAGAGCGACGACACACTCTTCGAAAAGTTCATCGAAGGCCAGGCGATTTCTGAAAAGGAACTCGTTGCCGGTATCCGTAAGGCGACCATCTCGCAGAAGATTTTTCCGGTCATCTGCGGTTCGTCGTTCAAGAACAAAGGAGTTCAAAATCTTCTGGATGCAGTGGTCGCGTACCTGCCTTCGCCGCTGGACATTCCGCCCATCAAAGCCGTTTCAGTGGACAATCCGGAAGAAAAAATCGAGCGGCCGGCAAGCGACTCTGCGCCTTTCGCGGCGTTGGTGTTTAAGATCATGACCGACCCGTTTGTCGGGCAGTTGTGCTTTATCCGTGTCTACTCGGGCAAGTTGAACGCCGGCGAATCCATTTACAACGTGGCGAAAGGCCGGCGTGAGCGCGTGGGGCGTCTGGTCAAAATGCACGCCAACAAGCGTGAAGAGATTCAGGAAGTATATGCGGGCGACATCTGCGCCGCCGTCGGTTTGAAGCAGGTGGTGACGGGCGACACAATCTGTGACGAAGATCATCCGGTGCTGCTTGAGTCAATCGTGTTTCCGGCGCCTGTGATTCAGCTCGCGATCGAGCCGAAGACCAAGGCGGACCAGGAAAAGCTTGGTATTGCGATCAATAAGCTTGCGACGGAAGATCCTACGCTGCACGTATCGACCGATCCGGAAACGGGTCAGACCATTCTCGCCGGCATGGGTGAGCTACATCTCGAGATCATTGTCGACCGCATGCAGCGTGAGTTTAACGTGGGCGCGAATGTGGGTAAGCCGCAGGTGGCCTATCGCGAAACCGTTCGCCAGAAAGCGGAAGCCGATTACACCCATAAGAAGCAGACCGGCGGTAGCGGACAGTATGCCCGCGTAAAGCTGCGCGTCGAGCCCGATCCGGAGAAGGATTTCGATTTCGTCAACGCTGTCACCGGCGGGAACATTCCGAAGGAATTCATCCCGGCCATTCAGAAGGGCGTCGCGGAGGCTTTGGAGGGCGGTATCCTCGCGGGCTATCCATTGAACAACATCAAGGTGACTGTGTTCGATGGCGACTACCACGATGTCGACTCGTCGGAAATGGCGTTCAAGATCTGTGGTTCCATCTGCTTCAAGGAGGCGGCAGGCAAGGCCAAGCCGGTACTGCTTGAACCTGTGATGCGCGTGGAAGTGACTGTACCGGAAGAGTACATGGGTTCAGTGAACGGCGACCTGATTTCGCGCCGCGGACGCCTCGAGGGAACCGAAATCGCCGGCGGTACGCACATCATCAAGGCAATGGTGCCGCTGTCTGAAATGTTCGGCTACGCGACCGAGCTTCGTTCGCGTACACAGGGCCGCGGCAGTTTCACCATGCACTTCGGTCAATACGAAGAGGTGCCGCGCAATCTGGCGGAAGAAATCATCAACCGCAACAAGGGCGGAGTCGCAACCAAGTAGCGAACGGAATAAGGAAAAGGTTGAGCAATGGCGAAAGAGAAATTTGATAGAAGCAAGCCGCACGTAAACATCGGGACGATTGGGCACATCGACCATGGGAAGACGACACTGACGGCGGCGATCACCAAGACGCTGGCGAAGCACAATCCGAAGAACAAGTTTCGGAGCTTCGATTCGATCGACAATGCGCCGGAAGAGAAGGCGCGCGGAATCACGATCGCGGTGGCGCACGTGGAGTACGAGACGGCGAACCGTCACTACGCGCACGTGGATTGTCCCGGCCACGCGGATTACATCAAGAACATGATCACCGGCGCGGCGCAGATGGACGGGGCGATTCTAGTGGTGGCCGCAACCGACGGTCCCATGCCGCAAACGCGCGAACACATTCTGCTGGCTCGCCAGGTCGGCGTGCCGTACATCGTCGTCGCGCTGAATAAAGTCGACATGGTGGACGATGCCGAGCTGCTCGAGCTGGTGGAGCTCGAAGTGCGCGAGCTGTTATCGAGCTATCAATTTCCTGGTGACGACATTCCGGTGGTGCGTGTGAGCGCGTTGGGCGCATTGAACGGCGAAGCGAAATGGGAAGCCTCGGTCGACGAGTTGATGGCGAAAGTGGATTCCTACATTCCAATCCCGGAGCGTGTGATCGACAAGCCGTTCCTGATGCCGATTGAAGACATCTTCTCGATCCAGGGGCGCGGCACGGTGGTGACGGGCCGTATTGAGAAGGGCATCTGCAAGGTCGGCGAGGAAATGGAGATCGTCGGGTTCAGGGATACGCGCAAGACGGTCGTCACGGGCGTCGAAATGTTTAAGAAACTGCTCGACGAAGGCCGTGCGGGGGATAACGTCGGGTTACTGCTGCGCGGTATTGAAAAGAACGACGTGGAGCGCGGGCAGGTGCTGGCGAAGCCGGGCAGCATCAAGGGCTACAAGAAATTCAAGGGCGAAGTATACGTGTTGTCGAAGGAAGAAGGCGGACGCCATACGCCGTTTTTCAACGGCTATCGGCCGCAGTTCTACTTCCGCACGACGGACGTGACAGGGGTGGCGCATTTGCCGGAAGGCATGGAGATGGTGATGCCGGGCGACAACGTGTCGATCGAAGTGGAATTGATCACGCCGGTGGCCATGGACAAAGGGCTGCGGTTCGCCATCCGCGAAGGCGGACGCACCGTCGGCGCCGGAACCGTGACGGAGATTGTGGCTTAAGAGTAGTCGAGTGGTCCGAGGGACGACCGGTGGACCGGGCGGCCCTCTGAAGCCTCAAGAGAGACAACGAAACGAAATGAAAGAACGCATCCGCATCCGCCTGAAGGCGTATGATCACCGCATCTTGGACCAGTCGACGGGAGATATTGTCGATACGGCCAAGCGTACCGGTGCCACTGTCGCCGGGCCGATTCCCCTGCCCACTCTCAAGAACCGCTACACGGTTCTGCGGTCGCCGCACGTGGATAAGAAGTCACGCGAGCAGTTTGAGATTCGTACGCATAAACGGTTGCTCGATATTCTTGAGCCCACGCAGGACACAGTGGATGCACTGATGAAACTTGACCTCCCGGCTGGCGTGGATGTGGAGATCAAGGCGTTCAGCAAGAAGTAGGTCAGGAAACAGAGATGAGTCCAGGGATTCTCGGCAAAAAGATTGGCATGACCCAGGTGTTTACGCCGGAAGGGCAGGTGGTTCCTGTCACGCTGGTGAAAGCCGGTCCATGCATTGTGACGCAGCGCAAGACGCCGGCGACCGACGGCTACGACGCCGTGCAGCTCGGCTTGGTGGAATACGCCAAGAAGCCGAACAAGCCCATGGCGGCGCACTTGGCGAAGTCGAGCGCGGATGGCGTGAAATTCCTGCGCGAGTTTCACTTGGGCCAAGGCAACGCAACCGGCGACCTGAAGCAGGGCGATCGCGTCCTAGCCGAAGAATTCAAGCCGCGCGATGTCGTGGATGTGATCGGCACCAGTAAAGGCCGGGGCTTTACCGGGTTGGTCAAGCGGCATCACTTCCGTGGGGGTCCATCGACCCACGGTTCCATGTTTCACCGTGCTGCTGGTTCCATCGGCGCTTCGAGTTTTCCATCGCGCGTGTTCCCGGGTATGAAAATGGCCGGCCGGAGCGGCGCCGATCAGGTCACGGTGCGGAATCTCGAAATCGTGAGCGTAGATACCGAGGACAACGTGATCGCCGTCAAGGGCGCCATTCCCGGACCGAACGGCGGCTACGTCATGGTTCGGCGGGTTAGACGTTAATAGGGCGGGCGGTAAGTAAGGGATAACGAGAATGCCGAGTGTAAATGTGGTGGATCTGAACAACGCGACGGTCGGCTCAATTGAGCTGGCCGACGCAGTGTTTGGCGCCGAAATCAACGAAGCGCTGATTTACGAAGCGGTGAAGCAGCACACAGCGGCCCAGCGATCCGGAACCGCGGCGACCAAGACGCGCCATGAAGTTTCCGGTTCGGGCAAGAAACTGTGGAAGCAAAAGGGCACAGGCCGCGCCCGCATGGGGTCTATCCGTTCGCCGCTCTGGCGTCATGGCGGCACGGTGCACGGTCCGCAACCGCGCAGTTACGAATACAAGCTGCCCCGCAAAATGTTACTGGGCGCTTTGCGCTCGGCGTTGTCCGCCAAGCTGCGAGACGGCGAACTGAGAGTGGTTCGCGCCTTTGAGCTCAACGACCACAAGACCAAGAACCTCTCCGTCGTGTTCGGCAAGCTCGAAGCAAAGAAAAGCATTCTGCTGGTGGAGAGCGGAGAGAACGTGAATCTCACCCGCGCCTCCCGCAACCTCAAAACCGTAAAGTTGGTGCCCACCAAGGACGTGAACGTCTACGACTTGCTCAAGTACCAGGAAGTGCTGCTGACGGAACCCGCGGCCAAGAAGCTTTCGGAGGCACTCACGAAATGAACGTCTACGATGTGATCAAAAAGCCGCTCGTTACAGAGAAGGGCCACACCAAGCGCGAAGCCGAACGGACGCTGGCCTTTGAGGTGCATCCGCAGGCCAACAAGATCCAAATCAAACAGGCCGTCGAGACGATATTTAAGGTGAAAGTCGCGGACGTCCGGACCAGTGTGCATGCCGGAAAATTGCGCCGCCGCGGCAAATTCACCGGATATGCCTCGGACTGGAAGAAGGCGTATGTGCGCCTCGCAGCCGGCTCGAAAGTGCCGGAATACGCGGACATTTAAAAGGAACTGACGCTAGCGATGCCGATCAAGAGTTTCAAACCATTTACGCCGACGCGGCGCTTCCAAACGTATCTCACGCGTGAAGACATCACGAAGCAGACGCCTGAGAAGTCGCTTGTCGAAGGCAAGAAGCGTACCGGGGGCCGCGATGCCCGTGGACGCACATCCAGCCGCTTCATCGGCGGTGGCGCGAAACAAGCCTACCGCCTGATAGACTTCAAGCGCGATAAGTTTGGCGTCACAGCCAAGGTCGCGAGCATCGAGTACGATCCGAACCGCTCGGCGCGTATCGCGCTGCTGCATTACACCGATGGCGAGAAGCGCTACATTATCTGCCCGGTGGGACTCGAAGTGGGCCGCACCGTTACCTCCGGCCCGGAAGCCGATATTCTCGTCGGCAATGCATTGCCGCTCAAGAATATTCCCGCCGGGACCGTGGTGCACAACATCGAATTAAAACCCGGTAAGGGCGGCCAGATGGCTCGTTCGGCCGGGGCGCAGGCGCAGTTGGTTTCTAAAGAAGGCGACGTGGCGTTGTTGAAGCTGCCTTCGGGCGAAACTCGCCGTGTGCAGATCGATTGCATGGCGACCGTCGGACAGGTCGGCAATGTCGAGCATGAGAACGTTTCGCTCGGCAAAGCGGGCCGTACTCGCTGGTTGGGCAAGCGCCCGCACAATCGTGGCGTTTCGATGAATCCCGTCGATCACCCGCATGGTGGTGGTGAAGGGAAAACTTCAGGCGGACGTCACCCGGTCACTCCGTGGGGTCAGCCGACGCGTGGGTTCAAGACGCGCAACAACAAGCGGACGGACCGTTTCATCGTCACGCGTAAAGCGAAGAAACGCTAGGTAGCACAGAGGAATTAGGGAGGAGCGCATAGGGCGTTTGGCCCGTTGTGCGCGGTACAAAAATGAGTCGATCGCTTAGAAAAGGGCCGTTCACCGATGACCACCTGATCAAGAAGGTGGAGAAGCTGGCAGCCGCCAATCAGAAGAGCGTTGTTAGAACGTGGTCGCGCCGCTCCACGATTGTGCCGGACTTTATCGGCTACACGCTCGCGGTTCATAACGGCCGAAAGTTCATTCCCGTGTATGTAACCGAAAACATGGTGGGCCACAAGCTGGGCGAGTTCTCGCCGACCCGTACCTTCAAAGGGCATGCGGCGAAATCGACCGAAAAGGCGGCCAAGTAGTTATGGCGGACCAAAAAGCAGTTCTGGCAAAGTCGGAAGCGCGCTACATCGGTGTCTCGGCGCAAAAAGCGCGCCTGGTAATCGACATGATTCGCGGCCGGCAGGCGGGCGATGCGATCAACATCCTGACCGCTGTCAACAAAGGGATTGCGCCCGTTGTCGAAAAGGTTTTGCGCTCGGCCATCGCCAATGCGGAGAACAAGTCCGAAGACGTGGACGTCGACCGGCTGTTTGTGGCCGAAGCGTACGTCAATGAAGGCCCGCGGCAGAAGCGGATTCGGCCTGCTCCCATGGGCCGCGCCTACCGCTATCAGCGGCGCACGTCGCATATCGTAGTGAAGCTCGGCGAACGAGCGGAAGCGGAAGAAGAATAGAGCGGAAGCGAGAAACGAAGAGGAATAGAAAAGATGGGTCAGAAAGTACATCCCTACGGGTTCCGCTTAGGCGTCACCAAGACCTGGCGTTCGCGCTGGTTCGCTAAGCAGGACTATTCGCGCTTGCTGCACGAAGATCTGCAGCTAAAAGAATCGCTGCAGGCGCGGCTCAAAGCGGCAGGCGTTAGCTCGATCGAGGTGGACCGGCCGGGCAATAAGCTGCGCATCACCATTCGGACCTCGCGTCCCGGCATCGTCATCGGACGCAAGGGCGCTGAGATAGAAAAGCTGAAAACGGATCTCGCGAAGAAGACCAAGCGCGAGGTGTTCATCGACATCCAGGAAGTGCATCGGCCGGAACTCGATGCGCAACTAGTCTCGGAATCCATTGGCCTGCAACTTGAGAAACGCGTGGCGTTCCGCCGGGCGATGCGCAAGGCCGTTGATTCGGCGCTGCGCTTCGGTTGCAAGGGAATCAAGGTTCGTGTTTCGGGCCGTTTGAACGGCGCGGAAATTGCCCGCAGTGAATGGTATCTGCAAGGCCAACTACCGTTGCACACGCTGCGTGCCGACATCGACTACGGGTTCAGCGAAGCCTACACCACTTACGGTGTTATCGGCATCAAAGTTTGGATTTATAAAGGCGAAGTGCTCGAAGGCGGCAACCGCGCGCGCAACTCGTTGCGCAACGAAGCCGAGCCGCGCCGCCGTCCGCGCCGCGATGACGATCGGGGCCGTGACCGTGATCGCGGTGGCGACCGCGGGGGTGATAGAGGAGATCGGCGTCCACCAATCACGCAGCAGCAGGCTGTTCCCGAGCCGGCCGGTCCGGTCATTCAGCAGGTTCCCGGCGAGATGCCGAAACCGGCTGCTTCGCCCATCATTCCACCGCTGGCTGCGCCCACTGCTCCTTCTTGGAAACAGGAAAATCAAGGTAACGCGGGAGATGCCATCGCGCGCTCTTCTGCGTCGACGGGTGAGACAGACAAGGACTTGACCAAAGAGTAAGCGCCGAAGCGCTTGCTGACGAGGAGATTATCGCTATGTTGATGCCGAAGAAAGTCAAGTTTCGCAAACAGCAGCGTGGCCGCATGACGGGCAAAGCCTGGCGCGGCTCGACGCTCTCGTTTGGGGAGTTTGGATTGAAGGCGATGGGCTGTGGCTGGGTAACGAATCGCCAGATTGAAGCGGCTCGTATTGCGATGACGCGCTTCATAAAACGCGGTGGGAAGGTCTGGATCCGCGTGTTTCCGGATAAACCGATCACCAAAAAACCGCCAGAGACACGTATGGGTAAGGGCAAAGGCGCTCCGGAAGCGTGGGTTGCTGTGGTGAAGCCAGGCAAAATTTTATTCGAGATGGAAGGCGTTCCCGTGTCGGTCGCGACCGAAGCCATGCGCCTAGCGGCGATGAAGATCTCCGTTCCTACGAAATTTGTCGCGCGCAATCAGCCCGAGACCGTGAAGGCCGAGGCGAGCTAGAGAAATCACGAGCTAGAGAATTACGATGAGAGCCGAAAAAATGCGTGGCATCGATGCCACCGATTTGCAACGTCAAGCGAATGATGCGCGGGAGCAGTTGTTCCGTTTTCGCTTCCAAATGGGCATGGGACAGGCGGAAGGGTTGAAGAAATATCGCGCCCTAAAGAAGGATCGCGCGCGCATGTTGACCATTTTGCACGAGAAGGCGGGGCAGGGTGAACTGCCTGAAGCGCAGCCTGCGAAGAAGGCCGCCCCCGTCAAGGCGGGTAAGGCAGGCAAGAAGGCCGTTGCGAAAAGCAGCGCGGATAAGAAGAGCAAGAAGTAGGACAGAGAGCGGAACGGAAACAGTTTAGGAAAACATGGCGGCACCGACAAAAAACGCAAGTGCGGCCTCGGAAAACGAGGCTGTGAAGACCGGGCATAAGAACGATAAAGTGGGCGAAGTGATTTCCACCAAAATGGCGAAGACCATTGTGGTGGAAGTAACGCGGCGCTCGGCTCACCCGGTGTACAAACGCATTGTTACTCAGCGGAAAAAGTTTTACGCGCACGATGAGCAGCAAGCCGCGCAAATGGGAGACGTGGTTCGTATCATCGAATGTCGTCCGCTAAGCCGGCTCAAGCGTTGGGAGCTGGGAAGTGTGATCCGTAAAGCGGTGCAGGTGGCGGTCGATCATCCGGCGCTCGAAGGAAACGCGGATACGCGGGCGAAGAAAACGCTTAAGAAGAAGTAAGGTCGCGCGGGGAAGAGATTTGGCTTGAGCCGCCTCGTCTAGAGTGGGGCTCCTGTGAGGAGAAAACGTCATGATTGGGATGCGAACGATTCTGGAGGTTGCCGATAACAGCGGCGCGCGCAAGCTGCAGTGCATCTTGCCCCGCGGCGGCGACCTGGGACTTCGCGCGGGCTTAGGTGATGTGATCACCGCCAGCGTGAAAGAGGCTTCCCCCGAATCCAGCATCAAGAAGGGGAAAGTGGTTCGCTGCGTAGTGGTGCGGATGCGCAAAGAGACGCGCCGCAAAGATGGCACTTACATCCGCTTCGACTCAAATGCGGCCGTGCTGATCAATGAGGTTGGCGAGCCGGTCGGGACTCGCGTATTCGGCCCCGTCGCTCGTGAGTTGCGAGACAAGCGGTTCATGAAAATCGTATCGCTTGCGCCGGAGGTGATTTAAGGCCATGTCAAAGATTGCGTATCAGCGCCGGCAAGAGAAGGGTGAGCAGAAGCCGCAACACGTAAAAATCAAGAAGGACGATCTGGTGAGAGTCATCGCCGGCCGCGATAAGGGCAAAACCGGCAAAGTACTCGAAGTGGATCGCTTCACTCGCAAAGTGACAGTGGATGGCGTAATGGTTGTGAAGCGCCACACTCGTCCGAATCCTTCAAAGCAGATCAAAGGCGGTATCGCGGAAAAGCCTATGCCTATCGACGTGTCGAACGTCATGATCTTGACGGCCGGCGGCGTGCCCACTCGCATTGGTTACAAGATCGAGACCGTCGGTGGGAACGTTCGGCGAACACGTGTTGCCCGCAAGGGTGGCGAGGCGCTCGACAAGAAGTAGGATGAGCCCGCGCTTTTTCAGCGAGGCGAAGAGTCAAGCAGTGTGGCAGCAGGCCGTTTGGAATCGGCCCAGGAAAACAGAAAGCAATGGCAAAGAAGACAGATTCAAAACCCGGGGCAGGCGACACAAAGCAGCAGAAGGAAGCGGCCGGCCGGGCTAAGGCAGGCGCTGGCGCGGGGCAGGCCACGGAACTCGCCCATGGGCGTCCGAAAGCGGGCGGATCCAAAGCGCGTCTGCGGGAACATTACGCCAAAAGCGTCATTCCCGCGTTGAATAAGGATTTCGGCTACAAGAACCAGATGGCGGTGCCGAAAATCGAAAAAGTTTCGATCAACATCGGGTTGGGCGAAGCCACGGGCAACAGTAAGCTAATGGACGGCGCGGTGAATGAGCTGACCGCTATTGCGGGTCAGAAGCCGGTTGTGACGAAGGCAAAGAAGTCGATCGCCGCGTTCAAGCTGCGCGAAGGGATGTCTATCGGCTGCATGGTCACGCTGCGTGGCGATCGCATGTACGAATTTTTGGACCGTTTGATGAACGTCGCTCTGCCGCGTGTGCGCGATTTCCGCGGCGTTTCGCCGAAGTCCTTCGATGGACGCGGCAACTATACGCTTGGGTTGAAGGATCAGTTGATCTTCCCCGAGATCGATTACAACAAGGTGGAAAAAACCAAGGGCATGAACATCAGCATCACCACCACCGCAAAGACGGATGCCGAAGGCTTGGCGCTCTTGCGTCACTTGGGCATGCCGTTCCGGCAGTAATTCCGGAAGGAACAAGGAATCGTTAATGGCTACGACCGCAAAGATCGCTAAAGAAGAAAAGAAATTTCTGGAAATGGAGCAGGCCCGCAAGGCCGGAACCACGGTGAAGTTTCCAACCCGCCTGCGCAACCGCTGCAAGAATTGCGGCCGCCCACGCGGGTTCCTGCGTAAGTTTCGTTTGTGCCGCATCTGCTTCCGCAAGTTTGCGCTGGCAGGCGAAGTTCCTGGCGTGACGAAGGCCAGTTGGTAAGTAGTTGAAGGTGAAGGAAGAGAAGGACGAGTGCACAGGCGGTTTGGTGGCCGTTGTGCGCGATGAAGGACGAGCGCACAGGCCGTTTGGTGGCCGCTGTGCGCGACTAGGAAATGAAAGGTGCTGAGTAAGTAAATGACAGCAGACCCCATTGCCGATATGCTGACGCGCGTGCGCAACGCTTTAATTGCGCGTCATGCGAAAGTAGACGTTCCGGCGTCACGGCTCAAGAATGAAATCGCCCGCATCCTCAAAGAAGAGGGCTACATTCTCAATTTCAAGCTGACCGAGGAAGGTGCGAAGAAGTTCATTCGCTTGTACCTGAAGTACACGCCGTCCAATCTGCCGGTGATCTCGCGCATCCAGCGTGTGTCTCGCCCGGGTTGCCGGGTGTATGTCGGCAGCAAAGAAATTCCGCGCATCCTCGGTGGTCTCGGAATCAATATTCTGACCACTCCGAAGGGCGTCATGACGGGACTTACCGCTCGTAAAGAAGGCGTCGGCGGCGAAGTACTGTGCCAGATTTGGTAAGGAACGGAAATCCACTTCAAGAGTAAATCATGTCAAGAGTAGGAAAAAAACCGATCCCGCTGCCGAAGGGCGTGAAGATTAACGTTGGCGACCAGCTGCACGTGGAAGGTCCCAAGGGCAAACTCACGGTTCCGATTCCAGCCGGCATTCGCATCGAGCAGAAAGACAGCACTGTCGAATTCGTCCGCGATAACGATAAGCTCGCCGCATTGCATGGTTTAACGCGCGCACTGGCGGCGAATGCCATCACCGGCGTTTCTACCGGATGGACGCGCGAGCTGGATATCGTTGGCACCGGCTATCGCGCGGACGTGAAGGGCAAAGTGGCGACCTTCACGCTGGGTTACTCTCACCCGATCGAAGTGATTATGCCGACCGGGGTCGATCTCAAAATAGATAAGCAGACTCATCTGGTGCTGAGCGGTTACGACCGGCAAGTGGTCGGCCAGGTGGCGGCGCAAATTCGCGCCCTGCGTCCGCCGGATCCATACAAGAACAAAGGCGTTCGCTACACCGGCGAAGCGCTGCGTAAGAAGGCCGGTAAGACCGGCGCAGGAGGCAAGTAATGGCGCGGGATTCACGAAAAGAAATTCGCGATCGCATCCACAAGCGCATTCGCAGCCGGGTGGCGGGTACACCTGAACGGCCACGCTTGGCGGTGTTTCGCAGCGTCAACCACATCTATGCGCAGGTGATCGACGACCAGCAGGGACATACGCTTGTGTCGGCTGCCTCCGTCGAGAAAGATCTTGCCGGCAAGGGCGGCAATGTCGAAGGCGCTAAGACAATCGGCAAAGCCGTGGCGCAACGCGCCAAAGACAAAGGCATTACAAAGGTAGTCTTCGACCGTGGCGGTTACCTTTATCATGGGCGCGTCAAAGCGCTTGCGGACGCGGCTCGCGAAGCGGGACTGGAGTTTTAGAATCGATGAAATCGAACAGTAACAGCAAGCGCGTCGACACTCAGAACCTGAATCTGAAAGAACAGGTTGTGAGCATCAACCGCGTCACCAAAGTGGTGAAGGGCGGTAAAAACATGAGCTTTTCGGCGCTTGTCGTGGTTGGCGACCCCAATGCAAAAGTGGTGGGTTACGGAACCGGAAAGGCGAAAGAAGTTCCCTCGGCAATCAAGAAAGGGATCGAAGCGGCCAAGAAGAACCTCCGTAAAGTGCACGTTCTTGAAACCACCATCCGTCATCCCGTATTGGGCCGCTTCGGAAGCGGGCTCGTATTGTTGAAGCCGGCTCCGGAAGGCACCGGCGTAATCGCCGGCGGTCCGGTGCGTGCCGTGATTCAGGCGGTCGGCATTCCGAATGTACTCACAAAGTCCATCGGTTCTCACAACGCGCATAATGTCGTGAAAGCTACCATCGCGGCCCTCGAACAGCTTTGCGACAAGACCGCGATCGCCGAAATGCGCGGTCTGCCCGTGGAGAGGTTGTAGTATGGCCGAAGGCAAAATCACAATCAAGCTGGTGCGCAGTCCCATCTGCACGCCGCAAAAGCACAAGAACATCGTGAAGTCGTTGGGGCTTCATAAGATCAATCGAACAGTGGAACGTCCCGACACACCAGGTTTTCGCGGCATGGTGAAGAAGGTTCCGCATTTGCTCGAAATCGTTACAGAATCAAAGTCCGAGAAATAAGGTCGGAGAAGAGCTCAAAGATGAATCTCAGTGGTTTGCGCCCTCCCAAGGGTCAACAGCACAAAAAGCGGCGGCTCGGCCAAGGTATGGGAACCGGGCGCGGCAAGTATTCAGGTCGCGGCGCCAAAGGTGCCAAGTCCATCTCCGGCTACAGCAAGATGCGCGGTTTCGAAGGTGGTCAGATGCCGCTCCATCGCCGTCTACCGAAGCGCGGTTTCACAAACATCTTCCGCAAGGAATACGCGATTGTGAACATCGGTACGCTCGAGAAGCTGGAAAGTGACACCTTCACGCCCGAGTCTTTGGTCGCGAGCGGCGTCGTTAAAAAACAGTTTGACGGACT
This sequence comes from uncultured Acidobacteriaceae bacterium, assembly GCA_963730865.1. Taxonomy (GTDB): domain Bacteria; phylum Acidobacteriota; class Terriglobia; order Bryobacterales; family Bryobacteraceae; genus Bog-105. Next base: position 76,382 of record CAVSTO010000016.1, on the reverse strand, counting down.
CAAAATTCTGGGCAGCGGCGAACTAACCCGAAAAATCTCGGTTCAAGCGCACGTATACTCGAAAGCTGCGCTGGACAAGATCGAAAAAGCGGGCGGCACTGCGGAAGTATTGGTTCGAGCAGCGCTCGCTGAAAAAACGGAAACCAAGTAAACTTAGCGGATCGATTCCGGCGCAACCACCCCGGTTCCCTCATGACAAAGTTTTTCGAAGCTCTCTCCAACGTCTTCCGCATCCCGGATCTCCGGAGACGTGTACTCTTCACCCTCGCTCTGCTCGCTGTCTATCGCGTGGGTGCTTACATTCCCACTCCCGGAATTGACACCAATCGCTTTCTAGAATTTTTCACACGGAACGCGTCCGGCGGCTTCTTAGGCTACTTCGATTTGTTTAGCGGTGGAATGCTGCGGCGCATGAGCATCTTCGCGCTCGGCATTACGCCGTACATTACTGCTTCCATCATTTTGCAGTTGCTCACGGTGGTCGTTCCGACTTTGGACAAGCTGCAAAAAGAGGGTGAACTGGGACGGCGTAAGATCACGCAGTGGACGCGCTACTTGACCGTCATCCTGGCGCTGGTGCAATCGATCGGCATCGCGTTTACGCTACAGAATTCGGATGGCAACTTCGTTATCCATCCTGGGATCGCCTTCCTGTTCATGACCACGCTGACGTTTACCACCGGGACGGCGTTCATCATGTGGCTCGGTGAGCAGATCACGGATCGCGGCATAGGAAACGGCATGTCGCTCATTATCTTTGTCGGCATCATTGTTGGCCTGCCGAACGCCATGAGCAACATATACACCAATACCTTTGTGACGCATCAGTGGCCTGTACTGCAGATGCTCATCATCCTCATCATGATGGTCGCCGTGGTCGCGTTCATCGTACTGGTGGAGCGGGGCGAGCGCCGCATCCCGGTTCAGTATGCAAAACGCGTGATCGGACGCCGCATGATGGGCGGACAATCCACTCACCTCCCGCTCAAAGTGAATGCGGGCGGTGTCATTCCTATCATCTTTGCGTCTTCACTCCTTGCCTTTCCGCAGACCCTGTTGCAATTTCAACCGGTGAAGAACAGCCGCTGGATGAGTAGCATGCTGGGCGCGCTCAGCGGATCTGAGCCGCTCTATTATCTGGTCTACGTCGTTTTGATTGTCTTCTTCTGCTTCTTCTACGTCTCCATCATCTTCAATCCGAACGAAGCGGCTGACAACATGCGGAAATACGGCGGCTTCATCCCAGGTATTCGGCCGGGGAAAAATACCGCCGAGTATATGGACAATATTCTTTCAAAGATTACAGTGGTGGGCGGGCTTTACCTTTCGATCCTGTCGTTAATCCCGATGATTATGATCTCGGGCATCAAACTACAGAGTCTGCCGGTTGTCGGCAATTTCATCGATGCGCATTTTCCGCGTTGGCTGCTGGACGGGCTGGGCGTGAACTTTTTCTTCGGCGGCACCTCTCTCTTGATTGTGGTTGGCGTCGCGATGGATACGGTCAACCAGATCGAAGCTCAGTTGATCATGCGTCACTACGAAGGATTCACACCGCGCGCGGGACGCGTGCGAGGCCGGCGAAGCTAGTTTCTTTGAGCCAGATCTTGGGAAATACTGATACCTCAGCCCCGGCGGTCATCTTGTTCGGATCTCCCGGTTCGGGCAAAGGTACGCAGGCCAGACTCTTGCGCGATTGCATCGCCGGACCGCACATCTCGACCGGTGACATGCTTCGACAGCACATCGAGGCGGGCGACGTGATCGGGCAGAAGACGAGCGGTTTACTGAAATCGGGCAAACTGGTCGCGGATGAGCTAGCAAATCAGTTGGTCGAGGAACGCCTGGCGGAACACGATTGCTGTGCCGGAATCATACTCGACGGCTATCCGCGAACGCTGAACCAGGCGGGAGTTTTGCTGGGGTTTATGGGGAAGTTTCATTACCGGCCGGCTGTGGTACACTTAGCAGTTGACTACGAAAAAATCGTAGCTCGCCTCAGTGGTCGCCGGCAGTGCCCCGTTTGTGGAACCCTCTACAGTTTAAGGACAAATCCTCCTAAAGTTGCGGGTATTTGCGATTTGGATGGAACGCCGTTGGTGACGCGTGAGGATGATCGTGAGTCGGTAATACGCGAGCGGCTGGCTCAATATGAGGTGCAGACGCGTCCGATTCTCAACTTTTTCCGGGAAGCTGGCGTGCCGTTGTTTGAAATTCAGGCCTCGGACGCCATGCCGGATCAAATCGCGAGTGAGATCTGCCGATGGCTGGCAGCGGAAGGGCTGACCAACACGGGAGCAAGCGTTGCAAACGTGAGTGTTAGGCCGTGATTGTGCGAAGAAGCGCGGTAGAGCTTGAGAAGCTTCGCCGCAGCGGTTTGTTGGTCTATCGGATTCTGGAGGACTTAAAGGCCATGGTGGTGGAAGGCGTTACTACCCAGGATCTTGAGGCGGCAGCAGAAAAAATGATCGCGGACGCCGGAGCCAAACCGGCGTTCAAGGGATATTACACCCAAGCTTCCGGGACCAAATACCCGTTTGTCCTGTGTACGTCAGTAAATGAAGAAGTTGTTCACGGAATGCCCTCGGGTAAGCGCAAGCTGAAGGCAGGCGATATCGTATCGATCGATACCGGCGTACTGCTGAATGGATATTACGGCGATTCGGCCGTGACGGTGGGTGTGGGTGAAGTGAATGACTCGGTGAAGCGCCTGCTCAAAGTGACGGAAGAGAGTTTAGAATTGGCCATCGACCGGGTGCGGGCAGGCAACCGGTTATTCGACGTTTGCGGCACGGTTGAGAAGCACGTCACTTCGAATGGCTTTTCGATCGTACGGGAATTTGTCGGCCACGGTATTGGAACGTCGTTGCACGAAGAACCACAAATTCCGAATTATGTGGACCGGCGCGGTGAAAATCCCCGGCTGAAGCCTGGAATGGTATTGGCAATCGAGCCCATGGTGAATGCCGGGAAGCCGGAGACCAAGGTTCTGTCGGATAAGTGGACGGCGGTGGCAAAGGATGGGTCATACTCGGCTCATTTCGAGCACATGGTCGCTGTGACCGACAACGGTCCGTGGGTTTTGTCTCGGCCGTGACGAGGTCTATTGCTCGTGGAGGAACGAACGGCGGAAGGATTGGTCGTCGAACTGCTTCCGAGCGCGCTTGTGCGTGTCAGACTCGAAGGAGAGCACCAGTTGATTGCTCATCTTCCGAGCACGCAACGGGCAAATTTTGTGCGTTTGCGAGTTGGTGACCGGGTGCGAGTCGCACTTTCGGTTCAGGACCGGACGCGCGGTCGAGTTTTGGAGCTTTTGACGAAAGGTTGACTGAGTGCACAGGGTGTTTGGTACCCGTTGTGCACGATGAGGAAAGCAAATGAAGGTACGGGCGTCAGTTAAGAAATTGTGTGACAAGTGCAAAGTGATCCACCGCCACGGCGTAGTACGTATCATCTGCACAAATCCAAAGCATAAGCAGCGGCAGGGATAGAGGATAGAGCATGGCGCGTATAGCAGGCATTGATTTACCGGCACGGAAGCGTGCAGCCATCGGGCTGACTTATATTTACGGCATCGGGCGCACGCGCGCCTTGTCGCTTCTCCACCGCGCGAATGTGGATCCGGAGAAGAAGGTGGGCGATCTCTCGGAAGAAGAAACCAACCACCTCCGCAACTTGATTGAAGGCGAAGGTGCGATCGAAGGCGACCTGCGTAAGGAAGTCTCGATGAACATCAAACGCCTAATGGAAATGGGCTCGTACCGCGGTCTGCGGCACCGGCGCGGTTTGCCCTGCCACGGCCAGCGCACTCATACGAATGCGCGCACACGTAAGGGGCCGCGTAAAGGCACGGTCGCGAACAAGAAGAAAGCAACCGGGAAGACGTAGGCGAGAAGAGATAACGCAACATGGCCAAGGCACCCGCAAAGAGCACGAAGAAGAAGAGTTTTAAGAAGAAAGAGAAGAAGAACGTTCCGTATGGGACGGTGCATATCCAGGCATCGTTCAACAACACGATCGTGACGTTCACGGATCCACTCGGGAACGTTCTCGCGTGGTCCAGTTCCGGTTCGCTCGGCTTCCGCGGATCGCGTAAGGGAACGCCGTTTGCCGCCCAGCAGGCCTCGCTCACCGCGGCCAACAAGGCGAAGGAAACAGGATTGCGAGTCGTCGAAGTCCGCGTCGCCGGGCCGGGTTCGGGCCGCGAGTCTGCGGTTCGTGCGCTGGCCACGGCCGGCATCGAAGTGCGCGGAATCAAGGACGTCACCCCGATTCCGCACAATGGCTGCCGTCCGCCCAAGAAGCGGCGAGTTTGACGAGCGCGGCTGGATGGCCGCCTGAAGAAGTTTAAGCGGGACGAAGGCCTTTGCCGGCTGTAAACCGCACCTAATTGGAGGTTTTTAGATTGGCACGTTATACGGGCCCTGTGTGCCGGCTTTGCCGCCGCGAGGGCATGAAGTTGTTCTTAAAGGGTGAGCGGTGTCATACCGAGAAGTGCGCCATTGAAAAGCGCAACTTCGCACCTGGCCAGCACGGCAAAGACAAAAAGGCGAAGATCGTCGGCTACGGTTTGCAGCTTCGTGAGAAGCAGAAAGCCCGCCGCTACTACCGCATTCTCGAAGGCCAGTTCCGGAATCTTTACGAGAAGGCCGTGAATCAAAAAGGTATCACTGGCGAGCAGATGCTCGGCATGCTCGAAAGACGGTTAGATAACGTTCTCTACCGCATGGGGCTAGCCACCAGCCGGGCGCAAGGCCGTCAACTTGTTCGTCATGGTCATATGACCGTGAACGGCCGGAAGGTCAACATTCCATCCTTCACTGTGGCGCCAGGCGACGTGGTGGAAGTGCGAGAAAGCAGCCGCAACAATGCGTCTATTCTTGCTGCTCGCGACTCCACAGCTCACACCCCCAGCCCCTCCTGGTTGGAAGTAGACCGCGAAGCGCTTCGCGGCCGTGTTTTGCAGCAACCCAAACGTGAAGAGTTGGTGCAGATTCAGTTAAACGAACAGCTCATCGTCGAGTTGTACTCGAAGTAAGGCGGAAAAGAAGAATTATGTTCAAAGGATTTCAGAAGCCAAAGCGTTTAGTCGCCAATACCGAGACGCTCACCGAACGTTTTGGTCAATTCTCGGCCCAGCCGTTCGAGCGAGGATTCGGGTCAACAATCGGGACGGGTCTGCGCCGAGTGTTGCTAAGTTCTATCGAAGGCGCCGCCATCACCGGCGTGCGCATCGACGGTGTGTCTCACGAGTTCAGTCCGATTCCGGGTGTGGTGGAAGACGCCACCGACATCATCCTGAACCTGAAGCAGGTTCCGTTCAAGATGATGGGCGAGGGGCTGCGCATTGCGCGCCTGCGGGTCGACGCTCCTGGTGAGATCATGAGCAGCCAGATCGAAACCGATAACGACGTGGAAGTGCTGGATCGCAATCTGCACATCGCGACGGTCGGTGAAGGCGGCAATCTCAATGTGGAAATGCGTATCAAGAGCGGACGTGGCTATGTATCCGCTGATCGCAACTACGACGAGGATCTGCCCATCGGCTACATTCCGATCGACTCGGTTCATTCGCCTGTTCGCAAGGTCAATTACACAGTGGAAGCCGCTCGTCTGGGGCAGAACACCGATTACGACAAGCTGACCGTTGAAGTGTGGACCAATGGTGCGATCTCGCCGCAAGACGCGATCGGCCAAGCCTCCAAGCTGCTCAAAGACCACATGACGATCTTCATCAACTTCGAAGAAACGCCCGAGGTTGCCGAAGAACCGGCAGAGCGCGCCGCGAGCCAGATGAACGAAGTGCTGAACCGCTCGGTCGAAGAACTGGAACTCAGCGTCCGTTCCTACAACTGTCTCAAGAACGCCAACATTCAGACCATCGGGGATCTGGTGCAGAAGAGCGAATCGGAGATGCTCCGCACGAAGAACTTCGGACGTAAGTCGCTCAACGAGATCAAAGAGATCCTGCAGGGTCTCGGGCTTGGCTTTGGGATGAAGTTCGATGCTCAGGGCCGCATAGTCGGCGGTCCGCCGCCTTCCTCATCCTCTGATTTCGGCAATGACAACTACGCCGGGATAGAAGACTAACATGCGGCATCGCAAAGCTGGAGTAAAGCTCAAGCGAAACGTAAGCGCCAGAAGGGCGCTGCTGCGCGGCTTGGTCACGAATGTGATCGAAGAAGAGCGCATCACCACCACAGTTCCGAAGGCTAAAGCAGCCAAGCCGCTAGTAGAGAAGCTGATTACGCTTGCCAAAGAAGATAACTTGCACACTCGGCGTCAGGCGGCCTCCTTTCTCCTGACACCCGGGTCTGTCGAGAAGCTGTTTGAAAAACTCGGTCCGCGTTTCAATCAGCGCAACGGCGGCTACGCCCGCATCGTAAAGCTAGGTTGGCGGAAGGGCGACGGAGCCGAGACGGCCAAGCTGGAATTGGTCGGTTCTGAGCTGGTCAAGCGAGCTGCCGAGCGCGCTACGCGCCGGGAAGAACGGTTGAAGCAACTGCGCGGCGGCGAAGAAGAAGCGGGCGAAAAGTAAGCAGTTACAAAGCTGGAAAGTCGAAGGTCCGGGATTTACCCCCCGGGCCTTTTCTATCCGCGATGCGCTTTCTTGCGGTGACGGGCTACCGGTTCAGGCGCCGCTTCCGCAGCTGATTGCTTGCCCGCTTCACCGGGGCCAATCTTGCTGAGGATTCGGTCGTGAATCCAGTGTTCGTCCCACCATTCCTTCGGATCCACCTGGTAACCCGCAATCATCATGCTGAAGTGAACGTGATCACCGAAGGCCATGCCCGTTGAGCCGCTCACTCCAATCTGTTGGTTTTTCTGCACCATCTCGCCTACTTTGACCATGAGCTTGCTCATGTGGCCGTAAAGGCTCTGGAGCGAATAGCCGTGATCGATGATCACGCAGTTACCGTACAGGCCCAGGCGATCCGCATAGATCACCTTACCCGAATTGGCGGCCTTCACGGGCGAATGGGCCGTTTGCGCGAGGTCGTACCCGAGATGAACCTGTTCATCGACCTTTCTTCCGTTATAGATGTAGCTGCGCTTATCGGCAAAGAACGATTCGCGCGTTCCCTCGTACGGAACGAACGGTCCGGACCAAAGAATGCGCTTTTCGGTGTTGGTGCGGAGGTCGTAAATGGTTTGGCCGTTTGCTTTGCGCATGTCCCGGTTCAGCTTCACGAAACGATCTACCAGGCTGCCGGTGCCGTCCGGGTCGAGCTCTCCGTCTACCTTTTGCATGTTCTTGTCGGTCAAGACGATGTCCCGGGAGTGGAATTTCTTCGGGAAGACTTTGACCCAGAATGTAGTCGTGACCTCGGTCCCGGCACTGTTTCGGGCGAATGCGACCGGGACGGTGGTGACCGGAACATCCCAAGGGTACGGAAACAGCGAGAACCGGTGATTGCTGTTATCGGGTTCTCCGGGCATCGGGAAGGTTCCGGCGGTGTATTGCGCGACGCGCACGCCGGCGTCTGTCCAGTTGCCGCTTAGGTCCAAGGTGACTAGCTCGGCACCGCCTTGATTGATGTAATGCTGGCGCCCGTCGGCGACTATGCTGGGTGGACGCAGCACCACTTGAACGTCTTGCGACAAGTCGGTCGTATCGCCTCGGAAATCATTCGAACTGGCTTTGATAATCAGCCTGGCAGTACCTTCCTTAAGGAACGCCGCCTGCTTTTTGCCGGCTGAGAAGCTGTAGGTCCGGCTGGTCTGTTTCGACTTGGTTTTGTCCTCGTAAACGGTTTGGGTCTGGCCGTTCTGTTCAATGGAAGCAGAAACAGACTTCACTCCGTGGGGGTCGTTAGCCTCGACCGTAACGGGAGTATCGGTGCCGATGGCAGGCACGGCTTTGGCAAGTTTCAGGTCGACATGCTTGCCGGAGAACCAAACGAACCCAAATACGATCAGGATCAGGGCTACGACAACGGCTATTGCAGGTTTCAACATCTTTTTTGTCTTTTTTAATGTTCGCTTCGGACGATGCGGCGGCCTTCTATACGGTAGTTGCCTCGAAGCATCCAAGAGATCGCTTCGGAGTAAATTTTATGTTCCTCGATCAGGATGCGAGCGGAAAGACTTTCGACCGTGTCGTTATCGAGAACGGATACGGCGGATTGCAACACGATAGGACCGCTGTCGAGATGCTCATCCACGAGATGGACAGTGCAGCCGGTGACCTTCACGCCGTGGGCGAGGGCCTGGTACTGGGCATCGAGGCCGGGGAAGGCCGGGAGCAGCGAAGGGTGGATGTTCAGGGTGCGGCCTGCGTATTGCGAAACGAACCCACCGGAGAGCAACCGCATATATCCTGCCAAACAAACCCAATCGACGCGGTGCTGCTTAAGCAAATCAACAACTTGCGCATCAAACGAGACACGATCGGCACCGGCGGATTCAATTGAGCCGCAAGGCAGGCCGAGTTCCCGGGCCCGGAGGAGGCCCGCAGCGGCAGGCTTGTTTGAAAAAACGAACCCAATTTCGCAGTCGAGCCGGCCAGCCATCACGTTGCGGGCGATCGCTTCGAAGTTGGATCCCCGGCCGGAGAGAAGAATGCCCAAACGGGCGCTCATAGGTAACGGACCCTGGGTTGCCTCTTGGATTTTGCCGCAACGACACGGCCTATTTCATAATTCGGCTCGCGCAGTTTCTTCAGGATCTGCGAAACGAACCCAATCTTCTTGGGCGAGACGATCAGGACCATGCCGACGCCCAGGTTGAAAGTACGGCGGAAGTCGTCTTCCGGAATATTGCCGATTCTCTGAAGCAGGTCAAAAATGGACTGGCGCGGCCACGTTTTCGGATCGATTTCGACGGCGCAACCTTTCGGTAAGACACGTGGGACATTGTCGGTGAGACCGCCCCCGGTGATATGAGCGGCACCCTTCAGCAGCTTGGCGGTGTGGAGCGCTTGAATGGGCCGGAGGTAGGAACGATGAATGCGTAGCAGTTCTTCAGCGACGGTTTTGCTCAGTTCGGGGAGGTGAGTGCCCGGTTGGTGGCCGGCCGTTTCGAATAGCAGCTTACGGGCAAGAGAGTAACCGTTGGTGTGCAGGCCGTGCGACGGTAAGCCGAGGAGAATGTCTCCGGGTTTTATGTCCGCGCCGGTGAGCATGCGGTTACGCTCGACGGCTCCGACAATGAAGCCGGCGAGGTCGTACTCACCTTCTGCGTACATGCCGGGCATTTCCGCCGTTTCGCCACCGATGAGAGCGCAGCCGTTCTTTTTACAGCCGCGCGCGATGCCGGCGACAACGCTGGCGCAAACTGCGGCGTCGAGCTGGCCCACCGCGAAATAATCCAGAAAAAAAAGCGGTTTGGCACCCTGGACGGCAATGTCGTTGATGCAGTGATTGACAAGGTCTTCTCCGACGCTGTCGTGACGGCCGGTAGCAAAGGCAATCTTGAGCTTGGTACCGACACCATCCGCCGAACTGACCAGAACAGGGTCGCGCCAACCCTTTAGAGAAAACCCGGCCCCGAAGCTTCCGATAGAGGTCAGGACGTTGGATGTGAGGGTTTTAGCGGCGTACCGTTTAATCCGCGACACGGCGCGTTCCGCCTCGTCGATATTAACGCCGGCATCTCTATACGTGGTCTTTTCACTCACTGCCAGAAGGTTCAGTGTAGCGAATGGAGGACAGCGGCACGAGAAGATTGAAGGAGCGCGCCATCACGGCCCGCTCCCGGTTTAAAGACCCCTTCCCTAGTCCTGCGGGAAGGTAAAGTCTGCGTTGTAGCCTTCGCCCGCATCCTCGTACAAAGCGGGAGGATCGAACGGCTTCGATCCGATGGAAGGGGTTTGGGTTTGTTTTTTTAGATCGGCTTTTTGGCGAGTCACAAGCTCTTTGAGAAGAGGCTTGGTAACCGGCGCCTTCAGGCCCTTACTGGATTTCATGCCCGCACGGTAACACCGAAGAAAACGAAAGAGGAGACAGGCACCCGTCTCAACCGGGATGTTCATGCGGCAAACGACTGTGCCTTAAGAGAATTAGAGCAACGGAACGGGATTGCGAATTTTTTTGCGGGCCGGTGAACGGGTTCAAGACACTTTGTCGAAAACGCGCTTTTCGGTCTTGTCGGTTGGGGCGAGCAGATTGTATTGAACGTTTAGAGTCTTGCCGTCCGGCGATAGCTGCATTTGCCACTCGGTGCTGGAGTCCTCTTTAGGCCCATCGGATTCGAGCACAAACAAGCTGACGCCATCGCGCCAGGTAGATCCCTTTGCTTTGTGATCGCCTTCATCGAATTCGCATTGACTGCCGTTGATAGGACAGGAGAAATGGGAGACCACCTCCTTACCGTCCCGTTCGTGAACGTGGCGGACCAAGGTAAGTTTATTGGAGTCATCCTGGATATTCAAGGTGATGTTCTCGCTGTGATCGGCGCTTTTCGCTGTATCGAGTTGCCACGTACCGGTGAAATTCGGTGGGTTGTTGTCAGCGGCGACAATGAGAGAAGGAAGCAGGGGCGCGGCGAACAGAGCCAGCGTCAAGGGAATGCAACGCATGGTAACCTCTTTTCCGCGGTCCTCCGCCAAACGCGGCGGGCCGTGATGATGTGATGGAAAGCCGTCGCAGAAGAGCAACTGCTTCTATATTGTTAGACGCACAAACTACCGGAATGTTTTTCTAGTAGAACGGATTTCTGAATACCCGATCCCCCCAAAGCCGCCAAGCTTTACATAACACAGGAATTAACCTATTCTAGTTAAGGACGGGAGTGGTTATGTATTTCGCCTATCAGGGTTTCACGAACGAGAGCGATAGAAGGTCTTTCAGATTTCTGGAGAGTGAAGTCCAGCCTGCCAGTGTTTTCTCGATTGAAGTCGATCTGCCGCTTTTATCCCGGAAGCACGTCCCCGTGCAAGACGGTCCGATGTTTTGTCTTAGCCTGTTGACAGCAGCTTCTCTGGCCGGCCGCAGCTCTTTGGAAAAATTCCGTAATTATCGGGTTGTCGACGAGGACTTTGCTCCGCTGCTGGTGGAGCGGGAAAAAAGAGCGACAGAGAAGGCGATGAAAAAGACCGCAAGGAAGCCGCCTTTTCGACGGCCACCTTCCACCTCGAATATTCATCTTGGTCCGACCGGCTCCGGACAATGACGGCACCTCTTCTCGCGGACCTCAAGCGCGAGAAACACTTCAGGCCTACTAACGTTGGACGCGCAGCCTAAAAAAGATTCCAGAGGAACTGGTTATAAACCTCGTGGTGGTACTGAACCTCCGGAGGCTTAACGAATGTGCCAAGCAGGCGGGGGCACCGGTCCGCGGCGGCCTGTTTCAGGTCTGCGTAACGTCCCTTCACATCTTCTCCCAGAAGCTTGCTGATCCATTCGGATTTCCTGAAGTTCTCGATCGCGTCGTAGATATTGTCGGGCAGATAGCGCGCCGCACCACGAAGATTCTCGGTATCCGATATGGTTCCCTCGATGCCGGTCTGAAAGACAGAGAGCAGGACCATGTAGGGATTCGCATCTGGGGCTACCGAACGAACTTCAACGCGCGCGCTTCGCTCGTTCCCTAGCGGTATGCGGACCATCGAGCCGCGGTCTACGGCCGAAGCTTTGAGCTGATTCGGCGCTTCGAAGTGCGGGTCCAGACGACGATACGCATTCACGCTGGCGTTCAGCAGTAAGCAGATGTCGTTACCGTGCGTCAGGATGCGATCGACGAAATCCCAACCGAACTTGCTGAGCTTCTCTTCACCTTTAGGATCCCAGAACAGATTTTTGCCGTTCTGGCTAATGGAAACGTTGGTGTGCATGCCGTTTCCGTTCACGCCGACAACCGGCTTGGGAAGAAAACTGGCGGTCAGGCCCATCCTGGTAGCGACTTGCCGGCAGATCAGCTTATAGAGCTGAATCTGATCGGCCGCCGCAACCACGTCCGCATAGCTGTAATTGATCTCAAACTGGGAAGGAGCGACTTCCGGATGATCTTTCTCGTTTTGGAAGCCCATCGCGCGCTGCACTTCGGCCGAGGTATCGATGAACAGACGAAGCGGGTCTCCGGGCAAGGAGTGATAGTAGCCGCCGGTGTTTACGTAATCGAATTTTTGGGTCTGGTTATAGTGCCGCTCGGCGTCGTGACCTTTGAAGAGGAACCCTTCAATCTCGTTGGCGGCATTGAGCGTGTACTTGTGCTTGTCGTACATGCTGTGCGCGTACGCGTTCAGGACACCACGTACATCGGCGCTGTAGGGAGAGCCGTCTTTGTCGATCACCTCCCCAAAAACCATCACTTTGCCGGTTCCGAAGACATCGCCGGGAGCCCAGTAGAAGGCGCCCCAGTCCATCCCCAGCCGCAAGTCGCTTTCGCGTTGAGCGGTGAAGCCTCGAATGGAAGAGCCGTCGAAGGTGAGATTGTCCCAGCTCTTCGTGAGGAAGTTTTTGTCGTAATCCAACATGTGGAGACGGCCTTCGAGATCGCTGAACAGAACCGTCACCGCTTTGATGCGCTTTTCGTCGGTCAGGTATTTCAACCGATCCTCGCGCATCTTGTCCATAGGCACGCGGTTCTTCCGTTGTTCCTTCGCCTTCAGGTTGAGTTCCTCTAACTCTGAATACGAAAGGGACAGATAGTCATGAAGCTCGTTGGGCATTGCTCTCCTATTGAATAGATTAACGATGTTGCTGATCGCTTCCGGGGCCGGGCGACCGCGGCAGCAGCTTGGCTGGTTCGCGGCGCAGAGTGTGGCCCCTTCCACATGCAGAGCAGTAGCGACTCTATAGAGTTAGCGTAACGTGGACGCTTACACAATCGAATTTTTCGATTCTACCGATAAGCAGTAGAGGGCGATCTAAACTTTCTATTAGAAATCCTGATCGCAAAAGTGTACGATTGGGACTCACCCCGCCGTGACCCGGCACTCCGTCCCGTGTCGAATCCAATCTAATACGAGGCAACCATGGGATCACTTCCGGTCAAAGCTGTGCTCTTCTGCTCCATCCTGGTCTGTGTAAACAGCATGGCGCAAACCCCCGCGACCGCGCCGATGCCAAATCCGGAAGGCCAGGGAGGGAGCGCCGCTCCGGCAACAACTCCAGCCCCTGCACCGGCGTCGGCGTCTACGGCATTTTCTACGTCGGGCGTGCGATTCGATGGCATCGATTTCGCCGGAATGTTCGACGGCTACTACAGCTTCAACAATAACCATCCGCTGGCCGGATTCAACGAACTCTACAATTTCGATGACAGAACGAATCAGGTAGATCTGAACATGCTGAAGCTGACGATAAGCCATGATCCAGATCCGATCGGCTTTCGAGTGGATGTCGGTCTTGGGCGCACTTTTGAGCTGATGCATAATCCCACGCCCGACCCGGCCGGCTTTAAATTTATCGAGCAGGCTTATGTCAGCGTTAAACCGAAAACTTGGAAAGGCTTCGAGGCTGATTTCGGCGATTTCGTAACTTCAGCAGGCGCTGAAGTGATTGAGACGAAGGATAACTGGAACTACTCGCGCTCACTGCTTTTCTCTCTTGCGGTTCCCTACTATCACTTCGGGATACGCACCTCGATGCCGATCGGCAGCAGCGTGAATGTAGGCGTTCAAGTGGTAGACGGCTGGAACGAAATCGTAGACACGCACGGCAACAATATGCAGACCGTTGGGCTCACGAGCGCGGTGACACGCAAGAAGTTCACCTGGAGCAACAACTATTACGTTGGCCCGCAGTATACAGCCATTACTCGCGGCGACCGCAACCTGTACGACACGACTCTGCTGCTGACGCCGAGCGACAAATTCAATGCCTACCTGAATTTCGATTATGGCCGGCAACACGCGTTGTTGTCGGGCTCTAACCATTGGATCGGCTTCGCGGCAGCCGCTCACTGGCAAATCAGCAAATTGTTCGCATTCAGTCCTCGAGCGGAATATTACGACGACGCAACCGGCTTCACCACCGGCACTCCACAGAAGCTGCACGAATTTACTCTTACGGGTGAATACAAGATGTTAGATGGACTTTTGGCGCGCGCCGAATACCGGCACGATGGCTCCAATGTCGACTACTTCGATCATGGCAACCAGGCGGGAGTATCGAAGAGCCAGTCGACCGCGACGATCGGACTGATCGCTTTCTTCCCGGTGAAGCATTAACCGAAAGCACAACCCGGATGCGAACGAAGCCTACCTGTATTCAGCCGCGCGGGTGCTCGCCGTCAAATCTGTCTTTTGCACCGTTAGAGCCGCGCTCGCCACCTGATGAAGGACTGTCCAGCCGCCATCCCGTTGCGAGAAAACGAGATTGTCGCCATCGGTTCCGATGAGTTCTCCTTTTGGATAACCGGTGACCTGGTTCCAGGTGCCGGTCGAGCGGTCGAGAACGGCATATCCATTGGCGCTGCCGTCCTGATACCTGCTCGCGTAGACATTGCCGCTGGAGGTCATGGCTCGAGGTTGAAAGGAGAGAATGCCATATGAACCGAGACCATATTGTCCCAGCAATTTACCGTCAAAACTGACCTCGATCCACTTTGCTCTTCCAACGTCACACAGGGATAGAAAACCGATGCGGTCGCCGGCAGAGAACAACCATATTCCTCCGATAACGCCTTGGAGAGCCGTATATGCGTTGTGATTCTCTGCGATCTGGGACCACGGAAGCGCTTGTCCGAGTTGTTCTCCGGTTCGGGTGTAATGGCGGATAACGTTGAAGTCTTCGCCCTGGGAGTCGTATTCTGCGACAAAGCCCACAGCCCAAATGGTGCGATCGGGGCCGAACGTGACTCGCGTTGGCATATAAGAACCCGTGTCGATTGTATGCAGCGCCTTGCCTGACGTGTCGATCACATCGATTCGCCCCCGCCACTCTGGATTCCAGTAGCCTTGCGCCACAGTACCATCGACGTCGGCTGTCCAACTGGTATAGACGATGTGGTCGCCTCCCCTCGCGGGCAGAGAGTACAGCGGTTTCGTATCCGGCCCGTATAGAAAGAATCTGCTGAACTGCGGAGGGTCCCAATCGAACACATATCCGCCCGCGTATCTCGGTGCGACGAGCGATCCTTTGAACTGAGGCTCGGAGTCGGTTTGGCTGCTGCAGAATGGGGCGAGGCTAAGAAGGATCAAAAGCAAAAGGTTCAGGCGCGGCATCTGTTCTCCTTCTCGAATATTATCCGCCAATCAGGGGAGTGGTTTGGATGCGCCCGTGAGCGGGTGGATGGCCGACCACTTGCAACGATCTCTCGAAATTCTCTTTCTCAGGTCCTCCGCCTCAGACCAGCAGGGATTCGGCCATTTGAGTGACTTGTTCGTGAAGAAACGGCTTCGGGAGTACAACATCTGCTCCCAATGTGCTCGCCAACTTAAGAAACGTGCCGCTCTGTGCTCCCGAGAGAGCGAGAATTTTGATGGCCGGATGATGTTTTCGCAGTTCTGCAATCAACTCGAGCCCATCCTTCTCAGGCATGAACAGATCTGTGATGACAAGTTTGACCGGATGAGCGTTGATTTGCCGCATCGCTTCTTCTCCGTTCACTGCCTCAATGACCTGATACCCTGCGTGCTCCAGGTGGGTACGCAGTTGAAAACGGACATCCTCGTCGTCTTCGGCTATCAACACAGTATTCAAGCGTTCGCGGTCGAGGACTTGAGCAACCTGCTCGAGCAATTGTCCCGGCATGTAAGGTTTCTGCAGGAACGGCACATCGCCGTGTAGATCGCCGCCGAGCAGCGCATGCTCGGTGTAGCCGGATGTGAAGATGACGGAAAGCCGCGGCCACTTCTTTTGCAATTCCTCGGCGAGTTGCGGGCCGCCCATTTCGGGCATTACCACGTCTGTGAGCAATAGCGAAGGCGGAGCAGTGAGCCTATCGGCTACTCGTAAGGCGTCCTTGCCATTGCTGGCCTCAAGGACGGTGTAGCCTGCTTCCTTGAGTACCTCACGCGCCAACGTGCGGAGTTGTTTTTCATCCTCAACGAGTAGAATGGTCGCATTTTGGGCAGCCGGAGCGGGAAGCAAATTCGATTCGGCGGATTCCTCGGGAGGCGCGACCGGCGTCGTCGAGCAAAGGAAAAGATATTTTGAAGGTTGTGCCCAGGCCGATTTCCGAATCTAAGGTAATCGTCCCGCCGCTTTGTTGCACCACGCCGAGCACCATCGACAAACCGAGACCCGTGCCTTTACCTACTTCCTTGGTGGTGAAAAACGGTTCGAACACTTTGCTCCGGATGGCTTCACTCATGCCCTTGCCGGTGTCGCTAACGATCAGTTGTACATATTTCCCCGGCGCGATGTCCTCGAGTAAAGCCGATTCCGGATCGAGTTCGACGTTGCAGGTTTCGATGGTTAACTGACCGCCCTGGGGCATGGCGTCGCGCGCGTTGACGGACAAGTTCAGCAGCACTTGTTCGAGTTGGGTGGGATCGGCCAAGATCTCGCCCAGGCCGTCTTCGAGATGCAACACGATTTCGATGTCCTCGCCCAATAGACGCCGCAGCATCGTGCTGATATTGGAAACGACCGCGTTCAACCGCACGGTTTGCATTTGCAAAATCTGTTTGCGGCTGAAGGCCAGCAACTGGCTGGTGAGGTTGGCCGCCCGCTGCCCGGCAGCGTGAATTTCAGATACTTTGTCGCGAATGGGATCCGCGTCGTCGAGTTTATTCAGGATGCTGTCGCTGTAGCCCAGGATGACCATGAGCAGATTGTTGAAATCGTGCGCCACGCCGCCCGCCAGCCTCCCAATGGCGTCCATTTTCTGGGCCTGTTGGAGTTGCGTCTCGAGGCGCTTTTTTTCGGTAATATCGGTAACCAGCTTCAGCCGCGCTTTCCGGCCTCCGAATTCGATGGTTCGCACTTTGGCTTCGATGGTGATCAATCTGCCGCTCTTATGACGGGTCACAAAGGTGCCGCCGTACCAGTCGGCGTCCTTGACGGTTTCCAGGTATTGCGAGAAGGCGGTCACTTCGTCAGGAGGCCGGATGTCGAGCAGAGTCATGGTCAGAAACTCCTCGCGCGAGTATCCGTACAGTTCTGCGGCGGCGATGTTGACGGCCAGATAAGCGAGCGTGTCTGGATCGAACACTTCCATAGGCAGGGGGCTGTCTTCAAACAGCAACCGGTAACGTTGTTCGCTGTCACGCAACTGCGCCTCTGTGCTGCGCCGTTCGGCGATTTCGGCTTCGAGCGATGCGGCGCTCTTCGACAGATCGGCGGTGCGCTCCTGGACGCGCATTTCGAGTCCCTCGCGAACCTGGCGCAAAGTTCCTTCCGCTTCCTCGCAGTGGCGCAGATCGCGGCTGATCCATAGAGCGCAAATGGCAACAAAAGCCAGGCCGACCAAGGTGCCGGCGCCGGTCAGCTCCGCCGCCCAGGTGGAGGCTTCCGTTGAACCCTGGGTGCGGGCTGCGAGCAACCTCTCCTCATCGCTTTCCAGTTCCCGAAAAGCGGCCTGAATGCGCTGCATACGCGTTTGATCGCGGCTGATCGCCGACTCATACTGGAACGCGGCTCTACGCGGGTCGGTATGGGCGATCGTGACATACGTCTCTTGCGTCGCTAGCGCCTCATCCAGTAGCGGTCTGAGACGATCGAGCCGGCGCTGTTGGATCGGGTCAACGGTGCTGGAACGAACGTGCGTAAAGCGAGTTATAACATCGGCCTTGGCCTGGGTAAAGCCGGCCTTCAGGCTGGGCGACTGGGTCAGCAGATATCCTCGTTGATTGCACTCGGCCAGGTGCACGGCGGCCGAGATCCCTTCGAGCGCGGCGACAACGTCGTGCGTGCGCGATACCAACGCTGCACGGTCCGCCGACGTCTTGAGACGTCTCTGCGAGGCAAAGCCCAAAGCTGTCAGGAGGACGAGTGCGGCAATCAGACCGATGCGCAGTTTGTGATGGATGTTCATGCAGAGCAGTTCCGAAGGGACAGGCGATCGCCGAGGCAGACCCCGGAGGTCTCCGCTTATCTCATCGACCCAAAGGCACTGCGGTCCCTTGAAATCGTTGCGGCGACGCGGCAGCAGGATAGCGGAACCAAAGATCGCTAAGAGAATCCGGGCACGGCGACGATGAGGGCATCGGGACCGAATCGAGCGTGCGCGCGCAGGGTTCCGGCGCATTGGACCGAAGGTGAAGCCACTTAGCCGCATCGTCGAAGAGTTAGTGCCGGAGTATTTGGCGGCCCGCAAGAATGAGCTTCCGCAAATGCTCGAGTTGCTCGCGTCCTCCGATTTCGAGCGGCTGCGCGTCCTAAGCCACAGCCTGAAGGGCAGCGGCGGTTCTTTTGGTTTCGCAGAGCTGACGCACTTCGGGGAGACGCTCGAGCGCTATGCGCGGGCAGCCGATGGCGCTTCTTTCCGCGCAGAACTGCGACGGCTGAATGAATATCTGGAGCATTTGAATTGGTCGCCTTCACGATAAGCAAGTCAAAGAGCGGGTAGGCCCACGTTCCGTCACTTGTGTAGAGATCACTTTATACAGATCAGTGATACAGATCAGCTTTGCCGATGAGGTTTCTGACGACGCGGGTTGCCGTCTGTGAACTGGGAACGGCCGTGAGCGGCGGCCCTTACACCCTGCGATCGAGGTTCTAATGGATGGTTTAGACGCTCCCCAGAAACAGTTGTCCGAAGAGGCGCAATTGCTGAAGGAAGGCCGGCAATTAGCGAAGCGTGCGGTGCAGTTGTCCACGCAGACGCACAAGATCAAAGTTTGGGTTCCGATTGTTTGCTCGATGATCTTGACAGGCTATTACCTGTATGGACTGCACAGAAAGCAGCAGGCGAACAGTATGGACCTAGGGCAGCCAGCTGCTTCCGCGCCGGTTGCGGTTGAGCCGAGCGCTGCAAACTCGAAGCCGGGGGATGCGCCGGCCGCGGAACCTCAGACGAACTCTGGAAGCGGCGGTTCCGCTGTGGCGGATGGGGCCGTACCGGATTCTGCCGCGGCAGACCCGAATGCGAGCGATGCCGATCTTCGCAAGCAAGCCGAACAGGCGCACACGGCGCAGCAATTTGGGGATGAAGCCAAGCTGTGGCAACAATTCATGACGCGATCTTCGACGCCGCAGGCAGCGTGTCCGGCTATTGGCACGGCGTACGAGCGCGCCGGAGACCTGGATGCCGCGATTCAGGCGTTTGAAAAATGCGTATCGCTCGAACCCCGCAACGCCGACATTTTGGTGGCGTTTGCGCACGCGCTGCAGACCAAAGGCGATTTCGCGCGCGCCGCATCTCTGTATCGCCAGGCGACTGCGGCGGACCCGAAAAATTTGGATGCTGTAACGGGAATGGCGCTGGTCGAACTGAAACAAAATCATTTGCGCGAAGCCGAAGCGGCGGCGCTGGGAATCCTGCATAAAGCACCGGATGAAACTGACGCTTTGTTGATTGCCGGGATTGTCGCCTGGCGCGAGAGCCGGTTGCCGGACGCCGAAAGAATCTTCTTGCGCGGGGCGGCGCTCGACGATCAGCGCGCGGATTTCCACGTGTTCCTGGGGCGGATTGCCGAGGCCGAGCGACGTCCCCGGGATGCATTGGCGCAATACGATAAGGCGTTGGCGCTCGATCCGACGGATGCGGAAATCGCCGGGCGCCGCGACCGGCTGCAGCAGGCGCGATAAGACAAGGCGGCGCATGAGATTCGACATGAGGATCCACGTTTGAGCCAGCTATCAGAAACATTGAACCCGGAAGCAAGGAATGGAAGCAGTTCAGCCGCAGTGGACGCGCTGTCCTACGCCCGCGAAGCGCTCTCGGGCAAACGGATTGCGTTGTTGGGATTCGGGGAAACCGCGGCCGCGGAGTTGACGCGCATCCTGACGGACGCGGATGCATTCGTCCGTTCTCTGCGTTTTGACGTGCGTCCCGGCGCGGATATTCTGAAGCCGCTCGAACTGATTCTGGTTAACGTGGAAGGCGCGGCGGAAACGGCGTGGCTGGATGCGGAACAACTGCAGTTCGTGACCGACAGGTGCATTGCTGCTGGACCGGTTGCGGTGTTGTTGCGGCTGGTGAAGCAGGCGCGCGTAGCCTGGCAAAAGTTTTGCGTCTGGCCCACGGGCGCCGAGGAACTGTTACTGCGTTGCGTGCTGGCTCTGCGGGCCGATTTGCCTGCCGGATCTCAACCTGTTCCTCCCGGATCGACCGTGGTTTTGGCCGATGACGATCCTTCCATCACCGCGCTGGTGCGCCTGACGCTGCAGCGCAATGGCCTGACTTGCGAAGTGGCTTCGAACGGTAGAGAGGCGCTCGATCTGATCCAAAAATTGAGGCCGTGCGCCGCTGTGCTCGACGTTGGGATGCCGAGCATCGACGGCTTCGAAGTTCTGTCGCGCATGAAGAGCGTCCCGGAGATGGCGCAAACGCGCGTGATTCTGTTGACCGGATGTGAGCAGGAATCGGACATCTTGCGAGGATTCAGTCTGGGCGCGGACGATTACGTCATAAAACCGTTTAACCCCATGGAGCTGATGATGCGCCTCAAGCGCGCCATTGGACGGCTGTAGCGAGAGCCGCGATGGAGACCCGGTGATGGGGCGCGAGGCAGGAAAAGTATATACGAAGGCTGTTGCGGTCTCGGTGGCGGTATTGCTTATCAATCTGCTGGTCGAGCGGCAAGCGGCGCGGATCATCCATGATCGTGCCTTGTGTTGGGCAGCGGCTTTCGGAGCGGTGCAAACGGGCATTATTCTTCTGCTGTCGATTTCGCTGCTGTCGGTGCGTACGTATGCGCGGCTGAAAGAGAGTCTGTACGAGCAGATTCGGCCTGCGATTCGGGACCGTGTCTTGGCGCTGGCGCTCGAAGGCGAATCGTGGTCTTCGGAGGTGCCGCGGCACGGGCCGGCGAGACAGGTGCTCGAGGACAATATCGCCCATACTTTAGGGGCCGTAAAAGCCGCGGGCCGGGAGCGCGTGGCGCGTTTCGCGATGGCGCACGGATTTGCCGCCGAGTGGCTGGAGGAACTCTCGTCGGATTCGAAGAAGGAGCGGAAAAGGGCCGTCTCGCTGCTGGGGTTGATCTCGCCGGTGGCGGGGGACGCGGCGCTGTATGCGGGAATTCGCGATGCCGATTCCGGCGTTCGCGCGCAGGCTTACCGCGCGCTGCTCATGGCAGGCGATGCGCTAGCCGTGGAGCAGGTGTTTTTCGCCGCACTGCGGGAATCGTTACTGATGCGCGCTCTACTGGCGGACGAGTTGAAGCGGCACGCGGCCTATTTGTTGGCCCACACCATCCCGCGTTCGTTGAAAAACGCCACACCCGAGGAGGCGGCGCGCTGTTTTGAAGTTCTGATTGCCTGGAAACGAGCCATCCCCTCCTTCGACGTGCGTCCCTGGCTGGCGCGCGAGCAGGATCGTTTGCTTACGCCTCTGGTGCTTGGGCTCTTACCGTATGTGCTGACGGAAGATTCGATCGCGGACTACGTTCGGGCCGCCTTAGAGAGTGCCGATTTGGATGTTCGCTGCGCCGCTGCGGAAGCCGCCGGCCGATTGAAGATCGTCCCTCTGATTCCGGCGCTTAAGGCTGGATTGTTCGCAGAGCGGCGCCTAGCGGTCGCCGCGGCGAACGCTCTGGCGCATATAGGGGAAGCAGGGGAGATCGTACTCGACAAGATCGTCGTCAGTGCCGACAGGAAAGCGGCCGCAGTCGCGATGGAAGCGCTGGAGCACGCGGCCGTAAGGCGCTAGGAGAGATCGGATGGCGGGACTGAACTTCTACCGGGCGCTTGAGGATCTCATCGTCGGCTATGTGGTGTTGGTGAACGCGGCGAATTTCCTGCTGATGCTGATCGGTTATTTCGCGCTTGCGAAGGAGAGCGATCCGTTCAGCGCGGATGAGTTGGAAGTATTGATGAAATCGCCGTTTGTGCCCAGCGTTTCGGTGCTGGCGCCGGCGTATAACGAAGCGGCGACGGTTCGCGACAGCGTTCGCTCGATGCTCCGATTGCGGCATCCGCGGCATGAAGTGATTGTGATCAACGATGGGTCGGCCGACGGTACGCTGCAAGTGTTGATTGAGGAGTTCCGGCTGTATCGATCGAGCAGGGTGGCGCTCGGCGATATTCCGACGGCTACGGTGCGCGGCGTGTATGAATCGCGCGATCCGGTTCCCCTGGTGGTGATCGACAAAGAGAATGGCGGAAAGGCTGACGCGCTCAATTCTGGGATCAACTACTCGCGGCACGAGTTGTTCGCGGCGGTGGATTCGGATTCGATCATCGAGCGCGACGCGCTGCTGCAAATTGCGCGGCCTTTTCTCGAATCGCCGGGAGAGACGATGGCCGTGGGAGGCATGATTCGTGTGGCGAACGATTGCCGTATCGAGCATGGAGCAGTGCTTGCGGTCAACACGCCAAGGAATCTCATGGCCCGCTTCCAGATTGTGGAATACTTGCGGGCGTTTCTAGCCGGGCGCACCGCGTTGAGCTTTGCGAACACGTTGCTGGTGATCTCCGGAGCATTTGGTGTTTTCCGGCGCGAACTGGTAGTGGAGATGGGCGGCTACCGTCGCGATACGGTGGGCGAAGACATGGAACTGGTGATGCGGATTCATCGTCATTGCCGTGAGCGCCACCTGCCCTGCCGCGTCCGGTTCATTTCAGATTCGGTGTGTTGGACGGAGGTGCCGGAATCCGCGCGCGTGCTGCGGCGGCAGCGCATTCGCTGGCAGCGCGGCTGCTTAGAGTGCTTGCTGTTCCACAAGCGGCTGATTGGGAATGCGCGCTTTGGAGCGGTTGGATTGCTGGGGCTCCCTTACTTTGTGCTTTGCGAGGTGATCGGGCCGCTGGTGGAAGCGATGGGGTATCTGGTTACCTTCGTGGGATTGTTGCTGGGGTTGCTTTCGATGGCAAGCGCTCTGCTGTTTTTCGCGGTGTCGGTTCTGTTTGGGCTCCTCCTGTCCGTCGGTTCAGTGCTCTTGGAAGAATCGACAATATCGAAGTATCCCAACCCGCGCGATCTGGTGCATTTGCTGCTGGCGGGCTTTATTGAAAACGTGGGATACCGGCAAATCACGTTGCTGTGGCGGGTGCAAGCCATTCTGCAGGTTCTGTTCAAGAAAGAGCGGTCCTGGGGAAAGATGGAGCGCCGTGGGTTTCAACGGGCCTGATGCCCCGCGGCGCGCTCGACGCCGGGCAGGACATATCCGAACTCCCGAAAGTAGCTAGCCCGACAGCCAAGCGATGCTTGGTCGAATCGACAAGAAATCGCCGCTCGCTTTAGCGCAAGGTCATCGCGTGTGCGTTGCCGGGCTCTTACTTAGAAAGTCTTCTGCCGATGAGACTGGTAGGAGATTGTGTTTTGGAATCAGTTGGGCAATCAGGACCACCTCTGAGACAAGGGCCGGAATCGGACGGCTGGCGCATCACGAAAACAGGCGCATGGATTGTCGTATCGTGCGCGTTATGTTTCACGGGCTACTTTTACGGCGTTCACAAGCAGGGCAGCGGGCGGATGCAGGCGGGCTTGCGGGGCGTCCGGTCTCCCGGCGCTTCCGAAGCGGAAAACGGTTTGCCGGTGGCGCCCGCGTTCAGTGAAAATCAGGCGCCGGGGGATTTGCTGGCGCGCGCCCAGCTAGAGAACGAACTGGTATACACAGACCTGAAGTCCTTCATTTGCAACGAGGAGATGGAGCGTTACCAGGCGCATCTAAACGGGCAGAATCCGCACCGCATCGATACCGTGTACGCCAAGCTTTCGTTTGAGAACGGAGTCGAGAACTATACGGACGTTCGCGAAAACAATCGTGACCGCCCGAGTTTGTCGAGCATCCCGGGGGCGTGGTCGGAAGGCGAGTTCGGCACTTTGTTGCGGCAAACGCGTGCGCTGCTCGCGACCCAGCCCATCTCACAGCAGATGGAGACGACTCTGAACGGCGCGCCCGCTATGATCTATAGCTTTCAAGTGCCTGGGCAGGACAGCCCGTGGGATCTAACAGTCAGTTCCCAGCAATATCGGGTCCCCTTTGAAACGAAGGTTTGGGTCTCGAAATCCTCTGGGGAGATCCTGCAAATCGCGCGCACATCCACGGCCATTCCGCCGGATAGCGGGATTTCAGAAATCCAATGGAGTGTTGCGTTGAAGCCCGTAGACCTGGACGGTAAAGCATATCTTCTTCCGAGCACCGGCGAATACTCCGTGCTGTATGCACGCACCAATCATCGCGAATGGAATGTGATTAACTTTTCCGACTATCATCGCTATACTTCGCGCTCGGTCATTCACTTCTAAGACGGCGAAGGGCTGTATAGCAACAGATCCGGAAACGGGAAATGCTTCCTGTTATCGGTTATGAGTGTCAAACGATACTCGATGCTAATCGCCGCAATCAAGATGTCCGCGAGGCTAAGGGTCGTTCCCTTACGAGCCCACTCGTAACGCAAGCCACCAGCTCGCCGTGCGACGGAGCGGGAAACTTCGTACCAGATCAACGATGAAAGAAACTGATCCCTCATTGCCGTCTCGTGTTCACGCATCCCGGAATATACTTCGGCAATGGTAACGGCGCAGCACGCTAGTTGATTCCCGTCTCTTACCAGAGATCGTAATAATTCTCTACGGCCACGCTTCGCGTTAAGAGCATCCACCAGGATATTTGTGTCCCAAGGAAGATGCTCATTCAGGGTCAAGATTGCCCGGAAGACCTATCCTCATCGCGCATTTTACGGAGCCAAGCCTCGGAGCCTTCAGCCAGTTCGGGATGATCCTCGTCTTTCCATGCCTGTTCCGGGCTGTCCAGAATTTGGAGTAGCCGTCGACGGTTTACTTCGCGCCGAAGCACGTCAACGAGAAAAGCACTACGTCCACGCTGACCAACCAACAGATCGATTTGTGCAAGCAAATCGTCCGGCAAAACTATGTGCGCTCGTTGGTGGGTCATACGGCGACCTACGTCCAGTGTGACATACGCCGACAACCAGTGGACACTCTGCACGGCCGTCCCGGTCAGTTAGTGGTCGATCCCCACTTCGCTTAGCAACCAGGCATATTCGAAGGCCCGATCTTTTAGACGGTCATAGCGGCCGGATGCGCCGCCGTGCCCGGCGGGATCCATCTTGATCTTCAAAAGCAAAGGATTCTGATCCGTTTTGAGCGTACGCAGACGCGCGACGTACTTGGCGGGCTCCCAATACATCACCTGGCTATCGTTGAAGCTCGTCGTGACGAGCATGGCGGGATAGGCGCGCTTTTCCAGATTGTCATACGGACTGTAGGTCTTCATGTAATCGTAAGCGGCTTTCTCGTTCGGGTTACCCCATTCCAGGTATTCGCCAACCGTGAGAGGCAGCGAGGCATCCATCATGGTATTCATAACGTCCACGAACGGAACAGCCGCATGCACGGCGCGAAACAGATCGGGCCGCATATTTACGACGGCGCCCATTAAGAGACCGCCGGCGCTGCCACCCTCAATCACGATCCGGTCCTTCGACGTCCAATTCTCATTCTGTAAGTATTCGGCGCAATCGATGAAGTCGTAGAAGGTATTCTTTTTCTTCATGAGCATGCCGTCTTCGCGCCAGCCCTCGCCCATTTCGTTACCGCCGCGAATGTGCGCGATCGCATAGGCCATGCCGCGGTCCAAGATGCTGAGACGCGAGCCATCGAACGTCACGGGAGTCGGATAACCGTAGGAACCGTAGGCATAGAGGAACAGCGGACCTCGGCCGTCGCGCTTGAACCCTTTCTTGTACACGATCGAAATGGGAACCTTCACGCCGTCGCGCGCGGTGGCCCAGAGGCGTTCGGAGACATATTGAGAGGGGTCGTAACCGCCCAAGACTTCCTGGCGCTTCAAAAGCTTCGATGCGCCCGCTTCCGTGTCGTAATCATAGATGCTGCGAGGAGTGATGAAGCTTTGATAGTTATAGCGGTACGTAGTTGATGCGTAATCGCGCGTGCCGCCGGGCGACGCCGAATAGACAGGCTCTGGGAAGGGAATGTCCGTCCAGGAAGCGGTTTTGAAATTGTAGACGCGCAAGCGGTTCAGAGCTTGCGACTGCTCGATCGACACCGCGAACTTTTTAAACAGATCGATGTCTTCGATGAGGACGTCGTCACGCTGCGGTACGAAGAGCTTCCAATTGGCTGGCGCAGGGTCATTCTCGGGCGCGGTCATGACGGCGAAGTTGCGTCCCGGTTTGTTCGTGCGGATGTAAAAGAGCCCTTCCCGGTGATCGACGTAATAACGGTGTTTCTTTTCACGTGGCAGGAAGACGGCGAGGGCGTCCTGGGGATGATCCGCGCGCAGGTAACGGACCTCAGTGGTGTCCTTGCTCTCGATATTGAGCAATAGATATCGCCGGTCGCGCGTCTTGTCGGCGCCAATATCGTAAAGCTCATCTGTCTCTTCATACAGCAGCTTGAAAGTGCCGGTGCCGAGAACGTGGCGCAGAAGTTTGTCGGAGCGCTTGGTCACCGCATCCTCTGTCGTGAGTAAAAGAGTCTTGTTATCGGCCGCCCATTCCAGCGAGGTGACGCGCTCGGCCGAATCCGGAAGTGTCTCGCCCGAGCGCAGGTCCTTCACTTGCAGCGTGTATTGCCGGAAGCCGGTGTAATCGACTGTATAGGCGAGGAGATTTTGATCGTCGCTGACCTGGAAATTCCCGATGCCGACGAACTTGTGTGTCTTGGCGAGTTCGTTCGGGTCGAGCAGGATTTCTTCCGGGGCGTCTTGCGAGCCTTTGCGGCGGCAGCGAATGGAATACTGCTTGCCTTCTTCCGTGCGCGAGTAATAGAAGTAGCCGCTTTCCCACACGGGCACTTCAAAATCGGTCTGCTTCACATGGCTAAGCATCTCTTTGTAGAGCTTGTCCTCGAACCGCTTCAGATTCTGGGTCATCGCCGCCGTATAGGCGTTTTCGTCCTTCAGGTACTTGAGGACTTCGGGATTCGATTTCTCGCGCAGCCAGAAATAGTTGTCCGTGACAGTAGCGTCGTGGCGCACCTCAGCGTGTGGGATGCGGGGTGCAACGGGCGGTTCTGGCATGCTTTGGGCTGCTAGCCCTAGTGTAAGGAGTGCCGGCAAAGCGGTTCCAACGAGGAGATAAAAGGGGACATGAGAGCGACAGAAAAGCATAGAGCTGGTTCCGTAATATAGCACCTTTGGGCTTATCCGCCGCGCCGTGTTGTGGATCGCGGGTGCGTTGTGGAATGCTGGCTCTTGGACCGGCCGTGAGCCGTTTGCGGAACAGATTCTATTACGAAAAGGTGACGAATGCCGTGCAAACCAGAGGCGCTCAAACAGGTGCCCTTATTCGCTCTGCTCGACGCAGAAGAGACCGCCGTTCTAGCCAGCCAGGTAGAACTGAAGACGTTTGCTCCGCGGCAGCGAATCTACAAGATCGGCGATGCGGGCGGCCGAGCCTACGTACTGGTTTCCGGACGCGTGCGGGTGACGACGGTCGACGAGGACCAGCAGGAAGTCATTGTGGATGAGCCAACCACGGGCGAGTTCTTTGGTTTCGCGTCCATGCTGGACGAGACGCCGCACCAGACCGGCGCGATTGCGCTTGAGGAGACCGTCTGCGTGGAGGTGGATCGCCACGACATCACGGTGCTGCTGGAGCGCAAACCCCTGGCAGGGATGGACATGCTTACCGTGTTGGGTCGGCAGTTTCACGCAGCCCAGCAACTCGTGCGAGTGCGGGCGACGCGCAATCCCAATGAGGTAATTGAAGAAGGAACGATGCTGGGCGACCGTGTAGCCGACGAGGTGGCGCATTTCGGCGGTTCGTGGAAGTTCATCATTACCTTCGGTGTGGTGCTTGTGATCTATACCGGGGCGAACGTCGCCCTGGGACGGTCCGCGTGGGATCCGTATCCATTCATTTTGTTGAATTTGTTTCTTTCTATGCTGGCTGCCATCCAGGCGCCGGTGATTATGATGAGCCAAAACCGGCAGGACACAAAAGACCGGCTGCGGGGCGAGCTGGATTACGAGGTGAATCGCCGCGCGGAGCTGGAGATCCAGGGATTGTCGCGCAAACTGAACCTGCTCGGAGATCAGATCGCGGACGTCGAAGATCTGGTAAGGGAGCGGTTACTTGTAGATGGAGTGAAGCAGCCGGATTCATTAAAAGGCTAAGGTAACTTAGGCGCTTTGCCGATGAGGCTTATGCAGGATCACGACCAGTGTCTGAGCAAAACCCCAGAGTGCCTTTAGCCCATCAGTTGAGCAGTCGATCTCGGAAGAGGCGCGCACAAAGCGGCGCTGAGTTGGTGGAATTCGCCATGGTGCTGATTCCGATGCTGTCGTTGGTATTTCTGGCGGTGGATTCCGCCTGGGCCATTTACGCCAAAGCCTCTCTTCAGGAGGCAGTCCGGGAAGGAGTGCGATACGGGGTCATCAGCCAAGGTACTACCAGCAACGGCGTCACGACGTGCGTCAGCGTTGCCACTGAGAATACATCGATTAACAATGTTGTCATCGCATACTCAGGCGGTATTCTCAAATCCTCAAGCAACATCACAATTGCGTACTACTCGCCGTCAGCGCCGGGAACGCCGCTCACCACAGGTCAACTTACTCCAGGAAACATACTTCAGGTCAGCGTAAGCGGTGCATCGCTCAATCTACTTGCCCCGTTCTTTGTTTCCAAGCTACCCATGAGTTTGTCCGCGAGTGCCGCTGATGTCCTTGAGGGTTCAGCTTGTGCGTAGCGCTACCCTGCACGGTAAGGCCTGTTCCGGCGAGCGCGGCAGCAGCCTCGTGGAATTTGTCCTTTGCTTTGCACTGTTTTGGGTGCCGTTTTTCTTCGGAATGTGGGACGTCGGGATCAGCCTGATCCGTAGCATTCAAGTAGCCGAGGTTTGCCGCGATGCTGCGCATATGCTGGCGTTCGGAATCGATTTCTCAGATCCAAGCAACCAGACCATGCTGCAAACCATAGCGCAAGGGTTGAATCTGACGACCACAGGTCAATCGGTTGTTATTCTTTCGGTCGTCACTTATGTGAACAGTAGCTCTTGTACGAACGCAGGGTTGAGTAATTGCGCGAATACGAACCAGTATGTCCTCATAAAGCGAGTCGTTGTAGGCAATTCGTCCGTTCGCCTGAGCGCCTATGGCAACCCGCCTTCGACCGATATGGACAGTTCTGGAAACATAGCCCCGGGTACTTACATGACTGACGCCGCCTGTGTGGCGGCTAAGTTCTCGAATCTATTTCCGGTGGTGAGCGGGACGCCTACATTGGCGTTTGGCCAATATGCCTACATGGCTGAAACGACGCTCACCTCGCCTGACTTGGGGGGTGGACAATCGAGCGCCCGCTCCGTATTCTAGCTCCGGGTCGAATCGTCTATTTCGATAGGCGAAGAATTTGCGAGGCGATCTGTTGAAAAGCTGACTGCAATCCAGCGGAGCTGCACAGGATGAATAATCCAGTCGGCTGGTTAGAATTGTAACCTGGGGCGCGCGGATCGTTTGCGACGCGTTCAAGGAATTCGCTGTTGATCACTTCAGCCGGAGGATTGCCCAGCCCGATTGTGTAAATCGTCGCTTGTATGGATGCCCCAGAGCTGGCCGTGCCGCCACGAATCATGTTCGCCATGTTATCGGCATCGCTGAGGGCTGCGTCGTTTACAGATTGCGTAGTGTCCGGTCGAAGGCCTTTGTTTTTATAGGGGCCCGTTGAAACATAATCCGCCGCCTGCGTCCAGTAAGAATTGATGAGTGAGGCCTGGTACTTACTGTTATCTGTTGCCGGAATATACGCTACATCATTTCTAATAGCCAGCGTGTTATATGGGTACGAATAGACACTCGTGCTGGTGAAGTAGCAGCTTGAGCCGCTCACTTCCGCGGCCGGGAAGGGATAACCGGAACCGGTACCCGTATACGGGCTGGTCCAGGAAATTGGTTCGGGCGAAGTCGGATAGCTATCAACATAGACGCCTCCAACGTCGTTTGCCGCGGTCAACCCCCCTGGCAGGTTCGTGATCACACCTGTAAGATATGTGACCGACGATTTACAGGTGCTTGCGCCCTGTTGTACTGTGGATGGGTTTGAATTCCCAATGGGCTGCCAATTGTAAACGGTTGTTTTCGATGCGTTGCTGCTCCTGACCGGAAATTTGGCGGAGATCGTATCCGCATTTCCATCGGTAAACAGAACGATCACGTTGTTTGCGGAGGGCTCGTCGATTACCTGCAAACGCGAATAGGCTACGGCCAACGCTTGCGCTGTGTTGGTATAGCCAGTGCATTGCAATTGAGTGAGATACGAGTTGATATTCTTCGAAGCCGATTTGAAGTTGTTTGCCGCTAGGAAGTCTTCGTTGGCAGACGCCTGGAAATCTATAAGCCCTACAGTATCGGCCCCGGTCGGGTTGGGTGCTTGGGTGATATCGACAAAGTCGTTCACGAAGCTCTCGGCCGAGGAGATTAGATTGGAACAGTTGCCGCCGATCGCGATGGAATAGGAACGGTCCAGCACGAGAATAATGTTAGAGATTCGCCGCGAAGCTTCTCCCGAGGCGCTAAGAGTTGATGTTGGGAAGCCCAGCAGACGCATGAAGTAGAGGGGCACCTGAATGGTCGCTGTGGCGGTTGCCTGGAGAGTATTGTTCGAGCTGGTTACGGAGATGGCCGGCGAGCCTGATTGAACCGTTACGCCCATAGTGCCGGCGGGCAGGTTAGCAGAGAAATAGTACTGTCCGGTATTAGTTGCCGGCGTCTGATTGTTTGGCGTCGAGTCCAAGTTCAAGCTCCGGGCGGTTGCCAAAGCAGCGGCATCGACTGCAGCGGAAAGCTTGGCCTTCATAAGATAGACAACAGAGGCGTCTATCGCCAAGCCGGCTACAGGGATGAGCAGCAAGGTGCAGAGCATGGTGAAGATCACCACCGTCTGGCCCCGTTGGTTGTTTCCGCGGGCTGGAGTTGTTGGGATGGAATGGAAGCCGGACACTACTCTTCTGGATTAGTGAGCAAGTGCTGCGAAGTGTCTCAGCTGCCCTTGCACCGGCACGCGCGTGTTGCCCTAGACCGACACGACGCTTAATGCCGCGTTGGTGCCGAGGTCGCTTTTGAGTTGGGAAAGGGCCTGGGAGAAGATGCTGTGAATCGTGCTGGAATCGGAGGCGCCGTTCGAGGCTGCGTACTGGTTATGGGGGTTACCGGAGGCAGCGGTTGATGATGCGGTCTGCGCAGTGTGGGTGAAGAGATCGGAGAAGCTACCGGTTTGAGAGGCATGTTGGAAATTACTCGCCATTTGGTTTAACAGGCTGGACTGGGGAGACGCAGCGGAGGTGCCGGCCGTGCTGCCACTGGCGGCCTGGAGCTGCTGTGCCACCTGCGCCGTGATCTTCTTAAATTCGGCCGGGTTTTGCTGGCTCAGACCTTGTAGCTGGCTGAAGAGCATACCTGGATCCGACACGCTGCTGGCATCTTTCGTAAATTTCGCCTGCGGCTGGGGAGTGCTGCTCGTCTTAGACGCCTTAGACATGGCTAGGCCTTCGAGCTTAGTGAGTAGAGAAGCGCCGACCGCCGTAAGTGCTGGTAATCCCATCCAACTTCCTTTTCGGCCCCGGAGCAAAATTCATTAGAAAATCGGCTGCGGATGTACGAGGGGGTGTTCGCAACCCTGAAGATTGCTCGTTTATGAGATACTCGAACCAACTTCAAAAGGGGTCCCATGCGCCTTATCTGGACCGGTTGCCGCGTAGTCTTCCTTGCTGCCTTCCTCTTGTGCTCGATAGCGCCTGCGCAAAGGCCCGGAAGCGGAAGCCACACGGGCAGCAGCGCACCCGCCGGCAACACACCGGGATCGGTGGGGTCGCCGGGCGCGTCCCCCTCCACGAACTACCCCGGGTCGACAAACTTCCCTGGCTCGGCCTCGAACCCGACGTCCCCTAACGGATGGCCTAGTTCGCGCCCTATTTTCCTGTCCGGGCGTGTTCTGTTCGCGGACGGCGTGAAGCCGAATACTGACATCCGTATTGAGCGCGTTTGCGGTGGGATGCCGCGGCTCGAAGCGCATACCGATTCCAAAGGCCAGTTCTCTTTCGAAATCGGCCAGAATGCCATCTTGGATACGGACGCAGCCGATGCTATGTCCGGTCCGCCCGGACGCCCGGTCGGCGGGATTGGCAACCCGGGCCAAGGGACAATGGGGAACGGCGTCAATCGTAACGCTAATTGGAACTGTGAGCTTCGAGCGTCTTATCCAGGGTACCGTTCGGACGTAGTGGAGTTGGCCAACCACAGATTTTTGGATGATCCGAACGTGGGGACGATCATTCTGCACCGCCTGGGCAGCGGTGAGACTGCGGGGACCATTAGCCTGACCACCTCCCTGGTGCCGAAGCATGCCCAAAAAGATTACGAAAAGGGAGTGGAACTAGCCGAAAAGGGCAAGTTTGAGGACGCGGAGAAGCGATTTCTCGCGGCCACCGCGACCTATCCGAAGTATGCGATTGCTTGGTTCGCGTTGGGAGAGCTGCAGCAGCGCGAAGGCCACACCGAAGCCGCGAGAAGGTCCTATCAATCCGCGATTGCCGCGGACGCGAAGTACGCTAGTCCCTATAACCAACTCGCTTTGCTCTCGGCCCAAGGGCAGGAATGGGAAGCTGCGGCAAACTATAGCCAACAGGCGATCGCACTCGATTCGGTGGATTTCCCAAGTTCACTCTGGTACAACGCGCTCGCCAACTTTCAGTTGAAGAAGCCGGAGGAAGCGCAGAAAAGCATTCAGGAGCTGCTTCGGATCGATACCGCCCACCGCTACCCGGAGGCGGAGCATCTGTACGCTCGAATGCTGTTGACGCAGGGCAACTACGATAGCGCGGTGACGCATTTACGCGCCTACCTGGCGATCGCTCCCAACGGTCAAGGCGCAGCTGCCGCGAAAGAGTTGCTCGGCAAGCTAGACCAAGCCAAGCTGGACCAAGCCCAGCTGAACCAAGCAAAGACAGCGCCATCAAAATAGCTGCCCATTTGCCTGCTGTCCACCGCATTCGCGCGCTACCCTGGGAGTGAATGGAGTTACCTGAAGCGGCCCCGGATGCGGCGCGACAGAGATTGAAAGACGTGCGGGAGACGTTATTAACCCTGCACAAGGCTCTGCTCGATTCCGAGCGGACTGCTTATGAGATTGTTCATGGGACGATCGCTTCCCCCTCGGCATTTCTGCAGCTGCTGATCAACGACAATTGGTTTGCCTGGCTGCGGCCGGTAACCACGCTACTGGTGCAGATCGATGAAGGATTGGCGGCGAAAAATCCTCCCGGCACAGCACGAGAGTTTCAGCAACTGATTGAAGACACCCGCGCCTTACTATCGCCTTCGCGCGAAGTGGAGGATTTTTGGAAGCGCTATGCCGCGGTGGTACAGCGCGATCCGGGCGTGGCCGTGTTGCACGAGCAGATGTCGAAGCAGTTGGCCGGGGCGGTTAACGGTACGCCGGAATTCCGGTGACCCGTTCACCAATGACCAGCGTGTGAATGTGCTCCGTACCCTCGTAGGTCTTCACGGTTTCGAGGTTGCACATATGGCGCATGATCGGGTACTCGTCCATGATGCCGTTGGCCCCCAGCAAATCGCGGCTCAGCCGCGCGCATTCGAGAGCGACCGAGACATTATTCCGCTTCAGCATGGAAATGTGAGCCGCGTCCACCCTACCAGCGTCTTTCAGCTTCGCGACGTGCAGCGCGAGTAGCTGCGCCTTGCTGATTTCGGTAATCATCCAGGCGAGCTTCTCCTGCACAAGTTGATGGCCGGCGAGCGGTTTCTCGTCGAATTGTTTACGCGTAAGCGTATAGCTCCGTGCGGTCTCATAGCAATCCATCGCTGCGCCGATCACGCCCCAGCCAATGCCGAAGCGCGCCTGCGAAAGGCAGCTCAGCGCGGATTTGAGTCCTTTGGCGCACGGAAGTTGATTCGCTTGGGGCACGACGCAATCGGCGAAATGCAGACTGGATGTTACCGAAGCGCGCATGGAGAGCTTGCCGTGAAGGTCGCTTGTCGAATACCCGCGAGTGCCTTTCTCCACCAGGAATCCGCGAATTCCATCGGGAGTGCGCGCCCAAACGACCGCGATATCGGCCACAGAACCGTTGGTGATCCAAGTCTTTTCACCATTCAAAGCCCATGAGTCGCCGCGCCGTTCTGCAATGGTGCGCATCGCGGAAGGGTTCGAGCCAAAATCGGGTTCCGTTAGTCCGAAGCATCCAATCGCTTCTCCCGATTGCAATTTCGGCAGCCAGCGTTGTTTCTGTTCTTCCGACCCAAATGTGTAAATGGGATACATTACCAGCGCGCCCTGGACACTGACGAAGCTGCGAACACCGGAGTCGCCGCGCTCCAGTTCCTGCATGATCAGCCCGTACTCGACGTTGTTCATGCCGGCGCAGCCGTAACCTTCCAGATTTGCGCCAAAGAATCCGAGTTCCGCCATCTGCGGAACGAATTGCTTCGGAAACACGCCGGTGTTGAATGCCTCGCGAATGACAGGAACCACGCGTTCGTCTACAAACTGGCGCGCGGTTTGCCGGACCATGAGTTCCTGTTCGCTCAGCAGCGAATCAAATTGAAGGTAATCGACGCCGGGAAAACGGGGCATAGCGGCTGATACCTATATTAGACGCGGAGTCGTGCTGATATAGGTAGAGCCCTTAGCGGTCCCAGCAAATGAAGCCGATAGCAGTCCTGCTGTCCCTTGCGGTTTACAACTGTGTCGCTGTCTTGCTGCTGTATCAGTGGCATTCTCGGGCGCACTGGGCGCGCCTCGATCTGTTTTCAGCTTTCTATCTAGTAATCAGCTCCACTCTTGCGGTGCAGCAGATTCTCTTTTCTCGCCGGCTTTCCGAATCTGCCGCGGTCAAAGACGTGTTTTTCGCAAGGCAGATTCAGCCCGCTTGGAATAAATTCACAGGTGTGCTCGGTGTGCTCGAATTGGGAGTCTTCTTCGACTACGGACACGTACATACGGGACGGCGTCTCGAACTCGTCTGGCTACAACTGGCCGGGCTGATCATCTATCTCATATCGTTTGTTTGGCTGTTGTGGGTGGATGCCTATTTGCTGAAGAATTTCGTCCCTAAGCTGCAATCAAATGCTCCGATGCTCGACGGCCCATACGCCCTGGTGCGCCATCCACGCTACACCGGCCTGGTGGGAACGCGTTTGGCCTTCCCATTGCTGCTTCCCAGCGTATTGTCGTGGTTGCTTGCGTTCTGCTGGTTTGTGTTGATTCGCCAACGGATGCAACTGGAAGAAGAGTATCTTACTCGCGTTTACGGGCCCGAGTACGAGACCTACCTGGCTCAAACGCCGAGATTATTTCCTCTCTGGCGTTGAACCATTCCACTGATGTTTCGCTATTGAGGCGGATTCGGTTTATTGAGATGAGGCAAATTTCTGTTCTGAGGATCTGTTGAAGGCGCCGGGCTTGACGACGGCTGATCTGGAGTATCGGCGTCAATATCAATTGTGTTTACTTGCGGCCCCGAGTCTTCGTTCACTGCAACTCTGCGCGATTTAGGCCCGGACTCGTCCTGAATGGGAGTCGGATCGACCGTTGTATCAACTGGCTTCTGCACACGGCTGACCACCGGCCCTGCACTTTGCGCCGCTGCGCCACCCGCCATGTACACGCGCCGATAACGGACGTCGGCTTCCTGAAATCGTATTCTGGCCATCTCCGAAAGATCAACCTGCACATTTCGCCGATCCGCCGATTGAGAGCCTTCCGGGAGATAGAAATAGAGCGCGTATCGCTGGCGCAGCCTGGTGAGCGTGTCCTCTAACGCCGAGGCTTCGTCCACTTGCATGGTGTCGCCGCCCGAGTCGCGCGCAATATCGGCGGTTCCCGCTGAGTGCGACGGATCCGATCCGTAAATGCCGGGAAGTCCGCCGCCTCCGGCCGGGAAACCGATGCCACCTCCACTGGGCCAACCGCCCCCATTTGTCCCCCAGGTTCCGTGCGGCCGTCCGCCGCCCCCGGCCAGACCCGGTGGTTCATACGGGGCTTGCAGAAAACTCAGCACGGCATTTGCGCGCCGGAGAGCGCTCTCCACGCGCCCTTCTTGTTCCCCATCCTGCGTCTCGTCGTCGGTCAGAATGACGATCGCCCGGCGAGCATCCGGCCGAGCCTCTCGCTCCACGTAACTCGCAGCATCCAGCATGGCGCGTGTGATGCGCGTTCCGCCGTTGAAGCCTTCCCACCGCAACAGGTGGTTCAATTCACTCGTGACTTCCCTATGGCTGCTGGTGAACGGCAGCTTGACGCGGGTAGATGTGTCGAAGATCATGATTGCCACCCGATCTTTCGGCGCCAGTACATTCAGCGCCTGTTCCGCGGCTGAAGCAATCCGTTCCACATGTGGCTGCATGCTCCCGCTGACGTCCAGCAGCAGCAGGATGTCAATGGGCACGTTCTCGCTCGCGAAATTACGGATCGGCACCACATGTCCGTCCACGCGTAAAACGAAATCCTCGCGGTTTAAGCCGGTTACGGTGCGCCCATCGTGATCGACAACCTGCGCGTCCACACGTGTAACTGCAACGTCGCTCTTAAAAACGACAGGATCATCTGCGGCGGACAAGATCGCTGCGAACGCGATCAGGGTGGGGACAAGGAAACAGCGCATACAGAACTGAAATTTCTGCCTCTATTTGATACGTGTGCCGGCGGCCTTACGTTTCGACTCGAGCACCGGTGCAGGGAAAATCAGCCGCCTGTCACTGCACCTTTGGGGGATCTGGTGGGTTGCTGCAGGACAGACGGCTGTTAAGGGGTAGCTCCAGTTCAACACGCCTTTGTAAAGTACGCGCGAGCACGCACGCCCGAATTGTAAAACTTCAGTAAAACTCCACCTGACCGATCCCGCGAAACAGTTATGGTGGGAGCAGGCCATGGTTTCTTCCGACGCGCCCACCCGGGTGCTCATTGTGGACGACGACGCCAAGCTGTGCCGGCTTCTCCGGGATTACCTGCGGCCGCTCGGCTATGAAGTCTCTGTGGCCTACACCGGGCCCGAGGGTCTGGAATTAGCTCTTCGCGGCGAATTTGCCGCACTGATTCTCGACGTGATGTTACCGGGGATGGATGGCTTCGACGTTCTAAGGCGCATCCGTGCCGCTTCGAATGTTCCGGTATTGATGCTCACCGGACGCGGCGAAGAGCCGGATCGAATTGTCGGCCTGGAACTCGGAGCCGATGACTATCTCCCCAAAACTTTTTCCACTCGCGAACTGCTAGCGCGCTTGCGAGCGGTGATCCGAAGATCTTTTATCGTCTCAGAGCAAAAATCAGAGCAGCGCAGAGAGCCCGTCGTCAGTTGGTGATCTAAAGGTTGATCTTGACTCCCGCACCGTGCTTCTCAGTGGAGAGACTCTCGAACTCACAGCCGTGGAATTTGAGCTTGTCGCTTCCCTGGCAAAAGCAGCCGGGCGAGTGAAGACGCGTGAGCAGTTGCTGCTCGAAGTGGCGGATCGCGATTTTGAGGTCTTCGATCGCTCGATCGATGTCCATATCTCCTCCATCCGTAAGAAGCTGGGCGACGATCCGAAATCGCCGCGCTTCATCGTCACCGTTCGCAGTGTTGGATACATGATGCGCAAACCGGAGGCGGAGCCGAGCGCATGAAATTCCGCGCCTCGCTTTCCACCAAAATTTTGCTCGTAGCGTTTCTGAATGTGGCGCTCCTTGGGCTGGTATTCTTCGTCTTCGCACGCGTTCAGTTTCGCTTCGAGGTCGGATCGTTTCTCCTGGCGCCCGTTCGGGACAGAATGCTTTCGGTATCGCAGCAGATCGCCTTGGAATTCCCCACTGTTCCTCGCGAATCATGGGACCAGTTGCTGGAGCGATACTCGTCGACCTACAAAGCCGAATTCTATCTCTTCGATTCCGAAGGACGGGAACTGGCCGGAACATCAGTGCAACTGCCGGCCGATGTCCTGAGCGCAATTCACAGAGATCCGTTTGCGCATTCCAGAACGTTTCACGAACCCCCGCCCGGGCCGCCAGATACGGGGTCACATCGTGGTCCGGGGCCGCCATCTTTGGTCATGATCAAGAGCAGCGCTCCCGTGCAGCATTGGGTTATCGCTCACATCCCAGTATTTACGACAGGAGCGGCGGAGCCGATGCACGGCAATCTTGTCGTGCGGGTCCGTTCTCTATGGCTGAATCCATTTTTCGATCCGAGGCCGTGGGCCGCTGTGGCACTCGCCGTCACGTTTGTGTCCGTCCTTTGTTGGCTGCCGCTCATTCGCGGACTGACGCACTCTATTGGTCAGTTGACGCGAGCGACAGGCCAGATTGCCGAAGGCCGGTTTGAAGTTCAGCTTCCGAAACGCCGCCGCGACGAGTTGGGCCAACTCAGCGAATCCATCAACCGCATGGCCCATCGGCTTTCGGGCTTTGTTCACGGCCAGAAGCGTTTTCTCGGCGATATTGCGCATGAGCTTTGTTCGCCCATCGCTCGCATTCAGGTCGCACTCGGGATTCTGGAGCAGCGTGCGGGAGAAAACGAAATCGACTATGTGGCCGATCTCAAGGCGGAAGTGGAGCACATGTCGGCTTTGGTGAACGAACTTCTTTCATTCTCCAAGGCGCAAGTGAAGACTGCAATCGATTTGGCTCCGGTTAATGTGCGGGAAATTCTGCGGCGCGTCGTGCAACGCGAAGCATCGGATGCTGTCCATATCACGCTCGATGTCGGTGAAGGGATAAATGTGATCGGTCAGCCCGAGTACATCTTCCGATCTTTCGCAAACGTCATCAGGAACGCGATTCGTTATTCGGGCGATGCGGGACCAATTACGATTTGTGCGAGGAATGGCGATGGCGTAGTTTCAGTCACCGTGGCCGATAACGGTCCAGGCGTCCCGGAATCGGAAATTGACGAAATCTTTAAACCGTTCTACCGTCCGGAACTGGCCAGAACGCGAGCTACCGGCGGCACGGGATTGGGATTAGCGATTGTGAAGAACTGTATTGAGGCGTGCGGCGGAACTGTAACCTGCCGTAATCTTTCCCCACGCGGATTTGAAGTTGAAATGCGGCTCACCGCCGCGGATTCGCTTTCAATCGCGCAGTAACTCAGCTTCCCTGCGAAACTGCTGAAAAAGGCTGGCGAAGAAATGTCGCACAGCCGTGTACCAACGCTGCCGGGAATTCGATTTACTCTTGTTGTCTCTCATACATATTCCAACTAAGCTGGCGCGACGAGGAGTTTGGGGGGTAGGCGTCGCGCCAGCCATCTGCTTGCTTACCGGAAAAGACGTTTCACGGTTGCCGTTCGTTCACGACTTTACGCGTCTTTTACAATTTGCCGGGTCCTCTGAATCTTTTCTTTACAAAATCGCGTTGAGATAGAACTGTGCATACCAGACGATTGTTTCTCTTCCGCGGAATGGCCGGTGCTGCTGCCATCACCTGCGTAAGTCGCAGTTCGGCGGCCATTGCTGAAGCAAATGCGCCGTCGTGTTCGCTCACGGCTGAGCAGGAAGTAGGTCCTTACTACTTGGATCTGGAGCGAATGCGGCAAAATGTCACTGAAGGCAGACCCGGAGTGCCGCTGAAGCTTCGCCTGACTGTCGTGGATGCGACGCGCTGCGTGCCGCTCGAGAATGCAGCACTAGATATCTGGCATTGCGATGCGATGGGAGTGTATTCCGGATTTACGGCCAACAGTCCCGATGGGCCGCCCCACGGCCTCGGAGGCCCGCCGCCGGGACCTCCACCGGGCATGCGTAACCGCAAGCACGACGGCACGACTTTCCTGCGAGGAGTCCAATTGACAGATCGTTCAGGCGTGGTCGAATTCTCAACCATCTATCCAGGCTGGTACATGGGTCGAGATATTCACATTCACATGCGTGCACACGTCGGCGGGCACGTAAGTGACGCCAAGTACGAAGGCGGGCACATCTCTTATACTGGCCAGTTATTCTTTCCGGAAGACGTCAGTGACGCAGTTGCCAACTGCGAACCGTACAAAGCGCACCACACCGAACGAACACGACAGGACGAAGACAACGTTTTCACAAGCCAGCACGGCAGTGAGTCAATCGTGGCACTAACGCAAATCGACAAACGTGAGATGGAAGCGGGATTCGTTGCGACAGCAGTTCTCGCCATCCATCCGAATGTCACCTCGAGAGAAGTGGGTCCGGGCGGACCAGGAGGCCGGTACGGCAGACCGCCCGGACCGCCGCCCGAGGGCTGGCCCGGAGAACCGCCCAATCGCTAGCCGGGCCGCAAGCTTCGAAGTAAGCTGTTCAAATGGAGCCAATCGACCGGGTTCAATTCGACGCGTACATTATGGTCGACTGGAGCGCCAACAACACGCCGAAGAAGGACGCCGACAGTATCTGGTACTGCGTTCTCGAACGTACTGACGACGGAACCACATCGATCACTGCACTTGAAAATCCAACCACACGAATTTCCGCTGTCCGCGAAGTTACTGACATCTTGATCCAACTCGCTCGACGCCAGCGATCAACTCTTATCGGCTTCGACTTTCCTTACGGGTATCCCACAGGGTTTGCAGCCGCTCTAAACATCAACTCCGGTCCACCGTGGCAAGCCGTATGGAGCCTTCTCTCTTCGCGAATCGTTGACAGCGATAAGAACCGCAGCAACCGTTTCCAAGTCGCCGCCGAACTAAACGCCGCCGTCAGCAATCAGCCATTCCCCTTCTGGGGATGTCCCTCCGGGCAGCAGCAATTGCATCTCACATCCAAACGCGGGCTCCGCCACTCGTCGCTCGGACTCGCTGAATTCCGTTTTACAGATAAACGCAACCGCGGCCCCCAACCCGTCTGGAAACTCTGCTACCCCGGCTCGGTCGGTAGCCAAGCCCTGCTCGGAATCCCCTATCTCAACAGTCTCCGCTTCCATCAGGAACTGGCGAATATCTCGCGAGTCTGGCCTTTCGAAACCGGCTTCGCCCTTGCGCCTCGCGCCCAGCGGGACTGGACAATCCTCCACGCGGAGATTTATCCGTCTATCAGAAACTGGGCTCAGAATTCGGGAGAATGTAAAGACCGAGCGCAAGTGCGCGGCTTGGCTGAGTACTTCGCTCAAGAAGACGAAGCTGGCACGATCGGAGCCCTGTTTGAACCGCCAACCCGGCTCTCGCCCGACGAACTCGAAGGAATCACATCTGAGGAAGGCTGGATACTAGGCATCCGCTAAGCGACCACGAACTGTCGCCAACGACGAGCCGAGCCGCGATAGAATTAAGCGCTCTTACCGGCTCATGAGCTTCGCAAAGCAGTTGCCGGGTCGATCCGGGCTGCCCGTCTCGCCGGCAACCAGCTGGCGAACAGCGCTGATCCGGCAAGTACAGCGGCTGCAGTGGTAAAGATAGTCGCGTTCCACGGCTGGACTCCGTACAGTAATCCAGTCAAGGCTTGCGTCACGACGATCGAGACAGCCAATCCGAGTGTCAGCCCTACGAACACCAGAATCGACGTTCTCGACATTTCCAATAACATGATGTGATCCGCGCTTGCACCGACTGCCAGCCGGATTCCAAACTCGCGCGTTCTGCGAACGACCGAGAGAGACGCCACGCTGAATAAACCCAATGCCGAAAGGAACAGAGCCACGCCGGCGAAGCCGCTCAACACCCATGTCACGAACCGGCGCTGAAGCGTTACTGATTGGACGATGCCCTCCATGGTTTGCACATGGGTCACCGGTTCTGTGGCATTCAACTGCCAAACTGTCCTCTGCACCAGCGGGACTAGGCTTTCCGGATCCTGCTTCGAGCGCAGAACGAAAATGTCCGCGTAATAGGGATCTGCGCTAATCAACCGGTAGAACTGCATCATCTGCGGCTTCTCCAGTGACCCATAGTGCACATCCCCGACCACCCCAATTACTCGTAATGAAGGGTTATCCCCGTCTGCGAATTGTTTGCCGATCGGATTTTCCCCCGGCCACAAATGTGTCGCCATCTTTCTGCTGATCACGGCGGCGGAGGACGAATCGTCAAGCCTAAATTCTCGCCCCCCAACCAGAGGGATTTGCATTGTGCGGAAATACCCTGCGTCAATCACTCGGTACTCGGCTGAGATGTCCTCTGCTATTCGTGGCAGAGGCCTGCCCAAAGCTCGGACACTGTGAATTTCATTGTCGCCCGCCAGAGGAAGACGGTTCACAATTGAAGCTGACTCCACGCCTGGCAGTTCGCTTAATCGCTGTATCAGTTCGCGAATATGCTGCAGCCGTTTCTCCGCCTTATCCATAACGAATGGCACCTCAACCGTCAGCACATTCTTCGGAT
The DNA here is from genome assembly GCA_963730865.1 of uncultured Acidobacteriaceae bacterium. Lineage (GTDB taxonomy): Bacteria > Acidobacteriota > Terriglobia > Bryobacterales > Bryobacteraceae > Bog-105. The sequence continues at coordinate 34,181 of CAVSTO010000016.1, read as the reverse complement.
TGAATCCCGGTTGCTCTTTCCTGACATTTGCAAAGCTTTCCAGCAACAGGCCGGCTACGACCAGTAGAACAGCCGAAACCATAACCTCCGTCGCGACCAGCACAAAACGCAGATGGTTGCTGCTCCGGTCGCCTGTTGTGGTACGGCTCTGAGAAGTTAGTCCGGAAGCAAGCGCGGCTCTCGACATCAACACCTGCGAGAGTGATCCGAAGATGAGACCCGTCGCCGCCGCCGCGGACAGCAGTAGCGCGAAGTCGGCGAAACTGAGCTGCAGCTCATAAAGCCGAGGTACCCTGCTTGCGGCAGCGGTTCGCACGACGAAGATACCCCACCATGTGAGCGCAAGCGCAAACGTTGAAGCAAGACCCACCAACACAATTTGCTCGAACACACTCTGCCGCAGCAGTTGCCAACGGCTTGCGCCGAGCGCCTGCCGGACTATGTATTCGCGGGATCTCTGTGCATTCCGGGTCAATAGCAAGTTGCCCAAGTTGAATAGAACGAGTACCAGCAGCCCGGCCACGGCCGCCAGCAGCATCCAGAGTACGTCGCGAAAGCCCCAGGACATGGTGTCGCGCAGCGGAGTGACATAAATCGTCAGAACGCCCAGCATCTGCTGGATGACACCTCTATATTGCGGATATTTCACTTCCTTCTCTTTGAACAAATGCACAGCCGGAGCCAGTAACTGCGCCGCCGCCCGCTTGCATGTCACTCCTGCTCGCAACCGCCCTAGTGCGTAGTAATTGAAATTTCCTTGTTCGATCATTTGGGGCGTAATGACGAGCGGTGTCCAAAACTCTGTCTGTTCCGACGCCCAATTCATGATGGCGGCAACGTCCGCCCGTCGCGGAAAATCGAACCCGGTAGGCATCACGCCTATGACAGTCATCGGCGTCCCGCTCAAACGAACCGTCTTGCCCACGATGTTGCGGTCGCTTCCGAAACGGCGCGCCCAAAGCTGATGGCTCAGCACCATCACGTTCCCCGGCTGCTTGGCCCCGTCTTCCTTCGAGAAGCCGCGGCCAAGCATCGCCTCCAGTTTGAAAACGGGGAAAAAATCGGGAGTGACGCGTGCTCCGTAGACCCGCTCAGGATGTGCCTGCTCGTCCAGTGTGTATTCCGTTGGATCCACCAGCGCCGCGGACTCGAACAGGCCGGACTTTTGCCATGCCTGAAACTCATCGGCCGTGACCACCGTCGGAGACGAACTGAGAAACGGGATCTTTTGCGAAATAACAGCGATGCGGTCCGGCTCCGGAAATGGCAGCGGGCGCAGCAAAACCGTGTTTACCACCGCAAACATCACTGCCACAGCCGCCAAACCGAGCGCCAGCGAAAGAATCGCAATGAACGAAGAGACCGGGGTCTTATATAAGTTGCGCAAGGTATAGCGGATGCTGCGTTCTGCCTCATCCAGCCAATGCACACGATGCGACTCGCGGCATTCCGCGCTGTATCGTACGCTTCCACCAAACTCCAGCCGTGCGCGGCGTTCTGCCTCCTCCCGTGAAACTCCGGAACGAACGAGGTCGTCCGTCCGAGCTTTGCAAGTGAAACGCAAACTCGTCGGCCAGCCCGCTTTCAAAGCTCTTCCGGCGGAACACAGACCGCCAATGTAGAAATCGCAACATGCTCACACCTCGCTCGGGCGTGCTTTTAGAGCCGTACCGATGGCATCCACTAAACGGGTCCAACTCCGCTCTTCGTCCTTGAGCCGCACGCGGCCCCGGCTCGTCAGAAAGTAAAATCTGGCTCTGCGATTGTTATCGGACGTGCCCCATTCCGTTTCGAGCAGGCCTTGTCGTTCGAGCCGGTAAAGAGCCGGGTAAAGCGCTCCCTGCTCGATCGCCAGCGCTCCTCCCGAGATCTGTCCAATTCGGAGCAGGATGCCATAGCCATGCATTTTCCCGAGAGACACCGATTTGAGAACCAGCAAGTCAAGCGTGCCCTGCAACAGTTCTGCCGATTCTTGGTCTTTCCTTGACATCTTAGGGAAGCTTACCTTTGCTCTCCTAAGATGTCAAGGACAGAGAGAACGGTCTATGGTCCCCCGATTGCGATCGCCTGCGCAACCACGCGCCCAATCGCGCGGTCTTTTACGAGCAACCTGCGCTTGTCCGGCGGCCGGGTACTTACTGGCGATCTCCATGACCTTTTTGTATCGAGGGTTGGAAGCCGAACTCCGCATCGGCCGCGGCGGTGACCCTGGCACTCAGGCTGATATGGAAATCGTCGGCGCAGTCAACGATACGCGCTATGAAGATCTTGGACATAATGCTCCGCGCCAGGTATTCTTTATGCGCGGCGCGGAGTCACGAGATGGAACCGAAAGCGCCTGTCATGAACATGAAAACGCCTTCGCGGGGATCGCCCTGTGGTTTTCAAGTCGGTAGGTATGGCCGTAGAAGATGTTGCGGCGGCAAAACTCGTCTATGATAAATTTCGCGAACTTATCTGATCGCCTGCCTTTGCCTGCGCTCCGCTGCCTGCACCAGGCTGGTATAGCGGCTGTAAGTGAAATAGATCGACAGCCCAACTACCATCCAGATCAGGAACGCTACCCAGGTGATAGCCCCCAACCCTGCCATAAGCCCCAAATTCACCAGCACACCCAGAATAGGAACCACCGGCACCCACGGCGTTTTGAACGGCCGCGGCAGAGCCGGCTCCTTCTTCCGCATGATCACAACCGCAATACAGACCACCACAAAAGCAAACAGAGTTCCGATGCTGGTCAGATTTCCAAGCCGCGCGATGGGAGTGAATGCTGCGCCCAACGAGACAAATAGCAGCAACAGTAGATTCGATTTCCAGGGCGTCCGAAAACGCGGATGCACGTCGGAAAACAGTTTCGGTAGCAGTCTGTCATTCGACATTGAGTAGAACACTCGCGACTGCCCCAGCAGCATCACCAACATCACCGACGTCAATCCGCAAAGTGATCCCAGTTTCATCAGGAACCCCACCCACGGCAGACCCTTCATCCGGTCCACCGCCACCGCCAGCGGCGCGGCCACGTTCAGTTCCTTGTAATTCACCACGCCCGTCAGAACCAGGCCATAGAGGATGTAGAGCACCGTGCAGATGGCCAGCGAACCGATGATGCCGATCGGCATATCACGCTTTGGATTCTTGGCCTCCTGCGCTGCCGTCGAAACGGCATCGAAGCCAATGTAAGCGAAAAAGATCTGCCCGGCCCCGGCCAGCACCCCGCTCCAGCCAAAGGCTCCGAACTCGCCGGTGTTCCGCGGCAGGAAGGGATGGTAGTTGGCGCGATTGATATAGAAGTAGCCGATCCCGATGAAGAATATGACCACCGCAACCTTCAGGACCACAATGAAGTCGTTGAACTTCGCCGATTCGCTGATCCCTCGAATGAGAATGGCTGAGACTACGCACAGAATCAACACTGCGATCAAATTGACTTTGCCCGGCTGAACATCGAAGGGCGAAGCAATAATCGCCTGCGGCAAATTGATCCCGAATGAATTCACAATCGAAACGAATGTCGCCGCCCAACTCACCGACACAGTAGCCGCGCCTACCGCATACTCCAGCACCAACGCCCACCCGATAATCCAAGCAACCAGCTCGCCCAGAGTAGCGTAGGAGTACGTGTAGGCGCTCCCCGCGATCGGTATCATCGTGGAGAATTCGCTGTAGCAAAGACCCGCAAAGGCACAACCAATCGCCGCCACGATGAACGAAAAGGTCAGAGCCGGACCCGCGTGGGTCGCGGCCGCCACTCCGGTTAGAGTGAAGATCCCGGCGCCGATAATAGCCCCGATTCCGAGCGCGACCAGCGACATGGCGCTCAGACTGCGCTTCAGGCTTTTGTCACCTTCGGCTTCCGCGAGCAGTGTCTGGATGGATTTCGTGGCAAAGAGGCTCATGAAATTACCGTTAGCCTAACATCATTTACTCGCGGCGCTTAATTCTGGGCGCCTATCGCGCGTAGTAGCCACTCTTCGATCGAACGATCGCACCCGGCCGTTTGCAATTTACGATCAACTTTCGGAATGAGCCGTCATGCGCGCGGGAACTATTCGAGATGTATCCGATTTGGTAGGCCGCGCGAAGCTCATCGCTGATCTGCGCGAAAACTGTATCAAGACTGGTCGTAAGTGCGTCAAAATCCGCGCCCCCGCTGAGGCTCGCAATGTGCTGCATGACCCGTATACCGTACCTATTCCTTGCGGTCAGTTTTCCATGCGCTCTTTCTGTGTATCGGATGCAATAGACCAGTGTGTCTGTGTTCTGCGCCGCTTCGATCGCATCAAGCAGGTCGTGTTCGTTAGAGTTTTCTTCGCCGTCGCTGAAGACGATCAGAGCCCGCCGCCGTTCGCCGGCCTCCCTAAGCTTTTCCGTTATGGAGAAGTAGATAGCGTCGTAAAGAGCGGTCCCCAAATCGCGATTTTCATCCGGACCGATCTCGGGAAACTTCCGATCCCCCTTCCGAAAGCTTTCCAAGCCATTCAAAATCACCGGGCCAGATGATGTCGCATCACTCACCATGCGCAAGTGATTGCCAAAGCAGATCGCGAATGCCCGGTCGGATGGCTGGAGCACAGTCTTTAGAAACGCCGCGACATCCCGGTAATGCTGTTTCAGAAACTTGTTCTGGCTTTCACTTGCATCCACGACAAGGCCCAGGCTCAGCGGTAAATGGGCCTCCCGGGCGAAGAAGCGGATTTCTTGAGGAACACCGTCCTCGATGACCTGGAAATCATCCTTCTCGAGGTTTCGGATGAGCCTTCCGTCATCCGATCGAACCACCGCGCTGATATTGACGAGGTTGACCTCCGACCGAAAGAGCTCAGGGTTTTGCTGGCCGCTACAAACCCCCGAAAAAGAGAGGCCGATAGCAAGGAAGCAGAAGCGAAAACTCATTGCCAACTGATACGCGTCTAGTGTAGAGCCGGGTTCCATCGCCATCCTGCAACGGCTATCCCGTAAAAGCATTTATCGCGAGGCCAGTCCCCGGCGCAGCGCCTCTGCCTCGTATACTTCGGTAATTCGCTCTATCCTGTCAAATAGGCCCGAGTATACGGCCTCCGGATTCATTTCGCGGAACTCGCTATCCGACAGACCCTCCAGGTGCGCCCTCCATTGAGCCTCTAACTCCGGATTAAAGATCTCTTCATCCAAAACGCTGGTCGCGCGAAGATTCAGCTTTCCTGGTACCACCAGCCGCCAGCGGTGCGTTGCTGCCGCAAAAGCGCTCTCTTCTTCTCGCGGCAATTCGCACATTTCCAGGTAGCACGGAATGCCTGCGCTCCTCAATGCATCGGCGGCGTCCGCGGCCTCTTGCGCACCCGTGCTCGCTCCCGGGAGTACGGTGGACGAATATACTTCAGCGCCTTCGTCCAACCAATCGGGTTTTTCTTCTTCGCCTGATGCTTTCTGAGCGCCGGTCGCGCGAACCTCCAAGCGATCGCGACTCGCGCTGGAATCGAGTCCTCGGCTTCGCAGTTCGTCGTCATAGCATCGCCTGGCGGCGTCAACAAGCTCGCCGCGCTCAATCTCTTGCAGCGCTTCGTCTGAAAGCGTCGCGTAGTGCTGCCGTAAGTATGCTGTATCCACTTGCAAATCGGGTCACCTGCTATCGAAAAGAGCCTTCGAAAGAAACGATAGTGTAGCGCGGCGCATAAAACTGTTGAAAAAACATCAAACTTTCATTCCCGCTCTAACGTAATGTTTAGTTGGCCCGTTACTTAGAAGGAAGCATGAACAAATACCTCTTTCGCCGCTTGTTTCAGTCGCCGGTTTTTACGGTCGTCATTCTCATTACCCTCGCCATCGGCATCGGCGCAAACACGGCCATCTTCAGCGTGGTGAATGGCATTCTGCTGAAACCTCTTCCTTATTCACAGCCCGACCGTCTCGTCGGCCTGTGGCACACGGCCAGCCACCTCACGCTGAAGGAAGTAAACATTTGCCCCTCCCTCTACTTCACGTACCGCGAGCAGGGCCATGCGTTCGAGGATGTTGGCGCTTATACCGGCGGCTCCGTCAGCATCACGCAAAGCGGCGAGCCCGATCAAGTGCAAAGCCTGTACGTCACGCAAAGCGTTCTTCCCATCCTCCGGATGAAACCCGCCATTGGACGCCTATTTACGCGTCAGGATGACACCGACGGCAGCCCAGCCACCGCTATCCTCTCTTACGCCTATTGGCAAAAGCACTTCGGCGGCAGGCCTTCCGTGCTCGGGCGCCGCATCCTGGTCGACGGAGAAGCGCATGAGGTAATCGGCGTCCTTCCCCCGCGCTTTTGGTACGCCAATCCGGAACCCGCGCTCGTCATGCCCATGCAGTGGAATCGCAGCAAAGTCTTCCTCGGCAACTTTAGTTATCAAGGCATCGCGCGCTTAAAACCAGGTGTCACTCTCGCGCAAGCCAACGCCGACGTCGCTCGCATGATTCCCATTTGGCTGAAGACATTTCCGCCGCCTCCGGGTTTCAGCGCGCAAATCTTCGCAGATGCCGGCCTCGGTCCCAAGGTGCAGCCGTTCATGACTGACGTCGTGGGCGATATCGGCAGCGTCCTTTGGGTCCTCATGGGCACCATCGCGGTCGTGCTCCTCATTGCTTGCGCGAATGTCGCGAATCTCCTGCTCGTGCGCGCCGAAGGACGCCAGCATGAACTCTCCATACGCGTCGCTCTCGGTGCCGGCCGCGGAGACATTGCCCGCGAACTATTCTTTGAAAGTATTTCGCTCGGAATCATCGGTGGCGTGCTTGGCCTGGGAATCGCCTACGGAGCCTTGCGTCTTCTCGTTGCCATTGCTCCCGCCGGCCTTCCACGTCTCCAGGAAATCGCCATTGACCCATCGGCGCTGCTATTCACTCTCTTGGTTTCCCTGTTTGCCGGTGCACTATTTGGAATTCTGCCGGTCTTCAAATATGCAGGCGTGCAACCCGGCACGGGGATGCGCGAAAGCAGCCGTTCCGTCAGCGGAGGACGCGAACAGCATAAAGCGCGCAACTTGCTCGTTGTCGTGCAGATCGCCCTCGCTCTCGTATTGCTCATCAGCTCCGGTCTGATGATCCGCACGTTTCAAGCTCTGCGCCGCGTTGACCCGGGATTCACTCAACCCCAGCAGATCCAAACGTTGCGCGTCTCCATTCCTGAAGCGCAAGTCAAGCAGTCCGAACTCGCGGCTCACATGGACAACAATATTCTGACGAACCTCGCGGCTATTCCCGGCGTCCAGTCCGTCAGCATGACAAATTCCATCACCATGGACGGCAACAACAGCAGCGATCTCCTTTTCATTCAGGACCATCCCATCGCCGAAGGAAAGATTCCACCCATTCGCCGCTTTAAATTCATCGCTCCCGATTACTTCCACACCGTCGGCCGCCGCTTCCTTGCCGGTCGTGACCTCACCTGGACTGATATTTACGGCTTTCGCCCCGTCGTGATTGTCTCCGAAAACCTCGCTCGGGAGTACTGGCACGATCCGTCAGCCGCCATCGGCAAGCGCGTGCGTGAAGGGATGAAAGACGATTGGCGCGAAATCGTCGGTGTCGTCGCCAATGAATACGACGACGGCGTCCAGACGAAGGCATCGTCAGTTGTGTACTGGCCATTCATGATGAAGAACTTTTGGGGCAATCAGATATTCCTTGAACGCACCATGACCTTTGCGGTTCACAGCCCACGCACCGGCTCCATCGCCTTTCTCACTGACGTGCGCAAGGCCGTTTGGTCTGTCAGCAACAACTCCCCGCTTGCGGAAGTCCGCACGCTGGAGGAGATTTACAACAAGTCCATGGCCAGAACCTCCTTCACCCTGGTCATGCTCGCCATTGCGGCCGCCATGGCGCTCATCCTCGGTCTCGTGGGAATCTACGGCGTCATCTCCTATTCGGTCTCCCAGCGCCGCCGCGAAATCGGTATTCGCATGGCGCTCGGCGCTCGGCGCCAACAGGTCAGCGGCATGTTCGTTCGTCACGGGCTCGTGTTGGCCCTCATTGGAATCGTCTGCGGGTTGAGTGCGGCCGCTGTTCTCACGCGGTTGATGTCTTCCATGCTGTTCGCCGTCCACGCCGTGGACCTGTCCACCTACGTCGTCGTCTCGCTAGGCCTTATCGTTGCCGCCCTACTCGCGAGTTACATCCCCGCCCGACGCGTCATCGCCGTAGATCCTGTGGAGGCCCTGCGCGCGGAGTGATTGGCGCGTTCACCCTCGCTGCGCCTTGATGCGGAGCCATGAGCGGAGCGATTGGAGGCACACGTTTCTAGTGAGGCTGGGTAATCGTGCCACGCGCGATCGCCCATGAGCTATCGCCTTGTTTCTCGAGCCACAACTTTTGATTGGCCGTAGCGCCATCTGGAAATCTCAGCGTGTATTCACACACAAACCCGCCGCCGTCATGCTTGCAAACCTGGAAATCCGTTTGCGGCTGCCCGTGCGGACCGAACGTCGTGCGGATATTCTTCTCCCACCCCGCTTTCTTTTCACTTCCACGAAATACTGGTGAGTATTCGTTCCAAGCCGCATCGAAATCGCCGGAATCTCGCTCGCTCAAAAACCGTTTGGCAACCGACCTCGCCTCGTTCACGTCTCCCGGCGACACGTTTGGACGATGCAACAACCATCCCACCGCAATCACCGCCACTCCCAGCGCTGCAATCATTCCTATCTTCAGCCACGGAGTTGCAGACGCGTCCACCTTCTTCGAACCTTCATCAACCACCGTCGGCGCTTCTTTTGCAGGGGCGGAAGCAGTAGCCGCGAAGCCCCTCGCTGTCTCCGCACGGAAATCTCCCGCGCTTGGCGCATCACTCGCCGTGCTAGTCTGTTTCGCCGTAGGGGGGACGGCGGAAGCTAGGCGCACCAGTTGCGCAAGTGCTGAATCGAACTGGCTGCCGAACCCGTCTAGCCACTGAACGTTGCCCAGGAAATACATCAGCCCCGTCGGCGGTTGAACATCCTCAACGCGAAACGTGATGATCGGAACACCCTGCCGGTCGGCCAATTCCGCTTCGCGTGAAATCTGCTTTGCGTTCTTCGAATTCGAGGACAACACCATCACAAACGCGCGGCAGCTTTGAATCGCTTCCACAATGGCGGTCGCCCATTCGCTGCCCGCCGGAATGTCTCGCGGAGCGATCCAGCACGGAACCCCGGCGCGCTCCAGACCTGAACAAATCCGCTCAGCGGCGTCTTTATCCTCACTCCGATAGCTCACGAAAATGTGTCCAGCCATCTCTCTCCTCAGTGACCGATACTATAAAACGAAATTCACGCCCGAACAAAGCAACCATGCCGCCGCCACAGAACACCACGGAATCAACCCGCATTGCAGACCAACTCCGCCGCTTTTACGCCGGTCCCTCTTGGCTCGGACCCTCGCTGAAAGAACTCGTTAGCGACATTGATGAACCAGCCGCGCGCCATCGCGCTCTACCGCATGCGCACACCATCTGGGAAATCGTTCTACACATAACGGCTTGGCTCAAAATTGCTCGCGAGCGTTTATCCGCCACCGAAGATCATGATCCATCTCCGGCGGAGGATTGGCCGCCTATCGCCAGCTCCTGGGCGGAAGCGTTGTCATTCCTCGAATCTGAAGTGCATACGCTTGAGCGAGCTATCCTCGCGTTCCCCGAAGAACGTCTACAAGACCGTGCCCCAGCCCGCGAGCCACAGCTCTTCTATCACCTGCTGCATGGCGTCATTCAGCATTCCGCTTATCACGCCGGTCAAATCGCGCTACTGAAGAAGCACGTTTAGGTTGGGAGATTGTCCATCACAATCGGTCCCCTCACTGAAACCAGCCGAATGGCCGGCTTGCCTTCACCGAAGGTGTAGATGACGCGTCCGCCATCTTCGCGCCGTAAAACTTGCGTCGTGATATCCGCCCGGCAAACGAAGCTAGCCTCTTTGGCCACACTCGCTCCGAATGAACTCGCGAAATGCGCTGGCAGCAACACGCGCAGCGGCCCCTCGCACGTTGCTTCCAAACTCCCCTCGAACACAGGTCCTGTGAAATTCAGATTAATTTCCCAACCCGCATTTAACTTCACACATCCCGCGTGCCCCGAATAGTCGATAATCCCTTCTGCGACTCGCGCATTCACCGCAGGACCAACATTTAGCAGCGTAATACGGGCATGACTCGTCTCGATGTCCGCTCCGCCGGTCAAATCCGACAAACGCACGGTTGAGTAAACTCCTCGCACCGTGATTGCCCGCTCGCGCGGGCACGTGACCAGAAACTCAGTCAGGCAGTGCCCTTCTTTCCGCTGCGGAGCATTCAACAAACTCAGATGGCCCTCTTTGTCAAATTTGATCGCGACCGCATCCAGCATCTGCTGCGCTTCGCACTCATCCGGGGCATCGGCCTTCGACCGCACCTCTATGGATGATTCGAAGCCTTCTACTCCAGCGAACTCCACGATGCCATGACTCACATCTGCATACACAGGCCCCATTCCCGGCGGGCATCCACTCAGCCGTTGGTTCTTCGATACTCGAACCAAACCCGGCGGCGGACTCGATCGAAGGACGTACTGCGTCTTCGCGCCTGAATCGGCAGGCTTTTGCCGCCGTTCGAATAAAAATTCTGGCGCCGGGTCCGTTGTGTACGCAACCACCGGCTCTGTGCGCTTCGCGGTCTTCCGCCCGAAAGGAAGAATCGCTCTATGCCAAAGTGGCATGCTCTTCAGTCTATCTAGCTCGGCAGCCAAGCTGCACTTGGTCAGCACAGAAAAGTAACTCCGCTGATCTTGCCAAGCCGCAGCGAAGTGCGTTGCCGGGCTGTTACTTAGAAGTTTTCGGCATCTCCACCACCATGCCCAAGCCATCCAGCAGTGTCCAGGTGGCGCGTTGGTAATTCACGTTCGCTTCCTGGTAAGTTACATACGCATTCGATAACGCGCTTTCCGCGCTGGCCAGCCGCGACTGCGAATCCAGCAGCTCAAACGCCGTGATGGAGCCCGAGTTCATATTTCTGCTGCTCGGCTTGCACATTCTTCTGCGCCAGATCACGCGCTTCGATGGCGGCGCCGATAGATGCCTCCGCCAGCTCGATCGAGTCCATCGCCTGTCTCACTTGAAGCGTGATCTGCTGTTGTGTCTGCCGTTTCGTGTATTCGTCTTTCGCTTTTTGTACCAGCGAACTGGCGAGGTTTGCTTTCGCCGTGCTGTTTCGGAAAGGAAATGTCATTTGGAAAGAGAAGCCGTAGCTAGGAAAATCGAATGCCATTACTTGTCTCAACGTTTCGCCAATACCCGGGATAAGGAGTGGCGGGCAACCCCAATGCGCTCCCGGCGCCCACTTGATTCAATCCCGGGCCCGGTCGCGCCTCCGAGCGCAGTGAGATCCAGTTTCGGCTGCAACGCGTCGCGCGCCATTCGTTCATTCAGTTTGTCCACCGAGATCGCCTGTCCCGCCGCTTTAGACTTCCGGGCGGTCGCGCAGAGCCTTCGCCGAGCGAAATCTCAAACGGCAGGATGGAAGATTTCGCCGGAAGCGCTGACGCATCGTCCTCCAGCACCAGACTCTGTGTTGCGCAACTCGGGCGTCAGATCCGCGCCAATCAAGCGCCGCAGTCCGTCCAGTTGCGTCTTGTAAGTAAATTGCGCCTGGACCAAGTCGCGATTCCGCTCGGCCACTTGAGTCTCCGACTGAAAAATATCCAGGCGAGCCAGCGCTCCTAATTGCAAGGCGAGCTTATCGCGTTCGTAAGATTTCTTCGCCAGGTCAACCGTCAACTGCTGGATGCGGATGTTGTCGCGCGCGGAAACGGCCTCCCAGTATTGAACTGCCGCCGTTCGCCACCGCCTGCGCAATGAGTAGCTTCGCTCTGTTCAGACGTAATCAGCAGTTGCGTCTTAGCAACCGTGATCGGCCCGCGGTACTGCAAGCCGGTACGGTTTTGCAGCAGCGACTGCGTAAAGCTGAAATTGAGAATTCCGTAAGTTAGCGGGGAAGAGTAGCTGTCGCCGGAGCTGCGATAGGAATAAAAGCTTGTCCCCAGCGTCTGGCCCGTAGGCAGGATCTGGTTGTAGGTGATGCTCGAATTCTGAGAGAGGCTGTTGATCGTCTGCGGCAGGCTGACTTGCGTGCCGGGCGCGCTGCCTGTGCCGCCGAGCCGGACGACCATGTTCGACCGCTTCCGCCGCCGATCCCGTTGGCTGCGCCGCTCGAAAAGCCGGAGCTGAACAACAGCGGGTGAGATCGACCGTTCCGCGGTAAACCCGAGGCCCAGCGCGGGATCGAACGGCGCCCTGGCTGCCGTGATTTGCGTGGCGGCAGTGTACACATCCAGACGCGCCAATTGAACGTCCGGAGAATTTTTCAGCATCAGTTCCAGAAACTCTCGCAAATGCAAATGCAATTTGCCGTTCTGAATGTGCTGCGATAGGCCCTGCACCTCTTTCACCTCGATCGAGTCGGCGTTGAAGCGCCTGTGCCAGTAGCCGCTGACCGGATCCGCAGCGGTGGCAAAAACCGACGCACACTGTCAGAAAAAGAGCAGCAGAGCGCGTGCGGCCGTCCTATTCATAGCGGAGCGCCTCAATCGGATCGATGCGTGACGCTTTTCTCGCCGGATAAATGCCGAACACCACCCCTACTGCCATCGACACGAAAAATGCAATGAGAATCGAGGACGGCGCCACAATCGTCTTCCAGCCTGCCGTAGCCGCAATGGCCCACGAAAGAAAGTATCCAAACGCTATTCCCACCAACCCTCCCCCAATTGAAATGAGCACTGATTCAAGCAGAAACTGGCGCACGATATCGCCGCGCCGCGCGCCCGTCGCCCGCCGTATACCAATCTCCCGCGTTCGTTCCAGCACCGTCGCCAGAACGATGTTCATGATCCCGATGCCCCCCACCAGCAGTGAAATCGCCGCGATCGCCACCATCACGTAAGTAAAAATCGATTGCGACCGTTGCTGCTCCGCAAGCAGTTCCGCCGGAATCGTGACCGTGAAATCGTTCGCGTTGTGATGCGTGGAATTCAAGATCGCGGAGACAATCTTGGCGGCTCTGGTGCTGTCCACTCCAGTCTTCAGCCGGATATCCACGCCATCCAGTTCGTCTTTCAGATATCCGCCCATATCGAAGAACCTATATAAAAACGTATTCAGAGGAATATAGATGACCTGGTTCGGATCGATCGCTTTGCCGCCCGCCGATGAAGTCACCTGCGCTGTCCAGCACTCCGACGACGCGCAGCCAGGTATCGTTCACTTTGATGAACTGTCCCGACCGCCGCACCGTAGCCAAGCAGTCCCACTTTGGCGCTCTCGCCCAACACGCAAACTGCGCTGCTGGAGTTGTCATCCCCAGCGCTGAGCGTCCTGCCTTCCGCGATTTTCCAGTTATGAATTACGGCGTAAGAGGGACGAACACCATACAGTTCCGGCATATTTTGCGGCTTCGGCAAAATGCGCGAGGGATGCAGGCTCTTGCGAGCGGAGATCAGCTCCAGCGATTCGACGTTCGCTTCCAAAACGCGAACATCGCGGTCGTTCAAGCCCTGCGAAGAGCGCCTCCGCTGCTGCAGTTCCTGGTCGCTTGAAGCCGGCCGCGATTCAACCAGCACATTGTGTACTCCCAGTTGCTCGATAAACTCGAGCGACTCCGCGCGCGCACCCGCTCCAATCGCCAGCATCCCAATGACGGCGCCCACGCCAAAAATAATTCCCAGAGCAGTGAGAATGGTCCGCGTCTTCTGAACGAACAGATTCTGCGCCGCCAGCAGCAGATCCGCGCCATACCGGCTCCAAACACTGGCCTGACTCATTTGCCTACGGCTTTAAGCGGGTTCGGCTTCACCCGGTTTGTTCTTGTCGATGTCGAGCGGATTGGCCAGCGCGACGATCTCGCCTTCTTTCAATCCGTCTACGATGGCGCGCGTCTCGTTACGCCGGACAAGCTTGATGTCTTTTGCGGCAAAGGCGTCTCCGGAGCGAACGTAGACAAACGTTCTTCCATCGCTCTCAAACAGCGCTTGAGTCAGGCAGCGAGAGCACATGATGCAATTGGTCCGTTGTCACCACCACCGTGGCGCTCATACCGGGGCGCAATGCCGGTATCGGATCGTCCAGAGAGATCTTGCATTCGAAGTGACGCTCCCAAAAATTGCCGGTCATGCCGCCCAGGTCTTTGACACGGCCATGAAATTGCCGGTCCGGCACCGCGATAATCGCGATGGTCACGGCATCGCCCGGCTGCAGGTGACCCCGATCCAACTCGCCGATCTTCGCGACCACTTCCCAGTTCTTCAAATCGGGAATTTCCGCAATCGCCATTCCCGGACGCACGGCATCACCCACCTGAAAAAACGGAAGCACCATCCCGGTAAAGAAGAAATTTGTATTGGTGTTTTCCTTGACGGCCACATAACCCGCGCGATGGGCGCGCAGTGTCATGGCTTCAATATTCTGCCGCGCGGTGATCGCCTGCGCCTCAGCCTTAGCGCGCGCGGCATCCTGTATCGCAATTCCTGCTTCGCCTGTCCGCTTCCGGTTGTTCAGGTTCTGCTCGGTTTGCTTCAGATGATCGCGCGCTCCCTCGAGCGCCAAATCATTCTCCTTGGCGGCAATGGCGGCCAGCAGCGGATTCTTGCGGACGTCCAGCTCGGCTAACTGAACGTCCGTCCGCGCCTTCAGTAATGCGTAATGATCTTCTTCCTGCTCGGCCTCGCGTTGCGCTTTCGCCTTAATTAGGTTCTGCGCGGCTTCCGCCAAATCCGCTTCCGCCTCCTGCAATTTGAACTGCTGCTCCGCGGTATCCAACTGCACCACCACGTCACCCGGCTTTACCTCTTCTCCGGTTTTGCGCAGTTGCGTGATATGCATTTCCGTTCCGCCTGTCATCGGCGCTGCCAAGCATTTGAGGATTTCCTCCACGCAGTTCGCCGCGCGCAGTAATCGCCAGAGTCACGTCGCCGCGCTGTACTTTCGCAGTGGGAACCTCGCTGCGTTTTCGCGCGTCGATAAGCCGCGGTAGGCCCGGAACTCCGCCATAAGCCGACCAGTCCTAAAACGGCGATCGCCAGCAATAGCCGCAAGAACCCTGTTCCGCTTCGGCCGCTTGTAGACAGAGTCGCCGTTCGGGAGCGATTTTGGGAGGCGGAGGGGGAAGGCCTGTTCGGTGGTGCCCATCGCTACTTCGCTTTCTCCGGCTCTATCAGCGCAACCACCGCGCCCGAGCCGACGCCTTCAATCGCTACTTCATCGGTGTTGCGCGCTCGCACGCGCACGGGCACTGGAGCATAGGTCCCCTCACGCTTTACATACACAACGGGCTTGCCATTCGCCGTGAACAGCGCCTTTGACGGAATACTGATGGCATCCGCGATGCGCGTCTCTACAATGTCGGCGCCCGCGTTCATGCCCGGACGCAAGCGCGGATTCCTCTCCTCAATACGCGCATAAGCCCGGAAGCTTCTGGTCGGCGGCCATTCGGTGAAGCTCTGCTCCGTCAGCGGAGAGATCGCAACCAGCTTGCCGGTAAAAGTAGTCTCAGGCAACGCATCCACATGCACCAGAACGGAGTCGTTCAACGCGATGCGTCCGCGGTCCACCTCGTCCACTTTGCTCTCCATCTCGAGCGTGCTGATGTCGGGAATATCCGCCAGCGCTTGCCCTGACGAGACGTGATCGCCCACCTTAAATGGCTGCGCGTTCATCCAGCCTTGCGAATGGTTTTCCAGATAGGTCACAAGGCCATTTACGGGGCTCGTCAGCTCCATTTGCGCCAGGCGGTTTTTCGTCCGGTTCACTTCGGCTTGCGCCTCGTCGCGAAGCCGCGTCTGCGAGGCAATCTTCGCCTCGTCCGAACTCTTGTGCAGTTCCGAAGACGCTTCCTGCACTTTTACCTTCTCCTCCGCCAGACCCATATCGATCTTGCTCTTCTCGCCGTCGATAACGCTGACGATGGCCTGCTTGGAAGCTTCCAGCTTTGCCTTCTGTGCCGCATATTCAGCCGTCGAAAGATCCAGCTTGTCCTGGTCCACCGTAATCTGCGCTTGCGCCGTCGTCTGGTCCAGCGTGGCTTGGGCCTGCTGGAGTGCGGCCGTCTTTTCTTTCAGTTCCTGCCGCAAGCGGCTGGGATCGAACCGGACGACCGGCGCTCCCGCCTTCACCTCCGCTCCCGCCGGCGCAAGCCACACGATCTGCAAATCCTCCACATCCACCGGCGAAATCAGTTGTACCGAACGGCGCGCCGTCAACACGCCGCGGCAATTCACCAGAACCGAAAAAATGCCCTTGCGCACGACCGCAGTCGGCAGGTTCAACGTCGCGTGCGAGCGCCGGTATTGCCGGATCGCGAAACCTGAGCCGGCGATCAGGCACAGCAGCAAACACAACCGAATGACAAGGCGCCCGCCTTTCCGTCGCTTTCATGGCTTCACTCGAATCTCCACCGCCGCCGAAAGATCGGGCATCAGGTGCGGATCGCTCCGGTCCAGCGTGAATCGCGCGTTGAACGATTTGATTGGATTGTCCATCGACGACGACGCCACTGGGCTTGCCGAATCGAAATGCGCCGGCAGAACTAATTCCGGAAAGGCGTCCAGGTGGACCTCCGCCCGTGTGCCGGGCTTCAGGACAGCGCCGTCCGGCTCGCCCACCGCCACCGCCAACTTGCATCGCGGATGGGTCGAATAGCTGCATCAAGGCGCCTCCTCCCCAAAGTTGGTCGCCCTCTTCGGCGTGGCCCATCGAGCCGTTCCTCCAGACATTCTGCAGCGCAACCATTCCGTCGATGGGCGCGCGTAAGCGAAAGCCTGTCCGCATTGCTCCGCTGCCGTTCGACCGCTGCCTTTTGCCGGTCGCGCTGTAATTCCAGAACCCGGATCTCGGCGAGTTCCGCGGTGTCGTGAGCCTTGCCGGAGCGTTGCAGGCTGGCGACGTGCTCCTTGGCATCCGCCACCTTGATCGCATCCTTCTGCTGATCGATTTCGCTCAGAATCGGACCTTTGCGGAGATCGAGTTCCGCTTTGCCCAAGTCCGCTTGCGCCGCCTGCAATTCGGAAAGCCGTTTCTCCACATTGCTGGCATGTTCGGCTCGCTTTTGTTCCACCTGATGGGCGAGATCGTCGTATTTAGCCGCAGCTTCGCGCGCCGCTTTTATCTGCGTGGTATCGTCGAATTCGGCCAGTACGTCACCCTTGTGAACACGCGCGCCATTTTGTGCCAGCTTGATCAGCGTGAGCTGGCTGCCTTGCCCTTGCATGATCGGAACCCGCACCATCAGCGAATGCGTCGCCTGGATCGTTCCCGTTGCCCTGATAACGTGCGTCCCGTGGTCTTGTGGCCGATCGGCAGCCCGCAAAAGGAGAAGACCCGTAAACAGCGCCGCTCCTAAGACAGCACTATCGCGAAATATTGGCATGCGTTTACTCGTGACCTATCAAAGGCCGACTGGCATGTAAGGACGTACAACGCAGCCGTTACGTTGGGGAAAAAACGAACTTTTGTCGGGGTGAAGGATTCTTCCAGCCGTTTGCTTAAACAGCTCCAGCAGAATCGCGTTTGTTCGAGGAAGGGTCGTCGGGACGCGTCGACTTCACCGCATCTGGCGCGGGATTGACGTTTGCCGGCGGGTTCAGGAGCGCCGATCCGAGCGGTTCCCCAGGAGTAATCGAGCAGATCGCTAGAGTAGCGATTGCCGACGCCACGAAACTTAACGTAAATGAAAGTATCAGGGGCATCTCGCGGCGCGGATTCTGGTCGTTCATACTGTCTCCAACGCAATCGGGAGGCCAAAGCGTTAGCTTTATTAAAGCCTACGATCGCACGCTTCTCAATGATGGGATTGTAGTAGTTTTTGATCTAATTGCAAGCGTGCTCGCTCGCTCCTACGCTGACCACTATCCAGAAGCTGAACCTGGGCTGGTTTTCGGATAATCCGCTGAGCATCAAGGAGGCTATCGTTGAATATGTCCGACAAAGAATCTGCCCAAATTCCTTTCGGAGGAGTGAACCCCATTCTCAGGGTGCGAAGCGTCTCAGAAAGTGTCGCCTACTACACCAACCTGCTCGGATTCAAACTCGATTGGCAGGTGGAAGAATCGGGATTCGCAGCGGTCTCACGCGGCCGCTGTCATCTCTTCCTGTGCGAAGGCGACCAAGGCCATTTCGGAACGTGGGTCTGGATTGGTGTCGAAGACGTAAAGACGGTATTCGATGAATACCGCGTGAAAGCCGCCAAAATACGCCATCCTCCCAGCAATTATCCCTGGGCGCTCGAAATGCAAGTCGAAGACCTGGATGAAAACGTGTTGCGCATTGGTTCCGATTCGATCTCCGATCAACCCTGGGGTGAGTGGCTCGACATGCACGGCCAGCGCTGGGCACTGTCCCCGGCGGGCAATTGGGTGCGAGTTGATCTCTAGTTCGAGCTATTAGGGTATGCCTTGAAACGGTACGCCGGCCATTTGCCTCCCTCAATAAACTGGGCCAGAGCCGCTAGTTTCCGTTTCGATTCCGATTCCAGCTGCTCTTTTCCCGCCGCCGTAACGGAATAGACCTTCTCGGGATTCGAATCTTTTTGCTCCGCTTTCAACCAACCCGCGCTTTCCAGCCGCTCCAGCGCTTTCGAAAAGTGGATCTGATTCTTAAACACTCCACGCGTTTTCTTCTCAATCCGGAGCTCCAGATCGGAACAGCGCATCGGTTCTTCGGCGAGCGTGCTCAGGAGGAAGAAGTCGAAGATGCTCTGAATCTCTTCATAATTCATGCATACAACCCGCGCCGCCGGATCGCATTCGCCACCCGGTCCACCGCCACCATATAAGCCGCCGTCCGATTCTTCAGCTTCCGGCTCTCCGCGTACCCGGTCACCTCTGCGAAGCTCGCCACCATGATCTCTTCCAATCTCTCGTTGACCATGGCTTCGTTCCAGAAATATCCCTGGCGATCCTGCACCCATTCGAAGTAGGAAACCGTCACGCCTCCGGCGTTCGCCAGAATGTCCGGAATCACGAAAACCTTTTTCTCCGCCAGCATCGCGTCCGCCACAAACGTCGTCGGCCCATTCGCGCCTTCACACAGAATTTTCGCCTTCACCCGATCCGCATTCGCTGACGTAATCACGTTTTCATGCGCCGCCGGAATCAATACATCGCAATCCATCAGGATGGCTTCGCTTCTGTCCACGTCCTCTGCTTCGCGAAACCCCGTGATCGATCCCGTTTCTTGCCGATGCCGCATCAACGCCTCGATATCCAGCCCGTGAGGATTGTGAACCGCGCCGTCGTACTCCACGATAGTCGTGATCTTGAAGCCTTTCCGCGCCATTAGCCTCGCCGCCATCCCGCCCACGTTCCCGAAGCCTTGAATGATCACGCGCGTATTCTCCGGCGCAAGTCCGAAACGCTTCAGCGCCTCCATCGTGACGATCATGCAACCGCGCCCGGTCGCCTCCGGCCGCCCCTGTGAGCCGCCCAATTCCAACGGCTTGCCCGTTACCACCGCCGTCACCGTATGCCGTCGATGCATGGAATAGGTATCCATGATCCAGGCCATCGTCTGCTCGTTTGTGTTCACGTCCGGCGCCGGCACATCCCGTTCCGGCCCGATGAACTCGCTGATCTCCGCCGTGTACCGCCGCGTGATGCGCTCCAGCTCCCCTTCGCTCATCAAATGCGGCTCGCAGATCACGCCGCCCTTGCCCCCGCCGAACGGAATATTCACCACGGCGCATTTCCAGGTCATCCAGGCCGCCAGCGCCCGTACCTCATCCAGCGATACGTCCGGCGCAAACCGGATCCCGCCCTTCGCCGGCCCCCTGGCAATCGAATGCTGCACCCGATATCCGGTAAAAACCTCCAGCCGTCCATCGTCCAGCATCACCGGAATGTTTACGGTCAGCTCCATGGCAGGCTGCCGCAGCATCTTGCGCAGCCCGTCCTCCAGGCCCAGCCGCTCTGCCGCTTCATCGAAACGGTGCGCCGCCGATTCCCATGGATTGATCTCCTGATCGACCGCGGCCATCGCTTCTATCGCCATCGCCTCTGCTGCCATGCCTTGTGCTGCCACAGTCCTATTACTCCCCAGTTCCCGCTTTGTAGCCGGTCTCTGCTTCGCGTTGCCACATGAACTATCATCTCCCCAATCACGTCTACTAGGCAGGGACCTTCAAACAGGAAAATCCCCTATACAGGAAACCCATGACCCAAGACGAACGCAACATGCTGACTGACCTGGCCAATAAGTTCGCGCAAACTCCCGCGCCGCCAAAAGATCAGGAAGCGGAAGATTTCATCCGTACACGCATCGGTTCCCGCCCCGACGCCTTGTACCTCATGACCCAGACAGTGCTGATTCAAAACCTGGCGCTGCAGCACGCTCAACAACAAATTCAGGACTTGCAGCAGCGCGCGGGCCAGCCTGTCTCGGCCGGTTCGAGCGGCAGCTTCCTGGGCCAGACGCAAGCCCCGCCCCGCAATCCCGGTTACGGCGGCGGTGGGCAGCAATACTCCGCCCCTCCTCCCCAATACGCGGCTGCTCCGGTCTCGAGCCCCAGCGGAGCCCCTAGCTTCCTGAAAGGTGCCGCCCAAACTGCCGCTGGCGTCGCAGCCGGCGCACTGGCGTTCGAAGGCATACAGTCGCTCTTCTCACACCCGGGCTATGGCGGTGGATCCGGCTTCGGCGGTTTTGGCGGCGGAGGCTTTGGAGGCGGCGGATTCGGCGCTGCCCCGCAGGAAGAAATCGTCAACAACTACTACGACAATTCCGGCGACAACCGCGGCTCCGACATGTCGAACGTCGATGACAACCAGCAATACGATGATTCGGGCACTCAGGATGCCAGCTACGACAACAGCGGGGACGACGGCGGCAGCTTCGACGACGGCGGTGGAGGCGATAACTTCGTCTAACGCTAGACCCGCTGGCCGACGCGCGACGGTGACGGAGCGCGCTCTCATCGGCGCTCGCCTGAACGCTCGCTGCATCCTGCAGCTTGATGTCCAGATAATTCTGGCGGCTCTTTGTGATCGCTTTCCGCGCATCCGCAGGGCCGCCCCAGCCTTCCATCCTCACGTTCCCGCCCTGCAGTTCCTTGTAGATAGAGAAAAAATGTTCCACCTCCCGCCGGATGTGCGGGAACACTTGGTCCATCGTATGAATGCTGTCGAAGCGCGGATTGCGGTTCGGCACAGCGAGAAGCTTCTGGTCCTTCTCCCGCTGATCCACCATATACAAAATCCCCACCGGCCGCACTTCGATTAGACACCCGGTAAAGCTCGGCTCATCCACCAGAGTCAACACATCCAGCGGATCGCCATCGTCCGCCAGCGTACCTGGAACGAAGCCATAATCCCCGGGATAGTGCATGGGCGAGTACAACGCCCGGTCCAGCCGGAAGACGCCAAGTTCGCCGTCATATTCATACTTGTTGGACGAGTTCTTCGGGATCTCGATAATGGCCCGGACGACTTCAGGACAGTCTGGGCCCGGGTCAATGTCGTACAGCTTCACGGGTTTCATTGTCTCAGACGCCCGGATGCCAATTTCACAAATGGACCCAATTTGAAAAAACGAACCCAAACTGCTCCAACTGGCCTGTTCGTTTGGTAAAACGCCCTTTCTTCGCCTATTTTGGGCTCCCAATTCGGTTCGTTCGGTAAAACCCGCCATGCGACACTCGAATGTATGCCAACCAAGGTCCGTTGGGGCGTGCTCGGCGTTGCGAATATCGCCGTAAAGAAGGTCATTCCGGCCATGCAATTGGGTGAGCGAAGCGAGGTGGTCGCCATCGCGTCTCGCGATCTCAGCCGCGCTCAGCAGGCCGCCCAGCAGCTCGGCCTTCCCAAGGCATACGGCTCCTACGACGCGCTGCTGGCCGATCCGGAGATCGACGCCATCTACAACCCGCTCCCGAATCACCTGCACGTGCCTTGGTCCATCCGGGCCGCCGAGGCCAACAAGCATGTGCTCTGCGAGAAACCGCTCTCGCTCACCATCGACGAGGCCAAAGCGCTCATCCGCGTCCGCAACGCCATCGGAGTGAAAATCGGCGAAGCCTTCATGGTCCGCACCCACCCCCAGTGGCTGCGCGCCCGCGAACTGGTGCGCGAAGGGGCGCTCGGTGAACTCCGCGCCATCACCAGCACCTTCAGCTACTTCAATCGCGACCCGCACAACATTCGCAATATGGCGGACATCGGCGGCGGCGGCATCATGGACATCGGCTGCTATCCCATCACTATGTCCCGCTTCCTCTTCGGGCGCGAGCCGCAGCGCGTCATGGCGCTGATCGATTACGATCCCGACATGAAAACCGATCGCCTCGCCTCCGCCATTCTCGATTTCGCCCCCGGTCAGGCCACCTTTACCTGCAGCACTCAACTTGTGCCCCATCAGCGCATGCAGATTCTCGGCACTGTGGGACGCATCGAAATAGAAATTCCCTACAACATCCCGCCTGACGTTCCCAGCCGCATCTTCATCGACGAAGGCTCTCAGTTAGCCGGCAGGAGCGCCCGTATCGAAGAGTTTCCGGCTCAGGATCAGTACACGATCCAGGGAGATCTGTTCTCTCGCGCGATCCAGGAGAACGAGCCCGTGCCGGTGCCGCTCGAAAACGCGCTCGACAACATGAAAGTCATTCTTGCTGTTCTCCGCTCCGGCGCTACCGGCGAGTGGGTGCATCCGGTACACTAAGCGGCCGGTTCGCGCAAGCCAACTTCGCGTCGAAGAAGCAGAGGTTCTCCGCCTTCCAGCGCATCGCCGCATAGATGCGTCTCCGCCCGCTCGGATGATCGAAGAACACAAACTCCTCAAGCGGCGTCGGATCCAGCTTCCGGTATTCTCCCAGCAGCAGGTCCACCTCGGCTTCCCCATCCGGCTGGCGGGCAGCGTTCAATCCGAAGATATCCGCCTCATACTCCTGTACTCTCGTGAATGTATTGGTAATCGGCATTGCTAGAAAGCCGATAACAGAAATAATCAAGACCGCCAAAGGCAGAACCGCAGGATCGCCCACCCCTCGAACTTCCCAGCGAGCGCCCCACCGCACCAAGGCCCGATCCAAAGCCCAGCGCAGCAACCCCATAGCCACCGCCGCACAAACCCCGAAGAACAGCAGGCCCGTGTAGATGTGATGCAGCACATAGTGACCCATCTCGTGCCCCATAGTCGCTTCAATGGCCTGCGGTGAACAGCGGTTCAGCAGATTGTCGTTCAAAGTGATTCGCTCGGTTCCGAACAAACCACTGACATTGGCGCTTACTCGCTTGCTTTGGCGCGAAGCGTCCATCTCATATACATCTGTTGCCCGAATGCCGTTGGCCCGTGCGAGGCTGAGAATCTGCCCTTTGATTTCGAGATTCGTGAGCGGCTTGTACGTGTTGAACAGCGGCGCAATAAATACAGGCGCAATCACGATCGTGCAGGCAAGAAACACCACCACGAACCCCGTCATCCAAACATGCCAGCTACGCGGGAAGCGTCGTACCAGCGCGAGAAACGCAACAGCGGCGATACCGCCCGCGACAACGCCCAGCGCTAAGCCGATTAACTGATCGCCAAACCACGAATCGAAATTCTGATTTAATAGCCCATACTGCCGTTCGCGCCAGAAACCCTCATACAGCGAAAGCGGAAACGTCAAAACCGCGGCAATGACCACTAACGCGGCCGTATAAACGAAATCTCGCAACAATCGTCTGCGTGTCAACCGCTGCGCCCAATCGCGCAGTCGCGCCGACAGCTTCGTCTCGAGCAAGATAACCAACACTGCGGCATCGCAGAGGAAGTCCCAAAGCAGCAGCCAATATCCGCCTTCGAAATAAGCATCGGATTTGGCTTTCTCAGCAGGAGGAATCGTCGCCAGCCAAGCGGCCGTCGCTCGATGCGCATCGAAACCCGGAGACGCCTGTGCCGGGACCGGAATCGCGGGCGTTCCCATCACGCTGAGCGGCAACAGGCTCAGGATTGCAAGAAAGGTGGTATACCCGAAAAACTCTCTAACCGAGATGCGACGGTGACGGAGCGCGCAGCCCATCAAGAACCGTCCTTACTTCGTCTTCTTCCCGTAATCCACGTACCAGCGCTCAATCTTCTTCTTCGGCACATCGCCCGGATGAATCACAACGCGATAGCGCAAGCGCAAGGAAGCGCCATTCGCCATCTGATATCCGCCTTCGGCCGCCGCCTTGGGATCGAATTCTTTCAGCCCAAACGGATTCACCGCAAACAAACCGTAAGCCCGGGAATGCCAGCGCGGCGGATGATTCAGATTCTGCGGATTGTCGAAAATCACAATCCCCACCTTCTGCCCTTCCACCGTCCCGTCGTAATCCACCCAGTCAGCTCGTTTGCCCCAGACATTCTTCTCTGTCTGCCCCCCGTCGGAGTTCGTCATCATTCCGCCGTTTTTCTCCGCCATGCTGTCCGCCAGGCGAATCGCGAACCATCCTTCCTTGGTGTCCGCGAACTTCACCGGTACCTTCGCGGTAAACGTCGCGTCCACGTCCACAGTGCGGATGTCCGGTTCGGCATAGAACGTCATCACGCGCCGCTCCTCGAGAACGTCGCCGTTCGCATCGCCATGACCCGGCGCGCGCCATGCGAATGTCCCCGTGATGCTGCCGGACTTCTTACCGGGCTTCACTTCTACCGGCCGCTCCAGCACCAGCGTGCCTTTCGTGCCCGGATTCGTGCCGCTGGTCTTGCTGCTCGGATCGTTCTCCCAGAAATTTACGCCGTTGATATCGCCATAGCCAATCCAAAGCCCGCGATGATGTGGATGGTCTGTCGATTCGCCTTCCACTCGCTCCATGGGAAATCTTCGGCTGACGATCAGGCCCGTCGCCGTTCGCAAAGGAGCGAGAAACGGCTTGGGATAGGCCTGCCCCATATTGAAGTCGGAGAAAGGCTGGCCATTGATAGTGATCGAAACGTGATCGTCTCGCACGGTCTTCAGTTCCACTTGCGCCTCGATGCTGGCGCAGTTCAGCAGCATTAAGAACACCGACGCGACCGCTGGCAGGAATCCGAGCCTCTTCATTCCTTCGTCCAGATCATAACAGCACCTCAGCCGGAAGGAGCACCCGCCCCTGGGCTATCATAAAGGCGTCCGTTCGAAGGAAAGGAGATTCCATGGGACCGGTTGGCCTGCCCGAGATGGTTGCGATTTTCGTCATCGCCCTGTTGCTCTTTGGTCCAAAGAAGCTTCCAGAACTCGGACGAATGCTGGGCAAAGGCCTCAGTGAGTTCCGCCGGGCCAAGAGCGAGTTGAAAGCGACCTTCGAAACTCATCTCCAGGAACTGGAACGGGAAACGCGCGAATTGAAAACGCCCTTAATGACATCCAGTTCAAATACTCCGGATTATTCTTCCAATACGCCGGGTTATTCGTCGCCGCGCTATTCCTACCCTTACGAAGATCAGGGAACGTGGGAGACGGGTAACTCGCCTGAAGTTGTCCCTACCAATAGCTATTCTGACGACCGCGCGCGCGAATCAGCCGCGCACGAAGCGCAAGTCCGCGCCCCCGAAGCCGCGCCCCAAGCTCTGCCCGTCGCAGGAACCGTTCCCCGCGGCGCCGGCCCTCTTCCAGAGGAGCATCCCGCTTAACTGCTGAGTAGAGATGGCTGACGAAATCAAGGAGCCAGGCGCTCCCTCGGGCGATAGTGCATCTCCGGAACCTTCCCCTTACAGCAGTTCCTCCGACCCGTACGGCATTCAGCCCTCCGATGCGGCCCCGGTTGTAACACCCCCGGACCCTGCGATTTCCAACGTCCCGGCGCGCAGAACTCCACCGCCGCCCCCCCTCCTCCTCCACCGGAGGAAGACGAAGCAGACGAGGAAGAGAAAGGTATGCTCCGCATGTCTTTCATGGGGCACCTCGAAGAGCTTCGCTCCCGCATTATCCGCGCCCTAGGCGGCCTGGTGCTCGCCTTCTTTCTGAGCATGTTCTTCTCGAAGAACCTCTGGATGGTGGTGCAGGCCCCGGCCGTGGACGCGCTCAAGAACTTGGGCGTCCATCCTCCCAGCCTGGTCTACATCACCCCGATGGAAGGCTTCAACATTATCTGGATCAAGATGCCCCTGCTGGTGTCGCTCTTCTTAGCGTCACCGTGGGTCCTGTATCAGGTCTGGGCCTTTATCTCCCCGGGACTTTATAAGAAGGAAAAGCGCTGGGCCGTCCCGTTCATTCTTTGTACCGCCGGACTCTTCATCACCGGCGGATTGTTCGCCTATGAGGTCGCGTTCCGTTTCGGTTTGCAGTTCTTGCTCGGCATTGGGCGTGATGTCGGTGTTCAGCCGATGGTCACCATCAACGAATACTTTGATCTGTTCGTCAACGTAACCCTCGGCGTGGCTCTCGTTTTCGAGATGCCCGTCATCATCTTCTTTCTCACGCTGCTACGCTTGGCATCGCCGCGCTTTCTGCTGCGCCACAGCCGTTACGCTGTTCTCGCCATCACCGTACTCGCCGCTGTTGTGACTCCCACTCCGGATGTCTTCAACATGATGATCTTCGCGGTTCCCATGGTGATGCTGTTCTTCGTCGGCGTCTTCGCCAGCTACCTGCTGGTGCTGCGGCGCGAAAAGAAGAAGTTCCCCTGGAAAGCAACGCTGCTGGTCCTCTTAGGCATCTTGCTTATCACCGCCGGCGTGGTCGCGCTGCTCATTTTCCGCTATCACTATCACTTCGCGCCCAAGTGGCCATATTTCGTCCATGACGTGGTGCGGAAGGTTCGCTAAGCCGCCACAGCGCAACCCCTCCCAGCAGCCCGTCTTCGTTCGGTACGCGCGTCACGTGCTTCGGAAGAGCGAAGTCAATCTTCACCGCGTTCCCTCCTCCGATATAGAGGTGATCGAAATTGAATAACGACTCCAATTGCTCAATCGCTTTGGGAAGAAGCTTGTTCCACCGTTTGCGCCCCATACGCCTCAGACCATTTACTCCGAAGAACTCTTCGTAAGTCTTGTTCTTGCGCCACGGATGATGCGCCAGTTCCAGCCCCGGAACCAGATGCCCATCGATAAACAGCGATGAGCCAAAGCCCGTCCCCAGCGTAATCGTCAGTTCCACCCCCCTGCCGCGAATCGCTCCAAAACCCTGAATGGCGGCATCGTTGGCAACCCGCACAGGCTTTTTCCACCGGCGCATCAGCACCTTCTCGAGTTCAAAACCGATCCACTCTTCATCGAGGTTATGTGCCGTGAGCGTGGCGCCGTGTTTCACGACGCCGGGAAACCCGACCGACGCCCGATCGAACTTACCCAAGGTCTTCGCGATGTCGTCCATGATCGTCAGCATGGTGCTCGGTGTCGCCGGTTGCGGTGTTGGCACGCGCTGACGTTCACTAACGGGCTTGCCGCGGCCGTTCAGCAGTATTCCTTTTATCCCGGTACCGCCGACGTCGACCGCCAGAGTTGTAGCAGAATCCTGCACTTGAGTCATACCGCCACTCTAACCGAACTGTAAGCGCTTATCCGCTGATAGGGAAAGGCTTTCGGCCCACCTTCCCTTGCTTTTCTATCAGTTAACGCCAAATTAGCTGCTCTTGGTACTTTTTGCCGCTTTCAGAAACTTGCCGACGGTCTGTAAGTCATTGAGCCGACTACTGCCGGTCTTTTGGCACGACAGATGCTTTCATACATGCCGAGATCGGGTGATGCCCGTAGCGTCCCCGGGAACAAACTGCGTTAGACAGTAACAACGCATTGAACTGAAAAAGTTTCCAGTTTGGAGGAGTTTTTTAATGAGTCGTAAGTTTCGTTCTTTCTATATCGGCGCCCTCGCGGTAACGGGCGTCGGTTTACTTGGAACCTCGTTTGTTCCCAAGGCCCACGCCGATGAATGGAATAAGATGACGATCGTTACCGTCAACGAACCCATCATCGCGGGAAATAAGGTGTTGGATCCTGGCACGTATGTGTGGAAGCTGCTCGATTCGCAGTCCGACCGCCACATCGTGCAAATCTTCGATAAAGACCAGCGCCATTTAGAAGAGACCATCCTGGCCATCCCGAACTATCGTCTGGAGCCCACCGGGAAGACCCAATTCGCGTTCTGGGAAACACCTCCGGGCGTCCCCAAAGCCGTTCGCGCCTGGTTCTACCCGGGCGACAATTTCGGACAAGAGTTTAGCTATCCGAAAAAACTGGTCGCGCAGTTAGCTTCCGCCGCACCTGTGCCGGTGCCGATGAATTACCGCGAGCCCGAGCCTGCTCCTGCCCCTGAAGCGCAGCCTGCTCCCGCTCCAGAGCCGCAACCTGCCGCTCCAGAGCCGCCGCCACCGGCCGCTCAGTCGGCACCGGCCGCGGCGCCTGCCCCTGCGCCTCAGTCTCTGCCCCATACCGGCAGTTTCAACCCCTTGATCGGGTTGCTTGGCCTCGCCTCCTTGAGCTTGGCTGGCTTGCTCACCTTGGCGACGCGAAAAGCGTAAGTTGTACCGCTCCTAGCCGTACCGGCAGTTCTGTTGTTTCTCAGCCGGTACCACTCGTGACGCCTGGTCGGGCCTTCCCCGCCAGGCGTCATTTTTTGGCGCGTCAGCCCGGCAGCCAAGCGATGCTTGGTTAACACAGGCAAGCAACTTCGACCGCCTTGCCGAGCTATCGCGCCGTGCGTTGCCGGGCTGTTTCTTAGAAAAAGTGTTAAGAATGAATTAGCGGGCGATCCGTCATGAGCAAACGAAACTGGGGCGTGGAGCAGACGCTGCTGGCCGCAGCGGCAATCGTAATAATTGCGGCGTTTATCGTTGGCGCCGGCGGCGCCCGGCTCACCTCCCATGCCTCGCGAGCCCCGGCTCCGAATACTCATGCCGACGTAGGTAGCGGCGGAGTGTTTACCATCTCCGACAACGTCAACCTCGTCCTCCTCGATGTCAGTGTCAAAGCTCCTCATGGCGGTTTTGTAACCGGCCTCGATCGCTCCAATTTCCAGGTCTATGAAGACGGACAGCCGCGGCAAATTACTCAGTTCGCCAAAGTCGACGAGCCTGTCACCGTCGGACTCGTGGTCGACAACAGCGGCAGCATGCGCTCTAAGCGCCCTGAAGTCGTTCTTGCGGGGCTCGCCTTCGCCAAGCAGAGTAATCCCCTGGACGAGTTCTTTGTAGTGAACTTCAATAATGCGGTCGTTCGCGGCCTCCCGGAGCACACTCTGTTTACCGATGACCTGCAGACCTTGCGATCGGCGCTCTATTACGGTACGCCGGCGGGTCAGACCGCCTTGTACGATGCTGTCGCCTATTCGCTGAAACACCTCGAGTACAGCCACCGCGCGAAACGCACTCTGATCGTCGTCAGCGACGGTGGCGACAACGTCAGCAAAATCAACTTTGGCGACCTGATGCAATTAGTCGATGCGTCGCGAGCAACTATATACACTGTCGGATTGTTCGATCCGGAGGATCATGACGAGAATCCCGCTGTCCTGCGCAAAATGGCGAGCGTGACGGGCGGAGAGTTCTTTCAACCGGCAAAGCTCGACGACGTCATCCCCGTTCTCACCAAAATCTCCCAAGATATCAGGAACTCCTACACCATCGGTTACACTCCCGATGAGACCAACGATAGGCGTACTTTTCGCACGGTCAAAGTAGCGGCTGAGGAAAATAACAAAAAGTTGAACGTCCACACGCGGACCAATTACCTGATCACCCCCTTCTCGGAACTTGTCGCGCAGCAGAGCCGAAAAGACACCCAACAGAGAGAACAATAAGAATGGGTAACGCCAGCGGGTCCCTGGAAACTGGGCCTTTAATCGTCCGGCACAATCCTGCCGCTCCAGCGCCCTCCGCGCGGCCCGGGCTGCACAGTCACAATCGCACCCGGCGCATGCCCAGTGCCAACCCCAACAAGGCCAGCCCGATTCTCTTGCGGTTTCGCGCCTTATTGCTGATTCTCGGAATCTGCGGTATCGGCTATTACGGATATTCTGTCTCGAACGAATATGTGTACCAGGTGTATCAAAACTGGGCCTTTGACCAGCAAATCGCCGGACGCAGAGTAGCGTTCGCGGACTATGTGCGCGAGAAAACACCCTTCGGCTTTCTAGTCGGAACCAAAGCGGCTGAACCGGCTCCTCCAGTCGCCCCGGCAGCGCCTACCGAAGGTTCAGTCCTGGGCAGAGTGGAGATCGGCCGTCTCAAACTGTCCGCCATGGTTCGTGAAGGTGTCGATGCAAAAACACTGAGCCTCGCTGTGGGACATGTGCCCTCCACAGCTCTTCCCGGGCAAGCGGGGAATTTCGCGATCGCCGCGCATCGCGATACCCTCTTCCGCGCGCTGAAAGACATCCGCAAAGACGATCTAGTCACGTTTGAATCGCCAACCGGCAGCTACACTTACCAGGTCATGGCCACCGAGATTGTGAAACCCTCGGAAGTGAGCGTCCTCCAGCCCAACGGCGGCGGCTTGATCGCGCCCCCGGCGGACTCCAATAATCCCGAGAAGCTGCTGACGATGATCACCTGCTACCCCTTCTACTACGTAGGTTCCGCGCCCAAGCGCTTTATCGTCGAAGCGAAGTTGGTCTCCGGAAACGAAGCGCATAATACCGGTCCACCTCCCGTCCCAACCGTTGCGAAGCCGCTGCCGCCCAAGCCGGCGAGACAAGCAGTACTGAGAGAGCCCCGCCTCAAGCGGGGCTCTTCGCGTGTAAGCTCCCGCTCGAATCGCCCACCGAAAAAGCACGGCTTCTGGCACAAGGTCTTACACATCTGAACAAGAGCTAGCCCTTGTTATACTGCGGTTGGACCTCATTGGGAGGTCGTCTAATGGTAAGACTGCAGACTCTGGATCTGCGTATCGGGGTTCGAGTCCCTGCCTCCCAGCCATTCATTCCAAAGCGTTTGTCGGAAACTCTCGAATCGCTGCAGCGGCTTTCTTCTGGTTGTCTTGCGGATTCTTGCGACCAACTCGGTTGATCCGCATCATGGCGCAGGTGCAATGGACTCTCTTCTCCCTCTACGGCCGCAACCCGCAAACCTTCGTGCGAATATCTTCGACGCAAAACCTACGGACTTCATCGGCGCAACCGACCGCATCTGGCATGAACTCTAGCGCACAGCCGATAGGAATCTTCTCCGCCTAAAGGCGCTACTCTCAGCCCGCTAAATGTTCCCTCGCCGCCGTGTCCACGTGGTGAATCTACTGCTCAGTTCCAAGCGCGAACGATCGGAAAAATGCGGGCATAGCGCACCCATTTCGCCTCGTGTCGACCTGTCGATCAGCGTTTAAAAAAGCCCAGCACGAAGTTCGTCATTTCCTAATGTCATCGTTGCCTACGTCCGCGTACGCGGGCATCGATTGACGAAGCCATCTGGATTTGCTCTGGCATCAGGTTCAGTGTCGAACCATTCTGGCAGCAAAACGAGTCCCTTTGCCAGCCCTGGTAGGCGATTACGGACCATAGCGGACCAGCAGCAAGAAGACAACCGGCACGCCAACGAAAAACAAGACCACCATTCCGGCTTTCTGTTTTCGCGGAATGGAGTGCCGTTTCGGAACGATCATCCACGCTCCAATGCCACTGGAAAGCAGTCCCAGCATCAGGAGGAGAATGAAGAAGATCGCTGGCGGGTGCTCTTGCATTAGTATGTGATCGTATATTGTGGCTCGGGCGAGGCGGGCTCCAGCAGAGGAAATAGCACTGGTCTCGATTGAATTCTTCGCAAGTACGGCGGGTCTCCAGGCTGCCAAGCTAACGCGACTGCACCTGCGCTGACCACCAGAGCGCCCGTTAACACCCGATTCCCCCCGCTACATTCAATGCCGCAGCACCGCCTCCGATCATTTCTACGCCAATCGCGCCAGCCGCGGCGAGACTACTAGTTGCCCCCCTTGTCGAACTCGAAGTAGGGTGACTTGCCCCGGCATGCGAAGCCTAGAGTAGTTACTGCCCTGCCACCCCGAAGCAATTCCCATGAGTGACTGCAATCCTCCACTTAGACTCGATCCGTTTGCATACGGACCGGGTAGGGGGATTCCAAAAGCTTTACAAACGCGAGCCTGAGGGAGCGCTTAATCTCTAAGCAACCCGCGCAGCCGCTTCTTCGCCGCGCCGCTTCCACGGATACAACGGGAACTTGCTCGTAAGTGCAGCCACGCCGCGGCGCGTTTCTGCCGACACTTGTTCCGATTTCACATCGTTCAGCACCTGTGCAATCAGCCGTCCGACTTCTTTCATCTCGCTTTCACGGAAGCCGCGCGTCGTCACCGCCGGGCTGCCGAGCCGAATCCCGCTGGGGTTCAATGGAGGATTCGTGTCGAACGGAATGGCGTTTTTGTTAGCCGTGACGTAAGCCTCATCCAGCGCCTTTTCCGCCTCCTTGCCCTTTACGCCCTTCGCGAATACATCGATCAGGAACATGTGCGAATCGGTTCCGCCGCTGACTACGCGGTATCCCTCCTCTTGCAGAGCGGCCGCCAAAGCCCGCGCGTTCGCCAATACCTGGCGTTGGTAAACGCGGAACTCTTCCGACAACGCTTCCAGAAAACAGACTGCCTTGGCTGCAATGATATGTACCAGCGGTCCGCCTTGCGCCCCGGGAAACACCGCTTTGTCTATCGCTGGGCCAAACTTCTCTTTCGCCAGAATCATTCCAGCGCGCGGGCCGCGCAGCGTCTTATGCGTGGTCGAAGTCACGATGTCCGCGTGCTCACAAGGATTCGGATACACTCCGGCGGCCACAAGGCCCGAATAATGCGCCATGTCGACCACGAACACCGCGCCAACGGAATCCGCGATTTGCCTGAAGCGAGCAAAGTCGATGACACGCGAGTACGCGCTCGCGCCCGCGATAATCATCTTCGGCTTATGCTCTTCCGCTAGCGAGGACACTTCGTCGTAGTCGATCATCTCGTCTACTTTGCGAACGCCGTAAGCGACCACCTTGTACAGCTTGCCCGAAAAGTTGAGCGGGTGACCGTGCGTCAGGTGTCCACCGTGCGCCAGATTCATGCCGAGGATGGTGTCACCCGGCTGCAACACGGACGCATACGCCGCTTCATTCGCTTGCGAGCCCGAGTGCGGTTGCACGTTCACGAACTCCGCCCCGAACAGTTTCTTGGCCCGCTCGCGCGCCAGGTTCTCCACTGCGTCCGCGAACTCGCAGCCGCCGTAGTATCGCTTGCCGGGATAGCCCTCGGCATATTTGTTGGTGAAGACGCTGCCGGCCGCTTCGAGCACCGCTTCCGATGTGAAGTTTTCACTAGCGATCAACTCTAGCCGTGTGTTCTGGCGATCCACCTCATGCTGAATCGCTTCAAATACATCCGGGTCTACTTCGGATAGTGGCC
Organism: uncultured Acidobacteriaceae bacterium; assembly: GCA_963730865.1. GTDB lineage: Bacteria > Acidobacteriota > Terriglobia > Bryobacterales > Bryobacteraceae > Bog-105. The sequence goes on along the minus strand of CAVSTO010000016.1, from coordinate 936 downwards.
GAGCCATTCTTTGCTGTTCGTTCATCGTAAATCTAATTGTCCCGCAAACCGCAATTTACCGCCAACGCCGGCTGATCGGCACAACAATTGCAACGACAAGATCCGCAATGCGCTTATTAATGTCGAGTTATTGCGCCGCTCCGAATCCCTAAGCCGCTTTCCGTATTCGATCATATATGCAGCTTGCTCTTTGCGCATCTCCCGTACCGGCTTTCAACATACGCCATAATGTCGAGGGCGAGTTCCATCTCGCCGCGCGGGGTAGTGGGCTTGACACCTGCAACGTTACACGTTACGTTTCAGATTGATAGGGTCCATCCGCCATAAAGGTTTAAAGCGCCTGTATGAGGCGGACGACGCGCGTGGTGTCATCGCGGAGCATGCGAGCAAACTCCAGGACATTTTGGTGCGGCTCGATGCCGCCTCGACCATCAAGGATATGGATCTGCCCGGCTTCCGTCTGCATGCCCTTCGAGGAGAGTACAAAGGGTTTTGGACCGTTACAGTTCGTGCAAACTGGCGCGTCCTATTCCGGCTTTCACAAGGCGAAGCGCTGGACGTTGATTATGTCGATTATCACTGAAGGGAAATACAGCCAATGCCAATGAAGAACCCACCTCACCCCGGAGGCTTTGTCCTGCGCCAGTGCATTGAGCCGCTAGGCCTCACCATAACCGGAGCCGCCGCGGCTCTCGGCGTGACACGCACCACATTATCCGAACTGGTAAATGAAAAACGGGGTATATCGCCCGAAATGGCGGTCAGGTTGTCTAAGGTGTTCGGCGGAAGCGCCGAGAGCTGGCTCGTGCAACAAGCGCAATACGAACTGGCGCAAGTTTCCGCCGATCGCATCAAGCTGAAACGATTAGAAATCGCTTAGGCCCAATACCTTAATCGGTCCGCCGCAAGCGCTCGGATCTCAACAGGGCCTGCAAT
>CAVSTO010000015.1:0-190097 GCA_963730865.1 uncultured Acidobacteriaceae bacterium | reverse complement strand
TTAGAACCAACGAACCCCCCCCCGGCCTCGTCGAACTGAAAAAGTCGCTCTATACTTTCGGCATTCCCGACATCTCCAGCATGTCGCTCGAAACCCGCAGGACGGCCAGCGCTTGCTGCGCGGCCTCGAACGCGCCATCTGCCAATTCGAGCCCCGGCTCTCAAATGTTCGCGTCACCTCTCCTGAAAAAGATCAGCCGCAAGCGCATGTATATCGAATTCCATATTGAGGCCTTGCTGTTGATCGATCCCTTGCCCGGAGCGGTTGTCGTTCGACACCGTCTTTGAAGTCGCCCGAGGCGCTTACAAGGTCAAGGACCAGTAGCTTGCGCGACGATCTGCTCTTCTATTACGAACGTGAGCTGAGCTTCCTCCGCCATACCGGAGCCGAGTTCGCGCAGCGTTATCCCAAAGTCGCCGGCCGTCTTCAGCTCGAAGCCGGGAAATGCGAAGATCCCCATGTTGAGCGCATGCTCGAGGCCTTCGCCTTTCTCGCCGCTCGCGTCCATCTCAAAATCGACGACGAATTTCCTGAAGTCGTCGAGTCTCTCTTCTCGGTTCTTTACCCGCACTATCATCCGCCCCATTCCGTCCATGTCCGTGGTGCAATTCCATCTCGATCCGGACCAGGCAAAGCTCACCACCGGCCTGAATATCCGCCAGGGCTCGTATCTCTTTTCCGCTCCCGTAAACGGCATGCCCTGCAAGTTCCGGACCTGCTTTGATACCACCATCTGGCCTCTTCGCGTCCGCGCCGCGGAGTGGAAATCCTCCGACAGTCTCCGTCCCCCTTTGCCCGCCCAGAACTCCGTCGCGCGTGCTGCGCCTGGAGCTTCACTGTTTTCAGGATGTCTCCTTCAGCAAGCTCGATCTGAAAACACTGCGCTTCTTCCTGCTGGGCGACGGCAGCCTCACGCACACTCTGATTGAGCTGCTTACCAACAACTGCATTCAGGTGGTCGCGCGCGATTTGTCGGCGCCTGCCAAAAAGGTCGTTATACTTCCGCCCGATTCCATGCGTCAGGTCGGCTTTGCCGCCGACGAGGGAATGATGCCTTTCGCGAAACGCTCCTTCTGGGGCTACCGCCTGCTGCAGGAATATTTCACCTTCCCTGAGAAATTTCTGTTCCTCGATATCTCCGGCTATGGAGCAGCTCGCCGCCGCCGGATTTCGGCAAGCAAGTCGAGCTGCTTGTTTTTCATCTCCGATTTCGAGCGCAACGACCGCAGACAGGCCATCGAGCTGGGCCTTTCGGAAAGCACGTTTCCGCTCGGGTGCGCGCCCGTCGTCAATCTCTTCAATCAAACCGCCGAACCCATTCTGCTCGATCAGAAGCGATTCGAATATCGCATCGTGCCGGATGCCCGCCGCGAACAAGCCTTCGATATCTTCTCTGTCGAACACGTCACGGGCAGCCGAAGCGGTTCACCCGAAATCGTCGATTATGAGCCGTTCTATTCCTGGCGTCATTCACGCTCTTCGGGATCGAACGCGTTCTGGCACATCTCTCGCCGCCCTTCTCCGTGGCGAAGCGATAAAGGATCTGACGTTTACATCACCTTCGCCGATCTCACCGGAACAAAGTCGTCCCTCGAACAGGACACCATCACGCTCGCGTCTCTTATGCACCAACCGCGATCTGCCGGCGCGGCTTCCCTTTCGGCAATCCGCAAAGCGATTTCCAACTCGCATGGCGGCGGTCCCATATCGCAGATCGTCAGCCTGGTGAAACCCACCGACGCCATCCTGCCGCCCGCAGCGTGCCTCGCTGTTGTGGCGTCTGGTCTCTCAACTTTCCTTGAATTATCTCTCCATCGTCGGCGAAGGCGTGGACGCTTTTCGCGAGATCCTCAAGCTCAACAATTTCGCCGAATCCTTAGCCGGCAACCGCCAGATCGATGGCGTCTATCCCTCCAAAGCCAGCCCCATTTCACTCGTCTGCTTTCCGAGCAAGGCGTCAGCTTCGCGCGCGGCACCCGTGTCGAGCTCGAACTCGATGAAGATCAGTTTGTCGGCGCTGGCGTCTATACCTTCGGCGCTGTTCTCGATGTGTTTCTCGCGCTGTATACTTCCGTCAATAGTTTCAGCCAGCTCGTCCTTCGCACGCGCCAGCGGAAAGGAGTCATGAAACAGTGGCCAGCCCGGTCCGGGAAGAAAATCCTTTCCTGAGCTCTGCGGAACCCACGAACTTGCAGGACGCGAAGACCTGCTTTTCTCCGAACCGTACGGATTTGATTTTTTTCAGGCCGTCCGGCTGCTCGAACTGCTCGCAGCCGGATCGTTCGCCGGTCGGCGATTTCGCCAATCCGCGCCGCGAAGCCGTTCGCTTTGGCGTGAATGCTTCGCTCGCTTTCCCCGCCAGCGCCATCCAGAGTCTGAAACCCGGCGAGCCAGACAGCGCCGGCCGCCATGGACGTGAACTTCATGGGCTTGGTCGGCCCGCTCGGCTTACTTCCCAATTACTACACCGAACTCGTCGCCGATCGCGCTCGCGTCGCACGACACCGCCTTATCCGACTTTCCTGAATATCTTTCATCACCGCGCCATTTCGCTGTTCTATCGCGCCTGGGAGCGATCTCACTTCACCGTCGGCTATGAACGCGAGGGCAGCGATTCCATGACCTCCCGCCTGCTCGATTTCGTCGGCCTCGGTCTGCCCTCTCTGCAATCGCGGCAGGTCATCCGCGATGAAAGCATCCTTTATTACAGCGGCCTCTTCGGCTTGTCGTCCCGCTCCGCGCTGCGCTCGAATCCATTCTTTCCGACTACTTCGACGTGCCTGTCGAAATTGAGCAGTTCGTCGGCGTCTGGCGTTCACTCGTCGACGCCGATCAATGCTGCTTCGATCTCGGCAGCCCGGCGAATCGTCGCCAAGCTCGGTTTCGGCGCCGTCGCCGGCGACGAGATCTGGGATCGCCAGTCGCGCGCCCAAATCCGCATTGGACCCCTCGACGCCAAGCGCTATCGTGACTTCCTGCCCGACGGCACCGTGTTTCAACCGTTGCAGGCGCTTGCGCGCTTTTTTTCCGGCAACGATGTCGAATTCGAAGTGCAACTCATTCTCAAGCAGGAACAGGTGCCGGCTTGCGAGCTGGGCGATGAGTCGGGCAATGCCCAACTCGGCTGGTTCACCTGGATGAAATCCAAACCCGTCTTTCGATCGCAATCCTTGCGACACAGTCTTACTCTTCGCGGAGAACTATATATGACAGTCAATTTACGCTCGCTTATCGGCAAGCTCAACACCACCACTCGCAACGCGGTCGAAGGCGCCGCCGGCCTGTGCTTGTCACGCACTCACTACGACGTCGAAGTCGAACACTTCCTCACCAAGCTGCTTGCTGCAACCGGAGCTGATTTCGCTTTCATCCTGCGCCACTTCGGCGTCGACAATTCGCGCTTCGCGGCCGAACTGAATCGCAGCCTCGACAAACTGAAGTCCGGCAATGCGCGCACTCCTGCCATCAGCCCAACCGTGCTCAAGATGTTCACCGAAGCCTGGACCTATGGATCGCTGGAGTTTGGCTTCCACTTCCATCCGCTCCGGATACGCCATCGTCGCGCTCGCTTCGAACGAAGAACTCTCGCGCCTCATGCGCGATGTCAGCAAAGAATTTCAGAAGATCGACTCGGCTGTGCTGCGCAAAGACTTCGCCCAGATCGTCTCCGATTCTCAGGAAGAGGCGCGAAATGGTGAAGGAGGCGCCAATTTCGGCCGACGGTCAGCGCACGCCCACGCGCGGGCGGCGGCCAAACGCCGTTCCTCGATCAATACACTGTCAATCTGACCGAAAACGCCAAAGCCGGCAAAGATCGATCAGGTCCTCGCGCGCGATGCTGAGATCCGCCAGGTCGTCGATATCCTCACGCGCCGCCGCCAGAACAACCCCATACTCGTCGGCGAAGCGGGCGTCGGCAAAACCGCGGTCGTCGAGGGCTTCGCGCTGCGCGTCGCGCAAGGCGATGTGCCTCCGCCGCTGAAAAACGTAACGCGTCCGCTCGCTGGATCTGGCCCTTCTGCAGGCCGGCGCGGGCGTGAAAGGCGAATTTGAGAGCCGCCTCAAAGGCCTCATCAATGAAGTCAAATCCTCGCCTTCGCCCATCATCCTGTTCATCGACGAAGCCCACACCATGATCGGCGCGGGCGGACAAGCCGGCCAGAACGATGCCGCCAACCTTCTGAAGCCCGCGCTCGCTCGCGGCGAACTCAGAACCATCGCCGCCACCACCTGGTCGGAATACAAGAAGTATTTCGAAAAGGATCCCGCCCTCACACGCCGATTCCAAACCGTCAAAGTGGACGAGCCGAGCGAAACGCAGTGCGAGGTGATGCTGCGCGGTCTGGTTCCCGCACTCGAAAAACATCATCACGTTCGCATTCTGGATGAAGGTCTCGCCGCGGCGGTGCGCTTCTCCCACCGCTATCTGCCCGACCGGCAGTTGCCCGATAAAGCCGTTAGCGTTCTCGATACCGCCTGCGCGCGCTTGTCTCTCGGCCAGAACTCCATCTCGCCCGCCATTGAAGATGCGCAGCGCACGCTCGACGATCTCGCCGTGCAGACCCGCGTGCTCGAGCGCGAACAGGCTGTAGGCGGCAATCACTCCGAGCGTCTCGAGCGCATCGCCGCGCAGAAAGCGAGACACAGAAGAACGCCTCGCCGCCTTGAACGCCCGCTGGGAACACGAATCCGGACTGGTAAATCGCATTCGCGAAATCCGCACCCAGTTGGAGCAGGCCCACGCCGTCTCCTATCCGGTTGTCGGCCTGCCAATGGACATACGCCAGGCGTTATGGCGGTTGGTGGAAGCAGCACTGCTCCGCCCAGTCCGGCCGTAGCTACGGCCGTCGCGCCGGATCTGCATGAGCTTTCCGGTGAGCTCGCCAAGCTCAACGCCGAACTCGACGCTCTGCAAGGCGAACTGCCGCTCATCCGCGTCTGCGTCGACGCCACGATCGTCGGCGAAGTCATCTCCGCCTGGACCGGCATCCCTGTCGGCAAGATGCTCAAGAACGAAGTGTCCACCGTGCTCACGCTCGAAGAGCATCTGGGCCGCCGCGTCGTCGGACAGGATCATGCTCTGGCCGTGCATCAGCCAGCGCATCCGCACCTCTCGCGCCGGCATGGACGATCCCAATAAACCGGTCGGCGTCTTCCTGCTCGTCGGACCCAGCGGCGTCGGCAAAACCGAAACCGCCCTCGCTCTCTCCGATCTGCTCTATGGCGGCGAGCGCAACGTGATCACTATTAATATGTCGGAGTTCCAGGAGCCGCATACCGTCTCCACTCTGAAGGGCTCGCCTCCCGGCTATGTCGGTTATGGCGAAGGCGGCGTATTAACCGAAGCCGTTCGCCGCCGGCCTTATTCCGTTGTGCTGCTGGATGAAATCGAAAAGGCCCATCCCGATGTGCTGGAACTGTTTTTCCAGGTCTTCGACAAAGGACGCATGGAAGATGGCGAAGGTCGCGAAATCGACTTCAAGAACTGCATCATCATCCTGACCTCGAACGCCGCTACCGACACCCTGATGAAGTTCTGCGCAGATCCGGAAACCATGCCCGGCCCCGCGGCGCTCGTGCAGGCGCTCAAGCCGGAGTTGAACAAGATCTTCAAACCGGCGTTCCTGGGGCGCATGGTCATCGTCCCCTATTTCCCCATACGCGACGAGGCCCTGAAAAACATCATCCGCCTCAAACTCGGCAAGATCCAGCGCCGTCTTCAGGAGACTCACCGGCTGGAGTTGACTTACGACGCCGCCATGGTCGATGAAGTCGCCAAGCGCTGCACCGAAGTGGAGAGCGGCGCGCGAAACGTGGATAACATTCTCACCAATACGCTGCTGCCTGAACTCTCTACGCGCCTTCTCTCCGCCATGGCGGAAGGCGAGAAACCCAAATCCGTTCACGTCACTATCGGTGAAAATGGCGGATTCGAATACGCCGGAGGCTAATTCTGGGCTCACCATCCTTCACCCAAAGCAACAGCCCGATCCAGAATCAGTACCACGCCTCGGTTCGGACGTGCTCTTGCTCGCCAGGTTTACTGGACGCGAGGCTATTTCGGAACCTTTCGAATTTAAGGTGACGATGTACTCCCAAAACGCGGCGATAGTTGCTGGCGACGTGCTTCGCAAATCGGCTACTATCTCGATTCACATTTCCGATACTGACACGCGCTACTTCAATGGAATCTTTCGCGATTTCATGCAAGGAGGCTTCGATCAAAGAAGCGCTCTGTATACCTATGAAGCCACTATTGTGCCCTCCCTTTGGCTGCTGTCGCTCGGCTGGAATTGCAAGATCTTCCAGAACATGTCGTTCCCGATATCGTTCAGCAAGTCTTGTCAGACAATGGCGTTACAGACTACGATGTCTCGCTAACAGGCTCCTATTCCGCTCGCGAGTACTGCGTTCAGTACAGAGAATCTAATCTCAACTTCATCTCCCGGCTGCTTGAGGAAGAGGGCATCAGTTACTATTTCGAGCATGCCGACGGCACGCATACGTTGAAAATCGTCGATAGTACCCCTCGGCTTCCAAGTGCATCGAAAACGAGGTGTCCTACTCCGCAACTTCGCCAGAGGGAACCGTCGAGGCGTCCACCGTCTGGTCAGTGTTTCGGACAGACCGGGTATTTACGCCCAAAGTTACCTTGACGGACTACTACTTCGAGACTCCTTCGATGAGCTTGCTCTCCACAGCCAAGACAGTGGATGAGACGACCGGGCAAGAGGAGAAATTTGATTATCCCGGCCGCTATACAATCCCCGGCGATGGCACGCACTTCAGCACTACCCGCATTGAGGAACTGGAAACGTTCGCCATGTTCATTCGTGGCGATAGTAACTGCAGCAGCTTCACCAGTGGCATGCAGTTTACGCTGAGCGATCATTACCGTGAAGATGAGAACCAGGCTTATCTCTTGACCGCAGTCCAGCATCAGGCGTCTTCCCCTAATTACGTCGGCTCTCAGGGAGAAGACATCGGCTATCAAAATCGATTCGAAGCCATCCCGCTGACTGTAAAATTCCGTCCGCCGCAACGCGCACGCAAACCGGTGGTCAATGGTTCGCAAACGGCCGTCGTTGTGGGCACGAGCGGAGAGGAGATCTACGTCGATAAATATGGGCGCGTGAAGGTGCAGTTCTTTTGGGATCGCGAGGGGACCAAGGATGAGAACAGTTCGTGCTGGATCCGCGTCTCGCAAATCTGGGCCGGCAAAAACTGGGGTTGGATGACCATCCCGCGTATCGGACAAGAGGTGGTCGTCGATTTTCTCGAAGGCGACCCGGACCGGCCTCTCATCGTCGGACGTATCTACAATGCCGAGCAGATGCCTCCCTACACTTTGCCGGATAACTCCACGCAATCCGGTATTCTCACCCGAAGCTCCAAGGGCGGTAGTACAAGCAACGCCAACGAAATCCGCTTCGAAGACAAGATGGGAAGCGAGTTGTTCTCCTTCCACGCCGAAAAAGACATGCTGACGGAGGTCGAGAACAACGACACTCAAAGCGTCGACAACGATCGAACTATCACCGTCAAAGGCAAGCACACGGAAACCATCACAGGCGACACAGCGATTACCGTCCAACAAGGAAACCATTCGACGACCGTTAGCCAGGGAAATCAGAGCACGGAGATCAATCTGGGGAACCAGACCACCAAAGTCGACGTCGGCAGCGCCTCCCATGAAGCCATGCAACAGATTCAATTAAAGGTGGGCGAGAACACCATCACAATGACTCAGTCCGGAATCACTATCAAAGGCTTGATGATCAGTATTGAGGGCACCATTCAAGTGGAAGCAAAGGCGCCGATGACCACGGTGAATGCTGACGCCCTTCTCACCCTGAAGGGTGCGTTGACGATGATTAACTAACGATGGACGAATCGAACACGCTGCGATCAGCGGACCTGAGTGAAGACGCCATCGAACTTGTCGGCAATGAGCCGAATGCGGATCGCTACCTCGGAAAGTTATCCGAAGCCGGACTTCTCGTCGATGCTGTGAAATATCTGGCGCACACTCTCGGGGGCCGCTCGTGTATCGCCTGGTCCCTTTCCTGCGTGCGCCTGCTCGAACCTAACCCCAAGGCGGACCAGCAGCAGGTGTTAATGGCCGTCGAGAAGTGGCTCGCTGACCCCACGGATGCCAATCGCCGCACCGCCAAATTCGCCGCCGAGGAAGCGGAAGTCTCCACGCCTGCCGGCTGCCTGGCCATGGCCGTTTTTTTTACGGAAGGCAGTATCGCTCCGCCCGAGCGCGATCATGTACCCGTTCCTCCCCATGTCGGCGAAAGAATGGCCGGAGCTGCCATCATCCTCGCGGTGGTGGAGCAGCCGGAACAAGCGGCCGAACGTTACCGGCGCTGCCTCCAACTTGCGCCCAAGGCGGCCGCTTAGGTTCATCGCGAATCATCTGCTAAGTTGAAATCCTATGAAGCGGCTTCAGCCTGTCATCTGGTCCAAAGGCACTTTCCTCACGCCTCAGCATCTCCAGATCCAGGATCGTTTTATCGAGAGCACGCTCGAATTCTACCTGCAATCGCTGGTCTTTCAGCCCTGGGGTTTTCGTGAGTTGAGTATCGACCAGGAGGCTCTTTCGAACGGCAGTTTCGGCATCACCCGGGCAAGCGGCATCATTGCCGACGGTCTCCTTTTCGACATTCCCGATTCCGATGCAACCCCACCGCCGCGTGACATCACCGGCTGCTTCGATGTAGATAGCGACACCTTGCACCTGTTCCTCGCGATTCCTCCTTACCGCGAAAAAGGAATGAATGTCTCGTCCGCGCAGACTCACGCGGACACTCGCTTCCGTGCCGAGTACGCCACGATGCGAGACGAAAATACCGGCCTTTCCGAGAAGCCTGTCCAAGTGGCGCGCAAGAACTTTCGTATTCTCACGAAGGAAGAGCTTCGGGAAGGGAACTCAGCACTGCATGTCGCGATCGTGCAGCGCACGCCCACCGGTACCTATCACCTGGATCCCGTCTTTGTCCCGCCGCTGCTCGATTTCGCAGCCAGTCCTTATCTTTTCTCGGTGGTGCGCCGTCTCATTGAAATTCTCTCGGCCAAAAGCAGTCAGCTCTCCGGCCTGCGCCGTCAGAAAAATCAAAGCCTCGCCGACTTCACCGCCGCTGACATCGCCAACTTCTGGCTTCTATACACGATCAATTCGTCTTTTCCGGTACTGAATCACCTGTTCGCCGCTAAGACCGGTCACCCGGAGCGCTTATTCACAGCCATGCTGCAACTCGCGGGCTCGCTCACCACATTTTCTTTGACCATCCATCCTCGAGACCTGCCGGCGTACGATCACGACAACCTGTCCTTCTGCTTTTCGGATCTCGATGAAAAGTTGCGCATCCTGCTCGAAACCGTGGTGCCCAGCAATTTCGTGTCACTCCCGCTCAAGCTCATCAAGACCTCCATATACGGCACATCCATCAGCGACGATAAGTATCTGAATAACACCCGAATGTACCTCGCGGTCAATGCCGAGGTGAATCAGGCAGAATTAATTACTCGCACGCCGCAATTAGTCAAAGTGTGTTCCGCCAGTCATATCGAGCACCTCGTCCGCCAGGCGCTTCCCGGCGTGACACTGACTCACGTTGCCGTTCCGCCAAGCTCCATTCCGGTGAAGCTGAATTATCAATACTTCAGTCTTGGGCAGGGCGGTTTGGCATGGGAAGCCATCACCAGGTCCCGCAACCTCGCGGCCTATGTTCCCGGAGATTTGCCCAACCCTCAGTTGGAACTGCTGATCCTGCTGCCGGTCGCCCAATAGCTGCACACCGCGGCAATTTACAACTCTATTTCGCCGGTTTGAATCTGCACCGGCGCGTTCGCGAGGATCACTCGCTGCATTGCTTCAGGCGGTTTTGCGATTTTTGTGCCACTCGATGAGACCGCGCTCGTATTCCGCGAAGAGAGTGGGGCAGAGATCGATGGCGCGGACCTCGATTTGCTCGAGTGAAAATTCGAAGCCAAATTGCGCGGGGTCGAATTGGAGGTAGGTGTTGTCGTGAACGGCCTGGATGTAAAGGTAGGCAGCCGTTTCAAGACGATCCTGTGCTTGCTTCCGGCGTTGGTCCTGCAGTTCTTTGAGCGCGGCGAGATCCTTCTCGCGGTGACGGCGCAAGCGGGTTTCCTGGATGCTGAGGTTATTTAAATCGCGCTTATAAGTGAGCAGAATTTTGGCTTCGATCATTTGCCGGCGAATGGCGGGTTCTTCGTTGGGGAACAGTTCCGCGAGTTCGACACGGCCGACGGCGTAGAGGCCCATTTCGAGAGAAGGAATGCGCATCAGGCGCCACTCGGTATCGGCGAGGGCCTGGACCAGATTGCGCTCGTCGTCGCCCTCCGGCGCAAAACGCTTCGCAAATTGGTTCACGTGGGCTTCGTAGAGAGCGGCGTCGTCGCTGGGAAGCAGAACGGTGCGCCCGGTGAGACCGGTTTTCAGCGCATTGAGGGAGGATGTCGCCTTGCCTGTCTCCGAAGTGGGACCCGAAGAGAGTTGCGCATTGAGCTGATTGGCTGTGATTTGGGCAGCAGTGGACACGAGAGGCTCCTTAGAAATGGAAATGGCTCCCGGAACCTGGTGAAGATTCCGTGAGCCTGGCTGACAGTAGCACAATCGGGGTCGAAAACGGATTGCCGGTTTGCGATGAGAACGGGTTAAGTGTGCGTGCTCAGAGGGTTGGAAATATTTTCGAGTGTTGTGACCGGGGTGGGGACCGCAAGCAGAAAGAGCGTTGAGCTAGGGAAAACCGCTGCGGCCGAGCACGATTTCTACTTGGGCGTTTTTTGAGGGTCATGACAGTCCCAAGATGAGTGAGCGCAGTCGCTCAAGTTACGACAGATTGGGAACGGAACTGGCGCATTCCGGACGGAAGCGCCCACGCCAAAATCGACATTGGCCGCGTGTTTCACGCGGTCGGCGATCCCACCCGACGCTCCATCGTTGACAAGCTTAGCGAACGGCTCCTTTCGGTCTCCCGGTTGCCGATGCCGTTCGGCATTAGTGTCACAGCAGTCGCCCAGCACTTGTAAATGCTGGAGGAACGCGGGCCGGCGCGCACGGAGAAGGTCGGAAAGGTGGGGGCATGCAGCCTCGACAAGACGGGTTTCGGGGGCGGGAGCAATGGATGGCCGCTCACCGTTTGAATTTTTTGGGAACGAAGGCTCAACCGGCTGGGCGACGTGCTCGCGGATTCGAAATAATAAAAGGGAAACGAAGTAAATCAGCACCACTCAAACGTTGCCCCAACGAACTTGAGACTTCGCTCAACGCCGGCTAGAGAGCATGACGTGGGTAAAGTCTATAGAAGGCGGTTCAACAGGAGTTTTAATTTCCCAGAAGCCCGTTTGGCGACGAGCCGCTTGAAATCTCCGACACGGCGATTTTCCAGCCAAATGGATTCCTCTACACATCGCCATATTCGCGATCTATGAGCCGCCGTGCGCCCAAGTTGCTGATGGGTCGTCATTCGTCGCGGATCGATCCATTGAGAATGTGCGCAAACGGAACGAGACCTGCCTTCTGAAGAGTCTCACGTGATGCGACGTTGGAGGGATTGCAGCGGGCACACGGGATACTCCCGAGCGCGTACGCACAGCGTTTGAGTTCCTGAACCAGATATGACCCAAAACCGTGGCGCCTGAAGGGTTCGACAGTCTCCATGTAGATGTCCGTGTACGGCACGTTGTAGTGAAACATGAGGCCGCCAGTGGCTACGGTCGCGCCGTCCATCACAAGCTGGTATTCTGCGCCGCCTTGTCGCTGAGCGATGGCGTTCCAGGTCTCCTGATCAGATGTCAGCTGCTGAACGGTCGCGCCATTCGCTGGCAGCGCAGTAGTGATTGCGTCGCGAAAGACAATCTTCTCGCTCCAGATGTCGCGTGCATATGTATGCAGCATCGCCGCCAGTAGGACATCGCTCGACTGGATCTCCATAAACCGTGCGTTGCTGGCCGTGAGCAGGGCCTCGAACAACTCGAATGCGTGTGCCCGGTGCTCGGGTAGCACGTAGAACTCGAAGATGGAGGGCTTGTTCTTCCAAGGGCCTGCCAGAGCGATCGAACCGAAACCGGCGGTGACACCGTCGACATTTAACATGTAGGTCACTGTCCAGCCATCACGCCGGTGAATCGAGTCGTGCACGATCTGGCCGTTCATCTCCTGGCGATAGCGAACGCGTAGTGGAAGGACCGTGTCTGCCGTCGATGTTGTGGCCGAGGGAAGCATAGGGCGCTCAAGCACAGCCCAGCATAGACGTTGCTGCTGGTCGAAGGCAATGTCGCAGCGTTATGGCGACATTATCATCTCCGAAAACCAAAAACCCGAACGTCGCACGTGATGACAGCGGGGAAGTATCGACGCTAATTTGTCCCTGCCTTGTCCTCAAGAATGATAGACGAATAGTCAGTTCCGTGCGCCGCGCAGGATTAGCAAATACTTGGCCGTATTGCGCGATCTATGCGTTAAACGTATGTTCGACTTCCGGTTCGCGCGTTGTTCGGGAATAATCCGGAAACAAGCCGATGGCGGCCATGACTTCTACTTCCCGTTAACGCGGTTTTCCTTCACCAGCCGATGTAATCGGCACAGTAGTCAGTTCGGTTAGCCTGGTCCACTTGGGCGGTGTAAGATGGTCCCCTGGCGTCGATTAGCCTGGCTTCTGCTCGGCACAAAAATGCCGGAGGATGTGATGAGGAGTTTGTTAGGTGGCAATCCCCTGGCTCGACACACTGACGCTGGATGTTCGCTACGCTCTCCGCATCCTGAAGAATAGCCCTGCCTTTACCGCGGTCGCGCTGTTGTCGTTGGCCTTGGGAATCGGTGCCAACATCGCGATTTTCAGCCTAGTTGACGCCGTAATTTTGAAATCTGCCGGTCGATCGCCCTGGGGAGTTGGTGCAGCTGCAATACCGCGCACCGGATTCGATGAGTGAGTCGAGCACCTTTGCCAATCCGGCGTGGGAGCAAGTGCGCGACCATCAAGACGTTTTCGCTGCGGCGTTCGCCTGGAGCAACAAGGATCAGTTGGATCTCACTCAAGGCGGGATGATGCATCCTGTCAATGGGCTCTGGGTCAGCGGCAGATTCTTCAGCGCCCTGGGGCTGCATGCCGCAGTGGGACGGTTGATTTCCGATTCGGATGACCGGCGCGGGTGCCTCGCCGTGGCCGTACTCAGCTATGGCTTCTGGCAGGATCACTTCGGCGGGGCGAAGAGCGCCATTGGCAGCACACTCTCTCTCCGCAGCCGAGCCTTTGAAGTGATCGGTATTGCGCCGCGCGGCTTTTTCGGCATGGAAGTGGGTGATCAGTTCGACTTGGCGATGCCCATCTGCGCTACAGCGATCTTCGACGGAAAAAAGCCGCGGTTAGACAATGGCAACTTTTGGTGGCTGAACGTAGGAGGTCGCATCCATCCGAAGATGAGCAGGGCTCAGCTAACGTCGCGACTCAGAACTATTTCGACTACGATCTTCATACCGCAGGATGCCTCGCCGGAGGAACGCCAGTATTCGTCGAAGATAGCATTGACGGCAATTCCCGCTGCGTCGGGCATTTCTCGTTTCCGGACCCAATTTAGCCAGCCACTGCGAATCCTGATGGCTGTAGTCGGCCTTGTGTTGCTCATCGCCTGTGCCAACCTCGGGAGCCTGATCCTGGCTCGCACCGTAACACGCGATAAAGAATTCGCTCTGCGGCAGGCACTGGGGGCCAGTCACACGCGCCTGATTCGTCAACTCTTGACTGAATACATTCTGATTTCGTCAGGCGGCGCACTGCTCGGCACCCTTCTCGCTCGCTGGACCGCAACCTTGCTGGTGCGCATCATCTCGACTGCGCAGAATTCAGTATTCCTCGATTTATCCCTCGACACGCGCATCATTGGACTCGTTCTTGCGGGCGCTGGACTCACCCCTCTTCTCTTCGGCCTCTTACCTGCTCTGCACTCGATGCGGTGTCGCTGAGTTCGGCCATGAAGGGCAACCAGTCTTCGGAAGCCGGGCGATCGCTGCATTTTCACGTGCGCAGCTGGATTGTTGGTTCACAAGTCGCACTCTCACTGATTCTCCTGGTGACTGCCGGCCTTCTGCTGAGAACATCGTGAAGCTGGTGACGCTTGACATCGGTTTCGACCGCAACAATGTCCTGCTGGTGCACACTGATTTGCGGCCAGAGATACCCGTAGATCGACAGGCCGCTACCTACGATGAGATCGAAAGCCGCTTGAGCGCGTTGCCTGGGGTTCTTTCACTTGGTCGTTCAATGATCACTCCGATTTCCGGTAGCTTGGTCGTGGACAACAGCGTTCACACCGGCTGGACGAACCCGTCAATCATTTATAAAGACTTCGCCGGTTGGTCGGATGCTGACAAGAAGTTCTGGGTCCACCAGGACTACATCTCGCCGGGCTATTTGCCAGCGCTGCGAATGCGATTACTAGCTGGGCGTAATTTCACCAGCCCTGATATGGGGAGTTCGCGTGCCGTGGCTATGGTCAATCAGACTTTTGCGCGTCGGTTTTTCCTGGCTTGAACCCGATCGGAAAGGCGTATTTAGCGGGCGTGCCCGCTAGACCAGTCGAGGTTGTGGGACTAGTAGAAGATTCCAAATATTTGTCGCTCCGTGAGGAACACCTCCCCACGGCCTTTCTGCCGCTTAACCGGGCATCCGAATTCGCAGATCGCGACACTCTGGAGTTGGGTACGGCGATTCCACCCTCGCGACTGATCTCACCAGTTCTTAATGCGGTCGCCAAAGTGAATCGTGCAATTCCTATCGAGTCACACACGCTGGCCGATCAAGTGAACGATTCGTTGGTTCAAGAGCGCTTATTGGCACTTCTTTCGGGTTTCTTTGGCGCGCTAGCGCTAATAATGGCGATGGTTGGCCTGTACGGCACGTTTAGCTATTTGGTGACGCAGCGGCGAAAAGAATTGGGGGTGCGGATGGCACTAGGGGCGCAGCCTACCTCGATCTTGGCTCTCGTCATGCGAGACCTCATCGCAGTGTTGTCTGCAGGCTTAGTTGCTGGCATTTTGATTTCGCTGGCCGCCACGCGCGTACTGCAACAAATGTTGTTTGGCCTCACGTCGCGCGATGCAACGACGATGTTTTTGGCAGCTGGTGTTCTCTCGGCCGTGGCTCTCCTTGCTGGATTCATTCCCGCTCGCCGTGCCACCAGAGTAGATCCTATGACCACACTGCGGCAAGAGTGAGCACGGATCTGGGGGAGGCTGCAGCGGATTATTGCCCGCGACATCATCTCAGTGCGACTCGGACTGCCTGCACCGTTCGCGTTCAAAACACGGGGCACTCATCGGGAATCTCCACATCCCTCTTTAGTTGAAAGCGCTGCTCCCCAGCAACTCTGAGTGAGTCACGCACTATTTGGGGAAAGGGCCTCTGGGCGAAGATACCTGTCGCGCCCGAAGAGTCTTGTCGGAGGATCAGTAGCCCGCAGTTATCGAATTGTTCCAGTGCCGTCGTCGGCAACTCGGAAATTTAGACGGATTAGAAATGAGTAGTCGTTAGCGTTCATCGGAAGTGCCTCGGCGCGAACAGTGGGGAGACGCGACAAAGTAGAGGCCGAGGGACTTTCGATAACGAGACTTGAAGGAAGCCGCTGCCGGGGCGGGCCGAGTATGGAGTTACTAGCGTAGTTTGGTACGAACTCGAAGCGTGGAGCAGAGGTCAGAGCGGCTTGACGGCTTAGGAACAAGAAGCGGAAGAGCGCCAATGTAACTGCTGAACCGGCCGTGGACCAGATTGAATCGAAGCGGGCCGGATAGATACCGCAAAGAGCGCACACGTAGGCGAGGGCGTGCGTGAGCACGTCGCGGCGTCGAGTTGTGAAGGCGAGTGGTTAAGACGTGTCGATGGGTCTGCATCGCCTCTCGAGTTGAAAGGCCGAAAGCTTCTCATGGATGTGCATAGGAGCGCCACAATGCGGGCACTTCCAGACAACCTTTGTCGGGGATTCGTGAGAGGGTGGGGGAACGTCTGGGATGAAGGCGAGTAGCTGTCGGCTGACAGCGATGAGTTGAGTCCGACGAGCATTGGCTAAGAACCCAAACTGTCGAATGCGAACGAAGCCGCGAGGAAGGACATGCTGGACGAAGCGTCGCAGGAACTCTTCGGCACTCAGACTCATCAGCCGTTGCTTGTTGCCGCGAGCGTAATCTTTCCAGCGGAAGGTAACTTGGTCTCCTTCGTGAGCGACGATCCGATGGTTGCTGATCGCCACGCGATGGGTGTAGCGGCCGAGATAGCGGAGGACTGCGCCTGGGCCGCCGAAGGCAGCCTTGGCGTAAACCACCCAGTCTTGGCGGCGGAGTTTTTGTACCAACGCCGAAAACTGCTTGGGTGCAGCGAGGTCGGCAGTCGCGCCGCTGAAGTGTAGCTTCTTGAGCCGGAAAGCGCGGCGAAGTCCTCGGATGAACTTGCGCCGGCAGACCCGGCCGAGAACTTTGACCGGCAGGAAGAAAGCATACTTGGGATGAATCCAGTGCTGGTGGTCCGGGGCCAGCCCTCCCGCGGGGACCACGCAGTGAACGTGCGGATGAAGCAGCAAGTTCTGACCCCAGGTATGCAGAATGGATAGGAAGCCGATCTCGGCTCCCAAGTGTTTCGGGTCCCGAGCGACTTCGAGCATGGCGGCGGCGCTCGAACGAAACAGCAGGTTAAAAAGCACTGTTTGGTTCCGTTGACAAAGCGGATTTAGCTCATGCGGCAGAGTGAACACGACGTGAAAATAAGGGACGCCGAGCACTTCCTGCTCACGAGCAGTGAGCCAGCGTTGGCGCGCTTGCGTCTGACACTTCGGGCAGTGGCGGTTACGACAGGAGTTATAAGAGATGGCCTGACGGCCGCATTGGGAACAGGAATCGAGATGGCCGCCTAAGGCCGCGGTGCGGCAACGGGCGATGGCTCGCAGCACGGTCAGTTGCTGAAAGCTCAGCCAAGATCGATTCTTGTCCAGAAAACGGGCCTCGTGCGCGCGAAGGATGTCGGCCACCTCCACGGCGGGGCGGCTCATTCGGGTTTATGCAGCCTCCGCGACCGTTGCAGTTTTGCGGCGCTGGAAACCTGAACATGGTCCAGTGGATTCGGCGCTGCCTGCAGATGCTTTTGCGAAAGGTGCAGATAAACCGTCGTGTGTGTCAGATCGGCATGACCGAGCAGCATCTGAATGGTGCGAATGTCCGCGCCTGCTTCAAGCAGATGAGTCGCGTAGCTATGGCGCAGCGTGTGCGGCGTGACGTGTTTCTGAATCCCGGCACGCCGGGCGGCCTGCTGCACAGCTTCCCAGATGACCTTCGGGGTGATCGGCTTATCGGCACGCCAGTTGTTCTGCGTGCCCGGAAACAGATAGGTCTTGGGTCGCATCCACCGCCAATACTCGCGCAGTGTCTCAAGTAACTTCGCACTCAAGGGAACATCGCGATCCACGCCGTTCTTGCTCCGCTCGATTCGCAGCATCATGCGCTGGCTATCGATGTTGCTGACCTTCAAGCGACACAGTTCGCTGCGCCTGAGTCCGGCGGCGTACATCGTCAGAAGCATCGCTCTATGAAAAAAGTTCCGCGCGCAGTCGATCAGCCGGGAAACTTCCTCCTGGCTGAGGACGACTGGCAGCCGCTTGAGGCGCTTTGGGTAAGGCAGATCCTCTTTCATATCCCGGCGCTTTAGCACCTTGATGTAGAAGAATCGAAGCGCGGAAATCTGAATGACGACCGTGCCGTTCGCCAGTTTCCTGTCTTCCAGCAGATACACCTGATAGCGACGAAGATCGTCAGGCCCCAAATGATCGAGCCGCTTCTGCACATGTTGACGGAACGCTTCCACCGCATGCAGATAAGAACGGATCGTTGTTTCTGAGTAAGTGCGGCGCACGAGTTCCTCGCGCTTCCGCTGCAAAAGTATGGTCACAGAGAACTCCTTTCTCTGCAACCAAGGCTAATCGTTCAATCGTCCGAAACTGCTCGTCCGGCCGCCGCGCCAGCGGCTTCGTTCTAGTCGCGAAGTGTAGAGTTGAACGAGCATCCGGGGTCGCACGTCGATACGGAAGACCGTTTGAGGCTGACGCGAGCGGCCTGCGCTTAATTGCACAACAGCCAGCTTTTAAGACAATCCGGGTGAAAGGGATAATTCCTCGTCGGCCCGCAGCGTAGCTGGAATGCAAGCTGGAGATGTCCTTCAGAAGGTGAATGGTGAAGCACCTCCGCCGTTGTATTAACTTCAGAAGCTCCTGGCGCATCCCGGAACTTTTATCATTGTCACGTTTTTGCGTTCGGGAAAAGAAATGACGGTGGCGACTCACTTGAAGCGTTTAGTTTAGCGGGAAAAACGCAAACCGAACGTAAGTGACAAAACTGCACTCGGTGACCGGCTTGAGTTAAGCAAAATACTAGCGCTCGAAACCCCACTCGTTGATCCAGTGGCGATGCCGTGTAAGAAGTGGATAGCTGGAAGGCAATGGGACGCGCGTCAAATATAGGGTTCCGCGGAGGGACGCGTTTTTGCCGGAGGGAGTAAGGATGAGATGCGAGGCGTCCGGTTCCGAAAAAGTATAGTCACCACCTTGGTAGGCGAATGAGTTGATTGCGACGTATGTTGTTTGCGTTGATCGCAACAGACGTCCTCCATAGCACTCCGTCGCTGGAACGAACGTAGGCGTTGCCATTCGGCTCGATAAATACGTCCACAGCTGGCTGACCATCCCCAGTCGATAGAGGCTGGTTGACAGTCACCCCATTGATTCTGCGGTTGGCAGCGTCGATATGCCATACGCTTGGCCGTCACACACGATCTGTATGCTTGATCGCTGGCATTGTCATCACAGAATCGGCGCGAACTGAGTTCGACGCGCTACGTCTCCTTGCTTGCCAGCACGTCGTCGATTCAGATTCGGGTGCCGTGTTGGGGCATATACACTAGCTTGTTCGTGGGGCGCTACGCCCGAACCTTCTTATTGCATTCAAGCACTCACTCAGACGATTGGTTTGCGTCACTATACTTGAGCCATGACTGCGAACGATCATCAGCACTCAGCTGCTGACTCTGGCTCAGTTGAATCATGGCTGGTTTCGGCCGGTCGGGATCGGCAACCGGGTGCGCCGTTGAACATCCCACCTATCCGGCATCGAACTTTGTTCTGGGTGAGCATCGTGCATACTCGCGCGACGACGGCACTCCAGGTTGGGAAGCGTTTGAGCAGCTTGTGGGTGGCCTCGAGGGCGGTTGTTCGCTGGCCTTCGCCTCCGGCATGGCAGGGATCGCAGCCATCTTCGATCAACTATCGGTAGGTTCGGTGATTGCTCTTCCGGATGACTGTTATCAGGGGGTAGCAGGACTCGCGGAAACCGGGCAGCGACGAGGCCGCTGGACCGTGCAGCGGATACCAGTTATGGATACGGCAAGCTGGCTTGAAGCATGTCGGAGAGCCGATCTGATCTGGCTGGAGTCGCCCTCGAATCCGCTGCTCACGGTGGCCGACCTTGACGTGATCTGCGCCTCACCACGCAAACCCGGTGCGATCCTGGCCGTGGACAATACATTCGCAACGCCGCTCAACCAGCGACCGTTGGTGTTCGGAGCTGACATTGCGGTTCAATCCGTTACCAAATTCATCGGGGGACACTCGGACCTGCTTTGCGGGGTCGTGACGGTGGGAGATGACGCGCTGTTAAAATCGCTGCGTCACGCGCGCGAACTTGCTGGAGCGACTCCAGGCACGCTGGAGACATTTCTTGCTGTTCGCGGCGCACGAACGCTGGCTGTCCGACTGGAGCGCGCACAGTACAACGCAATGATCTTGGCCGAGCGGATCGCAAGCCATTCGGCGGTGACGCTTACGCGCTACCCGGGCCTAGCGAGCCACCCTACTCACAAAGCAGCTAAGCGACAGTTGAAGGGTTTCGGCACGATCATTTCATTCGACGTTCGCGGCGGTGCAGAAGCTGCGGACGCGGTCTGTACCGGATTACGGCTCATCCAGCACGCGACCAGCCTTGGCGCTGTGGAGTCCACGATCGAACGCAGAGCGAGCATACCTGGGCAGGAGCACCTGCCGCCGGGACTGCTTCGGCTGAGTGTTGGCATCGAGTCTGTCGAGGACCTTTGGGCGGATCTTGACCGGGCGCTCCACTCTAGAGACTAGAACGGGACATGGTAAATCTTTTGCTGAATGCGCGACCCTCGAAGTGGTGAATGCCCCGAGTCTGAAAAACCGTCCACTCAGCCCAAGGCTTTCAAGAATAATGACAACGGGTACAGCCGCAGGACTTGCACTGGGTACGCTCCTCGTCCTCATTCGCCGATCAATGAGACCAGCCCAATCTACCTAAATAGGTACACCGGCTCGGCTCAAGCCTTGATTTCGTCAGGAATATATCGCCCGCAGGGACAGGTTTCAAGGTATAGAACACCTGTAGTCGCGAAGGGTAGATGTCTTCTTGGCCGTAAGGGCGGATGTATGCCGGAGTTGGCCAGTTTCCAACAACCGGTTTCCCGACAAGGTCCGGTAGTTTCGGTCCACTTCCTGCATGAGGCTGACTTTACTGGCCGCTGCGCCAGCAAGATCCACTCAGCCGGGCTGTAGCCAGCCAGTTTTGTCCCTTTTAGTAATGTCACACTTGTGCCATTACGGCACTTATGTGTAATATAGAGCGTAGAATGAGTTTAGGCGAAGAACAAGGCAGATTCCGGCAACGCGCGCATACTCGTGCTCTTCTTGTGAAGACCGCGTCCGAACTGATGCAGAGTGGCGAAATACCCACTGTGACAGCCGTTGCTGAAGCGGCACAGGTTTCCAGGCGCACCGCCTACCGACACTTTCCTTCGCAGGAGCAGTTATTGGCTGAGGCGGCTATCCAGAGCGCTCAGCCCCTGGTATCCAATACTGAGTTCCCAGAAGACCTGATGGCGCGCATCCGGGTTCTGGTGGCAACGGTGCAGCGATTTGTCTATGCAAACCAGGGCGCTTTACGAACGGTTGTGCGCCTAAGTGCCGAGCACGTTCTAGATGACGACGTCGGCCGCGCTGAGGACTCCATACCGGTGAGGAGCAACCGGGTTGAATGGATCAGGACCGCCCTCGATCCGGCCAGACAACGGCTTGGACGAAAAGATTTTGAACGCCTTGTCTCAGGACTTTCATTGTGCATTGGTATCGAGTCTGCAATGGTATTGACCAATTTGCGTCGGCTATCTCAGAAAGAAGTCACACGCGTTTCTGCCTGGGCTGCAGAGACTCTAGTCGCGGGCGCACTGGAACAGGCGGAACGAAGGCTTCGGGCAGGGGCCGGAAAAACGAGGAAGAATCATGAATCGCCGATGGTTCTTTAATCTCGTTGCAGTTGCATTATCGAGCAGAGAATCCGGATTTGCTTTCTTAGGAGGAGATACACCCATGAATACTGCGCCAGGTTCCACGACTCAGCCGTTGATCGTCAGAACTCAAGATGTCGTCGGGTTCAGTCAAGGGTTAGGAGAAATGCGAATTCTGATCGACGGCGCCAAATCGCAGAACGAGTGGTGGTTCGGCCACTGTGAAGAATTTCCTGGCTTCATGACTACACTGCACTTCCACCACAATATGGATGAATACGTCTACGTGCTGGACGGCGTTCTCTCGGTTTTCACGCGTGGCCAGTGGCACGATCTGACTCCGGGCACATTTGCTTTGCTTCCCAAAGGAATCCCTCATGCACAGGGAAACACCTCCTCATCGCCGGTTCGGTTCCTTGGAGCAGGTAGTCCTGCTGGATTCGAACGCCTGTTTCCGGAACTGGATCAATTGGCTAAACGTGTCCCGGCGAATACTCCTGAATTCGGCAAAGAAGCCGCCAGGCTTTTGAGCCAACTTGCGACAACCATCGTCGCGCCGCCGCCTCGTCGATACTAGGGTGCGATCCGTCAGAAAGACTGAATTTTACTGAGACATAAAATGGCAGCCATTACCTTGATCAATTCTTTCGAGGTCCCCGGAGGACGTGAGCATGAATTCCTGGAATTGTGGAAAGAGGTCAACGCTTATATGCAGAAGAAACCCGGCTATTTAGGCCATAAACTTCATCGTGCAATCACGCCTGACGCTCCGTTCCGTTTTGTTACCGTTGCACGATGGTCATCAATGGCGCATTTTCAGGCCGCGCATGACGACGCCGGTTTTCGCGAACTCGTAAACAAACCGGCGGGCTCCGCTTTTCAGCCGCATCCAGTTCTCTATGAGGTCGTGCATGAAGCGAACGCGGAGACTGGCTCGATTGGGGCATAGTTGATTTCAGTCCACAGGTGCAAGCTGTGTCGGTGGCTATTGTGGGCAGCAGCAGCGTATCACGCCACGGGAACTACTTTGCCTGAGTTGCTTTGATGTGGGGCTGTCGCATAAGCCCCGGATTGGGAATAAGTAGTCGCAAGGTGTAGATCTTTCTTTGAAACTTCACATTGACGTATAAAGGGCGAGTCGTAGATCTGAAAATTCCGGTCCCCCCAGTCGGCTTTGAGGAAGTCTGCCTCGGAGTTGCTGTGACTGCGTGGGAACAGTAATGGGAGAGGGCGTTGCGGGTGGGGAAAACCGAGCTACTTCGGGACTTATCAGGGCGAGTGACACAGAAGCAAGGCTTTTTGCGTCTGCCGGGCGATTCAGTCCTCACGCAGCAGTTTCATGGGGTCAAGCGACAACGCCCGTTGCGCGGGAATCCAGGTGGCCAGCAGGCCGAGCAATGCCATGGCTAACACCACACCAGCTAACACCAGCGGATCGCGTGGAGTGGCCTGATAGACGATCGAAGCCAGCACCCGGCTTGCCAGAATTCCCAACAGCAATCCCGCAGCCGAACCAAAAGCCAGCAATTTGAGCGCCCGCCCCAACGCTGCCTGTAGCACTTCTTTGCGCCGCGCGCCGAGCGCCATGCGAATACCCAACTCTTTCAGACGCCTGCTCACGGAGTAGGCAGCCATTCCAAAGATGCCGGTGATCGACAGCATTGCACCCATCGCGCCCAGTACCCCGAGCGACACCGTCGCCACACGCGCAGGAAATAGAACCGCGTCCAGTTCCTGGTACCGCGTCGAAATGTAAACCGGCAGCCCCGCATCCAGCTGCCGCAGCGCGTTTCTGATGGCGGGCCCCAAAATCCGCGGCTCACGGTTGGAACGCACCACCAGCCATGTCTGACTCGATGGCCATTGCAGGATGGGGAGAAACATCGCCGGCTGCGGATCTTCGGCGAGGCTGTTATATTTTCCGTCTTCTGTAATGCCCACCACTTGAATCCGAGTTCCATCCGGCATCTTGTAGTAGCCGCCCATTGCCTTTGATACAGAGCCAAAGACTTTTCGCGCGAACTCCTTGTTGATTACCGCTACGCGCGGCGAGGTTCCGCCGTCGTGCCATGTGAAAGTTCGTCCAGAGAGCAGGGCAGCGCCCTCTGCCTGAAGGTATTCGGGAGAGATGTGATAGGTACTGACGTGAGTGAATGCATTCGCCGGCCTCAAATCTGTCGTATTGTCAGTGAAGACACTCGAATCGGCTCCGTCATCTAATAACAGCGCATCGGCGAATCCCGCCGACTCGACTCCCGGAATTTTTCGCACGGCATCGACCATACGCCTTTGCATTTGGGGCACTCGCTCGCCGTTATAACCGGCCATATGCAAATCGGTATCCGCCAGCATCGCGTTCCGCGGTTCAAAACCGAAATTGCCGTGCAGGGAACGCGCTAGCCCACGGATGGCAACGATCGAGGAAGTGACCAGCACGGCACATATCGCAATTTGCACGGCCAGCAGCAGGTCTCGGGCAGTAATTCGTCGCCCAATTTTGCTGAGCGAACCGGACTTGACGACGCCATATGGATCAGTGCGAAGTACCTGCCTCACTGGCACCCCGCCAAAGAGGAATGCACTTGCGAGGGCCAACAGCAACCCGACTGCATAAACACTCGCGTCCGGAGAGACCGGCGTACGCACGGGAAAATTCCTGGGAAATGGCTGCCAAATCGTCAGCCAATGCAACACCACCACGCTACCCCACACTCCGGCGGCTCCTCCGAAAACCGAAATCAGTATGGCTTCTGTAAAGAGTCCCCGCAGAATGCGTGCGCGGCTCGAACCAAGCGCGAGCCGCAGAGCAACTTCGCGCGTCCGGTCCGCGGCTCGCGCTGCAAACAGACTGCCGAGGTTCGCGCAGGCGGCCAGTAGAATCAGCCCTGCCAGCAGCGTCAACCCTACTACAAAGTCCCGAACAGGACGGCGCAGATTGTCCCCCAAAAGGCTTGGGCGCACCAACAAAAAGCTCATTCGGCGTTCGTCTTTGGAATAATGTTTTTCCAGATACGAGCCGATCGAGTTCAGATCAGCCGTTGCCGACGCCGGAGTAACTCCCGCCTTCAGGTGTCCCAATACCATAAAAACCCAACGGCTTCGGCGATCGTTCAGGTCGTTTTCCCCCTCCACCTGTTCACGGTTAACCATAGGGACAAAAAAGTCGGGAGAGAAAAACAATACGGTGCCCCGGAACTCGGGCGGCGTTACGCCAACGATGGTAAAAGGATGCTTGTTGAGTTGAACAATCCGGCCCACGACGCCACGGTCATCCTGAAAATGGCTGTGCCAAAACGCGTAGCTGAGCACGATATACGGAGCGCTGTTTGCGCCGTGCTCATCGGAGGGGTGGATGAGCCGGCCAAGGTACGGCTGAATGCCCAAGATTTGGAAGTAGTTCCCGCTCACCGCGTTGATCCAGACGCGGGACGGATTCTTGCCGGTATCAAGTCCGGCCTGTGTGACGTCATAAGCCGCCAGACCATCAAAGCTGCGGTTGCGGTCGCGCAAATCGAGATAGTCGGGATACGACTGACTAGTGTCCTTGTCGCTTGCGCGCTCAATTCCATAGAGACTCTGGGCCTGAGGCACATTCAACGGACGCAATATGAGCCCATTCAAAATGCCAAAGGCCACCGCGTTTGCGCCAATCGCCAATGCGAGCGTCAAAACAGCGGTGATCGTGAAACCGGGAGATTTTCGCAAAACGCGCAAGCTGAAGCGTGCATCTTGCACAAGCGTCTCGATGAGGTTGCCGCCGAGCGCTTCCCGGCACTCTTCCTTGAACCGTACTTGACCGCCAAACTCGATGCACGCGCGGCGCTCCGCTTCGGCGCGAGGAAGCCCGGAACGTTGCAGATCATCCGCACGGTGCTGGAGATGGGAGCGAAGTTCCTGCTCGATGTCAGCCTCAACCTGAGAAGGATGGAAGAATTTTGGGGCGAGAGAACGAAGGTACGCCAGGAGATTCACGTTTATTCCTCGCGCAGCAACGTTAAAGGATCTAGCGACAGCGCACGCTGCGCTGGAATCCACGTGGCCAGCAAGCCCAGCAACGCCATAGCCAACACAACGCCGGCCAACACCAGTGGATCGCGCGGAGTCGCCTGATAGACGATCGAAGCCAGCACTCGGCTTGCCAGAATTCCTAAGACCAGGCCCGCAGCCGAGCCGAAAGCCAGCAATTTGAAGGCCCGCCCCAAGGCTGCCTCTAACACTTCTTTACGCTGCGCGCCTAGGGCCAGACGAATTCCCAAATCCTTCAGCCGCCTGCTCACCGAATACGCAGCCATTCCAAAGATGCCGGTGATGGACAGCAGCGCGCCCATTAGGCCCAGCACACTCAGCGAAACGGTGGCTACACGCGAAGGAAATAGAACGAAGTTCATCGCTTCGTTCCGCGTTTGGATGGAAGTGGCGAGGCCTGCATCCAAGTCCCGCAGTTTGTTCCTTATGTCTGCCGCTAGTGGCCGCGGATCCCGCTTGGAACGAACAACCAACGACGCCTGACGCGACTGTAATTGCAGGATGGGGAGAAACATCGCCGGCAGTGAATCCTCGGCGAGGCTTGTGTACTTCCCGTCTTGTACAACACCCACGACTTGTATACGCGCTCCGTCGGGCATCTTGTAATGAGCGCCGATTCCTTTTGTCACCGAGCCAAAGACTTTGCGCGCAAACTCCTGGTTGATTACTGCGACGCGGGGCGCATTTTTGTCGTCATGCCACGTGAAATCTCTACCCGCTAACAGGGCGGTGCCCGCCGCCAGGAAGTATGTGGGAGAGATGCTGTATGTTAGAGCGTCAGCGGCGGCGTTCCCCGGCCGCAGATCTGTGGTTTGGTCCGCAAATACAGTTGAGCCAATCGGCTTTCCATTCGCTAACGGGGGCGAAAAAATCAGTCCCACGGATGTTACGCTAGGAATCGCCTGTATCGCCTCGATCATGCGTTTTTGTATCGCGGGCACCCTATCGCCGCCATAGCCCGCCATACCCAGATCAGTATCCACCAGCATCGAGTTCCGCGGCTCAAAACCGAAATCGGCGTGGAGGGAGCGCAGCATCCCGCGCACGGCAACCATCGCCGAGGTCAGCAGGAGGGCACAGATCGCAATTTGCGTCGCAAGCAAGAGGTCCCGAAGCGTAATCCGCCGCCCAACCTTGCCGGTCGACGTCGACTTTATGACCCCATAGGGATTCGTCCGGAGTACTTGCCTCACGGGGCCCGCGCCGAAGAGGAATCCGCTCACTAAAGCCAACAGCAAAGCCACTCCATAAACATTTGCATCCGGGTTCACAGGAAGATTGATGGGAAATTGGGGGAATGGCTGCCACGCGGTCAACCAGCGCAACAGCTCGATGCTGCCCCATAGTCCGACAGCGCCTCCAGCGAGTGAAATCAGTACCGCTTCTGTAAAGAGGCCCCGCAGAATGCGTATCCTGCCCGCTCCCAACGCGAGTCGCAGAGCAACTTCGCGCGTTCGGTCGGCGGACCGTGCGGCAAACAGACTGCCTAAGTTGGCGCAGGCAGCCAATAGGATGAGCCCCGCCAGCAGCATCAAAGCCGTAAGGAATGCTTTTACGGGACGGCCGAGGTAGTCGCCATAAAGGCCGGGCCGCGCCAAGGTAAAGGTCGTTTTGGCGTCATCTTTGGGATAGGTTTTCTCCAGATAAGAGCCAATCGAGTTCAGATCGGCAGTCGCCTGGACCGGAGTGACTCCCGTTTTCAAATGTCCCATCGCCATGAAAACCCAACGGTTTCCGCGCGCGTTCAGGAGATTCACGCCCTCGATCTGCTCCTGATTTACGATCGGCACAAAGAAATCGGGAAACAAAAACAATAGAGTCCCGTGGAAGTCAGGGGGCGCAACACCGAGAACAACGAAAGGATGCTTGTCCACCTGAACCGTACGGCCCACCACGCCACGATTTTCCTGAAAGTGGGTACGCCAATACGCATAAGTAAGCACCACATAGGGAGCGCTGTTGGCGCCGTGCTCATCGGAGCCGTGGAAGAACCGGCCAAGATACGGCTGAATGCCTAATGCGTCGAAGTAGTTGCCGCTCGCTTCATAGACAAAGGCGGGGGATGTCTCTTTGCCGTATTCCAGTCCTGCCGTCGCGATGTTATAGGCCGCCAGAGCATCGAAGCTGCGGTTGCGATCGCGCAGATCGAGATAATCGGGGTAGGATTGCGCCGCGAAATGCTCGCTCCCGCGCTGGAGCGCGTATAGGCTCTGTGCCTCAGGCACATTCAGTGGGCGCAGAATCAGCCCGTTCACAACACTGAAGACCACCGCGTTCGCACCGATGGCTAACGCCAGAGTCAAAACGGCAGCGACGGTGAATCCGGGGGATTTGCGCAACACGCGCAGAGCGAAACGCACATCCTGCATAACGGTTTCAAAAAAGATGCCGCCCGCCGCTTCGCGGCTTTCTTCCTTGAGCCGCGCATAGCCGCCAAACTCAATGCGTGCGCGGCGTTCTGCCTGGGCGCGATCCAGGCCGGAACGTTCTAAATCGTCCGCGCGGTGCTGGATATGGGAGCGAAGCTCCTCCTCCATGTCCGCATCGACCTGAGAGCGATGGAATAATTTAGCGGCAAGACAACGGAAGTAAGATGCGAATGTCATATTTCCTCCGGCCGGGCGGCGAGCGCGGCAGCCATGGCCGCGGCGACACGATTCCACCCGTCGGTTTCTTCTCGCAGACGTTTGCGCCCCAGCGCCGTGAGTTCGTAGAATTTAGCTCGCCGGTTGTTCTCCGATGTGCCCCAGCTTGCTTTCAAGAGGCCCTGACGCAGCAGACGGAACAATGCGGGATACAGCGCCCCTTGCTCAATCAGCAGCGCTTGCTCGGAGATTTGCCCGATGCGCAAGAGAACCCCGTAGCCGTGAAGAGGACCGAGAGAAACTGCCTTCAAAATCAGCAGATCGAGGGTTCCTGGAAGAAGCTGAGCTTGGCCGGACATTGACACTCCTAAGACAATCAGGAGTATAAATCAGGTTCTCCTAAGCCGTCAAGGAGAAAATTATCCGGTTCAATTAATCTAACTCAGAGAAGAGATCTCGCAAAGCAATGCGGATCGGAGATCCGGGAATTTCCAAGGTTTCGTCCTGGGGCTCACGAAAGTCGCCGTGCGTGCAAACGTAAGCGCGACGTTTAACCGGGTCAAGCACCCAAATATTCTGGATGCCGAAGGCCCGATAGTCGTCGACGCGCTCCTGGATACTTCGCAGCGTGTCGTCTTTGGAGAGGACCTCAATGACAAGTAGCCGCGGTTTCGTAAAGACTGGTTCGATCTCTTGGGCGCGCGAGACGACGCAAACATCTGGAATCCGGAAGCGGCCGGGGGATACTTGGAGGCGTTGCTCAGGTAGAACTCGAATCTTCCATTCGCGTTGCCTATGGCGCATCCAAGCGATGAGCGCGCCTTGCAGATTGCTGTGATGGTATTCCCCTATGTTCCGTTCGACCAGTTGTCCTTCGAGCAGTTCCTTGTCAGGATGGTAGCTGGTGTTCAAGTACTCGTTGACCGAGACCAGTGCGACAGTTGCCATTGAGCGTTCTGTATCTATTATGGCGGCGTAACGGAGCAGATAGGAATGCCTGCCCGGAGAATAGAGAAGCCACAGAAGGCGACGGCGGAGGTGCGCGATGCGGCTTTCCGGCGGGTGGTGGCGTCGATTCCGAGAGGGAAAGTTGCAACGTACGGCCAAGTGGCCGCGGCGGCTGGATATCCGTTATGTCACCGCGCCGTCGCACGTTTTCTGCAAAACGAGCCCACGAATCGGCTTCCGTGGCAACGGGTGGTCGGCGCAGGAGGCGAGATCAAGCTGCGCTCTGAAGCCGCCGCGGAACAGCGGCTGCGGCTGCGCATGGAAGGC
Source organism: uncultured Acidobacteriaceae bacterium (assembly GCA_963730865.1). Classification (GTDB taxonomy): domain Bacteria; phylum Acidobacteriota; class Terriglobia; order Bryobacterales; family Bryobacteraceae; genus Bog-105. The sequence continues at coordinate 160,855 of CAVSTO010000015.1, read as the reverse complement.
GTGTCATTCCGTGGAAGGAAGGTGAACCTCCGGCTGCACCAGCATGTTTTCAAACAGCATGGCGTGGTGACCCGGAAGGGCTGATGGGGCGCGTCCTATACCCCGGCCGAATATAGTGGTCGAATTGAGCGAGAATTCTCAGCGTGCATCATGTGTATGGTACGGGAGTACGCGTTTTGCCCAAAAAGGCTGATGTTTGCTTGTAATTAGGCCTGAATGTTGAGATTACTGTCTTTCCTTTTGACTTCTAGATAGCCGCGATTGCAGGCTTCACGATAGGACAACCGTATTGCGCGGAAGGAGAAGTATCTCTGATGATTTGGCCGTGGCTTCGAGCATTGTGCCTTATTTTGCTGATGGCGCCCAGTTCGTTTCCCGCGGCCTATCCTATTCAAGGAACCTTCTTAGACTTTTACCGGAACTTGACGCCGGAACTCTGGAGCTTGGAGTTTCGGTACATGCACGCAGACGGGATCAAAACGATTGTCGTCGTATCGGTCGGGCATTTGCAGGCGAGTACAGGTCAACCGTCGAGCTGTACATTGCCGGGCTCCGGCGCTTACACCGACGATTCAGGCTACAGTCTGGCTCCCGATGGCCTGCTCTATCCAAGCGATTATTTGAGCTCCGGAGAACAACCCACCGTGGATCTGCTCGAGATGGTACTCGACATGGCCGATTCGGCAGGAATGAATGTATACCTCGGCTCTTTACAAACGGCGACGGATTGGTCGGCGGGGACGGCGTTCTGCGCGTTGCGGGAATACAACCAGGAAGTTGCCGCTGAGGTGCTGCAGCGCTACGGCCATCATCGCTCGTTGAAAGGCTGGTATTTCACGCAAGAGATCTGGATGAACTGGGTGAAGTATTACGGCCAAAAGAATGGCAATGGGGCGGCAGGATACTACGGCACGAATTTGATGGCGCAGTGGGCTGCCGACATGAAAACGATCGATGCCACCAGGCCCACCTCGGCTGCAGTGGTCGTGAAGGAGAGTGGAACAGGCGTCATGCCCGGGCTGACTGCCGCGGAGTTGCAGCCATGGACGGCGAGCTTTTTGCAAACCACAAAGCTGGAGATTCTGATGCCGCAGGATGGCGCGGGCGCGCAAGCCGGTGCACCGCCTGTTGGCGATCTTCCCGCCTACTTCGGGGCTCTCGGCAGCGGGAATACGGACCGCGGGAACCGATACGTTGCTTTGGAGCACTCTCGAAACGTATACGGCTTCGACGAATCCAAACGTCAGCAGTGAACAATTTCCACCGGCTAACGACATTTCGCGTATTCAAACGCAGGTAAGCGCAGTTGCTCCTTTCGTGAGTGGATATGTCAGTTGGATGTTCGGAGATGACATGTCTCCCCAAGCGACTTATTACCCGGTTCAGGCGGACGAGCTAAATAGGAAATACAGATATACCTTCAATCCTGAAAAGGTTCCGAACGACGACTTACTTCCGCTGCAGACCTATTGGTACCCAGCGCAGCAGCCGAACCCGAGCTATCCCGACTCGACGATTCTCCCCCTGCTTTCGGATGGCACAGGAGGAGGATATAACGGGAATTCGCTGTCAAGCTGGGTCGGATTCGCGGATCCTAATTCCACCGCCGCCACCATTCAGGTGATAGGAGATCTGGGCAGCATTCAGGTTGTGCATTCGGTGCAGGCCTTGACCCAATCGTGGTCCGACGCGGGTATTCTGCATCCTGCGCGGATGGTTGTGGAAGCTTCAGAGGACGGTGTGAACTGGACGCGATTCGGTGCGACAACGCAGTTTCCATCGGATACTCAGGACTTCGCGGTGATGTGGGGGAAGGTGAGGGGCTCGGCGTCCGCACGTTTCGTGCGTTGGACCTTTACTTACACGCAATGGCTGTTCCTGGCTGAATTGGAAGTGATCGGAACGCGCTGAGCCAGGTAAGTGGTGGAACGCCCATCAGACACACGACGGCCCGGTACTGCGAAAACAGCACCGGGCCGTTTTGATTACAGAGTGCTCGAACCGCGAGTCACCGGTTTATCGGAGGTGGCGTAATCCGCCGAGGCCTCTCCGGTGGAGGAAACATCCTCGGCGCCGGTGTGCTTCAGTAGATCCTTCGCTTTGCTTACCCAGTCACTGTTGTCGCAGTGAACCGAAAGCAGAATCCCACCTTCTTTGATGCGGCCTTCGTATCGTTTGGCTTCATACTCGGGGATACCCATACCGACAAGCGCACCGATGATGCCGCCGACAACTCCCCCCGTTCCTAGTCCGGCGAGGGCTCCCATGATCGGGCCGGCAGCAATGAAAGGTCCAAGGCCAGGAATGGCGAGCGCGCCAATTCCGGCGAGCAAGCCGAGGGTTCCGCCGATCGCGCCACCCGCTACAACACCGGTAGTGGTCCCTTCGGGCGCCTTGGTCTCTTTTTTGTGAGCGAAGTCTTTCGTGCCCACGTTATCTTGCAAAAGAACGGAGATGTCCTCGTTGCGGAAGCCCGATGCGATCAAACGATCGACGGCTGATTCCGCCATTCCGCGAGTACTGTAGATGCCGTAGACGGCTGTATTTTTACCTGCCATTTTGATTTCTCCTCTATTGATTTCGGTTGAGTTACTTTTGGTCGCCCTTGACTGTCATTTCGTCAGTGACGTTGCCATCGCCAGCATACTTACGCGCGTGGGCTTCGATCGTATTCTTCTCATCTTCGCTGTGAACGGGGCCTTTGAGTGTTACTTTGCCGTGTTCAGCTATGATTTTGACGTTGTGTCCGTAAGTTGAGAGCGACTTGTCTCTCACTACGTCCCGTCTGATATGCGCTGCCAGCTTGGTATCAGACATGTTGTCCTTACCCTGATCCGCTGTCGGCGATGCGGTGCTGCGGTCCTGTTTATTAGCCGCAGTGTTATCCGGGGCTTGAGCTTGCCCGGCTTGAATGCTGACCGGAAGCAGGAACGCTCCGGAAAGGACGGCTCCGCACAGGGTTCGGGCGAAACTTCGCGTCATGTGTTTCCTCCGTCGGTAGAGAGAGCACGGCAAGGACCACCCTATGCCAGCGAGACTATTTAGGAGGATGATGGAGCTAACATCATGAAAACACGGTAGCCTTTACCCATGGATCATTGAGCCGGCGTTTTGCTGCACAGACGTCCTGGGGGTTTAACGTAGTAATTTTTTCCGGCTTGGCGACTTTGAACGGCCGAAACCGTTGTAGCGCACGAGGAAGCGAGAGCAATGCGGCTTCCGCCGATACTTCTTGCTACCGTAGCGAAAGGAGAACGAACATGCAGATCAGGAATGCCGTTGCGGCGCTTGTGTTCGCGGGTATGACGTGCGCCGGCGGAATGAAAGCTCAAGAAGCCCGGATGAGTCCGCACGAAACAGCGGATGTGACGCTGGCAGGCAAACAGATCACCATCAGTTATGGCCGGCCCTCTATACGGAACCGAAAGATCATGGGCGAGTTGGTGCCATATGGGAAGGTGTGGCGGACGGGTGCCGATGAAGCCACGACCTTGACCACACCGGTTGATCTGAATATTGGAGGCACGGAGGTATCGGCGGGGAAGTACACACTATGGACGCTACCTTCAGAAGGCACGTGGAAGTTAATCATCAATAAAGAGACCGGTCAGTGGGGCACGAAATACGATCAAGCGCAGGATTTGGCGCGCGTGGACATGCGGAAATCAGCTTTGCCGCAGCCGGTGGACGAGTTTACGATCTCGTGGGACAAAAAAGGCGATGGTGCAGCGGATCTGGTCCTGGAATGGGAAAACACGCGAGTGTCCGTTCCAGTACGAGCGAAGTAAGCGAAGCGCTTTTTGAGTGGCAGAGAGGTGGTATAGTGCGGGGTTAGGCCCGGGCTTGCCGCCGCCATAGCCGGACGGCTTGTGGCTTGGGTCTTCCGCGCAGCATGCTTACTGAACAAACGCACACTGAGCCAAATTGGAAGCTTCTACCAGGCACAATTCTGGATGGTGGATATGAGATGCAGGAGCTTCTGGACGCCGACGAGCGAAGAGCCAGATTCAAGATCAGGGTGCTCGGGGACCGAACGATAGACGCATTTGCCAGCTTTTTCCCGTTGGGCGGCACGGCGGCACAGGACCAGATTGAAGCGTGGGAGCTGCTGCGAAGGGTGCCGCATCCGGATGTAAGCAAACCATTTGCGGCAGGGCGGAGAGAGCTGGACGGCACTGAAGTCATTTATGTAGTGCTGAGGAAACCCGACGAGACACTCAACGGAGTGCTGGTAGAGCGTGCGCTGACCAAGGAAGAGGCATCTGAGGTTCTTTTGCACGGGGCTCGGGCTCTCGAACATCTCGGCAGGCATGGGCTGGTGCACGGCGCGGTTTCTCCAGAACAGATTCTGGCGGTCGGCGATTCCATCCAATTCTCGGCAGAGGGCGTGCGGAAGGCGGATAGTGCTGCTGGAACGGCGCAACTGAAAGCCCGGTATGTGGCTCCGGAAGGGGCCAACGGCAATGCAACAATCCCTGCCGCGATTTGGTGCTTAGGCGCGACTGTTTTCGAGACCCTAACGCAAACGAATTGTGGTGAAGGCTGCCGCGAACAGGCCAAGCAGTTGCCGTTGGGGTGGGTTCTACAGCGTTGCCTTGAACCGGAGCCGAACGAGCGATGTAAGGCGGAGGAGATTCCGGTACTCGTCAAGAGTGGTCCACCGCCTGTCGTGGCTCCCCCCCCTGTGGTGTCGCCGGTTCCAGCGACGGCGGCTGCGGCCCGCGAAGCAGGTCTTCCCGCGGAAGAATTGAAAGCCAGTGGTGCAGTTGCCGCCGCAGGCGCCGCTAGTGGTTCCACCCCGGCGGTTGCGAATCCGCCGACTGCACCGGCAAAGCCGACGATTCCAGAGATCGAAACCATCAAACCGGCGGTTTCGCCCGCTAAACCGGCGGCTTCGAGTGTTTCGCAAGCACGTACGAAAGCTTTCCAGCAAGCAGAATTCGATGCGTTGACGGCGCCGAAGACTGTCCCGGCCGGCCGGCCGAACGCGACTGCTTCTGCCGCTCTCAATGCATCGCTCGCTTCACCGGTACTTGGTGCAGCGCAAGGCGCGGCGGCAAACAGCGCTCCCGTCTCAGGAGCAAGTGTTCGCGGTGGGGTGACCGGGAATCGGGCATACACGCCGACCTCGCTGGGCGCGGACTCGGCGCGGCGCGCGGGGCGCACGACGTTTTGGCGTTGAGCCCGAACCGCAACGTTCACGGTTGTGGATGTACGTCGCTGCGGGAATCCTGGTGTTGCTGTTTCTGATTTGGGCTTTGCGTTCGAAGCCGGCCACAACGCCGAGCCACGGTGTCACCGGAACTGCCGCAGTCGCGCAGAACGCGGCAGCGCCGGCAGCAAACACCGACACGTCGACGGCAAGTAAAGCTTGGCCAACGCGTACGCTGGAACCGGATAATAAAACGGCGGCGGCCGCAAGCGCTCCCGCTGCGATGAAGACGCCGGGCGTGACTAAAGCTGAGGCGGTTTCAGCGAGCGGCGCCGTGTGGCGGGTAATCGTGTATACGTTTAATCGCTCGGAAGACGCCGAGAAGAAAGTGCGGGCTCTCAACGCCAAACATCCTCACCTGCAGGCACAGGTGTTCACGCCGAATGGGCAATCAGGTCCGTACCTGATTACAGTGGGCGGAAGGATGACGCGGGAGGACGCGGCACATTTTCGCAGCAGGGCACTCGGATCCGGAATGCCGCGAGATTCATACATCCAGAACTATAAACCTTAGTTCATACGTACTAACCAGTACTGCGATTCCTGCAACATAAGTGTCAAAGTGGGACCTGCGGTGATCTATCTGTCATAGGGACTACGTAATCCTTAAGGAGGGTTAACGTGAAGTTTAGATCTTCGTTGGTGCCGACACTGTTGGCGATTACGTTTGCTGCCGGCTCGGCTTATGCGCAGACGGCAAACGCGAGCCAGAACGTAACTCTCAACGAGAAGGTGCAAATTCCGGGAGCGTCGCTGAAGCCTGGCGAATACACGTTTTCCGTCGAGGACCGGCTGCAAGATCGCGCCATCGTGCGGATTACCAGTCAAGATCAGAGCAAGCATTTCCTGGTTTTGACGGTACCCAGCGCGGATCTGGGGCAGGCTGGTAGCGATGGGCTGGTTCTGTTCACCAAATCGAGCGGAAAGGATCAGGCGCTGCGCGGCTGGGCATGTCCTGATTGCTCACCGGGGCTGGAATTCGTTTACCCCAAAGCGGAAGCGGCGAAGTTGACGGATGAAACGGGTGAAGCGGTTTTGGCCGTGGATCCGACCTACGATAAGCTGCCTGTGAACCTCTCGGCGGATGACATGAAGGTCGTTACGCTGTGGCTGCTATCGCCAGAGCGGATCACAGCGGGGAACAAGGGCAAGGGTGTGAAGGCCGAAAAGTATGCCGGCATATCGCGACCTCCCACAGATACGCAGAGGGCGAGTGCGAATAGCTCGGAAATAGCACAGAGTCCCGCCCCAAGTGAGCAGGCGGCGACGGCCCCGGTGGTGAACTCCGCTTCGACCGCCGCGGTATCAGCTCCGCCGAGCAGTACGTCGGAAGTAGCGCAAGCGCCGGCGGTTGCCCCTGCTCCGGCTTTGCCTGCTCAGGCTTCGCCATCTCGGCTCATGGACGTAGCGAGCGCGTCTAGCACGCCTCCGACCCCGGCGGGAAGCAGGCGGGGCCGTTTACCCAAGACGGCCAGCGACGACTATCTCTACCTGTTCGGGGGCATGCTGCTGATGCTGGCAGCTCTCGGCGTCCGTCTTTCGCGGGGGCGCGTCGCAGTCACGCGTTCGTGAATTATTGAGGCAAATATTGGAGATCTATGTCGATCAGAACGTCGATCAAAACGTCGGTTAAAGCAAAGCTGTTCGCACGGACGCTGAGAGGAAAATGGCGCACGGGCTTACGACACAATAATCAGCTGATGAAGATTGGTTGGGCCGCAGCGGTCGGCATTTCGGTTGGAGTGGCAGCAGCAGTTCTCACCGTGCATCACCCGTCGACCGTGTACGCGGCCTCGACGCCTGCGCCGTACGTGGTTCCTGTGAACGCGAGTTCTCCAGGTTTTTCGGTTTCACGAGACCACGCAGATGTAGACCAGGCAGAAGTAACGATTGACGCGGGCGACTCCGAGGTGATCAATCAGCTAAGAACACGTAACCGGCGACTGGAAGCGTTAGTCACGGTCCTCCGTCAGCGCGCCGCCGCACGCCGCGAAACTAATTGAGCGAAGAGTGTGAAGAGGCGCCACGCTGAATTCGTTCTTGTTCTGGGTGGCGTGTGCATGTTCATCAGGGGCGGCTGGGCTCTTGCCAACTATGCCGCCTTTCAAAGCCATCCGGAGTGGTATCGCGGCGCGCCTAAGCAAGCCTTGCTCAACTCTGCCGATACGGGGATTCTGCTTCCTCTGCTGTTCCACGAGCCAAGCGACCTGGGTGGTGTTGCGAGTCTGCACGTCTTAGGGAAGTTGGAAGTCCCTCGGCTCAGGATGTCTGTGCTGGTGGTGGAGGGCGATGATGAGCGGAAGCTCGGACTGGCGGCGGGTCATCTTCCAGGTAGCGCCGGCTTTGGAGAAAAGGGCAATGCGGTTGTTGCGGGACACCGCGACACATCATTTTGGCCACTGCGAAAGATCAGGATCGGCGATCGCGTTCGAGTTCGCGCCGCGAAGACTTATGAATACGTTGTCAACAGTGTTCGCATCGTAGGTCCCGAAGATATCAGTGTTCTTCGAAGCACCGACAACGGAACTCTCACGCTGGTGACCTGTTATCCGTTCCGGTATTTTGGGGCCGCCCCCAAGCGCTTCATTGTGCAAGCTATTCTTTCGGGTTCGTAAAAGGGCTGAAGAAAAAAAAGGAGAGAACAGGTTGCTGTTCTCTCGTTCAAGCCGTTCCGGTTTTAGGCAGGACCTACATAGGATTCAGGCCAAGATTGGCGCTAGTGGCTGCATTGGTCGCCATCTTGATAGTGCCGTTCGTTCCATTCGGGAAGAAGCCACCGCCTGAAAGGGCGCCGCCGAAGGGGACACCGTACGCCAGGTATAAAACTTCACCTGGAGTGCGAACAGCGCATAGTCCGTTCGAGGTACTGGTAGAGAAGTAGTCCTTGCCGGACGGAGGAGGAAGAACGTCCGCACCATCGAGGCCGCCACCGTTAATCGACGTTGCGATACCTAAGCGTGCAATTTGAAGGCGAATGTCGCCGGCGTGCTGGCCCTCTACCGCCAGAATGCGGGCAGCGATTTGGAGAACGGCTCCAGAAAGATAAGTAGAACCGCCAGAATAGGCGGTGACTCCGATGTCCTCGAAAATGCGAGCTAACACAAGGAATGTCATCTCATTCTTGAGCGAGGCGCCCAGACTCGCCAGGGCATCGAGATTGATGGCAGGCTTGTCTACTGGTGTGATATTCAAGCCGCTCAAAGCGGAGCGAAGAAGAAGAACGTGATTTAGTTCGTCGTCCGCAATGTCTGCGGCGACTTGGCCCGTCAGGATGGCGCTATTGGCGAAGTTGACCTTGCCGTACATCGTGGTCGTGGGGGCTCCACCGTAGTTATAGCCTCTCTCGGCCAGGGTTTTACCTGTCGTTGCAACGGAGTAGAACTCCGCTTCCAGATACTCCAAATTCAGTGCAAACTGGACGACGTCAGAGGCAGAAGGAGCGGAGGAAGCTGCTTCCAATTTCCTTTCTCCGAGGACGGCGGTAGCGCCCAGGGCAGCGCTCGCGATGCCGAGCTTTCTCAACATGCTACGCCGGTTCTGAGAACCGGAAACAACTTGATCGATGATATCTTTCTGTGGCATTAGGTTTCCTTAGTAGTAGAGAGTTATTTTTAGCTGACGAGAGAGCGGCGTTTGCGGGCGAAGAAGACGAAGCCGAGCAGCAGGGGAGCGACGAAGAGCAGAGTGGCAGGCTCGGGAACTGCCGTGGGGCCGGTAAGGGGTGTCAGAGCGATCGAGAGTGTATAGTTTCCGTTACGAACATTCTGCATTTCATCTACGAACGTGGAGCCATTGCCCCCGTTATATGTGAAGCCGTCGGAGAGGTTGGTCGCCGTGATCGCCTGACCTACCTGCCAATCCATGAGGGCGAGAGTGTATGTACCCGGCGTCAAGCCCATCGCACTGATATAGGCGTCGAACGCGTTGCCTGTAGAGTCTGTCTTTGCTATAGGCGAGGTGCCCGGGGTAACGGTCACGCTGTTAAAAGTGCCGTCCGGGTTATACAACACCATGTTGGGTTCGAAGCCTCCAGTGGCGTAGGAACTCGTCGACGCAATGAGATCACTGGTTGAAGAGACCGTGAATGCTTCTTCTAATACCGTGGCCTGATTGGGAAGAGTTCCGCTGATGGTTGCCGGAAACGAACCGGCATACGTCTGGTTGTCGATTGTTATCGCGGATGGGTTAACGGGTGCCGCATACGTAGCCGAGGGGAGAAGCCCGAGACACAGAGCAGCACATAGTATTCCCGATTTTGAGATGATCTTCACTAATTTCTTCCTCCTGATGAATGGCTGTTCACTTCTTGCCTTTCCAACCGTTATTACGAATGAGAGGGGCCAACGGATGAAGACCCAGAAGGATTCCGGGTACCAGATGCAGAGCGGAAATTCCTTTGTCGTGATTCGCTGATTGCAGCGTCTATGTACGGGTAATGGCGGAGGACCAGGGCGAGTTAATAGAGGGTTTGCAGAAACGCAAGCCCGAAGCGCTGGCTGCCGCATATGACCGATACGGTCAGATTGTCTACTCTCTTTTCCTTCGAATCACTCGTGATCAAAGCGCCGCCGAAGATTTAGTACAGGAACTCTTCATCCGCGTCTGGAATAACGCTGGTCATTTCAACGCCGCGAAGGGGTCCTTTGGCGTGTGGATCCTTTCGATCGCACGGCACATGGCGATCGATCACGTGCGATCAGCGCAATCGCGGTTCGCAACCCGGCTGCGCCCATTAGAGGACGCGGAGCGCGTCCGTTCCACTAGCGAAGGGGAAACGCAAGAATCGATTCTGGACCAAGTTAGAACCGTTGGCGCCGCGTTCTCGTATCTTAATTTCAACCAGAAACGAGTGCTGGAGCTGGCGTATTACGAGGGATTCTCACAAACCGAGATAGCAGCTAAACTGAACGAGCCTCTAGGTACTGTCAAGAGCTGGATGCGGTCGGGATTGGGCCGTCTGCGTACAGCCGTCAAAGGAGGTGGAGTCAAGTGACGGGCGCCGAGATGGACGATCTTTACGAACTCTACGTCCTCGGGGCGTTGGAACCAGAACTCGCGGCGGAGGTGGAGCGATACATCGCCGAGCATCCCGCGGAGGCGAGCCTGCGGCTACAGGAGGCTTCCGGTCTGGCGGCAGCAATGGCGGGCATCGCGGAGCAAGCAAAGCCTCCGGCAGAGTTACGGCAGCGGGTGCTCGCGACGGTCGCGCCCCGCCCGCGCTCACGCAATTGGATGTTTGCGTTCGGGGCTTTGACGGCAACTTGTGTCGCTCTGGTTATCTTGTCTGTATTGTGGAGAAATGACTTGCAGCAGGTACGTAGTCAACTCCACTCGGCGAGCAATGCGAGTAGCGCGCAGCAAGCACAAGTGGCTGCGCTCACGAGTGAACGCGACCGCTTGCGGGCGGACCTAGCAAATGCCAATCGAGCGCAGCAGACGGAAGTAGCAGCGCTGAGCGGCGAACGGGACCGTTTAAGAGCAACGCTCGCAAGCGCGAATGCAGCTCAGCGAACGGCGGCCGCCGCGGGAGCGAGAGAACGGGATGAATTCAGGTCGGCGCTCGACCTCGCAAACAGCACAAATCGAGCACAAGTTGCGGCCCTCACAAATGAGCGGGATCAATTGCGTTCCACGCTCGAAACGGCAAACACCAAGAATCAGACACAAGTCGCGGCGCTCACACAGGAAGTCAGTGAATTGCGATCCGCATTGGCGACGGCGAACCGGGCAGCACAAGTGCAAATGGCTGCGTTGACGGGTGAAGTGAATCAACTCCAGTCGGCTTTTGAAATCATGAGGAGACCGGATACGCGCAGCGCGCGTTTCGGCGCGCCTGAAGCTCCGCATGGATGGGTATTCTCAAACCGCCGCGGGGGATTAGTATTTGTCGGCTCGCAATTGCCGTCGCTGGCAAACGATCGGACTCTGGAACTTTGGTTAGTACCCAAGAACGGTGCGCCGCGTCCAGCGGGACTATTCCGGCCGAGCGATACCGCTGGTGACACGATACATACGTCGTCGCTGGCGGTGAACCCGTCCGAGATCAAGGCCGTTGCAGTGAGCGAGGAACCGGCTGGCGGATCGACTGAGCCTACGACGAAACCGTTCTTATTGGTTCCCCTCGGGGAGTAAAAGGAGCGTAGTGCACGCTCTCGAACGAGTGTACGCAGCGCGGAGAACTCGAGGTTTTGCTGGTTAGGGCTTGCGTTCCGCACCGGCAGGGACTGGGTTGTCCTGCGAAGGACGCGCCCCGGTTTCAGGAAGGGGCACGAGCATCTGTTCTTTGCGATAGATCAGTGTGGACGTGTTATAGCTGGCCAGTTCGAACCCGTGGCCGTGGGTGATGGCATCGGTGGGGCAGGCTTCCACGCAGTAGCCGCAAAAAATGCAGCGATTGTAATCGATATTGTAGACCTGCGCGTATCGCTCGGCCCCGCTGATACGGCGCTCTTCCGTGTTTTCCGCGGCTTCAATGTAGATACAGTCGGCCGGGCAAGCGGCCGCGCAAAGGAAGCAGGCCACGCACTTCTCCAGGCCATTCTCATCGCGCTGAAGAACGTGGGCTCCGCGAAAGCGCTCTTGCACCTGCGCCGGCCCGTCCGGATACTCTTCCGTAATAGCGGGTTGCAGCATCTCCTTGAAGGTGATGCCCATGCCTTTGGCGATAGCTGCCGCTGAGCTGATTACTTCCCCTATGTTCGCCATGTATTTCCAGGTTAACGCAGGTGATCCAATGGACAGACCGAAAAAGCTGGATAGAATGGCCTCGTGCGGCTTCTTTTGGCCTTTCTGCTCAGCGCCCTCCTGCTATTTGGCGACACTTTCAAACTGTATCTGAAAGACGGCGGCTACCACATCGTTCGGGAGTACCAGGTGCAGCAAGACCGGATTCGGTACTACAGCACTGAGCGCGGCGAGTGGGAAGAGATTCCCACAGACTTAGTGGATTTGGTGAAGACCGAGAAGGAGCGAAAGGCCAAGAACGAGGAAGCCGCCACGATGGCCCGCGAAGAGGGTGAAGAAGAGAAGGCGGAGCGTGAGCAGCGCCGCGAGATCGCTTCTATTCCGATTGAAACCGGCGCGTACTACAAGGAAAATGGGCAAATCAAGGCACTCAAGCTCGCGGAATATCAGGTGATCACGAGTAAGAAGCGGCACACTCTGCAAGTGCTCTCGCCTATTCCACTCGTGCCTGGAAAGGCATCGGTGGTGATCAAGGGCGATCATTCCGATTTCGTGGTTAGGGAGGACCGGCCTGACTTTTTCCTGCGGCTGGAGAAGGAGGAGCGATTCGGTATTCTCACGCTGACTCCGAAGAAGGCACAGCGCATCGTGGAGGACATTTCGATCCTTCCGGTGGTTAAACAAAGTGTCGAGCAACCCAAGCAGATGGATACCTTCCAGCAACAGCTTGCGAGTGGATTGTATCGAGTCTGGCCGCAAAAAGCGCTTGCGCCGGGTGAGTACGCGCTGGTAGAGTTCTCCGACAATGAAGATCCGAGCGATATCGAACTGCTGATTTGGGATTTCGCGATTAAATAGGCGGCGAAGGTATTGAGTCGTTTTATCAGGAGTGATACGATGCCCTACCAGTCCCACGGAGGGACGTATTTATGTCAAAAGTGATGAAATGCCGCGATGTCGGCATGGATTGTGACTTTGTTGCGCGTGGCAAGGATGAGCAAGAAATCATGACAAAAGCCGCTGAGCACGCGCGAAAAGATCACGGAATGGATAGCATACCTGAAGAGGTGAAGGCGAAGGTGAAGGCAGCTATACACGACGAATAATCGGGTCTGTCAAAGAACCCGCGCAAAACGGCCGCGGCCTTTGCGCTATTCATAGCGCAGCGCCTCGGCTGGGGCGATCCGCGAGGCGCTGCGCGAGGGGTGCAGGGTAGCGAGAAAGCTGGTCAGCAGCGCCAAGCCCGCGACCCAAAAGCCGTCAACCCAATGGCTTTGGAACGGCACGTAACTGATCGAGTAGATCTGTTCATCGAGCCTCAGCCAACGATAGTGGTTGAACAGGGCCGTGGTTGAATAGCCGAGCGCCAGGCCGATGAGCGAGCCCAGACCGCCGATGATGAGTCCCTGTAAGATAAAAATCCGCTGAATCTGCCGGCGTCGCGCGCCCATTGACATCAGGATCGCCACGTCTCGATGTTTCTCCATCACAAGCATCACCAGCACGACTAGTATGTTCAGCGCGGCAATAAATTCGATCAGGCTGACGGTGATGACGCTGACCAGTTTTTCCAGCCGGAGTGCGTTCAGCAGTGAACGATTCTGATCCATCCAAGTCTTTGCAATGAGCTTGGGGCCGGTGACGGCTTCCGCTTCGCGCGCCACCACGGGCGCCTCATAAATATCGTCGAGGCGAAGCTCGATGGTATTGACGACGTCGTTGAGGTCCAGAACGCGCTGGGCCTGTGACAGCGATGTAAAGGCCCAGGTGCTATCGAGATCGTAAAGGCCGGATTCAAAGATGCCGGCGACTCGGAAATGGAAGAGGCTGGGAGCAAGACTTAGGGGCGTCAGCTCGGTTCCGATGACCGTGATCGGACTATGGAGAACGACGCCCGCCTGTTCGGCCAAGCGCGCACCCAAAACGATTCCCTGGAAGTGCGGGTTATTGAAGGCGGCGAGCGAGCCTTGTTTCAGGCGCTGAAGCATTTCGGGAACGGGCGCGCCTTTGCCGAGAGGAACTCCCTTGAGAACGGCGCCTACGCCGACAAGCGGCCCTTTCAGCGCGATCTCCCCATACAGGCCCGGAGTGGCGCTGATTACGTGCGGAATCTGACGCAGCTTGGGCATAAGCCGCTCCCAATCCTCAATGCCGTAGGTGGGATTGCGTTCGAGGACGCTTACGTGCGCGGTCGCGCTCAAGAGACTCGCTTGCAGCGTGCTCTGAAAACCGTTGTTGATGGCGAGCGCAATAATCAGGGCGGCAACTCCGGCCGCAACGCCGATTATCGAGATGACGGTTATGACTGAGATGACGGTTTGCTTACGCTTGGCACGAAGATAGCGAAGCGCGACCGTCCACTCGAAGCGAGACATGATACGCGGCTAGGGCGCGATTTCGCGCAGCCGCTCCACCAGATCCGTGGGCGGCTCGGGACGTAACAGCGGGAAGAGAATCACATCGCGGATGGACTTTGAATCGGTCAACAGCATGGTGAGGCGGTCGATGCCGATTCCCTCGCCGCCAGCGGGGGGCATGCCGTAGCACAAGGCGCGGATGTAATCTTCGTCCATCACGTGCGCTTCTTCATCCCCGCCAGCCTTACGCGCAAGCTGTTGTTCAAAGCGGCGACGCTGTTCCTGCGGGTCGTTCAATTCGCTGAAAGCATTTGCGATTTCCATGCCGCCGGCGTAAACTTCGAAGCGCTCGACAAATTCGGGCTCATCGGGTTTGTTCTTGGAGAGTGGTGAGACTTCCACGGGAAAGTCATAGATAATGGTTGGATCCCAAAGCTGGTCCTCGGCGTGCCGTTCGAAGAGCGCGACGAGTGCGGCGCCGGGCGTGGTCTCGTTAGAATGGCGCAGTAGCCACTGGCCGTCTTTCAGGTCGTCGAGCGAGGGCTTGTCGCCGCCGTGCCAGAACTCCATGACAGCTTCTCGCATGGAGAGTTCGCGGAAACTGCCGAAATCGATCTTGCGGCCTTCGTACTCGATTAGCGTCGAACCCATAGCGTCAATCGCCACTTGCCGCAGCAGCTCCCTTGAGAGTTGCATCATGCCGCGGTAATCGGTGTACGCCTGGTAAAACTCGAGCATCGTGAACTCGGGGTTGTGGCGGGTCGAGATACCTTCGTTGCGAAAATTACGGTTGATTTCGTAAACGCGTTCAATGCCGCCAACTACCAGGCGCTTGAGATAGAGTTCGGGCGCGATCCGTAGGTAGAGGTCGAGATCCAGCGTGTTGTGATGCGTGATGAAAGGACGCGCCGTTGCGCCGCCGTAGAGCGACTGCATCATGGGCGTTTCCACTTCCAGAAATTCGAGCGCATCCAATTGCCGCTGCAGTGAACGAATGATCTTTGAGCGCGTGGTGAAAACGCGGCGCACGTCCGGGTTTGCGATCAGATCGAGATAGCGCTGGCGGTAGCGCGTTTCGACATCCTCAAGACCGTGCCACTTTTCGGGAAGCGGCAACATGATTTTCGATAAGAAAACGAGATCTTCGACATGAATGCTCAGTTCACCGGTTTTCGTGCGGAACAGGTAACCGGAAACGCCAATGATGTCGCCGATATCGAGAATCTCGTACAGCTTGTAACCGGCTTCCGGTACGGCGTCTTTCTTGATGTATATCTGAAGCTTTTCTCCGTTCTGTAGAAGGTGGAGAAAGCCCGCCTTTCCCATACGGCGAAGCGTTTGAATGCGCCCAGCCACTCGAACATGCACTGGGTTTGCGAAATCTTCAGCGCTCTTCGAGCTGTATTCAGCCAGGATTTGAGGAATTGTGTGGGTGTATTCGAAAGACTGGCCGTACGGCGTAAAGCCGAGCTGCCGGATCTGCGACAACCGCTCGTGGCGCTGCCGCAGGAACTCATCTTCTAATGCCAAGTCGGCTCCTTGAAGCTCCTATTGTAGAGGGCGAGCCGAATTACGCAACGGGGCTGCGAAGCTGAGTCTCAGCGCCGTACGATGACTTCGCGGAGATGATCGCGCGTCAGAAAAAATTTGAGGGAAGCGGCTTCTTCAAACAGTCGCTCTACCGCGCGGTTGTTGAAGTACTGTGTCCGTTGCAAGCCGCTGTCACGGGGAGTTTGCAACAGCGTCTTCTGATCTTGTATGCGGTAATTGTAGACCGGTATGCGAGTAGCTTTTTCATCGGAGTTGAAGAAGACCAGCAACATGCCGCCCGGGCGCATGACGCGGAGCAATTGACCGATGGCTTGTTCGAGGAGCGGAGAAGTCAAGAATTGCAGAGTGTCCCAGACCAGAGCGCCGTCAAAGGACTGATCGGGAAAGGTGAGCGTCTGGTCGAGGAAGCGCTGTGCGTTGCTGGCCGCTTGCTGGTTCTCAAGAAAATCGTCGCCAAAGCATTGCTGCATCGTTCCGATTACGTCGTCGGAGGAAATGCGGTGACCCAATCCCGTGATGAAACTGATGTTCGCCTGGCTCGCGCCAGACATATCCAGGATGGAAAGATTTTCAGACTTCTGTAACATGGCACAGAACTGATCGAATCCACCGCTATGTCGAGTAAGAGCCGGGGGTGCGTCTTTTACAGACGATTTGATAGCGGCTCCCTTTCCAGCGCTAAATCTCATATGTAAGCGGAGCAGAAACTCCTTTATAATCGCCCGGCAACGCACCGCGCGGCGGCTTGGCGATTACTGGTCAATGCGGACCAAGCGCCGCTTGGCTGCCGGGCAAGCAACCGAGACGCATGTCAGGTGGGAGTGGCGGACCCAATCCGGCGGCCGCTCCCACGTCTGCTTATTTCAGAGCCGGTGCCGCACCGACGGGTGTGGCGGCTGCGGCAACTGACGATTGGGAAGAACTAGAGGACGATTGTGATGCGGCGCTCTGCTGCGCGGCTGGCTTGGGCGTCCCGGCAGTGGCCTTCGAAATATCGATGCTTCCTTTAAAGTAAGCGCCATCTTCTATCACGATACGGCTGGTCTTGATATCACCTACCAGCTTGGCTTCTTTCTTGATGTCGATCTTGTCGGTAGCATCGACATTGCCCTGAATCGATCCGTGAATGATGATCTCACGCGCCTTCAGACCGGCCTGTACACGCGCGTTCGGTCCGATTGTCAGACGGTGTTCCTGGCACTCAACGGTGCCCTCGACTTCTCCATCGATCGTCAGATCTTCTCGAGCGAAGATCTGCCCTTTAACGGTCACATTCTTTCCTAGTGCGGCGGAACCGCCACGGGGTGAAGTGGGCTCAGACTCGAAAGGTCTGCTTGGCGATGACATTGTGGTATTAATTTCTCTCCTCTGGGGTTCCACCGCGGGCGGAGGCGGGGATGCTGGTGACGCACCAGCCGGTCTCTCCGGCCTTTGCGGTAGTTCGTCTTCTTTTCGTTTACTCCACATGCAAAGGGGCTCTCCTGGGGAATGCTCCATTCATCGTACTACTCCCTCGCCAGCGCAGGAGTAAGCACCGATCTGGGAACAAGAGCATATGCCAGAAAGTGCTTGGAATAGCGAGACAATCTCAAAAATTTGCAATAATGATAAGCGGTGTCGAGGAACCGCGAGCTGGAATCTCGTCTGGAGAGAGTCGAGCAACAGCTTCGCCTCTTCCAGCGCGTCAGCCGCCTGGTGACGCGGGACATGGAATTAGACGACGTCTTGCACGAGATTGTAGGTCTAGTTCGCGACTTCCTGAATTGCGATTCCTGCCTGATTTATCTCGTTGAAGACGGCCAGTTGGTGTTGTTTGCTTCGAGTGATCCGAACCGGAAAAACATCGGAAAAGTTCGCTTGAGACTGGATGAAGGTCTAACGGGATGGGTGGCGCGCGAACGGCGTCTGCTCGCGATTTCGCGCGAGTCTTATAACGATCCTCGGTTCAAGTACTTCAAAGATCTGCCGCAGGATACGTTTGAATCCTTCCTTTCAGCACCGATCATCGCCCAGAACAAGGTCGTGGGCGTGATCAACATACAGAACCAGGAAGCACGGATTCACTCGGGCAACGATATTGAAATGCTGAGCACGCTGGGCGAGCAGGTTGGATGCTTGCTGGTGCTGTCAAAAGAGAAGAGCACGGCCGCGGCCGGCGTGTGCCGCGGTTAAGGTTTGGTTTCGGTCTCCGGCAGCAATTCGATTTCCTTGACAGCCTCATCGGTAACCGGATCCATATCCGTGGTCTGATCGGCGTCAATGGTTTGCTCAGCCCGTTTTTCGAGCGGCCGAAAGCTGACAAACCTGCACCGGCAGGCTGCGCAGCGATACTTGTGCGCTCCGAAAGTAACCAGCAGATTTTTCCAAAGCGGTAAGCGGTAGTTCTTGCCCGGCCACGTGGCGAGATCGGCTCTGAGGCATTTGGGGCATTTGGCAAAGGCGAGCCGCGACCATAGCCAGATGTTGATCTGAAACCGATGATTGCAAAGTACGCAACGGAAGGGGTACGTGCCGGCCATGGTTTGCAGCCATTCGAGTTTCGAATGTATGCGCGAGCGCCGAAGATCAGTGCTGCCGCAGTTCACGCATCGGAAGGCCGAGACGGTCATGCGGCGTAAATCTCATCGCGGCTGTGGTTCGCAACGAAGCTCGAGCGGTAGTCGCTAAATGCTTTCCGCAGACGGTTCAGGATGTCGGCGTCTTGCTGTAGCGGTTCGTGGTCTATTTCGAGCACGGGAAGCAGGTCACGTGTGGTTGAGGTGATAAAAACCTGGTCGGCAGCTTCCAGATCGGAGGGCGAGAGGTCCCGTTCAGCGATCACGATGCCCGGAACGCGAATCTCTTCGAGGAGAAGAGCGCGTGTAACGCCCGGCAGACATCCTGAGGTGTCAAGCGGCGGCGTGTAGACCTTGTCTTCGAAGACAGCGAAGATGTTTGCGGAGGTGCATTCGCTGACGTGGCCGGTTTCGTTGAGTAGGATAACCTCGTCGAAACCGCGTTCGCGCGCTTCTTCGTACAACGTCAGATTCTGGGCCCAGGATGTCACTTTTCGCCCGGCGAAGGGAGATGCGCCGTGTCTGCCGTGAGGGACGTAGCTGAGTGTCACGCCCGCTCCCCAGTTGTTGAGATCCGCGGTAAACGCGATCAGGTCGGCATCGCGGAGAATGCCTGAGCCTTCGAAGATGCCGCCCCGATTGCGGACGACGGCAACGCGTAGGGTTGCGTTAACCGCGCCGTTGGCCTCAATTAGCGCGTAGAGCGCCTGCTGAAGTTCCGCGGGCGACAGATCGAACGGCACCCGCATACGTTCGGCATCGTGCTGCATCCGGCCGTAGTGCCGCTCAAAAGCAAACAGCACGCCTTGCGAAACGCGAAGTGTGCTGAAAATGCCCCAGCCATTCATGAATCCGACCTGACCGGGCGATAGGAGCGGCTCGCCCGTATCCCGGATTTCGCCGTTATGAAGTAAATAGCGGTGCATTATCCGTATTTTATCGGAACGAGAAGGGCCGCGGGAGTGGCTGCCGCCTGCGCAGTCTAACGGCGAACTCAAACCGGAAGTATCTTGAACAGCGTCTTGAACAGCTCGCGGAGCGCACGACCTCGATGACTGACGGCCAATTTCTCTTCGGGCGTAAGTTGGCCGAAGGAGCGTTGCAGCGGCGCATAGAAAAAGAGCGGATCGTATCCGAATCCGCCGCTGCCTTGAGGCGCCGCGAGGATTGTACCGTCAACGGTCCCCTTCTTGGTCAGCAAATTTTGGCCCTCTCGCGCAAGCGCCAGAACACACACAAAGCGGGCATCACGCTGAGTGATACCCACGAGGTCACTGAGTAGAAGCTGGTTATTTTCGGCGTCCGTTGCGCCCACGCCCGCATATCGGGCCGAGTGAATGCCCGGCGCGCCGTGGAGCGCATATACCTCCAGGCCGGAATCGTCGGCGAGTACAAACGCCGGGGCTTGCGATGCCGGCGTAAAACGAGAGTAATACAACGCCTTCACAATGGCGTTTTCTTCGAAGCTGGCTCCCTTCTCCTCTGGAGGCGAGATGTGCTCAATGCCGGGCAGCGGCTCGATTACGATACGGCCCTCGTCGGATGCACGGGCGGCCGTGGAGAAATCGCGCAGTTTTCCCCGGTTACTGGAACACACGTAGACCGGTATGACGTTTGACGAAAGGCTGCCTTTGCTCGGGACGGCCGAATCAGGCATGTACGAAAGCAGCCAGAGTTTGCTGCTGCAAAGTTTGGAGTTCCAAGATGCCCGCGCGAGCCAGCCTGATCAGATCGGCCAGGTCAGGATCGCCGAAGGGCGTTCGTTCGGCAGTCGCTTGTAACTCGACAAACTTGCCGGTTCCGCTCATCACGACGTTCATGTCCACATCCGCGCGAGAATCTTCCTCGTAGCAGAGGTCCAGCATGGGAAGGCCCCC
This sequence comes from uncultured Acidobacteriaceae bacterium, assembly GCA_963730865.1. Lineage (GTDB taxonomy): Bacteria > Acidobacteriota > Terriglobia > Bryobacterales > Bryobacteraceae > Bog-105. The sequence goes on along the minus strand of CAVSTO010000015.1, from coordinate 140,619 downwards.
GACGACGCCGACGCTGGTCGCCGCGACCGAATCGATCAGCGGAGATTTGTGGACTACTTTGAACTTCACGAGTGTCTCGAGCGCAATCGCCAGCGCGACGTAGGCTCCGGTGATGGCCGCCGTACGCGTGCCGCCATCGGCCTGGACAACGTCGCAATCGACAATGACGCTCCGCTCGCCAAGCGCATTCAGATCCACCACTGAGCGGAGGGAGCGGCCGATCAAACGCTGAATTTCGTGTGTGCGGCCCGACGGTCTACCTTTGATGATTTCGCGTTGCGTACGGGTTACCGTGGCGCGCGGGAGCATGGAGTACTCAGCCGTCACCCATCCCTTTCCGGTACCGCGCAGAAATCCGGGAACGGTATCCTCAATAGTCGCGGCGCAGAGCACGCGCGTATTGCCGGACTCAATCAGGACAGACCCTTCCGCCGTGACGAGATAGCCAGGGGTGATTTTGGTGGGTCTTAGTTGGTCGGAAACTCTACCGTCAGTTCGCATTTTTCGAAGGGCAAGGCGGCCTATCCACCGGTATGAAAGCCGGCGAAGAAAAAGAACGCCATGATCACCAGAATGATAAATAGCAGAATAAGGCAGGGGATCGCGCCCTGCCTTGGCATTGCCGATGATTTGGTATTTGCGGAGGATCTCTTCTTGATCTTAGGTGCGGCCATTTTCAGCTAGAGCTGTCTTCAAGAAACGGCCGCAGAAGGCAGCCGGCTTACTTCTTGAACAAACTATCAAACGCGGCTCGCGCATCCGTGGCGTTTCGCGGCGCGGCCACCATACTGCTGGTCGGTTGATGAGAGACCGGCCCGACGGGCGAAGCATCGCGGGCTACTGTCACGCGTGGGGAAAATAGCTCACACGTGTTCGACTGGTCCTTGCTGGGAATGCGAATCGGAATCGGTTTCAGGCATTGGAAGCGTGTGGAGGAATCGAAATTTACGCACTGTTTGCAGCAATGAAGAGCCGCGCCGCATTTTGGGCAGACGCCTTTAAAATCCGCATCCGCACCAAGCGTTGCGGTGCAATTGAAACACCGAGCGGCCGCAACAGCCTGGACCAGACGCGGCAATTTGGGCCCGGTAATGTCGAGCGCGGGCCTGGGACCCGACGGACGCGACCGTTCTGAGCGCATCGATTCTGACGGTCTAGCAGAATCTTGATATCCGTGCTGCCTGTATTTGCGATCTCCGTCCATTGTCGTTGATCGGCTCCTTGGAAGGTCCAGTGTGGCGTGAGCGCACGTGAGAGATAGGGTGTACTTTCGCTGTCCGGACGTACATCAGGTGCATTTCCAGTGCTGGCTGACTAATACTAATTTGTTTCTAGTGACGCTGGAATTCTCGGAAGAGACGGCGGATTTCTGTTCTACGGAAGGATGCGGTTTGCAGAAGCCGCCTGCACCTGTTTAGTATGTATCACGGTTTCCTCTCAAACGCCAGTGGCCAAACTAACTTTCTTGTCATACCCCCAATGAAAGTTTAGTCAGAGACCCATTTGAGTAACGCGTTACAGCGACGAGTGAGAGGCTCATCGAAGTCATTCGGGCTAATGCGAACGGAATAGCCCACGCGCCCTGTGTGTTGCGCCGTAAACTCGCCGGCAAAAATGACCTTATCCCCATTCTCTTCGATGGGAGCGAGCAGCACTGTATAGGTCTTCTCCAGATGACCGTTGATGCCGATGTGGCCCACGACGGCCTCAACGCGTACTTCAGCGGGTTTCAGATCACCGAGCTCCACTGTGACACGCAGAGGTACCGCGGAACCGCTCATCACCTGATCGCCCGGGCTGTCGCCGAAGCCGGCGAATTTGATTGAGTCCCATGCTCGTCGAATGCGGTCCTCCCACACTGTTTTCTGGCGAGCGGCTTCGAAGTCATCGTTCGAGAAGCGGGTCCAGAGATTGTGGGCGGGTTGATACAGCTCCGACATGTACTCAGCCACCATGCGGCCGCAGCTAAAAAAAGGAGTGACGTTCGCGATGCACCTCTTCATTCGCCGAACCCATTCTTCCGGAATTTCCTGCTTCAGATCGCCGGTAAAACAGGGGAACGATTTCGTTCTCAAGGGTGTGATAAATGGCGCTCGCGTGAATCTCGTCCTGATCTTCCGAGTAAGTACTACGATCCCCAATGGCCCAGCCGGATGTTAGATCGAAGCCTTCATCGAACCAGCCGTCGAGCACGCTGAAATTGAGCACGCCGTTCATGGAAGCTTTCATGCCGCTGGTGCCGCAAGCCTCCTCGCCGCGGCGTGGATTGTTCAGCCAAAGATCGACGCCTTGCACCAGTTCGCGCGCCACTTGGATGCTGTAGTCTTCCACGAAGATCAGGCGCTTCGAGATTTCAGGATCACGCGAGAGGTTCACAATTTCGCGAATAAACGTTTTGCCCGGCTGATCCTTCGGATGCGCCTTGCCGGCGATGACGATCTGGACAGGCGCCTTCGGGTTATTAATCAGCTTTTTCAGGCGATTGACGTCGCGAAACAGCAGCGTCGCGCGCTTGTAAGTCGCGAAACGGCGTGCAAAGCCGATCGTAAAGACATCCGGATCCAGAACTTCCTGCATCCGGCGAGTCTCGACGAGAGACGCTTTACGCAGCGAGGCGGCAGCGGTTGCTCGTTCCCGGACGTAAGCAACCATGCGGCGCTTGCGTTTGCGGTGTACATCCCAGAGTTCCTGGCTTGGAATTTCGTTGGCCTGCTCCCACATTTTGCTGTCCTCCAGGCGTTCGCGCCAGTCGGGCAGCAGGTATTGATCGTAGAGGCCGGCAAGATCGCCATTGATCCAGGTTGTCGCATGCACGCCATTTGTTACCGACGTGATAGGAACCTCGTCAACAGGCAGGCGCGGCCATAGATCCTGGAACATGTCCTGAGATACGGAGCGGTGCAGAATGCTAACGGCATTGCGGAAAGCAGAGGTCTTGAGCGCCAGAACGGCCATCGAGAACCGCTCCGCCGGGTCCTGCATATTCTTGCGGCCCAACCCCAGAAGCTTTTCGAACGGAAAGCCCACTTGCTCGCAATACCGGTTCAAATAGTCGTAAACCAGACTGGAATCGAATAGATCGATTCCCGCAGGCACAGAGGTATGGGTAGTAAAGACATTGCTCACCCTGGTCGTTTCCAGAGCCTGCTCAAAGGTGAGATTGTGTTCCTGCATCAGGATGCGGATGCGTTCGATCGCGAGGAAGGCGGAATGGCCTTCGTTCATGTGATGAACGGTCGGCGTTACGCCGAGTTTCTTCAACGAGCGCAAGCCGCCTATGCCGAGCACGATCTCCTGACGGATCCGTTTGTGAATGTCGCCGCCGTACAGTTGATCTGTAATCTCCCGGTGTTCAGAGGAACTATTCTGGGGGATATTGGTATCGAGCAGGTAAAGCTTCACGCGGCCGACATCGACATGCCAAAGCTTGATGTAAACCTCCCCGGTGGGAAGGCTGACGCTGACGATCACTTCTTCGCCCCATTGGCCCACGCAGGGCCGAATGGGAAGAGTATAAAAGTCGTTTAAAGGTGTTCGCTCCTGCTGCCACCCATCGGGATTCAGATATTGCTGGAAGTAACCGCGCTGGTAGAGCAAGCCAACGCCGGAAAGCGCAAAGTCGCTATCGCTGGCCGCTTTGAGGTGGTCGCCTGAAAGAAGGCCCAGACCGCCGGAGTAAATCTGCAGGCAGTCGAGAAGGCCGTACTCCATGGAGAAATATGCAATTTGTGGCGTGCCCTCCGTTGGATGCGAGGTGTGCAAGTAACTGTCGTGGCGTTCGCACGCACGACGGTACAGAGAAATGAAGCGCGGATCGGCGGCTGCCCGGTCGAGCTTTTCTTGCGAGACGCGACCCAGCAATTCAATGGGATTATGATTCACTTCCTTCCACAGTGACGAGTCAATCCTAAGGAAAAGGGAACGGATATTGTCGTCCCAACTCCAAAGAAGGTTATATCCCAGCTCAGATAGACGGCTGAGCGCCGGAGGAAGGGCGGGGCGGACCAAAAACTCTCTTAATGGTTGAATCTCGTAAGACATGCGAAAAGCGGACTGGAGACCTTCGTCGTAGAATTCTGAACTTTCAAAAATAGCAGAGCGAAGCAGACAGAGCTGGAAAGCGCTAAGCCTGCATTAAGGCGCAGTTCTGAGGAGGGCTCCCCCACATTGTCGCATGCTCAAATGAAATCGTGAGGAGCGCTTGGCCTGTCCTACCTTTCGTTTCAGGACGTCAGTTATCGCGTTGACGGACGTACCATCCTTGATAAGCTCAGTTTCGAAGTAGAACGCGGCGAGACGCTTGTCTTGTTAGGTCGCAGCGGATCGGGCAAAACCACGGCTTTGCGGCTGATCAATCGCATGCTGCCGCTGTCTGCCGGCGAAATCTGCCTCCAGGGGCAAAACGTCACAACGCTCAATCCTATTGATCTGCGTCGCAAAATTGGTTATGTGATTCAGGAATTCGGGTTGCTGCCGCATTGGACGGTGGCGCAGAATGTCGCCTTAGTACCGGGCTTGCTGGGTTGGCCGGACCAAAAGAAGCGGCTGCGCGTAGAGGAATTGCTGGCGCAGGTGGGGCTGGAGCCTGAACAGGTGCGAAGCCGGTATCCTCATCAACTCTCCGGGGGGCAACGCCAGCGAGTAGGGGTTGCGCGCGCGCTCGCGACGTGCCCAGGTCTACTGCTCTTCGATGAGCCCTTCGGCGCGTTGGACCCGGTGACGCGTCATGAGATGCAGCAGCAGTTCATTCGCCTGCGCGACCAATATCACGTAGCTTCTATCTTTGTGACGCACGATTTGGTGGAAGCGCTCTCACTCGGGAGCCGCATTTGTTTGCTCGACGCGGGAAAACTAGAGTTCATGGCGCCCCCATCGGAATTTGTAGACGCCCGGACTCCCATGGCGCAGGCATTCCTTGCTACTTTGCCCAAGTACCCGAGGACGAACCAACCGGCGTCAAAGGAAGAGGAACACGAGCACGGCGGGTGATTAGGTTGCGTGCAGTTGCGCTCTGGCCTTTAGCAACACTGGCGGCCGGATTAGCCATCGCCGTTCAGGATAGCCCTATGCCCGATCCTCAACAACTGAAGCAGCGCGCGCTTGCGAGCATGAAAGTGTCTGAAAAGGATCTGGAGAAGTACTCCTGCCTGGCGCGTGACCAAGTAGAGGAAATCAATGGCGATGGAACCGTAAAGCGTCTCCGTTCCAAAGAAGAAGAGCAGTTCTTTGTGAACGGAGTAGAAATAGATCACACACTGGCACGGGATGGAAAACAACTGACGGGAGAAGCGGCGCGAAAAGAGCAGCAGCGCGTGGACGGAGAAGTCCGGAAATACAGCGACACCAGACAGGCGCAAAAAGCCGAGGTTCATGATGAGAAACAAGTGGATATGTTCTTGCGCGCTGTGCGGTTTACGAACGGGCGGAGAGAACTGAGAGTGGGGCGAAGCACTATCGCCTACAATCTGGCAGCCGATCCGAGCTTCCATCCCAAGAAGGTGGAGGAACGTTTCGCACAAGCGCTGGTGGGCTCCATTTGGCTCGACGAACAAACGGGAAATGTGGCGGAACTGCGCGTTGAAACAAACCGCGATGTGAAGATTGGGGGAGGATTACTGGCGAATGTTCATAAGGGGTTTCGCTTTCACCTCGTGCAGGAAAGGCAGCCCGACGGCGTGTGGCTAACGACGGCGCTGGATGGGAGCGGAGACGCCCGCGCGGGCCTGCTCTTTCATCCGCGCTTCCGCTTCAGACAGCGTCTGGACAAGTGCCATATCTTTTCCGTAGAAACAGAGCAGACGCTGGGCGCGCCTGCGAAGCCGTAAAACGCCGCAACGTGGACCCCATCATCTTAAAGAGCCTGCTGCGCGATGTGGCCGAATTGACTGGTGAGCACGTTGTGTTAGTGGCCGTATCGTCGGGCGTGGCAGTGCTGATTGGCGTAAGTCTGGGGATATTGGGAACTCGGCACGCAGTGCTTCGCCGCGTGTCGGTGACGGTGGCGAGCGTGCTTCAAACCATTCCGAGTCTGGCGTTGTTCGGTTTCCTGCTTCCGGTGCCGTTCATCGGGGGTATCGGCAAACATACCGCTATCCTTTGTTTGATTCTGTACTCGCTGCTGCCCATTTTGAGGAATACGATTGTGGGCATCACGTCCGTCGATCCGCCGGTTCGCGAAGCCGCGGTGGCCATGGGTATGACAGATGGTCAATTGCTGCGATTGGTGGAGTTGCCGCTGGCCGCGCCGGCCATTCTTGCCGGCATACGGATTGCCGTGGTGACTAATATTGGAACTGCGGTCATTGCGGCCGTGATTGGCGGCGGCGGACTGGGTGTGTTGATTTTCCGAGGCGTCGCTTCAGCAGATACGCTGGAGATTCTTGCCGGCGCCATCCCGGCTGCGGCTCTGGCCCTGATCGCGGATGCTCTGATGGGACTTGCGGAACGAAGAATTCAAAAAAGATGAAGAGAGCCCTAGCTGCTCTGGCCCTAACGGCATGTTTATGCTCCTGTTCCAGAAGCGGCGCGATTGTTGTCGCGTCTAAGAACTTCACCGAACAAGTCGTGCTGGGGGAAATCGCAGCCCAACAGCTTGAACGGAAGCTGCATGTCAAGATAGAACGAAAACTCGATCTCGGCGGTACCCTTCTCACGCACGAAGCAATTGTACGCGGTGACATCGATGTCTATCCTGAGTACACGGGAACGGCCAGCAGCGTTGTTTTGAAACAGCCGGTTGCAGAAGATCCGGTGCAAGCCTATATTGCGGTGAAGGACGCTTATCTGCGCCGCTTCCATTTAGTCTGGCTGCCACCATTGGGCTTCAACGATACCTTCGCCATGGTGACCCGCACGCAGGATGCTCAGCGTCTGAGCGACAGGACGTTATCGTCGGCCGATTCGAGAAGCTGGCGTTTGGGCGTCGGTTACGAGTTTTTGACCCGCCCCGATGGATTCGGGAAATTGAACAAAACCTATGCCTTGCGCTGGGACGGCACTCCGAAGAGTATGGATCTGGGGCTGCTCTATGAGGCGCTGCGTCAGCATAAAATCGATATGGCGGCCGCCAATTCGACCGATGCCGCACTGACAGATACAAATTTCACCGTGCTGCGTGACGATAAAAAAGCATTCCCGCCGTATAGTGCCTGCTTCGTGGTCCGAAAAGCCCTTATCGATCAGCAGCCCGGTGTTGAGATGGCGCTCAGCATGCTGTCGAACCACATTGGCGATGAAACGATGCGCCGCCTAAACCGCCGGGTGGATGTCGAGCATGAGCCGGTAGAGAAAGTGGCGAAGGACTTTCTGGCGGGACAGCCTTGATTCCGTCTCGCGAGCCGTCATCGAATGATCAATAAGCTTGTTTTGGAAAACCTGAAGCAGCGCTGGGTACGGACGCTGCTGAGCGCCTTGCTGGTCAGTCTCCAGGTGGTTGCGATTTTGACGCTGGTCGGTCTCAGCAGAGGGTTGCTGGAGGATTCGGCGCACCGCGCGAGTGGAACGGGGGCGGATATCTTCCTTAAACCGGGCGGAACCGGCTTTTCATTCTCCGTCGGTCAAGTGGACCAGCAGTTCGTTCCCTTTATTGCGAAACAACCGCATGTCGCCATGGCAGTGGGTGTTCTGCTTGTCCCAACCGGGCAGCTCCTCACTTTTCTCAACGGCGTGGATATTGAGCAGTTCAACAAGATGAGCGGCGGGTTTCGGTTTGTTACCGGCGGGCCGCCGCGTGCTCCTGACGATTTGATTGTTGACCTCTATTACGCACAAGAGCACAAACTGCACGTCGGGCAGACCTATAAGTTGCTCAATCACGATTGGCACATCAGCGGAATCATGGAAGGCGGAGTGCTGGGCCGCTTAGTCGTGCAGTTGCATAGGCTTCAGGACTTGACCGGAAACTTGAATCCCCCGCACATATCTCAGATTCTTGTCAAACTGGACAACCCGGCGCAGACGAACGAGGAAGTCGCGGCGTTGAATCAGGTTCTGAAAGGGAATCTCACGGCCGTTTCCATGCGGGATTTTACGGCGAACTTTAGCATCAATAACATCCCGCAACTCAGGGCCTTTATCTGGGTCATCATTGGGGTGGTTGTCGTCGTCGCGCTTCTGGTCGTTTTTCTCTCCATGTATATGGCGGTGATCGAGCGCACCCGTGAGATTGGAATTCTGAAGGCCCTGGGCGCGAAACCCCTGACGATTCTCGACATTCTCGTTCGTGAAGCGCTGGTACTGGCGATTGTCGGTTGCGTCATCGGCATCGGGTTATCTTTCGCGGCGAAGGCGCTTATCATGACCCTCTTTCCAGCCTCTCTAACGGTCATCTCCGTTCCGGATTGGTGGTTCAAGACAGCCGCGATCGTGTTAATCGGGGCCCTGTTCGGCGCGATTTATCCCGGCTGGAAAGCCGCGCGGCAAGATGCGATCGAGGCGTTGGCATATGAGTAGCGCATCCGCGCCTATCGATACCGGCCCGATCATTCAGGTTCGAGGCTTGCAGAAAATTTTCCACGTCGGAGAGGTCGAGGTTCAAGCTCTACGTGGTGTGGATCTGCAGGTCGCCCGCGGGGAATTCATTGCGGTCATCGGACCTTCTGGCTCCGGCAAATCGACGCTGTTTAACATTCTCGGCGGCTTGGCGCCGCCTACTTCGGGAGACGTGATCATTGACGGTGTCAATCTGCGCAACCTCAGCGAAAACGGCCGCACTGAGATGCGCCAGAAGAAGGTTGGCTTTGTCTTTCAGAAATACAACTTATTGCCAACCCTAACGGCCAGAGACAATATCGCTATCGCGCAGACTCTCGCCGGCGTAACATCGAGGCCAGCGAACTTTGAGGAAATCCTGAGTCTTCTCGGAATCCACAAGCGGCTCGATCATAAGCCGAGGGCGCTTTCGGGCGGCGAACAGCAGCGCGTAGCCATCGCGCGCGCGCTGGTCAATCAGCCCGCCATTCTGCTGGCCGACGAACCGACGGGAAATTTGGACACCGCTAACTCAGATGCCGTGCTGAATATTTTGAACGATTTGAACAAGCGAACCGGCCAAACTATTCTGATGATCACCCACAATCCGGAAGCGGCGGCATTTGCGCATCGCACTGTTGCCATGCGCGACGGAAGAATGGTATCGGTTTAGCGGTCTTCCGGAGCGCCGGCATTTGTGCTGGTACTCTCGATCCACATATGCATGCCCTTGAAATCGAAAGTCGCCGCACCACGGCTCAGCAAGCCGCTCCCCACGGTCGCATCGAATTGTACCGAGGGCGGCGGCTCGTCTGGCGTCAGGAAGTAAAGGGGCGCGTCAATCATCAACTGAATGCCTTGGTAGCTTTCCGTCGCGCCGTCCGCCCGTGCTAATTTCAGGCCGACTTGAGTGAACGGAAATTGTTCCTTGTGCTTCGATTTTGCCTGCTTTTTCAATCCTAATTTTTCAAGCGATGTGGGATATACCAGCATCGTTCCGGTGAACAGCGTGTCGATTTGCACGTCCACAGGCAGCCCGTTAAGTGCGAATCCGTCTGTCGTAAGCGTGGCGGGACCGAATCTGCCGAAGCGCTTAATCACCAAGTCACTGCAAGCGTGAGGGCACGGTTGCGCAGCCTCCTGAGGCTCAGAAAGTCGCACCACCTTGCCGGCAAAATCGAGCTGAAGTAGCCGATTCTTGAAGGCGCTAAATGTCAGCGCCCCATCACCGGGCAAACGCTCCGGTGTTTGACCCAGCCTATCCGGTTGCGGTGTCATATCCAGCACCATGAACGGGAAATCGCCCATCGGCAGGTCACCGAGCTTTGCGCCCGGGACGATCGTTTGTTGAACTTCCGAACCTGTGGAATTGTCACCTGCACCCGCCAACCCTTTGAGGTCGATGCCCAACGACTGTGCCACCTTACTGTCCAAATAAGAATTGATTTCACCGGTATCGATAAGCAGACGCAACTTCTTACCCGACCCGGTTGTCATGTCGATGCAAGGTAGTCCGCTGCAATCGAGCAAAGGGATTTCCATAATCCTCGGTGGAGCTTCCGGCGGGACGGGAGCTGTTACAGGTAACGACGGAGACTGAGCGAGCGTCGAGCAAGCGATAACAAGCAGAATCGCGAAGCTGTATCTAGGCAGCCGCATCAACTCTCATTTTCGCGCCAGATCACCTGATGTTTTCCTTGAAATGCAGCAGCAGCTTGTAGCTGCGATCCGGCTTGGTTCTGAAATCCTCATCTAGGAACGAATCGGCAAGGAACGGACTATATGCGGCCTTGTCTTCCGCCGACAGAGCGCCAAGATCTTTAAAGGCCATCGACCAGTTCGGGAATTGACGCTCTTTGATCGGCTTCTTCGTGAGCACGATGAACCCGCGGTGGCGGTTATCCCTTTCGACTGTTTCCATGAGATCGGTGATCTCGGCGTGAGGGCCTTCCAGGACCTGCAGAAAGTTGCCGTCCTTGTAAAGCAGCATGCCCGTGATTCCGCGCCGCTGATTATTTTTTTGTGATGTACGCAGGATGTCCAAAATCTCTGAATCGTTCAACTTCCGAACGCTGGAACTGACGTATACCGTGGAAACGAGCCCGTTCTCTTGGCCTCTGGGAGCACTCATGCGTAAGAATCGGCCCAGCGAGCGCGGTGCTTTAGGGTCTGCGGCGCGGTCAATTCGCGCTATCGGTAAGCGCGGTCTGCAGGCGTGGACTGATTTGACGCCTGTAACCGAGCCACTTCTGCAATTTGTCCAAATACAAATAAACCACTGGAGTGGTGTATAAAGTCAGCAATTGGCTCACGATCAAACCGCCGACGATTGTGATACCCAGCGGACGCCGTAATTCAGATCCGGTACCGGTCCCGAGCGCGAGTGGCAGCCCGCCCAGCAGCGCCGCCATGGTGGTCATGAGAATGGGCCGGAAGCGCAGCAGGCAAGCTTCGTAGATCGCGTACTTTGCGGCAATACCCTGTTTGCGCTCGGTTTCAAGCGCGAAATCGATCATCAGAATCGCATTCTTCTTTACGATCCCTATCAAAAGGATGATGCCTATCAGTGCAATGACGGTCAGATCGGTGCCGCAGATGAGCAGAGCCAGCAGAGCGCCCACGCCCGCGGATGGCAGCGTAGATAAAATCGTTATCGGATGAACGTAGCTCTCGTAGAGAATGCCAAGGACGATGTAGACGGCAAGTAACGCGGCTAGAATCAGGAGCGGCTCAGTCTTGAGTGACTCTTGAAACGCTTGCGCCGTTCCCGCGAATGCGCCATGAACGTTTGCGGGCATATCGATTTCATCTTCTGCTTGTTGCACAGCATCCACGGCATCGCTGAGCGCAGCCCCGGGCGCCAGCGCGAACGACAAAGTGATGGATGGGAACTGGCCTTGATGATTGACGGTCAGAGGTGTCAGTCGAGTTGTGTAGTGCGTGAACGCGGACAGCGGGACGGGTACGCCGGTGCTGGAGCGAACGTAGATCGACTTCAAAGCAGACGGGTCCTGCTGAAACTCAGGCAACACTTCGAGTACCACATGGTATTGATTCATGCCTGTGTACATCGTCGAAACTTGACGTTGTCCAAAGGCGCTATACAGGGTCGTGTCTACATCGGAGGGGTTGATGCCCAAGCGTGACGCCGTAGCGCGATCGATGGTCAACTCCGTCTCAAGCCCATGCACCTGCTGATCGCTATTCGCATCCAGCACCGCGGGGAGGGTCTTCATCTTCGCCAGCAACTTCGGCGCCCATTCCGTCAGGTCGCGCAAGCTATCGGATTGCAGCGTGTATTGATATTGAGAATTACTGCCGCGGCCGCCCACGCGGAAGTCCTGGGCCGCCTGCAAATACAGTGTTGCGCCTGGAATCCGCGCCAACTTTCCTCGCAAGCGGTTGATCACCTGGTCCGCTGAAAGCTTACGTTCATCCAAGGGCTTCAGCGCGGCCTGCATGCGAGCGACGTTCAGCTGTCCGCCACCCGTGAATCCCTCTACGTTTTGAACTGCGGGGTCAGCCTGCACGATCCGCAGAAAATCATGCAATTTCTCCTTCATCGCCGCGAAGGAGATGTCCTGGTCGGCCACAATGGCGCCGCCAATACGCCCCGTGTCCTGCTGCGGAAAAAAGCCCTTCGGAACAACCACGTATAGATACACGTTGATTGCAACCGCTAATAGCGTCATGACGAGAGTCAACTGCGGATGATGGAGCACGACGCGCAGGCTGCGCGCATAGGCGCGGTGAATGAGATCGAAGCCGCGCTCGAACAGCAGGTAAATGGAATTGTGTTTTTCCCCATGCTGCGGACGCAGGAATTTCGCGCACAACATCGGCGTAGTTGTTAGCGAAACGACCAGCGAAATGCAAATGGCGACGGTTAGCGTCACGGCGAATTCGCGAAACAGCCGGCCGACGATTCCTCCCATCAGCAGGATGGGGATAAACACCGCCACGAGCGAGGTGCTCATCGAGAGCACGGTAAACCCAATCTCCTTCGCTCCCTGAAGAGCGGCTTTTACGGGCTCCATGCCTTGCTCGAGATAACGCGAGATGTTTTCGATCACAACGATCGCGTCATCGACCACGAATCCGGTGGAAATGGTAAGCGCCATTAACGATAGGTTGTCCAGTGTGTACCCGAGCAGGTACATCACGCCGAAAGTCCCGAGCAGCGAAATCGGAACGGCGATACCGGGAATAACGGTGGCCCAAACGTTACGAAGAAAGACGAAGACCACCAACACCACAAGGACGAGCGAGATCAGCAGCGTAATCTCCACGTCATCGACGGAAGCGCGGATGGTGGTTGTTCGATCTTGCGAAACGGTCAGGTGAATGGACGGTGGAATGGAGGCGGCGAGTTGTGGCAACACGGCCCGAACGTGATCGACGGTCTGAATGATATTGGCGGCCGGCTGACGCGAAATGGACATGATGACATCGGGCTTACCGTTGTCCAGGCCTTCGTTCCGCGTATCCTCAACCGAATCGATTACATTGCCCAGATCCCGCAAACGAATGGGCGCATTGTTCCTGTAGCTGACGATCAGTGGCGCATATTGCGATGCGCGGAACAGTTGATCCGTCGCGTTCAACTGCCAACGGATCGTGTTGTTGCTTAAGGCTCCCTTGGCTTGATGCGCGTTCGCGCTCGCCAACGTATTCGCTACGTCAGCCATGCCCAGGCCCAGGCTATTCAGAATGGTCGGGTTGACTTGAACGCGTACCGCGGGCCTTGAACTCCCCCAAAGGTCTACTTCCCCGACGCCTTCAATCTGCAGGATCTTCTGCGCCAGAATCGAATCCGCGAAATCATACAGATGCCCCCGGTCGTAAACATCGGAACTCAGCGCGATCATGAGAATGGGCGCGTCTGCTGGATTCGATTTCCAGTAGCTGGGATTACCCGGCAGATTTGCCGGAAGTTGCCCTCGGGCGGCATTGATGGACGCTTGTACGTCGCGCGCCGCAGCGTCGATATCGCGGGACAGGTCAAACTGCAGTGTGATCGATGTGCTGCTCAACTGGCTCGACGAAGTCATCTCCGTGATGCCGGCAATACGGCCAAACTGGCGCTCTAACGGAGTGGCCACGGCAGACGCCATGGTCTCCGGGCTCGCGCCGGGAAGGTGAGCGTGCACCTGTATTGTTGGGAAGTCTACTTGAGGCAGCGGCGCTACCGGCAAAATGCGAAAAGCGAGCACGCCCGATAGCGCCAGCGCGGCGGTCAGCAACGAAGTGGCTACCGGCCGCTTGATGAACGGAGCGGATAAGTTCACTTTCTACTCCGCATGTACCGCCTCGCTGAGTGGCTGGCGCCGTCTGGCCGTGCGCGCGCGCGAACCAGTCAAACGCTTAGCTAGCCGATCGAAAAACAGATAAACGACGGGCGTTGTGTACAGAGTCAAAACCTGGCTGACGATCAGTCCGCCCACGATGGTAATACCGAGCGGCCTGCGCAATTCCGATCCAACACCAGTTCCTAACGCTAGCGGTAGACCACCGAACAGCGCCGCCATGGTCGTCATCATGATGGGCCGGAACCGCAGCAGACTTGCTTGGTAAATCGCTTCGATCGGGCTCTTGCCGTCTTTGCGCTCAGCCTCCAGAGCGAAGTCGATCATCATGATGGCATTCTTCTTCACAATGCCGATCAACAGAATGATGCCGATTAGCGCGACAACGTTGAAGTCGTCGTGGCAGATGAAAATTGCCAGAATCGCGCCGATGCCGGCCGACGGCAGGGTAGACAGAATCGTGATCGGGTGAATATAGCTCTCATACAGTACCCCAAGAACGATATAGACCACTACGAGCGCGGCCAGAATCAGATAAGCTTCGTTCGCAAGCGAATTTTGAAAGGCCGATGCAGTGCCCTGGAAGCTCGGATGCACGCTTAGCGGCAGGCCTATTTCCTGTTCCGCTTGATGGATTGCTTTCACCGCATTCCCTAAAGACTCTCTTGCCGGTAGGTTGAACGAAATCGTGACTACAGGGAACTGCCCCTGATGATTGACCGTTAGCGGCGTAGTCGATTGCTCGAAGTGACAGAAAGAGCTGAGCGGGACCTCTGCTACCTGCGGAAGAATGAACGTATATGTCACGCAGGTCGGCGGGATCGCGCCGAAATTCCGGCGCTACCTCCAGCACCACATGATATTGATTCAACTGGGTGAACATCGTCGAGACAAGCCGCTGTCCGAAGGCATCGTAAAGGGTATCGTCAATCTGTTGCATGCCGATGCCCAGGCGCGAAGCCGTATCGCGATCAATGACTAAAACCGTTTGCAATCCGCCGTTCTGCTGATCGGTCGCCACGTCGCGCAGTTCTGGTAAGGTCTTCAACTTGTCCACCACTTTGGCGGTCCATTGGTTCAGTTCGTTTGCGTCCGCATCTTCCAGCGTGTATTGAAACTCGGTTCGGCTCACCCGGTCTTCCACTGTGAGGTCTTGCACCGGTTGCATGAACAAAGTGATGCCGTCCACGTTTGTGAGTTTCGGTTGCAGACGGCGGATGATGTTACTCGCGCTGATGCGGCGCTCGGCGAGCGGCTTCAAGTTGATCTGAATGCGCCCGCTGTTCAAGGTGGTGTTTATGCCATCGATGCCGATGAAAGAGGAAAGACTCTCCACGGCCGGATCCTGCAATATGACCTTGGCCAGCGCTTGCTGCCGTTGCGACATCGCGGCGAACGAGATGTCCTGAGGGGCTTCCGAGACGCCCAGAATCACACCGGTATCCTGCACGGGAAAAAATCCCTTCGGCACGACGACGTAGAGAATAACCGTTCCCACCAATGTCGCCAGTGTGACGAGCAAGGTCAGCGGCTGATGCCGCAGAACCCATTGCAGCGTGCTCCCGTACTTTGAGATAACCCACTCGAAGGCATACTCGGATTTGCGATAGAACCAGCCCTGCTCCGAGTCCGGCTTATGACGCAGCAGCTTCGCGCACATCATGGGCGTCAGCGTAAGCGAGACAACAGCTGAAACCAGGATCGTGATCGCCAAGGTAATGGCGAACTCGCGGAACAGCCGCCCTACAATATCGCCCATGAAGAGCAGTGGTATCAACACCGCGATCAGCGAGACCGTCAACGAAACAATGGTGAAGCCGATTTGCTCCGAGCCGCGAAGGGCTGCTTGTAGCGGAGTCTCACCTTCTTCGAGGTAACGTGCAATGTTCTCGATCATCACAATGGCGTCGTCCACCACGAAACCCGTCGAGATGGTAAGCGCCATCAACGTCAAATTGTTCAAGCTGTACCCCAAGAGGTACAGCACGCCGAACGTGCCCACCAAAGAGAGCGGGACGGCAATGCTCGGAATGATGGTCGCGGCAATATTGCGCAGAAACAGGAAGATGACCATTACGACTAACGCCACTGTCAGCATCAGCTCGAATTGGACATCTTTGACGGACGCGCGGATCGTCGTGGTGCGGTCCGTCAGCACGGACACGTCCACCGCCGAAGGAATCGAAACCTTCAGTTGCGGCAGCAGCGCCTTGATGCGGTCCACCACCGAAATGATGTTGGCGCCGGGTTGGCGTTGAATATTGACGATTACGGCCGGAACCGTATTCATCCAGGCCGCTTCCCGTGTGTTCTCAGCCCCGTCCACCACCGTGGCCACATCTTGCAGCCGAACAGGCGCGCCATTCTTGTAGGCGATGATGACCGACTTGTAGCCTGCGCTTGTCAGAATCTGATCGTTCGCGCCGATGGTAAAGGCTTGCCGCAAACCGTCGAAATTGCCCTTTGCCTGATTCAGGTTTGTTTGGTTGAGGGCGGTCCGCACATCCTCCAGGCTCAAGCCGTAAGCGGCTAGTGCCGTCGGATTGGCTCGAATCCGAACTGCCGGCTTTTCACCGCCGCTGATCGTCACCAGACCTACCCCGGGAAGCTGCGAAATCTTCTGCGACAAGGTGGTGTCCGCCAAATCCTCGACGTGCGTGAGCGGAACGGTTTTAGAGGTCAAAGCCAGCGTGATGATCGGCGCATCGGCCGGGTTCACTTTGCTATATATCGGCGGATTTGGAAGATCGGGGGGGAGATAAGTGCCGGCGGCGTTGATGGAGGCCTGCACTTGCTGTTCGGCAATGTCGATGTTCAGGTCGAGATCGAACTGAAGCGTGATGATGGAGCTCCCGAACGAACTCGTGGAAGTCATCTGCTTGAGTCCGGGAACTTGTCCAAACGTGCGCTCCAGCGGCGCCGTGACGGACGAAGCCATCACCTCCGGGCTCGCTCCCGGATAGAATGTCAGGCACTGAATCGTGGGATAATCCACCTCCGGCAATGCGGAAATCGGAAGCTGCTTGTAAGCGATGGTGCCCGCGATCAGGATGCCCGCCATCAATAATGACGTGGCAACCGGCCGCAGAATGAACGGCCGTGATGGACTCATTGCTGCTGCCCTTGCGTTCCGGCCCTCCCCGCGGGGCTGCCGTTCAACTGGCGCACGGTCACCTTCATGCCGTCGGTGAGCTTTTCGGCTCCATCCACCACTACTTTTTCACCTGGCTGAATCCCGTCCTCGATCGAAGCATCGCTTCCGACGGTCAGGCCGACTTTGACGGCTCTTACCGTCACAGTGCCGTCGTCCTGGATCAGGTAGACGAATGTCCCTGTAGGACCGCGCTGGATAGCAACCGCCGGAATAATAGTCACCCCGCGCTGGGTGTCCAGCCACAGCCTGACGTTAACGAACTGATTCGGAAACAGCGCGTCATCGGTATTGGGGAACTCCGCTTTCAGCCGCGAAGTGCCGGTAGTGGTATCGATCTGATTGTCAACGGTCAACAGCGTTCCCTCCGCCAGCTTCTTTTTCTGGTCGGGATCGTAAGCGTCGGCTCGCAACTTCGCGCCTGAGCGGAGTTTTGAAAGTACGGATTGCAGTTGGTCTTCCGGAATGCTGAAAATGACGGAGATCGGTTGCAATTGCGCGATGATCGCCAGTCCGGTCGTATCCGCGGCATGCACCATGTTGCCCGCATCCACCAGCCGAAGTCCAATGCGTCCGCTGATGGGCGCGACGATCTTTGTATAAGTCAAATTCAGCTTGGCACTGTCAATCGCCGCTTGGTCCGCCGCGATAGTGGCCTTGTCGGATTCAATCGCGCCTCGCACCTGGTCCGCTGTCGCGAGCTGCGTATCCATCTGCTGCTTGGCGATAATCTGGTCCTTAAACAACTCCTGGTCTCGCGTGTAATTGACCTGAGCGTCACGCAAACCGGCTTCGTCTTTGGCGAGAGTCCCTTTGGCTTCATCCAGTGTGCCCTTCGCTTGGTCCAGCGCCACCTGATACGGCCGCGCATCGATCGTCGCCAAGACGTCCCCTGCATGTACAAACTGGCCTTCTTTGAAGCTGACTGAGGTAAGCTGCCCGTCGATTCGCGTCTTAACAGTCACCGTGTTGTATGCGGTCACGGTGCCGAGACCGGTGAGATATACCGGCATGTCGCCCGTGCGCGCAGTGGCTGCACCGACCGGAATACTACGAGCCCGAGTCGCCGATCCTTTCTGGCCGGCGATTGCCTCCTTCTTCGCGTTCTCGTAATCGTAAAGCTTGTAGCAGCCGTAAGCGATCAGGCCGAACAGCAGAAGCCACACCCACCAATAGTTTTTGGATGACTCATGATCGTCGAGATCGAATCGCGGGAGCTGACCCGGCCGTCGCTCGACGGGGTGAGTATCGGAATCAGGTGGTTCAATTGAATGTGGTTCTAGCGCGCCTGGCTTCATCCCGTTTCTCCCTATGTTTTAGCTCCGCAGATGGATGCGAATTGGAAACGCTTGCGCGTCCCCATCTGACGGCAATAGATTAGATGCAGCGCGATGCCCGCGTTGCATCTTAATAAGAGGACAGACGATCTCATTCATGTGGACGTTACCCGAGGCGATCGGTTAGCGCGCGGCTTTCCGCCCTAACCCACAGATTCTATATCTGAATTCCCTCGTACCCGCTAAGCTGGTATTGAGACCGGATTGAAAGAGTTCGAACACATTTTGGATTTGTGGGCGCAGGCCGCCGGCGTCGGCGAACCGTGTGTCCTGGCAACTGTTGTGAAAACGCGCGGCTCTTCCTACCGGCTGCCCGGAGCGCGCCTGCTGCTCACTTCCAGAGGACGCCGCGCCGGCTCCGTCAGCGGCGGCTGCCTCGAAGACGACCTGATCAAGAAAGCTTGGTGGCTCACCGAATCGGGCGCGGTAATCCGGCGCTATGACACCACCCCTGACGGCGAACTTGCGGCCGGTTTTGGCCTGGGTTGCAACGGTATCATCCACGTCCTGCTGGAGCGGCTTGAACGGGGCAATGCTCCCGCACTGGAACTCATGGGCGCCGTCCGCTCCGCTCGTCGTCCGGCCGCGATTGCCCATCTGATCGATCCCTGTCAGGCGGTAGGACAACGGCTGATCGTCGATGCCTCTGGCCAGGCGAACCGCAACTTTCCCGACGCCAGTTTGGCGGCCGCGCTGGAACAGCAAACGAGAGCCGTGCTATGCGACCGGAAATCCACGCCCGTGCACCTGGACCAGATGGAGGCATTTATCGAAGTGATCCCTCCGCCAGTGCGCCTGCTCGTCTTCGGCGCCGGCGACGATGCCATTCCGCTAACCGTCTTTGCCAAACAGCTTGGATGGCATGTGTCTGTTTTTGACGGGCGCGCTCACTACGCCCGGCGCGACAAGTTTCCGCTGGCCGATGAGGTTTTGGTGCGGCCCGCCGGTCAGTCTGGGGTTGAGACCGACGGCTGGACCGTTGCCGTCTTGATGAGCCACAGTTATACTCAGGACCTAAAGACGCTGCTGGAACTCGCACCCCAACAGCCGCGCTATGTGGGCATTCTTGGTCCGCGGAAGCGTACTGCGCGCCTTCTCGAGGAAGCCGGCATCGACGGTTCTCACCTGGGCGCCGCGCTACATAGCCCAGTGGGATTGGACATCGGCGCCGACGGGCCTGAGCAAGTGGCGCTCGCGGTGGTGGCGGAGATTCAAGCCACTCTCAATGGCCGGATCGGCGGAGAACTACGGGATCGCGCCGGTTCCATTCATGCACCGGAAGACGAGGCGGCGGGCCGGGAGAGCTTATGGGTGCAGTCCATCGTATGCGCCTAGTACCTACTCACTTGTGCAGACCCCACCGAACCGCGGCCGTGGGGGAGCGCTTCGACGCCGCATTTCGCCGTTCAGTCTTTCTGTATCGAACGCTGGGCCTGACGCTGGTTTTTGTTCTCGCGGCGCAAGCCCAGCAGAACACGTCGGACAAAGGCAAGGAACTGGCTGGCCGCGTCGTCGCCGCGCTTGGAGGCGATCGCTTTGTGAACATGCGGTATCGTCTCACCACCGGCCGAATCTACTCGTTTTTTCACGACCAGATGAGCGGGTATGATGTTGCCAAGATTTACACCGAATACTTGCCGCAACCGCCGGGAAACGGGTTAGGTCTCCAGGAGCGTGAAGTGCTTGGCAAGAAACAGGACTACTCCTATCTCTTCCTTCCCGATCAAGGCTGGGACATCACTTTCCGCGGCACCCGGCCCATCGACGATGAACGATGGGATCGCTATTTCCGCTCTACCCGAAACGATGTCCTCTATATTCTGAAGGTCCGGTTTAAGGAGCCCGGCATGCAGTTCGATTACGTCGGAAGCGACACTTACTTGGGCACGCATATCGAAATTCTCGACATCACGGACGCTCAGAATCAGACCGTTCGGGTCTTTCTGGACCACAACACAATGCTGCCGGTGCATCAAACGTTTGAGTGGCTCGATCCAGAAACGAAATACCGCAACGACGAGGCTGCCGAATACGGAAAATATCGGGATATCGGGGGTGGCGTCATGTGGCCATTTACCATTGAGCGCGAGCGCAACGGCTACAAGAGCTATCAAATGTTCGCGGCCACGGTACAAGCCGATGAGCCTTTGCCTGCGAAAACTTTTGAGTTACCTCGGGGAGCCAAGGTCTTGAAGAAGGTCGATTAGCGCTCCGCGCCCATCGTCGATAAGCGTATTTACCCCTGCTACAATCTGATGTCAAGCGCTTCCCGGCTTGAAGCGCAAGAGGTGTCGGTATCCGGCTCATGGACCTCGATCAGCTCCATACGTTTCTCGAAATCGTTCGCTTGAAGAGCTTCTCGAAGGCCGCGCAGACCTGCTATCGGACGCAGCCGGCCATCAGCGCGCAAGTGCGCCAGCTTGAGCAGGAGCTCAACACGACGCTTTTCGAACGTCTGGGAACCAAAATTTCACTGACTGTGGCCGGGCGAATCTTTGCCGAGCACGCCGAGCAAATCCTGGCCTTGCGGCGGCGCGCGCAAGATTCGATTAACGAACTCGACAAAGTGCCGCGCGGGGAACTGCTGATCGCCGCTAACGAAGCAACATGCATCTATGTGCTTCCCGGCGTATTCGCCGAGTTCAAGAAGCAGTTTCCAAATGTTCAGCTGCTGGTGGATCGCTCTTACGGCACTCGTGTCGTGCAAGCGGTCCTCGACAACCTGGCGGATTTCGGCATCACTCAGCTTCCGGTCCAGGAAAAGAAGCTGCAAGTTGTCAAAATATACTCGGATGAGATCAAATTGCTTGTTCCGGGCGGCCATAGACTCGCATCTTATGACCGAATAGTGCCCCGGGATCTCTTGGGCGAACAGGTGCTGCTTCCCAAGACCGGTACCACTCGGGCTCGACTGAACAGTTGGCTCGATGCGATCTATGAGGAACTAAACGTCTCCATGGAACTGGATTCCACGGAGATGATCAAGCGGTTTGTGATGGCTAATCTGGGAGTTTCGTTCTTGGCTGCTTCGCACTGCCGGGAAGAAGTGGCGGCGAACAAATTAGCGTCCGTCTCTCTCGGTCCGGAAGCCATGATCCGGCGCGTGGGGCTGATCTATCGGCGCGACAAGAGCCTTTCGAAGGCGGCGCTCGGGTTTATTCAAGTAACGTTGGATAATGCGGGGAATGATATCGGTATGGCTCCCCGCCAGCGCCTCCGCGCGCTGGGATCGTAAATGGAGAAACCTATGGAAGTCATGACGGCGAAAAGCTCCACCATCTTTATAGCGGCTGGAGGCGATGAGACCCGTGTATACCGTTCAGTCGACGCTGTGCCCGCGGGCTTGCGGCGCAAACTGAAGGATTCTACCTCCGGCACGAATTCGGCCACAATTCTGATTGCGGATAAGCGCGGACGGGAAGAGTTGGTGCGAGCCTTGCAAGGGCAGCCCAGCCAGGTGCAGTGCCGTTTGGCCGAAACCATTCGATCGCGTCACGTCTCAGAGGTCACAGCCGATAAGAAAAAGCAGCGCTTTTCCGGCACTCTAAGGACGTGGTTGGAGCTATTGTTGCCCATTGCCGTCGGCGCATCCCTCTGGTTCTTTATCGAATCGCGTTTCTAATCGTCCCTCATCTTTCCCGCCGTCATGCCGATGAGTCTGGCGTGACCAACTGTTTTCCCGACCAACCCCGATCTGCTGTCATCCTTATACCCTCGGCGGAGCCGAATGGAACAAAACGGAGTATTCCGTGCATGTTTCAGGGTATGCACGGCAAGCGGCTTACTCTGGAAACGAGCGAAGTCCTCTCGGCCGGCAAGGTGATCAGCATCGAATACGACGACACCTTATTCCTGGGCGAGGTGGTCAGTTGTGTCGGCTCCCAGCGGGAACAAACTTGGAGTGTTGAGGTAAAGGTAGAACAGATCCTCAACGGATTGCAAAGCCTTATGGCTCTACGTTCTCGCCTGCTGAGCGAAGGAGTCCCCCAGCCCTTCGGAACCCCGCGCGTCGGCGTCTTGAATTAGTCTTTTGCCCGCGCAACCGGCTGAGCCGATTCGCTATGCTGCAAAGGAATGCAGCGTAACGTCATCATCTTCGGAGGTGGCGGTCAGCTCGGCGTCGAGTTGTGCCGCGAGTTTCAACGCCGTCAGTGGAGTGTACGGAGCGTGGACCGTCAGTCCATCGACATTTCCGATTTTAGCCGTGTCGAACAGGCGATAGGCGAGGCTGATCCTCAAGTTGTCATCAATGCAGCAGCCTACAACCAGGTGGATATAGCGGAAAAGGAACCCCTGGCCGCGTACCAGGTAAACGCGCTTGCGGTCCGCAACCTTGCCATGGCTTGTCGTCAGGCGGACGCTCTCTTCGTCCACTACTCCACCGACTACGTGTTCGACGGCAACAAGGGCAGTCCTTACCTGGAGACAGATTTTCCGCACCCGCTCGGCGCATACGGCGTCTCGAAATTAGCCGGTGAATTGTATGCGCAAGCTTACCTCGACAACCCGCTCATCTTCCGGACTTCGGGCGTTTTTGGCCCGGCGGGATTGTTCACTCCACGGGGCAATTTTGTGGAATTGATGCTGCGTCTGGCAAAGAATAATAATCCCATCCGGGTGGTGGCGGACCACGTTGCCTCTCCCACTTATGCGCCCGCCATGGCCGTACTCACCGCCGATGCTGTCGAAAAGAACATCCGCGGCCTGTTTCACATGGGCGGCGGAGAGCCTATCTCGTGGTATGAGTACGCCAAAATGATCTTTGAATTGGCAGGCCTTTCTCCGGCGCTTCAGCCGACCGACGAGAGAGAGTACCGGACGGCCGCTCGCCGGCCCAAATTCTCAGCTTTATCGAATCAGAAACTCGAATCGGCAGGCATTCGCCCCATGCCGCCTCTGCGCCAGGCAGTCCAGGAATACCTACAGGCGCGTGAGCACGCTACTGCGCATCGACGGGCGTAGCGTAGTAGCCGTTGCGGGCTTGAACCCGGTCGTTCGGGTTGTCCACCTTGATTTCAATCTTCCGGAACGTTCCATCGCGCTTATCGTTGACGGATTCGTAACCGATCGAATACTGGTTCCGTAGTTCGTCTTGAATCTGCTGGAAAATCTCGTTCAGCGGATGCTTCGAGCTGACGGTGAACACGTGGCCGCCGGTCTCTTCCGACATCTTTCGTAAATCGCTTTCGCCGCCGCCCCCGCCGATCATGAACCCGCCGCCCGAGTAGAAAGCGCGGTCTACGTAATAGATGCTGTAGATGATCGCGTCTGATTTTTGCGCCGCTTCAATAGCGCCTTTCCGGTCGTAAGTGCTGCCTTCGTCTTCGCCATCTGTGATAAGAATCAGTGCTTTTCTGCCCACCTCAGATTTCAGCTTCTCGTTCGATGCCAGGTAAACTGCGTCGAACAGCAGCGTTCCCTTAGGCGTGCCGATGGTCGGAACAGGGCCGGTGTTGGGTATAGGTCCGCCGGACATAACAGTCTGTCCATCGCCGCGCAGATCGTTCAGTGCCGCGGAGAGCTGCCTCGCCGAACTCGTGTAGTCCTGCAGCAGATCGGTACTCTTGCCGAAAGAGATCAGAAAGGCCTCGTCTTTCTTTCGGATCACGCTTGAGAAGAATGCCGAAGCCGCTTGCCGCTCGATGTCGATCAAGCGCTCCTGGCTGGCGCTGATGTCGATCAGCAATCCCAAGGTGAGCGGCAGGTCCGTCTCTCGGGAGAAGCGCTGAATCGTTTGTTCCTTGCCGTCCTCATAGATTTTGAAGTCGCTCTTCTCAAGGTTCGGGATCAGCTGCCCACCCTTCTTGGCGCGTACCGAGAACAAAATATTCACCAGGTCCACGTTCACGCGGATGGTTGAGTCTTGGTCGCCGGCAGCGGGCGGGGTAGTCTGTTGGGCGCCGTCCATTCCCCAACTCACCGCTCCCCCAGCGATGGCGATCGCTGACGCGAAGCATATAAAAACCCGAAGAGAACTGCTCATCTCGTTATGATTATCGTCTAGAAGTAATTAGCCGGACACCCGAATGGAAGTAGCGACACTGCATCTTCGAACCGCCGATCCCGTAATGGCTAAGATCATCGAGCGCGTCGGTCCTTGTGAACTCGCGATGCGCGAGCCAACGTTCGAGACGCTCGCCCGATCCATCACGTTCCAGCAGTTGAGCGGTAAAGCCGCGGGAACAATCTTTGGACGCCTGCGCAAAGCGGTGGGACGGAGATTCACCGCCTCGGCGTTCCTGAAGCTCACTCCCGAAGACTTGCGCGCGTGCGGTCTTTCCAGGCAAAAGATCGCTTCTCTGACCGATCTGGCGGAAAAGGTAGCCCGCCGCAAAATCGATTTTCGGTCCCTGGGCACGCTCGAAGACGAGGCCATTATCGAGCTTCTGTCGGAAGTTCGCGGCGTCGGCGTCTGGACCGCGCAAATGTTCTTGATTTTTGCTCTGCAGCGCCCCAATGTTATGCCGCTCGCCGATCTGGGCATCCGCAACGCAGTCCGGAAAGCTTACGGCCTAGCGGAAATGCCCAAGGCCGCCGAGCTCGCAAGAATTGCCGAGAAATGGCATCCCTACTGTTCGATTGCGAGCTGGTACCTATGGCGAAGCCTCGAAGGCGCCGCCCAACTCTAGAACAAGTTAGGATTCTCGCCTACTCGGCTTCAATACGATGACTCCGAGCGGCGGAATCACGAGTGTAGCCGAAGCCGGCCGGCCGTGCGAGGGCGTGGGTTCCGCATACACCTGTCCGCCATTGCCCATATTGCTGCCGCCGAACATCTCAGCATCCGAGTTGAAGATCTCCCGATGCAAACCTTCTTCCGGCATGCCGATCCGGTACTGAGGATATGGTTGTGGCGTGAAATTACATACCACCACAACATAGTCTTCGCGCTGCTTACCCCGCCGAACGAATGCAACGATCGAGTGTTCCGCATCGTGGAAATCGATCCATTCGAATCCTGAGGGTTGAAAATCGATTTCGTAGAGCGCCGGCTCACTGCGATAAAGCTCGTTCAGCGCTCCACAGAACCTCTGCAGCTTGCGATGTATCTCGTGATCCAGCAACCACCATTCCAGTTGCGCTTCGGAGTTCCATTCCGCGGTCTGTCCGAATTCAGCGCCCATGAACAGCAGCTTCTTTCCCGGATGGGAGTACATGTAGCTCAAAAAGGCGCGTGTGTTCGCAAAACGCTGCCACTCATCTCCGGGCATTTTGTCGAGCAGCGCGTGTTTACCGTAAACCACCTCATCGTGTGAGATGGGGAGCACGAAATTCTCGCTGAACGCATAGACCATGCTGAACGTGATGTCGTTCTGGTGATACTTGCGGAAGATAGGATCGCGTTCGAAGTAATGCAGCATATCGTGCATCCACCCCATGTTCCACTTCATGGTGAAGCCAAGGCCGTTCAGATAGACTGGCCGCGACACTCCCGAGAAAGAAGTTGACTCTTCCGCAATCGTTACCGCACCTTGCACCTGGTGCACAACTTCGTTGGCCTTACGAAGAAACTCGATGGCATCCAGGTTTTCATTGCCGCCGTGAATATTGGGAACCCATTCGCCCGCTTTCCGTGAGTAGTCGAGGTACAGCATGGAGGCCACGGCATCTACGCGCAAGCCGTCAATGTGGTACTTCTTGAGCCAAAATAGTGCGTTTGAAATGAGGAACGATTTCACTTCGTTCCGGCCATAGTTGAAGATCAGCGTGCCCCAATCGCGGTGCTCGCCCAGGCGCGGGTCCTGATGCTCGTATAGCGCGGTGCCGTCGAAATAAGCCAGCCCGTGGGAGTCCTTCGGAAAATGCCCCGGTACCCAGTCGATGATGACGCCAATGCCTTCCTCATGGCATCGATCCACAAAATACATGAAGTCTTCGGGCGACCCGAATCGCGAGGTCGGAGCGAAATAACCGGTCACTTGATAACCCCAAGACGGCGCATAGGGATGCTCGGCAATGGGCATTAACTCGATGTGGGTGAAGCCTAGATTTTTGACATACCCCACCAACTCCGTCGCAAGCTCCCGGTATGTGAGGGGCTGATCGTAATGTTTCCGCCACGAACCGAGATGCACCTCGTAGACTGACATTGCGTGATCAAGTAGCCGGGTCCTCCCCCGTTGCTCCATCCATTCCTGGTCATGCCACTCGTAGTGATCGATATCCGCCACAACAGAGGCTGATTTCGGCGGCGTCTCCATGAAGAAACCGTACGGGTCGGCCTTCATTTGGCTGTAGCCATGAAACTTCGATTTCACCGCATACTTGTAGGGAGTGCCTTCGTCAATGCCCGGGATAAAGATTTCCCAAACTCCGCCTGTGCGTGCGCGCATCGGATGGCGGCGCGTATCCCAGCCATTGAAATCTCCCACCACGCTCACGACGATTGCGTTGGGAGCCCAAACCGCAAACCGTGTTCCCTTTACACCTTCCACGGTGACGATATGCGCACCAAACGCGTTGTAGCCTTCGTAATTGGTTCCTTCGGAGTGAAGGTGGAGGTCGAAATCAGTGAGAACGGGTGGAAACCGGTATGCATCTTCGGTTTCTGAAGTGTTCCCGTAGTAGTCGTTCATCCTCAGCTTGTATTCGGACGGGCGCGCGTCGACGCCGGCCGTAAACACTCCCCCGGGATGGCTTCGCTCCATCGGGATAGTTTTGCCATCGATTAGAACTTCCGCGTCTTGGGCTTGCGGCAGGAAGGCTCTAATTTCCCATCCGTCTTTGCCACTGCTGCTGGTTGCGTGTGGTCCCAGCACGCTGAATGCATCGCCGTGATAGCCGCCCGCAATTGCTTCCATCTCTTGATCAGTCATGGCACGTTTATTATGGCAGGGGAGTACAGGTTGCCAGAAAATGAAGCGACTCTTCAAGAATTTCTACTTGCTTTGCCAAAAGCAGAGCTGCATCTACATCTGGAAGGGTCGGTACAGCCGGAAACAATCCGTGAACTTGATCCATCGCTTTCGTTGGATGCCATTCGCGCGAATCTCCATTACACGGACTTTGCCGGATTTTTGAAGGCTTACGTCTGGGTCTCACGTAAGCTCGATTCTCCGGACGCATACGCGTTGGCTACCCGTCGTCTCCTGGAGAGCCTAGCGAGACAGAAGGTGTCTTACGCCGAAGTCACGCTGTCGGCGGGCGTCGTGCTTTGGAAACAGCAAAACCTGGAGACCATTTACCGGGCCATTCAGGCGGAGGCCTTGGGCTTTGACGGTGTTAAGGTCGCGTGGATCTTCGACGCCATCCGGCAGTTCGGAGTGGAGCAGGCAGCCCGTGTATTTGACATCGCCAAGGAGCTGCGCGGCGATGGCGTTGTCGCGATCGGCATCGGCGGAGATGAAGAGCGGGGCCCGGAAGGTTGGTTCGAGCAGCTCTACCGCGATGCGAAGAAGGCTGGTCTGAGACTAACGTGTCACGCGGGAGAAGTCACGAACGCAAACAGCGTGGCAGAGGCTGTGAGGATTGGAGCTGAGCGGATCGGTCACGGCATTCGCGCGATTGACGATCCCGCGGTTTTGAAGCTGCTTCGCGAGCGCGACATTCCGCTCGAAATTTGTCCCTCCAGCAATGTATGCACGGGCGCGGTCGCCAATCTTCGCGAACACCCGCTGCGGCGACTCTGGGATGCCGGGGTACCGATTGTGTTGGGAACGGACGATCCGGCGCTCTTCTCTACGGATTTACTTCACGAGTACACGTTAGCGGCGGAGGTGTTTGGATTCTCGCGGGAAGAATTGAGCGTCCTAGCCGCAAACAGCCTACGCTATCGCTTCGCGGGTTGACCAAAAGTGACTCAGCCGCGGGTTTGGCCGAGCTTCTCTTCGAGCAGCAGACGAATCAAGGCTTCGAGCTCGCCGATGCGGTCATTAATCTGTTCGAGGTCCGCAGGTTCGGTTTCTCCCGAAGCGGCCACTCTGCCGTGTTCGAGCGTGCCGAGCGCCTTACTGCGGCCGCTAACCACACGTCCCGGTATGCCGACGACCGTCGACCCTTCCGGCACGGAGTGCACCACGACAGAGCCGGCGCCGACTTTCACATCGTCGCCGAGCCGGATATTGCCCAAGACCGCGGCACCGGTGCCTACCACTACGCGATTGCCGATGGTGGGGTGGCGCTTGCCGCACTCGCCGCCGGTACCGCCGAGCGTGACGCCCTGATAGAGAAGTACATCGTCGCCGACTTCCGCGGTTTCCCCAATCACGACGCCCGTTCCATGATCGATAAACAGCCGCTTGCCGATCGTGGCACCGGGATGGATCTCGATACCAGTGAAAATCCTCGAAATCTGCGAGATCAGCCTGGCTAGAACGAACCATTTGTGCCGGTATAACGGATGCGCGATCCTGTGGAGCATCACCGCATGCAGACCGGAATAGCAAAGCAGGATCTCCAGACTGCTCTTCGCCGCCGGGTCTTCCCGCTTGATGGCCTGGATGTGCTCCCGCAGCGGCATCTTTCCTATTCTCTCTTACTCCAGATGCTTCCAGGAACCGCCAAGATGCTGGATGTCAGGATCGCATTGCAAACGCGATAAGTGCCAAGCCGCAGGCGAAGATTGCGCTGGCAAGGTAAAGTGACACTTTCGCGTTGGCCGGTGCGGATTTGAATTCTTTCCATCCGAATGTCCCGCACGCGACGGCCAGAAGAACCGAAGCCAACGGCAGGATCAGCTTGATTGCAGCATGTACACCCGCCTGAGCAGGAACGGCGATTGCGAGCAAAGCCGCCAATGCACCGCCTGCCCAGAGCGCGCCACCTGCAAAGCCTAAGAAGTGCTGATGGGCTTGGCCTTGCAGGTAGGCGCCTGAACTCAACCGCGGACCCTCAATGGCAATGTTCAGGAAGTAGAAATCGAACAGCACGGTCGAGATCAAAATGCCCACGGCGAACAGAAGCAGGCCGGCATAGGGGCCAAGTGACAGCTCTCCGCTCATGCCTTTCGCACCCAATGGGTAGAAGAACCCGAGCATTGTCCCGCTCAAGAGGGCGATAAAGATGCCCTTACCTGTTTTTCTACGCGCCGGCTTCGGCGGCGTTCTTAACCCGCTCTTTACCGCGACCTTTGCCGTCCCGGCGGCGACCGGTTTGGTTGCCGCCGCACGCCGCTGGGCATCGCGGATGCGGCAGGCAGCGACTTGAATGATAACTGTGAGCAGCATCAGTACCATGCCGCCTACGAGAATCAAGACATTGCTGGAGCGAAAGGAAAACAGCGAACCGATGACCAGCGCGCAGCCAAAGGCAATTGGGAACGCACCCGAAATCCCTAGCAGCGAAACTGCGGCCAACAGCAGCATGTTGCCCAGATTGAACAAAAAGCCCGCAGCGACCGCGAAGGCTTGCGAGGCCCGCCCGGCGACTAACATCCGGTCACTGAAAGCTAAGTCGGAACCCAGTGTTCCTAAAGTGAACGCGGCAATGGCTGAAAGCAGTGCGGCGCCTATAGCGAAATCAATGGAGTAGAGTTCAAAGCGCCAGCGAGATCCGGCGAACTTGAAGGTGTTGATCCACAGACCCAGGCACAAAAACGAAATGATCAGCAGCAGGAGAGCGGAGGCATAGGTGGTGGGTAGAATCATCGAACGCGAATACTACGCTTACCGTGCAAGGCGGTCAGTGGGTATATCCCTGCATGGACACTAGACTAGTGGGCACCGCAGCCTGCTGGTTCGGGCTGAAATAGTGCTGCTCAGCGAGGTTATGATAAACCCCGCCCGCGATCCCCGAGGCAATCGGGCCGCTGATGCCGCGGCCGCCGGTCAGTAGGACCACGACGGCTACTTTCTTGTTTCCAACATCGTTGAAGGAGCCGAACCAACCCAAGTGAACACCGGGTTGTGCCGTGTCCGTGCATGTGCCGGTTTTTCCGAAGATCGGTTCATTGGGATCGAAGTTAGCGCGCTTCGCGGTGCCATATTCGACCGCGCCCATCATTCCCTGCTTTACCTCTGGGATGTAGTTGCCGATGTCCAGCGCGCGCTTGATGCGCGGAACGAAGCGATCAATCTCTTCCTGAGTCTTCGGATACTGCAGGTAGTACATGGTGCCGCCGTTGGCGATAGTTGTCACGATGCCGGCGAGTTCGAGAGGGGTAACTCGAATGCCGTCTCCAAAGCTCGTCATCATACCTACTCCGGTCGTAGGCGGCTCATCCGTGAGGTAACCAGCTTCTTCGCCCGGAATATCGAGGCCGGCTTTTTCGCCTAGTCCGAAGAGTTTGGCGTATTTCTCGACACGATCGAATCCAAGCTCCTGGCCCAGCTTCGCGAAGTAGAGATTGTTGGAATGAGCGATCGCGGTGGTCATGTCCATGGCGTAGCGGCGCGTCAGGTGGACGGGTGTATCCGAACTGACGATGCCTTCGCTCAGGGAGGCGAAAGAAACGACCATCTTTACTGTGGAGCAGGGCTGGAAAGCACCCTTGAGCGCCAATTTTTGGTTCACGATGCTGAGAATACGTCCAGTCTCCGGGTCGGCGACGACTACAGCGCCATTGTAAGGACCGAGCGCATCGATGGCCGCTTTACGCACCACCATGTCCTCGCCTTCCACGTTGTCGCCTACTGTCGAATCAGCGTAGGTGGGCTCGGTCCAGGGACTTGCGTAGACGTGGTGGCCACGGCGTGAGCGACTGCTTATCCTTCTGGTATGGATGACAGCCGCCTGGGTCGTTGTATGGGGCACGGCTGCGGAAGTTGCCACGAGTGTCGCGGCGTGATGTTTCCTTCGTCTGTGCTTTTTTGCCGTTGACACGGTGGTCGGGCCCGGTTCGGAGGTCTGAGCGGTCAGCATCGTACCCATGCCCAGCGTGGCTAGCAACAAAGCCAGTGTGTAGAAAGGACGGAGTTTCATTGACCACCCGTTGATAAAGATCGACATGCCCTCTAGCGTCACCGGAGGAATGCGGACTGACCGCACTCGACAGATTACAAGAATATAGATTTACTTATATCCTAAGTAGTTCCCTTAATAACGTCAACCAGCAGTCCACCCTCCGTCAATCGTAACTACCGATCCATTCATAAAATCGGCCGCCGGTGAGCAAATGTATAGGATCAATTTGGCGATCTCGTCCGGGCGGCCCAAACGACCGATGGGCTGCCTCTCGTTTAGTTGGGCGCGCACCTTATCTTTCTCGTGCCGATGGTACTTCTCGAGGTAGCCCTCGACGAAAGGCGTGTCTACGGTGCCGGGTGCAATACAGTTCACTCTAATCTCAGTCGGGTAGTCCACGGCGAGTTGCCGGGTCATGGCGATGACGGCACCCTTCGTGGCGCAGTATGCAAAACGCCGTTTCACGCCTACCAGACCCGCGACCGATCCGACGTTTAGGATGCAGCCGCGCACTGCAATCAGCAACCGCATAGCCGCTTTGGTGACCAGGTAGGCGCCTTCCACGTTGACACGAAACAGGCGTTGGAAATCGGCGAGTTCGGTCTCCTCGACCGTTCCTACCAGTCCAATGCCGGCACAATTCACCAGGATGTCGAGCTTTTGCAAGGGACCGAAGAGGCGTTCGACACTGGGTTCATCGGTGACATCGCAGGCGTGCGCCTCGGAATTCGGGACCGCTTTCGCCAGTTCCCGGGCGCGCTGTTCATCGCGATCGGCGATCAGGACGTGAGCCCCCGCCTCGGCAAACAACCGGACAGTCGCCTCTCCGATTCCGCTTGCGCCCCCGGTGATGAGGGCGACTTTTCCGTCTAGATTTAGCAGGTCAGGCATATAGTTTTCATGGGCGGACGGGAGAAGCGGCGCGAATGAGGTCGGCGCGCAGCCGTTCCTCCGCGCTTTCGTCGAGTTTGCCGCCCTCGCGAGTGACGTAGAACACATCGAGGGCCTTGTGCGCCTCGGTATCGATCATCACGACTTCAATATTGCACCCGTTTTGATGCAATGCAGATGCCAAATCGTAAAGCAGACCCGGACGGTCTTCGCCAACAAAATCAATCAGTGTCGAGCTGTCGGAAGCCTCGTTGTTGAAGCGAACGGTGGGCAAGATAGTGGCTTCGCTGGTGGGCCGCCGAAGGGCACGCCGGCGTTTCAGCAGGTCTGTGACTTCCATGGAGCCCCGGACGACGCACTCGATGGTCCATTGCAGGCGGTTTACCTCGCCGGGATTGAGTTCCAGCGTGCGGATGGGATCGGTAAAACGAATCAGATCGAGGACGGAACCGTGTGCATTCGAAGCGGCCTCCGCTCTGACGATGTTCATGCCGAAGCTGGCGAGGGCGCCACAAAGACATGCAAACAAGCCGGGCTGATCCGGCGCCACCACGCTCAACAAGTAGGCACCCGCATCCTGAGTGATTTCAATGCCAACCCCCACTGTCTTGCTTTTCTTTTCCAGCGAGAAATGCCGCTCGATATCCTCACGCGTGTGGGTGCGCAAATAGCGCTTAGGGAAGCCTTCGAGAAATTGCACTAGTTCGGGGGAGAAAGAATCGCCCGAGCTGGGAGACGAAGTGTCGTGTATACGATCCGTGGCAAGTTCGCGTGTGAGCTGTTCGGAGCCCATGGCGTGGACGCGCCACAACTGCTCGAGGCGCCACGGAGTCATGGCGGTAGGATTGACGGCGCTGATATCAGCGTAGGTGAGCAATGTGAGCCGCAGGAGATCTTCCTGTGTGCCCTACCCGTGACGTCAAGAAACGCGCGGTTGCCGAATCGTCCAAATCGCGGCCCGTCATGATGAGCGACAGATCGAGATGATGCTCGATCAGGAAAAGAACCGGACTCCTGGATATTTCTGGGGGCTTTCAGTCGTCAAACAGAGCAGCGGCACATTCGAGCGAGCCGCGCACATGTTCGCCGGGCGCGGTTCCTTTGCCGATATCGTGCAGAAGAAGAGCGAGACGCAGGAGGGCGTGGTCGGAATCGGCTGTGGCGAGGTTTTGAAAACGCACCGGCGTACCAGGCTTCTTTGCAAACAGATCATCGAGAACGCGGATGGCAACGAAGGTATGTTCGTCCACCGTGTAGCGGTGGTAAAAATCGCGCACCACCAAGCTGTCGATAGCCTGCCATTCGGGAAGGGCGGCGGTGAGAAGGCCTGTTTCCTGCATCTCTTCGAGAGCGATAGACGCGTGGGGCTGAGACAAGAAATCACGCCAGGCGGTCCACCCAGGCACCTTGTCCCGGAAGGCGGCGGCTAATCGGCCACGGTCCGTTTGAATGCGCCGCTGCGTGTCCCAGGAGAGCCGCAGGCCGTGTCGTCCGATGAAGCTGAAGAGGCGGAGCGCTGATTCCGCGGAACTGAGGGTCTCGACGGGATTACGCAAGTAGATTCGGTCGCCGGCGACGGTGAACTCGCTAGTGGATAGGCGGCTGCGCCAATCGCGGAATTGGCGCAGCAGCGATGAATCTTGCGTTTCGGCTATCTCGAGGCCGCGCAATACCGATCGAAAGATGTGGCGAGCGTGTTGATAGTACCGCCGCATCCACTCTTCCGGCGCAAGCGGAGCGGCGGCCAAGGACCGGGCTATCTGATCCTGCAGCTCGAATGTGAGCAGGTTGTTATCGCGCCCGGACTGAAGGTGGATGAAGCTGCGCAAAGAAAAGAGGAAATCGACGGCGGCGGAAAGTTCCGCCACTGAATTGCGAATGGCCTCGTGGTGCGGAAGCAATTGCGCAAGCCAGCGCAGGACATGGATGTCACGGATACCGCCCGGCGCGTCCTTGATGTTCGGTTCGAGGTGATAGACGGTATTGTTGAACTTCTCGTGCCTGCTTCGCGCCATCTCAACGAGACGGCGGATAACGGTGGCGCCGAGACGATTGTAGACCTCATCGAGCTTCTGTGAAAATACCTCGAAGAGTTCCCGGCGACCGGACAAGAACCGTCGATCGAGAAGGCTGATATGTAACTCCATGTTCCCTTCGTGGAGGTGTCCGCATTCCGCGGGAGTGCGAACCGAATGGCTGACGCGCAGACCCTGGTCCCAGAGAGCGCGCAGAAAATTCGACAGTGGCTCCTTGACGACGTCGATGTCAGCTTCACGACCGACCAGGACGAGAAGGTCTATGTCGGAGAAGGGGAACAACTCGCGGCGGCCATAACCACCCAGGGCAGCAACGGCGAAGGGGATGGCCAGTTTTGGTTCCAGATATTCAGCGGTCACCGCCGCTATCGCCCGATCGGCGAAGGCAGTGCGCTCCTCGAGCAGCTTGCCGGTATGGCGAGCGTCCTTGAGAGCTCGAGTTTCCGCGGACCGATTGACTGGCGTGGCGGCTTCCATCACGGCTAGAGCGCCATGTCTCCACGATCGTCATTTCGAATGCGAACGGCTTCGAGCACATCGTAGACAAAAATCTTGCCGTCCCCGATTTTACCGGTGCGCGCCGCGGATGAGATGGTGTTCGTGATCTCGTCCAGACGATCGTCGGACACGACCGTCTCGACTTTGACTTTGGGCAGCAGGTCTACTTCGTACTCCATTCCGCGATAGACCTCTTTATGTCCTTTTTGCCGGCCATGCCCGCGAACTTCCGTGATGGTGATTCCGTCGATCCCCGCGCTCTTGAGGGCTTCCTTCACTTCGTCGAGCTTGTGGGGTTGGATGATTGCTTCGATCTTTTTCATCGCCGGCGCTTTACTCCAGAGTGAGGTCTATGCATCGAGATTGTAGCCTTCTTCGCCGTGCATGCTGAGGTCGAGCCCCTCAATCTCCTGATCTACGGAGACGCGCAGGCCGATCAGCAAATCGACGATCTTAAGAATGACAAGCGTGCCGACAATGGCTATGCCCCAGGCGATGGCAACGCCAATGGCTTGATTGACCATCTGGTGAGCGTTGCCGTCCACCCATCCGAGCGGCAGCACCTTGCCATCCGGGCCTTTCAGAGCTATCGTTGACCGCACTGGTGGCGAATACGCCAGTGAGAAGCGCACCGAGAGTACCGCCGGAGCCATGCACTCCGAAGGCGTCCAAGGTGTCGTCGTAGCCGAAGCGGGTCTTCACGACAGTGACCATGAGATAGCAAACGATGCCGGCCAGGAAGCCGATCAGCAAAGCGGGGAAGGGCTTTACGAAGCCGGAAGCGGGTGTAATAGCGACCAGCCCGGCAACCGCGCCGGAGATGGCGCCGAGCATGCTTGCTTTACCGTGCTGGAGCCACTCGGCGAGAATCCAGCCGAGAGTGGCGGCGGCGGCGCCGAACTGAGTGGCCACAAAGGCGCTGGTTGCGAGCGCGGATGCGTTCACCGCGCTGCCTGCGTTAAAGCCGAACCAGCCCACCCAGAGGAGACTCGCGCCGATCACGCTGAGTACCAAATTGTGCGGCTTCATCGGCTCCCTGGGGAAGCCGACGCGTTTGCCGAGGTAGAGCGCGCAGACCAAGGCGGTAACGCCGGAGGTAACGTGCACAACCGTCCCGCCGGCGAAATCGAAACAGGGTATTCTGCCGCCTAGAAACGCATTTAAAAAACCGCCTTTGCCCCAAACCATGTGCGCCATGGGGAAGTAGACAATGGTGGACCAGAGACAAGTGAAGACCAGCATGGCGCTGAACTTCATGCGTTCGGCGAATGCGCCGGAGATCAAAGCCGGAGTGATGATGGCGAACATCAACTGATAGATCATGTAGGTCTGGTGCGGGACGGTGGCTGCATAATCCGGGTCAGGCGCAGAACCGACTCCGTTCAGAAAGAGATAACTGAAGCCACCGATGAACGGATTCCCGTGAGCAAATGCCAGGCTATATCCATAGACTGCCCACAGCACTGTGACGACGGCCATGAGAATGAAACTGTGCATCATGGTGCTGAGCACATTCTTGCTGCGAACAAGGCCGCCGTAAAAGAGCGCCAGCCCGGGACCGGTCATTAACAGCACCAAAGCAGCGCTCGTCAGCATCCAGGCGTTGTCGCCGGTATTTATCGATTGAGTGTTCAACGATCGGTCCTTTGAGTTAGTGCTGCCACTTCACTTCCTGTCCTTCGCCTGGGAACGGCCATTTCGTATCGAGCAAAAGTTCCTGCTGACGTTGCGCTTTCGGCACGTTGTTGATTTTCAAGTTTTCAAGAAAGTGCACGCCGGTTTTACCCGCCACTGCGATGTCCAGGTCCCCGTCTCCATCGAGGTCCTGAACGATGAACTGGGTACCGGCAGCGGCGGTTCCATTGACCGAGATGGGATAACGAGTGAACTTCGCGGACTTGCGGTCGATTTTGTAGTAATAGAGAACCAGCGGATCGAACGAACCTGGATCGTTGCCGTCATGGCCACGGTAGCGTTTGCCGGCGAGCAGTTCGGGTTCTCCGTCGCCGTCGAGATCGATCAGCTTCAGGACGTGCACTTGCGAAAAGGACTCGTCGATGGTGTGCTTAGTCCAATGGCGGGCCGATCCGTCTCGTTGTTGCTCTAGCCAATACAGGCCGTAGCTGTGGCCACGCCCGTATATGATGTCCGTTTTGCCATCGTTGTTCACGTCGTAGCCGACGATGGGGAAACCGGTCTCACCGAGGTCCCAGTCGCCGTGCCATTCCCATTTGTCGTTGTTCGCGTCGATGTTTTTAAACCAGCCGTGAGGAGTCAGCAGATCGACCTTGCCATCGCCGTCGATGTCGGCCATTCCGATGCCGTGCCCGTCCTGATCGTGACCGCCCGGGTGGTGGACTTTCGGCTCGGGGCCTGAAAAATCGACCCAGATTACGCCGGAGCGGCCGTAGTGGGCGAGGGCCAGGTCGGGTTTACCGTCGCCGTTGAGGTCCGCCATCCAGCCGCCCTCGGTCTCAATGGTGTGGGTGATGAAATGGCGCTGCCACATGACGTCGGGTTTCTTTGGGTTTTCATACCACCAGAGGCCGTCGGTTTGCCAGCCGAGCGTTACGACATCCGGCGCGCCGTCATGATTCACGTCGACGGCCCATTCGCCGCAATCGGAAACAAACTCACCGACGATTTCGACGGTCCGGTACTGGTGCCGTTTCCACTCTCCGCCTTGCGGACCGGGATTTTCGTACCAGTAAGCGCCGCTCAAAATGTCGGGGCGTCCGTCGCCGTTCATGTCGATTACGGTGATGCCTTCGGCGTGATCGGTACCGAGCCGGTGGGAGAAAAAGTTGAGTTGGGGGACGCCGTACGGACCGTTGCCGCGCTCCCGATTGAGCTGAGCAAACAGACAAGCGGAGGCGATGGCAAAGAATATGATGCCGGAGAGGATTGAAAACTTTTTCATACGGCGCAACCTTCAATCCTACTCTGCCTCGGTGTTCGCACGGCGGGTGGGCGGCTCGGAGCCGAAATGTCGGTAACGCTTTGATTCAGTGAGACGTGAATGTCCTACCGAGGCTGGGAAGGGCCTTCGGATAAGCACGGGGTAGCCGTTTTACCAAACGAACTGCGGGACTACGAAACGAAGCCAATGCGGAGACCACGGCCCATTTTGCGAAACGAATCAATTGCCTGAAGAGTAGGTCCGTTTTACCGAACGAACTGTTTGGGTTCATTTTTTCAAATTACTGGAAAAGACTGCAAAAGATCGAGAGATTACATCGAGCATCACGTTTCACTGCATCTGATGCCTTCGTGATATGGTGAAGTTATGCGCACTACTTTGGAAATCGACGACGATGTTCTGCAAGCGGCGAGGGAACAAGCGAAGACGCGGGAGCACTACAGTGGGCCGGGTCGTTTCTCAGTTACTCCGGGAGTCCCTCGCCGCGCGCAATGCGCGGCCGCGCATGCGGAATGGAGTGCCGCTACTTGAGCCGACCTGGACCCGACGGCCAGACTTGGAATTCGTGAATGCGTTGCGTGATGAAGAGTGAGCATTGCTCTGCTCGACGTGAATGTGCTGATCGCTCTTATCGACCCGGCACATGTGCATCATGAGTTCGCGCAGCAATGGTTTGCCGACAATAAGAAGAATGGCTGGGCCACTTGTCCTCTTACTGTTAACGGGTGTATTCGGATCGTAAGCAGACCGTCTTATCCGATTATCCGATCATCGGCGGCAAGTCTGATGAGCACTCTAAGCATTCTGAGTGCACGATGCTCATCATGAGTTTTGGCCAGACTCCGTTTCCATTTTGGACGAGTCGCTCTTTCGGCGGTCGTTCATTTCAGGACATCGGGCTATTACCGACATTTACCTGCTTGGACTGGCGGTCCACCGGCACGGCAAGCTGGCGACTTTCGACGGTGCGATTCCGTGGCGAGCCGTCGTCGACGCATCTTCTCGGCATCTGGAAATCATCGGCTAGCTGAAGATACAGTAGGGGCATGAGAACGCTCCGCTTAGGGTCATGCGCGGCGCTGATTGGGCTAGTGGCGCCGTTTGCTCTTGTGGCGCAGAGCCCGAGTGAAGCGCAAGCGATGCAATCGGCAGGCGATTGGCGGGGCGCTGAGTCGATCTGGCGAGCGCTGGCCGCGCAGCATCCCAAAGACTACCGCCTCTGGACGAGTTTGGGTGTGGCGCTCGCTCACCAGAGTAAGTTCAAGGCGGCAATTCAGGCTTATTTAAGGGCGGTTGCGCTGAGTCCGAACGCGGCAGAGACGAACGTGAATCTGGGTTTGGCGTATTTCAAGTCGGGCCAGCTAAAAGAAGCGGTTCCACCATTGCAGAACGCGGCGGCGCAGTTGCCGGGGAATCAGCAAGTCGAAACACTGCTCGGAATGTCCTTTTATGGGACGGGCAAATATCGAGAGGCGCTGCCGTATTTAGAAGCCGCCGAGTCAAAGACGCCGGATAACAAGGAATTGGCATTCGTGATCGCGCAGGCCTACCTATGGAGCGGGGCATACGAGAAGGCCAAGGCAGCGTTTCAGACGATGCTCGAACAGGATCCGGATTCGCCGCAGGTTCAGATGCTGCTTGGCGAAGCGTATGACGGACTCGGTCGCACAGACGAAGCAATCGTCGCTTTCCGAAAGGCTGCGAATCAGACGCAAGCTATTCCGGATGCGCACTTCGGGCTTGGGTACTTACTGTGGAAGACACATAAGTATGGACAAGCGGCTACAGAATTTCATAATGAACTTACAAGTGATTCCAAAAGCTATAAAGCGCTTGCGTATCTAGCGGATTGTGAGTATGAGTTGGGCGCATTGAGCGAGAGTAAGCGTGACTTAGCGCAGTCGATTGCAATTGAAGATGTCCTTTGGATCACCCACTTCGATCTAGGCAAGATGGAAGTAAGTGAAAAGCAGTATGAGCTCGCGCTTCAACAGTTCAGGCGGGCCATAGAGATCGATCGGGATCGTCCGGAAGCTCATTATCGACTGGCGCATGTGTACCAGTTGTTAGGGCGTAACGCAGAAGCACACGCAGAATTACAGACGGTAATGCATTTGCATGAGGCAAGAAGCGACGATCTGATCTTGAAGATAAGTGGCAGCAGAACAACTCTCCAATAACTAGGTTCGACCCCCAAACTTAACCTTGCAGGAAAAGTCTATCCCGGTTTATAATCGCGGAGGCTGGTGACGATTTACACCGACTAAGTTCGCTCTGTCGGCGAGCTTTGTAAGTATTGTCACGGTCGTAGACTCAGGGGGTCTTATGATAGTCCGCCGCGTAAGCGCGTTTATTTTCTGTGTGTTATTCATGTTCGCGAGCCTAGCGCTGGCGCAACAAGGTTCATCGAATATAGTCGGGACGATAACGGATCCGAGCGGAGCTGCGATAGTTGGCGCTCAGATCACGATCAGGAATTCCGCGACTGGGGTTGTGCATACGCTGACGTCGAACGCTTCGGGAGCTTATCAGCTCTCGGATGTGGAAGTGGGAACGTACAGCATCACCGTCAAAGACACAGGCTTCAAGACCTATACACAGACCGATGTAGTGGTCAACGTCAGCTCAACGGTTCGCGCCGATGTGGCGCTGCAGCTTGGGCAGACTTCGGAAAGCGTCACTGTTTCAGCGGAAGCGCTGCAGGTGCAGTCGGAATCGAGTGAGCAAAGCAATCTGATTACCAGCAATCAGATCGA
Source organism: uncultured Acidobacteriaceae bacterium (assembly GCA_963730865.1). Lineage (GTDB taxonomy): Bacteria > Acidobacteriota > Terriglobia > Bryobacterales > Bryobacteraceae > Bog-105. The sequence continues at coordinate 100,415 of CAVSTO010000015.1, read as the reverse complement.
AAATATTGCTACAAACGGACGCAACATCATCAACCTGGCGACCATTGGAACGGGGGTTTCGAGTGCACTGCCGAGTTTCAACCAACCGACTTCAGTGACGGCCAGCAGCAATATCTTCTTCAACGGGCAAAGATCTCAGCACAACATCTGGCTAATAGATGGCGGTGAGAATTACGATCGCGGTTCGGGCGGTGGCATTTCGACGATGCCGTCGCAGGACTCAATCGCCGAGTTTCGGGTACTAACCAGTAACTACAGCGCGGATTATGGATTTGCTTCGGGTGGGACAGTCTCGATGGTGCTGAAATCAGGCGCTAAAGACTTCCACGGATCGGCTTGGGAATTCCTGCGCAACAACGACTTCGACGCGAATAACTATATCGCGAACCAGAACGGGCAGCCGGTACCCAAGCTGGCCTATAACGTGTATGGCTGGAACCTTGGCGGTCCAATTTTCATACCCGGGCATTACAACAGAGATCGCAATAAGACGTTCTTCTTCTGGAATGAAGAATGGAGAAGCGACATTCAGGGTAGTCAGAGCAACACGATTACGGATCCTACTCCGGCAGAACGGAGCGGAGTGTTTAGTTCTACGGGCGCGAACGGTCAGCCTGCAGTGCTCACCGTGCCGATGACAACAGATGCGGCGCAGCTCGCGAACTACGCGGCTGCTGGAGTAACTGCAGGACAGCCATTTCCGAAGAATGCCGCGGGACAATACGTCATTCCCACGTCGCTCATCAGCCCGACCGCAACGGCATACCTGGGGGCCGGTATTTTTCCGCAGCCGACGTCGTACACGGCGGCTGGAGTAGGGCAATACAGTTCCGCGCCCGCCGAGCCAATCAAGCTACACGAGGAGATTGTCAGGATCGACCATCAATTCAATGAAAAGTGGGCGATCATGGGGCACTTCATTGACGACATGACGAACCAGAGTTTCGCGACCAGTCTTTGGAGCAGCGATAACGTTCCGACGGTTGGAAGCCGCCTGCATAGTCCCTCTTACGCAGCGGTGGTTCGGCTAACGGGTTCGATCAGTCCAACCGCGGTAAACGAAGTGACGTTGCAATACGACGGCAACCGTTTATTGATTGCGCCGACTGGCCTGTACAGCTCTTCGACCGTCACACCGACACAGTATTTTGCGGGTGACAATCTGAATCGTCTTCCGAACGTCTACATTGCGGGTAACTACGGGATCAATTATGGCCCGAGTTGGGCAGCCCTGGTACAACGGCTACAACGCTTATCAGGCGGGTGATAACTTCAGCTTGGTTCGAGGTAAGCACAACTTTAAGTTTGGTGGAAGTTACATGTGGTTTACCAAGAACCAGGACGGTTTCACGGATACCGAGGGAACCTACAACTTTGACGGTTCAGCGAGCGGGAATGCTTTTGCAGACTTCCTGCTGGGCGATTCCAACAACTACAGCGAGGCGAGCGCTCAGCAACGTATCCACACAAACGCCAAGGCTTTTGGAGTTTACGCGATGGATGACTGGCACGTGACAAATAGGCTTACTCTGAATCTAGGCCTTCGCTACGAAGGAGTACCACAGACCGAAGTCTCGGATAACGGGGTATCAAACTTTTATCCCAATCTCTACAACTACTCAGCAGCGCCAACATTCACGAGCAGCGGTGCTCTGAATCCGTTCACGTCGAGTGGCGCTTTAGCCCCAGGATTCGCATATGCTCCTGGAACAACAATTCCTTATTACCAAAATGGATTGGGCATTACAGGACAGGCGGGGATACCGCGGCAGTTTGTGCAAAATCACTGGAACGATTTCGGCCCTCGCGTCGGATTCGCATATGACGTGGCCGGCAACGGCAAGACGGTTATTCGGTCGGGTTTCGGTATGTTCTACGAGCGCATCCAAGGCAACGACCTGTACAACATGATCTCGAACCCTCCATTTTCGATCACGCCAAGCGCGAATGACGTCTATCTGGGAAGCCCGAACGTGAGCTATACCAATGGGGCGAGTGCCGCTTTGCCGGTATATCCTGCCGGGTTGGGACAAGCGTTGGCGGCGAATGAATTCAAAACGCCGACATCCGCGCAGTGGAGCTTCAATGTCCAGCAGCAACTATCCCCGAATACAGTATTGTCTGTCGCCTATGTCGGCAATGGCAACTACCACCAGGCGGACGTCCGTAACATCAACACTCCGGCCTTAGGGGGCATTTATCAGACGGGCGTGGCAAACGGCACGATCGGCTCAGGCACGAACAACCAGCCGTATAACATTTATCCCGGTTACGCGGCGATCCCGCTCGTAGAGGATGCCACCAACTCTCATTACAATTCGCTGCAGGCCGGACTTCAGGTTCGCAACATGCATGGACTGACGCTCAACGTGGGTTACACCTGGTCTCATGAAACCGATTACATGTCGTCGGACCTTGGTGGGAACATCAACGGCCAAACGATGGACAATCAGTCGACCATCACAGACCCATTCAACCGGGCTTATGATTACGGGTCCGGTGATTTCAACCGTACGCAGATTCTTACAATCGCGTATACATACGATCTGCCATTCTTTCGGCGTTCCACGAACGGTTTCGCCAGGAGTATTGTGGGCGGCTGGGAGTTGTCTGGTATAACGACGTTCGAAACAGGGTTTCCCATTACTGTATACATGCCGAACGGCAATTCAGTGGGACTGGGCACGAACGATACTATCAATCGGCCGAACGTGGATGGTCCCATGACTTATCCGGGAACGTTCCAGCAATGGTTCAATAGCGGCGATCTGAGCGCGCCAGCTAATGGCATGTTCGGGACTCTGGGACGGGGCGCCATCAACGGTCCTGGACGGCAAAACTGGGACGTCACATTGATGAAAAACTTCCGGTTAAGCTCCAGCGAGCGGGCTCCCACTTTAAAGTTTCGCGCAGACGCTTTCAATGTGTTTAATCACACGCAGTACGCGTCTGTAGGGACAACGTACAATCAAAGCACACTGGGAGCAGTGACGGGTGTTTACGATCCTCGTGTTCTACAGCTAGGTTTGACGTTCGCGTTCTAGTGGCCTGCGGAGGTGAGTTCGTTAACAGTGAAAGAAACGGCCCGCTCCGTTGGGCTCGCGAGAGGGCACTAACAGAGTAAGTTGAAATCGAGTAGGGCTCGCGGCGTAAAGCGCGGGCCTTCTATTTTGCTGGCTGCAAATGGTCGAAGTTCATGATTGCGTTGAAGACTAGCCCATAACTGCCGATGGTCTCGCCGCGATAGACCGGGTTGTTTGCGAATAACAACACGTTGCCTTTTCCGAGATGGGCGTTAACGACGATGGCGTGGTCGGCTATGGTGTCTCCGCCTTCCAGTAGACCGGAGAGGAGCAATCCTTTCTTGTCGCCGAATCGCGCGATGACATTTGGGCGAAAGTCTTCTGGAATGACATACGGATTGTTGCGCGATTGTTCTTCATTTAACGACGCTGCCTGCCAAGCTTTCGGGTTGGGCAGCGGCTCGGCCGGGTGGACGGGGCGATCTTCGGGAATGTCTTCGTCCTCGGGACCGCCACGACCCGTGGGGCGCTTGTACTCTTTCTCTGTCAGAACCGGCCGGCCGGCGGTCAGGTTACTCACGTTGAAGGCAAGACCGTCCTGGCTATAGACACCGAAATCTGCGTTGTATCCATAGGCTACTGGATTCTTCTTGTCGACCAGCACGGCGTTCAAGACGCTTCCGACAACATGGATGTTCTTGGCAGGCGCCACAAAGACTCCGGGCGCCAGTCCTTCGTGGATGGCGAACTCAGCAGCATCTTCGGAGGTAATCAGGAGCCCGCCTTGTTCCACGAAGGACTTCAGATGGGCCAAACCCAGATCTCCCAGGCCAGGCCTCATGTCATTGGTTCCATCTACGCGGCCCAGGTTCGGTGTAAGGGATGTTTTTTGCCAAGGGATGGCATTTCCCCACATCGGAATGCCTTCGACAATCTGCTCCGCTGAGACGTGGGCCACGGGTGCAAAGACAATTACGTCGTATTTGGAACGTAAGTCGCTCTCCTGCGCTACGGTTTGCGTACTGATGTATTCGTAGGGAACGTGTAAGTTGTCGAAGGCGATGCGCCACCAGCCTTCGGTTTGCGTAAACAGCCAGGTATGCATGAACGCAATGCGCGGGGCGGCGGCGGGATGCATTCGGATGCTGGGACGCGCAGCCATGCTGAATACGCTCAGGTCGAGCTGTATGGCTGCTTTTTGCAGGCGGTCTTTATCTACGCCCGTGACGATTAGCGAACCTGGCTGGAACTGCTTCCCATTGCTGGTAAACTGCTCTTCCGCAATGGACATATCAGAACCTTTCAGAAGATAGACCAGTGAGATGAGGCTAGTTTGGGCCGAATTGTCGATGGCGTAGACCGGCCCATCGCCTGCGATGGCGCTCCCGACGTTATCTAATTTGTCGAGCTTTTCCATCTTGGCGGAAAGAATGGCCGTGTCAGTAATGCGAACCGACTTCGCATTGAAAAGGTCGCCGAACGACCAGCCGGTGTCGTCATAGGGATGCTTTTGTGGATCGTCCGGCGACCAATATTGGCGGTCCAAAAGTGCGTCGGCGGCGCGTGAGTAAGGCTGATCCATGCGAATGACGAAGCTGCCGGCCGGGAAGGTTTGGGTGCGCGGACCGGCCGGTTGGTCCGGTTTATCATCGGTCTGGCTTTGATGCATAGGCGGCAGCGCCACAGTTACGGATTCACTTAGGCGATGAATCTCGACGTGTTGGGTCTGTAAAACACGCAGAAGCTGCATCTGGCGGTTAAGGTATGCTTCGTCGTGCGCCAGCACGTAGGCCGCGGGCCCGGAGTTTTGCGGCTTCTGGATGGAACGCTTGCTCTTCACGTAATAATCCTGCAAGAAGTGCTGAGCACTGTGCGCGAAATACGAAAGGGTTGTTAGAAGCGCCGTTTCTTCGTAGTTATTGTTATCGCGCTGCGACCACAAGACGGTCGGATAGGGAGGATTGGGCCGGTACCATGTTCGCGAATACTGGTCGGGCGTGAGAATGCGCTTTTCCGTGTCGGCGCCGCCATTGCCGAAGGTTTCGTAGAGGCGGCTAATGCCGTTGTGCATGGCGGCGAGGAACATCAAGTATCCAGGACTCCAGGTGTCGAAATTGCCGTGGGTGAAAGCGCCCGGCATACCGAAACTCTGAAGCTGCTGTACGTTGTTCCATCCGAGCGCGGCCCATTCATCTGAGAGGAGCGGATCGATCCAGGCGTTGTATGGGCCGTCGCCGACGGTGTTGTCATAGATGAAGGGCACGGACTCGTGTAAGTCATGTAAGACTTGCGCGTGCCAATCCAAGTAAGTGTTCAGGACGTTCCGGGTGAGGTTCAGAGTCATGCCCATGGCGTCGCGATTATTGTCGTGGGCAACATAGTGTCCCCAGTAAATGAGCCGGGGCCAGTTATCTCCGGGATGAGCTTTATGCCACTTATAAATGTCGACCATGCGATCGCGGCCATCGACTTCGACGACGGGTGTGATCAACACGACCATGTGAGAGCGGATGTAACGGATGTACGGAGAGTCATCGACGGCCAGACGGTAAGCAAGTTCCATCAGTGCGGTAGGCGCGCCGGTCTCGGGGGAGTGGATGGTGCCGGTGATGTAATAGATGGGAAAGGATTGCGCGACCAGGTCTTGCGCGGTCTTATCGTTCAGGCCGATGGTGCGCGAGTCGGCAAGCTTTGCCAGACGGGCGTCATTGTCCTTTACCTTGGCTAACAGATCCTCATCAGCGACGGCGGCCGCTATCATCTCGCGGCCTTCTTCCGTATGGCCAATGGTGAAAACTTTGACGCGCGGCGTGGCGGCGGCGAGGTCACGAAAATACCGATAAACATCCTCGGCGTAGGGCAGCATGTTCGGCGCGCCGGCAATGTCCCCCAGGACCTTGGCGGGACTGGGCACGATCTTCGAAGCGGGCAAATAGTTCGTTAAAGGAGAGTTGAGGGCAGGGCCGGTGGTGTATTGCTGGATGCGCTGGGTATACCAATCGTCGTTTGGCTGCCTGGCATCGCGGGCGAAGGGCTCGCCGGGTGTGGTCTGCGCTTGCAGGGCGGCGGTAAGAAGTAGAGCTGTGAGGATTGAGCGTGAAATCATCGCGTCTCTGTATGATAGAGCGCGAGCTTCGACGGGATCTATTCGTAGCGCAAGGCTTGTACCGGATCGAGCTTAGCGGCTTTGGCCGCAGGCCAGATGCCGAAGAACAGGCCAACGCCAACCGATACCACAATGCCGGAGATGGCGGCCCAGGCGGGAACGGCGATCGGTAGGGAACTGAAGACCAGCTTGCTAGCACTGGCAATTAGCCAGCCTAACCCAAGGCCGGCAATGCCTCCTAACCCTGTGAGGACAGTTGCTTCGAGCAGGAACTGCGTGGTGATGTCCTGCCGGCGTGCGCCGATTGCCTTGCGTATGCCGATTTCACGGGTACGTTCGGTGACGGAGACAAGCATGATGTTCATGACGCCAATGCCGCCGACCAGCAGCCCGATGGAACTCAGGACAATCATCACGAGGAATGTCATGGAGGTGATCTGGCGAAACTGCTCGACCATCTGCTCGGCGGTTGAGATGTCGAAATTCTCGGGTTTATCCGGACGAACGTGGCGTTGGATGCGCAGAATGACACGAATTTCATCGATTGCCTTAGGAAGAAGGCCATTGATAGCGGTGACACTGATGGCAACGTCCTGTGCGTTGGGGTAAGCCTTTCTCATGGAGAAGAAAGGGATGAAAACGCGGTTATCGGAGCTGTCAAAGAAACTGGCCGTCGGACGATACATGGCGCCGATGACTTCGAAGACCTGTCCGTCGACGTTGATGGATTTGCCGATGGGATCTTCTACACCGAAGAGGGCCTTCTTGACATCAGCTCCGATGACGGCTACGGGAGCGTGGTGTTGAGCTTCGAACTCGGTGAAGAAGCGGCCTTCTTCCATGTCGATTTGACCCGTTTGGGAGTAGGACTCGTCTACGCCGCGGAGTTGGGTTTGATAGATAGCGCTCCCTTTGTATTTCGTGACGATGGGAACGTTTTTGTTCGGCCAGGCCATGGCGGAGACTCGCTCGCAGGCATCGCACTCGTTGCGGATGGTCTGGATATTTTCATAGGTCAGTTGCTTGCGGGCACGTTGCTCGGCGGTTAGATCGGAGGTGCGAAAGGCGGGTTCACGGGTGACGATGATGGCATTTGGTCCAAAGCTTTTGAACACGCCGGTAACTGCACCGTCGAAGCCGGTGAGAATAGAGCCGACGGCGATGATGGTGCCGGTACCGATGATGACGCCCAACATGGTCAGGAGGCTGCGCAATTTGTGCGCGCGGATGGTGTCGAAGGCGAGCAGGGCGTTTTCGCGGAAGGATAGGAAGGCTTTCATGTGTCAGTCAGGATGTGTTAATCCGCGCGCAAGGCGACAATCGGGTCCAGTTTAGACGCTTGCCGGGCCGGGTAGATGCCGAAGAAGAGGCCGACCATCGAGGACAAGCCGACACCGACGATGACAGAGACCAGCGGCATTTCCATGGGCAGAGGGGTCGCGGTCTTCACGATGACAGTTAACAGGTAAGCGGCCAAAACGCCGATTAGACCGCCGATGGTGGCGAGTACCGCGGATTCGACGAGGAACTGATTCAGGATGTCCTGGCGGCGGGCGCCAACCGCTTTGCGAATACCGATTTCGTAGGTTCGTTCGGTCACGACGGCCAGCATGATGTTCATGATGACAATGCCGCCGACCACCAGGAAAACGGAGACGACGCCGAACGCCATGCCCGCGATAGCACCGGTCAGGTTGTTCCAGGCATTGGAGAGCGTGTCGGAGCCGAAGATCGTGAAGGTGTCGTCTTCACCGGGCTTGATATGCCGGTACACTCGCAGCAGCATGCGGACTTCGTCCTTCGCTTCGTCCAATTGGTTCGGATTGGCCGCATTGGCGAACATGGTGAGTTGGTTGTTGATCCCATTGCCGTAGGTTTTCAGGTAGGAGTAGACGGGGACCATGACAAATTGATCCTGCGATTGGCCGAAGACGGTTCCTTTCGCTTTGGCGACGCCGACGATCTCGTAAGATACGCCGTCGACCTTGATGGTTTTGCCGACCGGGTTGACGTCTGGAAAGAACTTCAACGCCACATCATTGCCGATGAAGGCGACAGGGGCGTGGCGGCGGACCTCCGATTCCGAGATCTCGCGGCCGACTCCGGCTTCGATGTCGGTCAGCGAGGGTATGTTGGCGGTGATGCCTTCCAGATCCACCCCCTGCATGGTTTCGCCGCCGTAGGACAGAGTGACGCTCTTAAACGCCTCAAGCCCGATGTCGCTCAAGAGGCGGGAGTGCGCTTTGACGAATTCGTATTCGACGGGTCTGATCTGGGGGTTGCGACGCTGCATTTCGAGGAATTTTTTGGGGTCCCAATTGCCGATGAAAGCGATGCGCACGACGCGAAAGCCGCTGGAGCCCATGTCGGAGAGCTTGGTAGCGATGTAAACGTTCATGCCGTGCACAAAGGACGTGACGGCGATCAAGGTGCTGGTGGCGAGGATAATGCCGAGCAACGTGAGGAAACTGCGGAGCTTGTTCTTGCCGAGAGATTCCACGGCAATACGGGCGGATTCCCAGAAAGAGGCACTTGGGGTGGCGAAGCGCTTGAGCTGCATTACCTTCTGTTATTAACGCATTCCCGGGCCGCAAGTTCCTAGTTTTTTGGGGGGGTGGACGGCAGCATCATCAACTCAGCTGGGTCCATCACGGGGAAGACGATCACGGGCCGCGCTAGATCGCGATAGGCGAGCGCGGCGGCGTAGTTCGGGTCAAATCGCAGGTCGTGCAGCGTCCAGGCTGCTGCCGCGGTCGTGTCGTGGCCGAGATGAATGAACCGGGCAGGCTGGTTGGGCCGCAGCGTCACCCGAAAGCTATCCAAGGGGGCCGAAACTCCGTCCCCGATAGCCTTTATATAAGCCTCCTTGCGGGTCCAGCAGGTAAAGAAGGCGCGGGTACGCTCGCTTGCGGTCAGGGACTGGAGTTCTGCCGCTTCTTCGGGACAGAAGAAATGGTCCGCAATGTTGGCCATATCGGGAAAGGCTAGAATTTCCTCTACATCGACGCCGAGTTCGCATCCAGTTGTAAAGGCGAAGACCGCGAGGTTACCCGAATGGGAGGTATTAAATTGAAGGCCGGTAGGAGTAGCAAGAGCAGGTTTCCCCTTCGGACCGTAAACCAATTGAATGCCCGCGGCAGGCATGTTCAGGTAACGTCCGAGCAGAATTCGCAACGCTCCGCGAGCCAGGGTAAAAGAATGCCGGAGGCGATCAAAGCGAAAGCTCGCGGCACGATCCCGTTCATCGCCTGCGAGAAGCAGGTTGAATGGCGCCGCGACCGCACTCTCCGCATCGATCGATATAGGCCATACATGAACGCTTCGATCGGAGAGTTCAAATGGGAAAGGCAATCTTTGACCTGCTCCAGCTTAGTATCGTTGGCGGATGTACATTGGGAACGAATCGAGGTGAGCGATGCAAAGAATCCTGCAAGACCTTCGCTATGGGCTGCGAGTATTGATGAAGAATCCGGCTTACGCAGCAATTGCAGTGCTTACGCTGGCCTTGGGTATCGGGTTCAACTCAGCCATCTTCAGTCTGGTGGATGCGGTTATCCTTCGTCCCTTGCCGTATCCGAATCCGGAGCAACTTGTCGGGCTCGGCCAATGGCGCAACCAGCAGGGCGAGGGATACATTCAGACTGGCGTGTCGGCGCCCAATATTCAGGACATCGCGAAGACGGGGATATTTCAACAAGTCGCTTGTTATCGTTGGTCGGAATTCAACATTACGGAAGGCAGCCGGCCGGAAAGTGTGCGTGGCATCCGTGCGTCCGCTGAGTTACTGCCGATGTTTGGCGTGGCGCCCAGTTGGGGCGGTATCTCTCACCTGCGGAGATGCAGGCGGGAAAAGATCAGGTGGCGGTCATTGGTCATCGTTTGTGGCAGATGCGCTATGGCTCCGACCCGGGCATTTTGGGGAAGACCATCGATTTGGATGAGAGACGGTACACGATTATTGGCGTGATGCCGGCTTCGTTCCGGTTCACGTGGGACCAGGAGATGGACGTTTTTGTTCCGCTGGTGCTCTCGCCGGAAGAGCAGAGCGAAATAGGACGCGGAACTTCGCGGGATTTGCAGACCCAGGCGCGGTTGAAGGCAGGCGTCAGCATTGCGCAAGCGCAAGCCGCTATGAATGCATTGGCGGCGAACTTGGCGCAACAATATCCTGTTGCTGACAAAGGTTGGGGCTTCAAGGTGGAGCCTCTGCACGCCGCCTATCATCGCCACATGCAAACGCCTCTTCTGATCATGCTGGGCGCAGTGCTTTGCGTGCTGCTGATCGCGTGCGCGAATGTGGCGAATTTGCTGCTGGCGCGCGCCACGGGACGGAAGCGAGAGGTGGCAATCCGGCTTGCGATCGGCGCCAGCAGGCGGCGGCTCATGGAGCAGTTACTCACGGAGAGCCTGTTGCTTGCCGCGCTTGGCGGAGTTTTGGGGCTGATGCTCGCGTACGGCGGAGATCGGTTGCTGACGTTCGCGATGACGCGTTACGGATTCGCTCTCCCGAATGCCAAAGTCATCGATATCGATTGGCGTGTGCTGCTATTCAGTCTTGCGATCACGGTTGCCACAGGAATCATTTTTGGCTTGGCGCCGGCGTGGGTGACGACGAAGACCGACGTAAATGAGTCTCTCAAAGAGGGCGGCTTGAGTACTACTACTGAATCGGGCCGCCGCCGCCTGCGCAACGCGCTGGTGATCGCTGAGATGGCGCTGGCGCTGATTCTGCTGACCGGCGCGGGTCTTCTGGTGCGCACATTCCTGCATTTAACGAACGTTGACCTGGGCATCGATCCGACGAACGTTGTGACGATGGGCCTCTCTCTTCCGGAGTACAAGTATCCTTCGACAGAGCAACAGGCGCTCTTTTATCGCGAGCTGCTTCAAAACCTGGGAAACACGCCCGGTATCAGGAGCGCTGGAGCGGAGGGTGGAGGCTCTAACGTCTTTTTCCAGCCGCAAGGGCAACCGGCAGCAGCACCGGGGCAGGAACCAACCGCATCGTACAAAATCGTCACACGGGATTTTTTCAAGGCGATGGGGACGCCTCTCATCGCAGGCCGCGAGTTTTCGGAGCGGGATGTAGAGGGTACAACAGCCGTTGCCATTATCAGCGAATCCGTGGCGCGGCATTATTGGCCGCACTCGAATCCGATCGGCAGCCATATCACGGTGCTGGCTCGGGTTTATTCGGGGAAGAGTGCGGGCGCAGCGCAGCCGTTAGAGATTCTCGGAGTGGTGAAGGACGTAAGGAACGGTGACCTTTGGAACGCCGAGGCGGATGTGTATGTGCCTTTTCAACAGCATCCTGTGTCGTCGGTTTTTCTGGTGGTGAGGACTGCGGGAAAGCCAATGGCCGCGGTACCGGCTGTTCGCGAGGCGGTGCGCGAGCTCGATAAGGAACAGCCTTTGAATGACATCAGGACAATGCAGGAAATCGTTTCGCAAACCTATGGCGCGCTTCGGTTCCCGATGACGCTGCTGTGGATTTTCGCCGCGCTGGCTCTTGTGCTTTCGGCTGTGGGAATTTTCGGTGTGATGTCCTACACGGTCAGCCGGCGAACGCAAGAGTTGGCGATTCGCATGACTCTGGGCGCCAGCCACGGCGACGTTTTGCGATTGGTGTTTCGCGAAGCGCTTCGGATGACGACGTTTGGAGTCGCGCTCGGTCTGCTGGCGGCGCTGGGTTTGAGCCGTGTCATGGCCGGATACGTTTATGGGATCACGGCGACCGATCCCATTACGCTGGTTGGAGCATCGCTATTATTGGGCGGCGTCGCCTTGCTCGCGAGCTATCTTCCCGCGTGGCGGGCGACTCGAGTCAATCCCATTGCTGCGCTGCGATACGAATGAGTTATGGCCCATTGACGGCGAGCTCATCCACTTGTAAAATTTGATCGGCTTTGACGTCCTTCAATAACTGCTTTGTGCCGCTGGGCCATTGGATCTCTACGCGATCTGCAACGGTGTCCGCGCCTAACCCGAAGTGGGGGCGCTTATCGCTTGAGGAAAGATAACTTCCCGCTGTGGAGACGGTGGTGTATTGCGCGCCGGTTTTCGTTACCACCTTCACGACGGCGCCGATGCCGTCGCGATTGCTTTTGTGACCCACCAGGTTGAGAGTTAACCAATGGTTTCCGGACTGGGTCGCATTGTGGAGGACGTACGCCGGACCGTCGTTAGTGGTGACGACGGCGTCCACGCGGCCGTCGTTGTCCAGATCTCCTACGGCCAAGCCGCGGGCCACCCAAGCTTGCTTGAAAACATCGCCGGAAGAAGCGGAAACATCGATAAAACCGTGCCCTGTGTTGCGGGCTAACAACATGGGTTCGCGATAGCGCAGGTGCGGGTTGGTCTTTTCGATGGTATCGAGATCGTGCCCCTGGGCCACGATCAGGTCTTTCCAACCATCGTTGTCGTAATCGAAGAGTTTTACTCCCCAGCCGGAATAGAGCTGGGTCATTCGGCCGATGCCGGAGGTTCTGGTGACGTAGTTGAAGGTTCCGTCCTTATTGTTTTCAAAGAGGGCATACATTTCATTCGAAAGATCGTCGACAATCAGGTCCGGATAACCGTCGTTATTGAAATCATTAAAGTCGACGCCCATGCCCGCGAACGTCTTGCCATCTTCGTCGACCGCCGATTGTGTAAGGAGGCCGCGTTCTTCGAACGTGCCATCGCCTTTGTTGCGATAGAGAAATTCAGGCATGGAGTCATTCGCAACGAAGAAATCGATGTGGCCGTCGAGATCGTAATCCGCTATGGCGATTCCGAGGCCCTTCCCAGGTTTGGCTAAGTGCAACTTTTCGGCTACTTCGGTGAAGCGACCATTGCCATCGTTGTGATAGACCAGCGGAGCGATTGGTTTGAACGTATCGGGATGACAATAGGCGCGTCCACCTTCGGTATGCTCGCCGCACCAGATATCATCGAAATCCCATTGCATGTAGCGGAGAACGATCAGGTCGAGGCGGCCATCGTTATCGAGATCAACCCAAGCCGCGCTCGTGGACCAGCCGCTTCCTCCGACGCCTGCTTGCTCGGTGACATCGCTGAAGGTGCCGTCGCCGTTATTGTGATACAGCTTGTTGCCGCCATACGCGGTTACGTAGAGGTCTTCGTTACCGTCGTTGTCGTAGTCTCCCGCTGCCACTCCCATGCCATATCCAGTGCCTTGCAATCCGGCTTTGGCGGTAACGTCTTCGAATGTGCCGTCGGGTTTCTGGTGATAGAGCCGGTTCCATTCTTTGGGGCCGGTCTTCTGCGGGATCGGCGCCCTTGCGCGTGGGATCTTGCAAGGTTGCGCCGTTCACCAGGAAAATGTCCAGGCGGCCGTCGTTGTCGTAGTCGAACAGAGCGACGCCGGAGCCCATCGTTTCGAGCAGGTATTTCTTAGATGTGTGGGAGGCGATGTGCTGGAAGGACACGCCGCTCGCCGCGGTGATATCCACAAAGTGTCCCGCTCGATCGGTAACATTATTTTGCCACGCCAGCGCCGTAAGAATCGATACAAACAGCAGAGAGTAGACTCGAAAAGCGAGGCGGCTTGACATCACTGGGACAGGATCAGTGTAAGACACTGCTGTTAATTCTTCTCACGACAGCGGCTCTTCTGCGCGCCCAGCAACCATGCGCCGTTTGCCATCCCAAAGAAGTAGCGGGTTTCGCCAAGACGGGAATGGGAAGAAGTATGGCGCCTATTCGCGCCGCCGCTTTACCGCCGGACGGAACGTTCGATCACGCCCTGTCAGGAACCGAGTTCTCCATACGTTCGAATAGCGGCGGCATGACGCAGCGCTTCACCCGCCAGAATGAGTCAGATGAACAGCGGGTCGCGTTTGTCATCGGTTCCGGGAACCACGCCTTCGGTTATCTGATCGAAGTGAACGATCACGTCTTTCAATCGCCTGTTTCTTATTACACGAAGCGCCGCGCCTGGGATGTGGCTCCGGGATATGAGAACGATCGGCAGCCGGACTTTTCCCGTCCTGTTACGGCGGAATGTCTGTTCTGCCATTCCGGTAGATCTCTGCCGGTTGCGGATACACTGAACACGTTTCAGCCTCAGGTGTTTGAGACCTACGGCATTTCCTGCGACCGCTGTCATGGCGAAACGGCGGCGCATTTGAGAAGGCCGATTCCCGGCTCCATCTTAAATCCAGCAAAGCTGACAGGCGCGGTGCGCTCGAGCATTTGCGAACAGTGCCACTTGACCGGTGAGACACGCATTCCGAATCCCGGCAAGTCGATCACGGGGTTCAGGGCGGGACACGTATTGGAAGATTTCTATACGACCTATGTGGCGGCGCAAGCTGCCGGCCGAAGCATCAAAGTGGTGAGCCAGGCTGAACAACTTGCTTTGAGCCAGTGCGCGCGCAATAGCGGCGATCGCTTGTGGTGTGGCACTTGTCACAATCCGCATGACAAACCGGATCAAGCGGATTCTGCTGCTTACTTTCGAGAACGGTGCCTGAGTTGCCACGGGGCGAAGCTTGATAAGCAGCATGCGGCGCCGGGACGTGACTGCGTCGCTTGCCACATGCCGAAGCTTCCTGCAAAGGACGGCGGGCACACGGCATTCACAAATCACCGGATCGCCCGGACATTCGGCCCGGAAACGGACGAAGTGGAAGCGACTACACTCACGGCTTGGCGCGAACCGGACACGTCTTTGCGGGACCGCAATTTGGCTCTGGCATTGATTACTGTCGGGTTGCAAAATCAGTCTTCGGCGCAAGTGATCCGTGGGTATAAGTTGATGAATGGCGTTTTGAAAGATTTCCCGGATGATCCAGCGCTGCTGACGGCTCTTGGCTCTGTGTTGATGAAGGGGAAAGAGCCGGGCGAAGCGTTGAAGTGCTTCCAGAGAGTGATCGCGCTGAAGCCCGGCTATGCGCCTTATTACGTAAACGAGGCCACCGCGCTACTGGCTTTGAAGCAAACAGCAGAAGCTGTTCAGCAACTGGAGAAAGCGGTGAACCTCGATTCGTTGCTTGAGGAGGCCGTGCAGTTACTGAGTCAGGCTTATCGTGAAGAGCGGCGAGCCAGGGAAAGCAAACGAGATTTTAGCTCAGTACGACCAAGCTATGGGCGTGACGCGTCATTGAGGATGCTTTTCCGCGATGAGCGAATAGGCGTCGATCTTGACGTTGCGTTCCACCTGCACGCCGCCGCGTGGCCAACGGATGCTGACACTATCCACCTTTTGACAACCGCCCAATCCGAAATGCAGCCGGGGATCGTTGGCGGAAATATAGCTGCCGCCGTTGCGCACAGTACCGTATTGACGAGTTCCACAGGCATCCACAACGACGCTCGCCCCAATCGCGTCGCGATTACTGTACGTGCCGCGCAGGCGGAGACCGAGCCAACTGTTCGCATTGGAAGTTTTGTTTTGGAGCAGCAGCGGCTGGCCTGAAATGGGGAGCACGGCGACGTCTATTTTGCCGTCATTGTCGAAATCTCCCTGGCAGCCACCTCGATATGAGTTATCGGGCTGTGCCGGAAATCTGTACGCTTCGGAGAATTTGCCGGCGTGATTTGCGAAAACCAGAAAGGACTGAAAATACTGGGGTACTTTCGGGTAAACGTGGCCGTTGGCGGCCCAGAAGTCCCGTTCGCCGCGATTGGAAAAATCCGCCAGCCCGCAAGCCCAGCCGAGATACGGTTTTGTAAGAGCGGCAAGTCCCGACGGGTTTGAAACTTCGTCGAACATTCCGGTTTTGTCCTGGCGAAAGAGGGGGAAGAAGTCACCAAAGAATGTCGTGGTGATCAAGGTCATGCGACCTTGATTCTGCAGGTCTCCGATCGCGACACCCATGTTGGCCTGAACCCGGCCATCGGCGTTAAACGCGACGCCCTGTTCGAGGGCCGCTTCCTTGAAAGTGCCGTCGCCGTTATTCAAGAAAAGCAAGTTCGGGTCTGAATCGTTCGCGACGAAAATGTCGGTGCGGCCATCCCGGTTGAAATCGTCGGCGACGACGGTGAATCCATGGGAAGGTTTCACGTTGCCGAGTCCAGCTTGCTTGGTTACGTCCGTGAAGGTGCCGTTGCCGTTATTGTGGTAAAGAATGCCGCGTTCTCCTTTTAAGCCGATAGGCCCGCAAAAGGCCGCGACCCCGGCATAAGGACACACTGGCGCGGGTTCGTTCAAAGAAATGGAGTGGATGTCGACATAACCGGAAACAAACAGGTCGAGATTGCCGTCACCGTCGAAATCACCGAAAGCGCTACCCGTGTGCCACGCGACATCACGGCTCAACCCAGCGGCTTTGCTTACTTCCGTGAAGGTGCCGTCGCCATTATTCTTATAAAGCAAATCGAGGCCGATATTCGTGATGAGAATGTCGGCAAAGCCGTCGTTGTTGTAATCGACCGAGTTTGCGCCTGTTCCCCAGTACGCGTCGCTCAATCCCGCGCGTTCAGTGACGTCTTCAAATTTCCCATTGCCTAGATTGTGGAACAGATACACGCTATTTTTTAGCGGCGCGATAGGGAGATTGCCGACGATTTTTCTCAACTGCTCCATGGTTGAGCCATTGACGATGAGCAAATCCATTAAGCCATCGTTGTCGTAATCGAGCCAGGCCGCGCCGCTGCCGTTCGCCTCTGGAATCCAGCGCTTCTCGGGACCTCCGCAACGCATGTCGGCGCGAATGCCGGCCTGCGGCGCGACATCGGCGAATTGAATCTTACTTTCATCCGAGGCGCCGGCCAAGAGACTGAGAACCGCGAAACCCAAAAGCAGATAATTGAGGCGAAGGCGCATGCTCTGTTTCAAGAGAAAATTATCACTGAGCTTCTTATTCTTCACTATCGCGTTTCGAATTGCGTTCGGCCAATCGTCTTCGGGAGAGGACGACCCGCGCGTGCAACAACTTTACGACGAAGCGAAACAGGCGCAAAGCGCGGGCGATATTGCCACAGCGATCGGGAAATATGAGGAGATGCTGCGAATCGCTCCAAAGCTGGGTATCGCGTACAACAACCTGGGAGCGCTCTATTTTCGCGAGCGTGACTATGCGCACGCCGCTACTGTTTTGGAACAAGGGCTGAAAGTGAATCCAGGCATGCCTTCGGCGACGGCGTTGCTTGGCATTTCGTTGTTTGAAGCCGCGGAGTACGGGCGAGCCCGTTCTTACCTGGAAAGTACGTTGAGAGCGAACCCGAACGATGCCAACGCGCAGATGTTCCTGGCGAAAGACCTCATGAAAATCGGTGACACCAGCGCGGCCGCGGCGGCTTTGGAGAAGATGGCGGCGCGGCAGCCAAAGAATCAGGAGGTGTTCTATCTGCTGGCCCGAGTTTATATGCAGAAATCGGAACAGGCGCTGGCGACGATGAACGCGATCGATCCGAATTCGGTGCTTGCGCACCAGCTTTCCGCCGAGGTGATGGAGAGCATGAACAACTACGATGGCGCCGTAGTGCAGTTGAAGAAGGCGGTGGAAATGGCGCCGCGTTTGCCGGGCAACCACTACAAACTGGGAGACGCTTACTGGAACCTTTCGGCGTGGGACCAAGCCAAGGCCCAGTTTCAGGCGGAATTAGAAATCGATCCGGGCAATTGCATGGCGCAGTGGAAGATCGGCAATATTCTTTTGCAGAGCAATGGCAGCACCGATGACGCGCTCGCGGCGTTGAACAAAGCAGTAGCCGCGTGCCCGACGCTATCCGATGCACGTGTGGACCGGGCGAGAGCGCTGACGAAGTTGGACCGGAACCAGGAGGCTGTGGGGGATCTGGAACGTCGCTGCAAAAGCGACACCGAACGATCCCAGTATTCATTTTCTGCTCGCCAAAGTGTACCGGGCTTTAGGACGGACACAGGAAGCAAGCCAGCAGATGCAACTGTTCAGCAAGCTGGATGAAGCGGCGCGCGCGGCTACAGCGGAACGGGCGCAGGAAGTAATTCAGGACAAGCAGACGGCTCACTGAGGGGATTGCTTGAGGACGGAATAGCGCTCCGTCTCAAGCTTGGCTTTATCGGTTTGGCCTTGCTTTACGGTAAACCTGGGCGAGCATGAAATGCAGCGGTGCATCGTTCGGCGCGAGATCGATGGCTCTAAGTAACTCTGTTCTTGCTTTCTCGAATTGGTTCAGATGAATGTAGGCTTTCCGAGTTCGCGATGAATGCGATAGTCATCCGGTGAGATGGCGAGCGCTTTTTCAAGCAAGGGCAGGGCGTCTTCCACGTTGTTGGTATCGATGAGCAGGCTTCCGTAATCCAGATACGGTCCGGAGTTTTTGCTGCCGTCTTTTTCCTCCAGGGCGATGGCGCGTTTATAGGCGTCGGTCGCTTCGTCATAGCGCTCCAGGGCGGCGTAGGATAGCCCGAGATTATCCTCGGCCTTCACGTTCGCCGGATCGAGTTGGAGGGCTTGCTTAAAGTCGCTGATCGCCTCGTCGAAGCGATTTTCGGTGTATTTCGTTCGTGCGAGATCGTACCAGGCCTGCACATCGCGCGGAGTCCATTCCACTAACTTGGTGAACCATTTGTCGGCATCCGCGAAATCGCTCAAGACGACGTAGTCGGAAGCCACCACTTTCAAGTCGCGGGCATTCGGGACGCCGTATTTCGCGCCTTCCGTATACTCCGCCAACGATTCGCTGGCTTTCTTTTCCAAAAACAGGATGTAGCCCAGCATGAAATGTCCATCGGCGGAGATAAGCGTGCTGCTGGACAAACTCGCGCGCCGCACTTTCCGCATCCGGGAACTTGCCCAGGCGGACGAACAGATCGGCCTTGTTTAGAAGGACCTCGTTTGGTGCGTCGGGAGAGGAGGATTGCGCAAAAGCGCGCAGAGCAAGAAGGATGAGGGCGAAGCGAGTCACGAAACGGATTGAGCGGAAGCCGCGCAAACGTTTGTTCGCGCGGCTTCCGCCAACCTTTAGCCTAGCTTAGAAGGTAATTTGAAGGAGCCCTTGGCCTTGTCTCTGTGTATTGTTTTGACTGTTGATCACTTTACCGAAATTAGTATCGGTTAGCGTAGTATCGGGTGAGCCGAAGATCACACGATTCAGTGCGTTGAAGTACTCGATCTCAAGTTTTAGTTTGACTCTTTCCCCGAGGGGGAAATATTTAGCAAGAGCAATATTTTCGTTCGCGTTGAATGGATTGCGAACAGTCGAGAGTTCCCGAGGCTCATTCCCGATGGCCCATACGCCTGGGTCACTGAAAGCTGCGGCGTTAATTACCGGTAAGCCCTTATACACGTTGTGAGTAAGAAAACTGCTGCTGTACGCCCGGAATCAACTTGGGACGGTTCGAGGTACAAGTCGGTTCTGCGCAACCCAGTGGATTTCCCGGAACGGTTATCTGCAGCGGAGTTCCGCTCGCATACGTCAACAGCGGACTAATTTGCCATCCGCCCAGAACAGCGTTCGCTACACCGCCCTGGTTCATGAAGTGCCGGCCTTTGCCGAAAGGCAATTCGTAAGTGGCGGCAATATTTAGCATTTGTGGCTGGTCGTTGTTATCTACAGACCATTCCGCCTTCTGGTTATTTTTATTGAGCGAAGCGGACGCGAAAGATGTAAAACCGGAACCCGTGTTTGACATCATGCGCGACAAATTATAGGCGACCAGGAAGCTGAGCCCGTTGGAGTAACGCTTCTCCACTTGGAGCTGCATGGCGTTGTACAAGGAAGATCCATTGTCATCGAAGTTATTGAAGATGCTGGCAAACTGCGGGTACGGCAGCAACGCTTGC
This sequence comes from uncultured Acidobacteriaceae bacterium, assembly GCA_963730865.1. Lineage (GTDB taxonomy): Bacteria > Acidobacteriota > Terriglobia > Bryobacterales > Bryobacteraceae > Bog-105. The sequence goes on along the minus strand of CAVSTO010000015.1, from coordinate 80,571 downwards.
AGTACCGTAGCGGAGCCACCGTACTGTTGTACAAAGCCGGAATAGGGAATCCTTATTCCGGCGGCGATGGCTTGTGGCGACGTCACCAGGTCGCCCAGAATCGGACCGAGTGCAAGATACTGCGGAGCCAATTGATTGATGGGATTCAACTGCGAAGTCAGACGGTTTCCGCGATTGCCGGTATAGGATGCACTAAGGAACATCTGACTGGGTAGCTGTCTTTGGATGCCGATATTCCAGACCAGATCATATGGCGCGATACCGTCGTGGTTTGGATCGAAAGCGTTGATGGATGAAGCAGTTCCCAGCGAGGGGCTGAACGGTGTCGGCGCGGGAAGTGCAAGTGTATTGGTATCCCAGGAACCGAAGGCAGGTGTTGTTGTTCCCGTTGCCTTGAAGGTCGTGGAGCCGTCGAGCAGGTTTCCGTAGTTCACGGCTACCTTGCTGGTTCCGTATTCATAAGCTCCGCCGTCGAGGAAATTCATGGAGAAGCCACCCTGCAGCACGGTCTTCTCGTTCAATTCGTAAGAAAATCCGCCGCGAGGAGTGAAGTGATCCCACTTGATGGCGGCTCGATCAATGCCCGCACAACCAGCGCAGTTGCCGAATTTGGTAGCCGCGCCCAATAATCCGTCCGCCGCCGGATCTGGAATCCTGGAATCGAAATACACGATGTTGTTGCCTATATCAGTGAACGGCTGCATGATATCCCAGCGCAAGCCCAGGTTGAAGGTCAGCTTCGGGCTCCATTTGATGTCGTCTTGCACATACATCGCGATATCGCGGTTGCGAAGCCGTTCTTCAATCGTTCCGATGCGGCGCGCGCTATCAACTTGTCCCAGCAAGAAGCTGGCAAATGAGTTTCCCGTCGTGGAGAGGTCGCCGACAGTCGCGTTGTTCGGGTCGGCAGTCGTGTTGTTGCTGAAAGCGAAATTCCCGGCGCATTGCTGGCATTCGTTGTCGTCCTGGTACGTCCGCCGGTACTCAAAACCGATATTGAAGGTTTGCTTACCTTTAATCCAAAGATAATTGTTCTCAAACACCGTGCCAAGCTTCCGATTGACCGAGTTGGTATTCGCGGAGCCGAATGAGGCGCTACCACCGTTGACGTTCGATGTCGTGCCGGGCGAGTTATTGCCACTGAAAATGAGGCCCGGCACGATTGGAGCTCCAGGTGCAGCCGTGACTGTTGGTTGCGTGCCGGTGCGCTGCGGAAATTGATCGTTCAGTTCTCCCAGCCAGCTTGCGCCAGCGGTCACAACCAGGTGCGGCGTGACCGCGTAAGAGTAATTCAGAATGAATACCGTACCCAGATCTGGATAATAAGTTTTGTCAGCTAACGGACTGGACCCCGGCAGATACGTGCCTGAGTTATCGCCATACGACGTTTGCTTATCTCTCCACATAGCGAAGTGAACGGATTGCTTCTCGGTAATGCTGTGATCGATGTTAAAGCCCCAAGGATTCTGCCTTGTCGGCAAGACGCCTTCAAGATTGGGGGAATTATTCTGAAAGCCCGGCAGCGTGGGGTTCGGGAAGTATTGCAGCAGGCCGGCCGAGTTTGCACTGAAGCACGTTTGCGGGATAATGTTCCCCCGGAAGGCCGTTCCAGGCGTATTTCCGTTGGCGTAGCAGGTGCTGCCAACCGGGTTGTAGATCACTTGCTGTGCACCAGTATTGGTGGTGAGGCCGCTAAAATCACCGGCCTTTTCCGCTGTTGTCGGCAAAGAGACAAAGCCAGTCTGAGTAAGATTCTCGCGGTACCATTCGAAAGCTAAGTGGAAGAACGTTCGGTTTTTGCCGTTATAGACATGCGGAATAATGACCGGTCCGCCTAAGCTGAAGCCATAGTTATTTTCCTTGTCAATGGGAACAGCTGGATTATAAGCGCCTTTGGCATCGAAGAAGTTGTTGCGGATGATTTCAAACCCGTTCCCGTGAAATTCGTTAGTGCCGGAAGCCGTGTTGTAAGTAACCACGCCCTGCGCCAAGCCATACTGGGCCGAAAAGGAAGAACGCAGCACGTTGAATTCATTCACTAAGTCGAAGGGCGGATTCCAAATGGTTTGAAATCCCTGGGTCTCCGATTGCGCCATCGGAATTCCGTTGAAAACCACTTCGTTCTGGAAGTCGACGCCACCGTTGATACGCTTGCTGAACGAGTTACCGGTTACGCCCGGCGCCAGAAAGACAAAATTGTCAATCTGCCGGCCCCGTCCACCCGATATTTCGTTTGGCAGCTCCTGCACGACTTTGTTTTCGATAGTGGTGTTGAGGTCGGGCTGCGTGGTATCGAGGGAAATGGCACTCTCCGTCACCTGAACCGTGGAACTGGTGTTTCCTGGCTGTAAAGTCGCATTTACCGTTGATGCGTGAGCTACGTCCACGGTGATATTGCTAAGCAGGGAGGTCTGGAATCCCGGGTCCTCCACCTTCACCGTGTAACTGCCGGGAATCAAGTCGGTGACCTCGTACGATCCGGCCGAATTGCTGGTTGCCGTCTTCGCGACGCCGGTGTTGACGTTCGTGACCGTCACAGTTGCATTCGGGACGACGGCGCCCGAACTATCTGTGATCGTTCCCGTAATACTGCTGACCGTCTGAGCGCTGAGTTGCTTCGCCGGAAACAGGAAGCAAGCCAGGAGACAAGCAAAGACGAAAACTAACCGAGGGAAATTGCCCTTTTCCAAACAGCGTTCCGCATTCCAGGCTCTAACGACCATGATTTTCCTCCACCAAAGATGCAAACGTTTGCGCGACCAAAAGCAGTCTACAGCGTTGAGATTACCCCGTCAACACTTTGGTGGTAAATATATCACGGAGATCCCGCGAGCGATGCTGGGCTTCCATTAGGCTGGTTTCGTGGTTTCGATACGGCTCCAATCGCTTCGCTTATGGCTCGGATTCAGAAATGCGCACGTTCAGAGCGATTGGAGCGTCCGCGCCGCGGCGATCTGCGTCGTGGTAATAAGCAGCGTTCGGGCGGGATTACCTCAGACATCAAACCAAACCGATCCAAACGCCCTGTATTTGGGCATGATGGTCTCGACTTCCGCGAGCCGGGCGGAGGAAGTCGTCAACGAGCTCAGGGCAGGGGTGGATTTCGGCGTATTGGCGAAGGAGAAATCCATTGACGGGAGCGCCAGTCAGGGCGGGTATATCGGGCGCTTGCAGCCGTCGCAACTTCGTCCCGAACTGCAGGAAGCGCTGAAAGGCGTGAAAGTTGGACAGATCACGAGAATCGTCCCCGTTCCGTCAGGGTTCGCGGTCCTCAAGATCTTCGCTTCCGCGCCGCGCACGCAGGATCTGAACGCGGAACGAATTAAGAAGCTGGTATCGACGGGAGCAGTACGCGACACCATCGATATCTCCGGAATGACAGCAGCCGACGCGGCTTTCCAGGCTTATCCGAAGCCGGACGGATGGAATAGCGATTTGACCCAGGTTTGCGCGATTCGGACAAAATCGTATGCGTCCGCGGTAGAACGTATCGGGCGGCAGTTGCCCGGAGCTGAGGCGCTGCCCCCCGGCAAAGTGGCGCCGTTGAGCCTGTTGCAAGGCCACGCCGTCCTAGCTTTGCTTTTCGTGTATGCGGGGGAGATGGAGAAAGCGATCGCCGAGTGGAACAAGAGTTATCAGATCGCGCTCGCCAGCGTTCCTGGATCGGTGTCTTATGTGGAAGAAGCGCTGGGCGTGACCTATCTGCATCTGGCGGAGATGGAGAACGGCATCTATCGTGACGCCGGCGATCAGGGATTTTTTCCGCCGTTACATCCCGGAGTTCGTTTTGCGAAGCAGGAACATTCCAGGCTTGCCATTCAATTTTTCACGAAATGCCTGGATAAGCAGCCCGACAACCTGGAAGTGAAATGGCTGCTGAATCTGTGTTACATGACGATCGGCGATTATCCATCACATGTTCCGGCGAAATACCTGATTCCGCTGAGCGCCTTCGAATCGAGAGAAAGCATTGGACGATTTACGGATGTAGCTCCGGCGGCCGGGCTCAACGTGTTCACTGGAGCCGGCGGGGTAGTGGTGGAGGACTTTGATAATGACGGGCTGCTGGATGTAGTCACGTCCAGCATGGATATGTGCGAGTCGCTGCATTTCTTCCATAACAACGGAGACGGTACGTTTAGCGATCGGACTGCGCAGGCCGGATTATCCACTCAGCTTGGCGGCCTGAATCTGATTCAGGGCGATTACAACAACGACGGATGCATGGACCTGCTGGTGCTGCGCGGAGGATGGGAGGCCGCGAATAGGAAATCGCTTTTGCGCAATAACTGCGATGGCACCTTCACCGATGTGACGGCGCAGAGCGGTCTCGGAAACACGGTGACCTCCACGCAAACCGCGGCGTGGGCCGACATCGATAATGATGGGTATCTGGATCTGTTCGTCGGGAACGAAAACTCGCCCAGCCAACTGTTTCACAATCGTGGTGACGGAACGTTCGAAGATATTTCACACGCAGCGGGAATCGATAAGGTAGCGTTCAGCAAGGGCGTGGCGGCGGCGGACTATGACAATGACGGTTTTGTGGACTTCTATGTCTCAAACGTGACCGGCGCGAATTTTCTGTATCACAACAACCGCGACAAAACGTTCACGGAAATCGGCAGGGAAGCCGGCGTGCAGGCGCCGTACTTCAGCTTCGCCACGTGGTTTTTCGATTACGACAACGACGGCTGGCCGGACCTGTTTGTCACCTGTTATTTCAGTTCCATGGAAGAGGTGATACGCAGTTATCTTGGGCTGCCGGTTTCCACAGAGACGCTGAAACTTTATCGGAACCTACATAATGGCGCTTTTGAAGACGTGACGGCGCGCGTGGGTTTGGACAAGGTCCTAATGCCGATGGGCGCGAATTTCGGAGACGTGGATAATGACGGTTTCCTGGACATCTATCTGGGCGTGGGACAACCTTCGCTCGCTTCGTTGATGCCGCATGTGCTGTTGCGAAATCAAGAGGGGAAGAGCTTCGCCGATATCACAGCCTCGTCGGGTACCGGGGAATTGCATAAGGGACACGGGATTGTGTTCGCCGATTTGAGCCGGAGTGGGCATGAAGATATCCTGGCTGGGCTGGGCGGCGCGGTTCCTTCCGATAAGCACACAATGCGGGTGTTTGCGAATCCAGGGAACGATAATGACTGGATTAACGTGCGGCTTACGGGCGTTAAGAGCAATCGCGCGGCAATCGGCGCGCGGATCAAGGTTACGGTTGAAAACGATGGGCAGGCGGAACGCGCCATCTATCGAACTGTAGGCGGCACCAGCTCGTTCGGCGGCAATCCGATGGAGCAGCATATTGGACTCGGACACGGAGCGCGGATCATAGCCCTGGATGTCTGGTGGCCCGCAACAAATTCACGGCAGCATTTCACGGGTGTGGAAAAGGACCAGTACATTGCTGTAAAGGAATTTGCGAACGCCTACAGAAAGCTAGATCGCCAGCCCTATCGCTTAGGCACTCGTTGAGCCCATGTGGAAGCGCACTGCACTCGTGAGTTTCATGGGAGCGCTATCCATCTGTGCGGCTGAAAACCACGCCGCCAAGGGGATCGTACTCAAGCCAGATATGGCGCGCCGGCTGTTGGATGTTTCCTGTGAAGCGATACCGGGCTACATGGATGCGATGGAAATGGAATTCCTTGTGCCGGACGGGAAGGCGTTGGCGGGGCTCAAACCGGGTGCTGCTATAAGCTTCACGATCGTTTCGCACCGGAGTAAGCTGTACGCCGAAGATATACGCGAGGGCACGACCGCCAGTTTTGAATCTGAACCCATGGCGGCGGGTCAGCTTACAGCTCTCAACAACATGCTGGATAGCGCGGCAAAAGCATTGAGTATCGGGCAGCATGTTCCAGATTTTGCATTGACGGATCAGACCGGCAAAACGGTTCATCTGGCGCAGTTCGAGGGAAAAGTGGTGGCCATCACGTTTGGCTATTCGCGGTGTCCGAACCCGAATTATTGCTTCCGGCTTTCAAGCAATCTGGCGCGCGTGGAACAGCGCTTTCGCCGTCGCGCCGGACGGGATCTGGTGCTGCTGACCATCATGATCGACCCGGAGCACGATCAAGGCGCAACGCTGGCCCAGTATGCCAACGTCTGGAAAGCGGATCCCACAAATTGGCATTTTCTGACCGGGCCATTGCCGGAGATCAAGCAAGTAGCCGGCCTATTCGGAATGAATTTCTGGCGCGAGGATGGTCTCTTGACGCATTCGCTGCACACGGCAATTGTGGATCGTCGCGGAGACTTGGCCGTCAATCTGGAAGGCAATCAGTTCACGCCGCAAGAATTGGGTGACTTGGTTCGGACCGTAATGGACCAGCCCTAATCAATGTGCTTTGTGAGTAGTTTTGTGAACAGGCGTTTTGCGAGCGGCAATCTCCGGATCCAGGCGGGCCGCCAAACTCAGCGCTTTGTCAGCTCCCGCGCGGTCGCCTTGTTGTTTCAGAGCTAAACCGAGATCGTAATTGAGAATGGCGGAGAGCGGATCGATTTGCAAGCCGTCGCGGAATGTATCGATAGCCGCGCTGGGCTGTCCCGACGCATAAAGCGCGGCGCCCAAAGTCTGGTAAGCCGCCACCATGTCAGGATCGAGTTCGATGGTCCGGCGCAGAGCCTCCATCTGGGCCGCGGGTTGTTTGCCGAGCGTGAGGGCAAGGTCAAACTGACTGGCCGCATCTTTCGGATAGAACTCGACCGCGAAGCGCAACACTTCGGCTGCCCGATTTGCATCGCCGGCTTGCCCCAGCATAGTGCCCATCAAGATCAACGCGCGCAGGAAATAGGGATAGACTTCGAGCGCTTCCTGATCCTTCGCAATCGCCGCGGCAAGATCGCCGCGCCTTTCCAGATCGAGAGCCGCGCGAAAGAGCTGGTCGGCATCCCACTTGAAATCACGTGGAAGCCGATGCAGCATCATGCGATTCGTTGCGCTGCTGATGACCTCGCTGTTCGCGCCGTAAGGCAAATGCGCAGCGGCGGCCGCCAGCTTGGAGTCCATGTCGGACAATGCAAAATCGCCGATGAATCCTCCGCCCGGTGCGGTCGGATCGGCGGATAAGTCATGCGCGACGGCGCTGAAGGAGTCGCCTTTCGCCAGCCGGTCCGTCACTGCTTTCATTTTGTCGTCCCCCTCGACTAGGATGAGGCGGAGGAACTCACGCTTGGGCGTCACCTGAGAACGAAGACCGTCATCGTGAGGCTGGAGCTTGACACCGGATTCCGGGTGCACTCTAATCCAATGGTCGGTTAAGCGAAAGGAATCCGCCTGAACGGTTGGCATGTGGCATCCGACACAACCCTGCGTTCGATTGACGGGACAGATGGCCGCGTGTTGTGTTACCGAAACCGAATGACAGGTCAAGCACGTGTTGACAGAAGTTTGCGCCAGCGTAGCCGAATCTGCATGGGGATTGTGGCAGGCGGTGCAGGTTACTTGTCCTCCACTCTGGATGAAACATTCCGAATTGCGCAAGGCAGGGACCTGACTCGAAACGAGTAAGTCTTCGGGAAGAGGGTCTGAGTGGCCGGAAGTGCTAAGGCCGCTGTGGCATCGGGCGCAGGCCTCCAGGCTTTTGGGGCCGTGCAGATTTTCCGGCATGACAAGTTGCCCTGAGGCATTTCGTCGCGTTACGGAGGTGACGTGCGCGGCAGCAGGTCCATGACAACTCTCGCAGCGGACACCGCCCTGTTTTCCCGCACCTAGAGTACCGGGCTGACCGTGGCAAGTGAGGCAACGAAGCTCGAAACCGGGGCTCAACACTCTTCCGGCCTCATCTTCGTAATTTGTGGGTCTCTCGTGTTCAAAGCCTGGAGAGAAAACGAGAGAACCGGCCGGAGAGAGCGCGTAGCGGCCCTCAATCAGAGCGGGACGCTCCAGGGGCAAGCCGTCAATCTGTTGCACGTTGAGCAAAAAGCTGATGCCGTGGCGTTTGCCGCCTACCATTGCCTGAACCGGAATTGCGATTTTCGTTTTGCCGCTGGTTACCGAGAACTGAAGGTGGTCGGCGGCCGGACTGACCTCATAATGCAGAGCATTCGTGGAGCCCTCGTCGAAAGTGACGGAGTGGAAACCGGCTACGTTGGTACCGCGCCAAGTATTCGCCATGGCGGTTTTACTCTGCGTGCCGGAGATCGTGCGGTGGCACGCCGCGCAGGCTTCCGAACCTACGTATTTAGCATCGGGGGCTTCATGGGCCGACAGGGAGAATGACAGGCTTAAGGCAATGACTGAAATCCGAAAGAACATTTCGCGCGGCGCTGTATTCGAAGCAATAGGGAATCCAAAATTAGCATGAGCTTATCGAAGGCATGGATGATTCATGTGTGGTTGAATGATTCTGAACCACAGGAGAAAAACGACATGCAGCGCTCTTTGCCGATTGTAGTTTGGCTTTCCGTAACCGGGCTGATATGTTTGAGTACGGCGCGCGGGCAGGAATCCGCCAAGCCGGATCTCACGAAAGAGCCAACGCTGTATGTGGTGGGATACGCACACCTCGATACCGAATGGCGCTGGGAGTATCCGCAAGTTATCAACGAGTACATCCGAAAAACCATGGAGGATAACTTTAAGCTGATCGACAAGTATCCTCATTACATTTTTAATTTCAGCGGCGCAAATCGCTATCGCTTCATGAAGGAGTATTTTCCGGCGGATTTCGCAAAAGTAAAGAGTTATGTGGCCGCGGGAAGGTGGTTCCCGGCGGGATCGTCGATGGAAGAAGGCGATGTGAATGCGCCCAGTGCGGAGGCGATCATCCGGCAGATTCTGTATGGAAACAACTGGTTCCGAAAGGAACTGGGCACGGCGAGCGCCGAATATATGTTGCCGGACTGCTTTGGATTTCCGGCATCGCTGCCGACAATTCTGGCGCATTCGGGCGTGAAAGGCTTCTCGACACAGAAGCTGGTCTGGGGATCGTCGGCCGATGCGGGAGGTCCGGATTCGAAAGAAAAGACTCCCGAAGGAACGCCATTCAACGTGGGGGTTTGGGTAGGTCCGGACGGCGAGACGGTGCTGGCCGGACTGAATCCGGGCAGCTACAGCGGCGGCATCGAGACCGATCTCAGCAAGCCGCTGCCTGCCGCGCCGCCTAATGCGGCGCTCGAAGATCTTCGAATGAGGCTCCATTCTTTGCGCGAGAAGCTTGAGAACCAGGAACGGAACGGGCAGCAGTTTGATCAAAAAGACATTCAACAGTATTTCGCGCTCCACACCCAGGAGGAAGCATTCGCAAAAATTCAGAAGGACCGTGAAGAGGATCGATACCAGGGCGATTGGGCTGCGCGCGTGGAAAACAATGGAAAGGTCAGCGGCGTTTTTACGGATTATCACTATTACGGGACCGGCGATATAGGCGGGGCGCCGGATGAAGATTCGGTAAAGCGATTGGAGGCCATCGTAACGCACGGCGAGGCCAGTTTGCCGCCGGAAGGTTACTTTTCAAACGGGCCCAAGCATCCGGAATGGCCGGCCGTCAAGGTGGGCGACGGGCCAGTGCATGTCATCTCGTCGACCGCCGATCAGATGTTTTTGAATATCGCGCCGGCCGAAACGGCGCGACTTCCGCGCTATACGGGCGAGATGGAATTGACTAATCACTCTGCGGGTTCGTTGACGTCGCAGGCATATCAGAAGCGCTGGCTGCGCAAAGAAGAATTGCTGGCGGATGCGGCGGAGAAGTCTTCCATTATGGCGGAGTGGCTGAAGGCGCGGCCTTATCCGCTCACGCGATTGAACGATGCCTGGACGCTGGAGATGGGTGGCCATTTTCATGACATCGCGGCTGGTACGGCGACTCCGAAAGCGTACGAGTTTGCCTGGAACGACGACGTGATCGCTATGAATCAGTTTGCCGGGGTGCTTGAGGATGCTTCTTCCGCGGTTGCTGGCGGTCTGAACACCAACACAAAGGGCATTCCAATTGTGGTTTTCAATCCGCTCAATATCGAGCGCGAGGACATGGTTGAGGCCGATGTCAGGTTTCCTCAAAATGCACCTGATGCGGTGAAGGTCACGGCTCCTGATGGCCGCGAGGTTCCGGCGCAGATCTCAGAGGGCAAGGTGGTGTTTGCGGCTAAAGCGCCGCCGGCGGGTTATGCCGTTTTCGATGTTGAGCCAAGCTCCGGGCAGCCGCAGAGCAGCTTGCAGGTATCTGAGAATTCGCTCGAAAACCAGTATTACCTGGTGCGACTAAACGCCGCCGGCGATGTGGCAAGCATCTTCGATAAAGTGTTGGGGCGGGAGTTGTTGTCCGGTCCCGCACGTCTTGCTATCTCATACGACAATCCAACGCAATGGCCCGCGTGGAACATGGATTGGGACCAGGAACAAGCCGCGCCTAAAGAGTATGTCGGTGGCGCTGCTCATATCCGAGTGGTGGAGAACGGCCCGGCGCGGGTAGCGTTAGAAGTTAGCCGAGAGACGGCCGGGTCTAAGTTCGTGCAGACCATCTCGCTTTCGGCCGGAGACGCCGGCAAGCGCGTGGAGTTCAAGAACGCGATCGATTGGAACACTCGCGAATCGAATTTGAAGGCAACGTTCCCGCTGACGGCTTCGAACCGGCTGGCGACGTATAACTGGGATATCGGCACGATTGAGCGCCCGACCGCGCAGCCGAAAAAGTTTGAGGTGCCCTCACATCAGTGGATTGACCTGACCGATATGAGCGCTGAGTTTGGCGCCACGATACTCACTGACTGCAAGAACGGCTCAGATAAGCCGACCGACAATACAATCCGTCTCACCCTACTCCGCACGCCAGGCACGCGCGGTGGCTATCCGGATCAGGCCACGCAGGACATCGGACATCATGAGTTCGTCTACGGAATTACCGGACATGCTCGTGGCTGGCGCGAGGCCGGGACTGACTGGCAAGGCGAGCGGCTGAACGATCCGCTGATTGCGTTTCAAACATCGAAGCATGACGGAGCGCTGGGTAGTCAGTTCTCTTTGCTCAAGGTTAGTAACCCGAGAATTCGGGTGATGGCAGTCAAGAAGGCCGAACAAGGAGACGAGGTGATTGTGCGCTTAGTCGAGTTAGACGGCAAGCCACAGAGCGAAGTGCGAGTGGCGTTTGCGGCGCCAATTATTTCAGCGCGGGAAGTCAATGGGCAGGAGCAGGCGGTCGGGACGGCGACTTTGAAGGACGGCGAGTTAGTCACTGCGTTCGGCGCGTATCAACCGCGCACGTTTGCTATAAAACTGGGCGAACCGGCAGCTACAGTTTCCGCGGTACGTTCCACGCCCGTCGCGCTACGGTATGACATCGCGACCGCCAGCACCGATGGCGCTGGTAGCAAGGGGGGAATCGACGGCAAAGGCGATACGCTTCCTGCCGAGATGCTCCCGTCCAAGCTTAACTTCCATGGTGTTCAGTTCCACCTCGCCTCAGCCAAGACGGGCGAAGCGAATGCTCTTACTGCTCATGGGCAAAAAATCGAGTTACCCACCGGCACTTACAACCGCTTGTATGTGCTCGCGACCGCGATCGACGGCGACCAGAAAGGAACTTTCGAAGCAGGCGGCAAACGGTTCGATTTGAACGTGCAGGATTGGACTGGGTTCGTCGGCCAGTGGGACGACAGGAAATGGACGGCCAAAGACACGCCTGTGCCCGCGAGGCCAGATCAGCCTGCTCACACGGAGCATGACGCTTACTCGCAGATGACAGGTATTCAGCCTGGCTATATCAAACGCGCGGAGATCGCCTGGTACTGCTCGCACCACCACAATGCGAAAGGAGAGAATGTTCCCTACAGTTATTCTTATCTGTTCGCATACGCGATCGATGTGCCCCCAGGCGCAAAGACCATCTCGCTGCCGAACAATGACAAGATCCGCATTTTCGCCTTGTCGATGGCCAATGAAAACCCGGAAGTTACTCCTGTGCAACCTCTATATGACACGTTGCCGTCAGTCAGTCCGGCGCTTCATTGACGATTCGCCATTCGAGATTAAGGGCAGGCAGCTCCGTTGGAAGCCCATTGCTTGACTTTGGCCAAGAACTCAGGCTGGGGCATTGGTATGGGAGTACGTCCCTCGCCGGGATTCCATCCCCAGAGCACCAGCGGCGTAGACATATGCTCGATAATCTGCTGAACGGTGCGATGGCCGTTCTGTTTCGGGTCCTTGAATAACTCACAAAGCTGCCGGTCTGTTAGTCCCTCCCAGATCATCGGCATGTCGGGAGGAGGAAGTTCCCAACCTGGCGCTCCGGGAGGCACGTGCAAGCCCCCAAGATTATGGTCCTGGTGGCAGGTGCTGCACCTAACTGCATTGACGCCGTCTCCGTGGGGTCCCCGGCGCACGTCCATTGTGTGTATGTGGTTATCGTCTCCCTGACGGGGGAAGTCTCCGGCCGAGTGGCAATTCATGCAGCGGGGATTGTGCAGCACGGGCACGATAGCCACGAAGGCAGCGGCTCCATTGCCGTCTCCTGTACCTGCAACAGCAGCGGCGATCAGCAAACAATAAAGCAAGCCGAATGCCGCGCCTCGAATAACCACGCGCCTGCACGATTCTCGGCTCATGGGATTCATGCCTTCACGCTGTTGTGACCTGATGCGAGCAACGCCGCCCTCACACGTTCAGGAGTAAACGGCAGGTCGCGAATACGAGCACCCGTCGCATCGAAGATCGCGTTCGCGATCCCAGCGGGAGTGACGGTAATCGCAGTTTCTCCAGCGCCCGTGGCAGGTACACCGGGAGGCGAGACGAAGATACTCTCGATGCTGGGAATCGGGTAATCAAGATGCAGACTGTTATAGGTCTCCCAATCAATAGAAGTGATGCGCCTGTCGTCCCAAGTAACTTCTTCGACTAGGGCCCGGCTCATGCCCTGGAGAACGCCGCCCTCAATTTGATTTCGCAGACCATCGGGGTTCGAGACGGGTCCACAATCCAAGGCGATAACAAAACGCGTAGGGTGAACTAATCCGGTTTCCAGATTTACAGTGACCTCGGCAACCAGAGCGGCATAGCCATTGCTTCCTTCGTAAGCTACACAGGCGATGCCGCGTCCGCTGACCTCTCCCGTTCGTCGGCGCTGCGTTGCAGACGGGCGCGTCTCCCAGCCCGAGGCCTTGGCAGCAGCATTGAGAACAGCTATCAACCGTGCGTCATGGAGATGCCGCAACCTGAAAACCAACGGATCTGCTTTCGCCTGAGCACATAGCTCGTCCATGAAGCACTCGTTTGCGAAGGTGTTCTGAATTCGCAAGGGTGAGCGCAATGGGCCGGTAAAGAACGGTGATCGCACTGTATGGGTGAGAACGCGTTCACTGCGAATCGTTCCTCCGCCGTCACAGGACTCGGCAATACATCCGGCGAAATAGGATGGCACGGTGTTGCTGTGGTTCCTAAGCCTACCCGCGGGCGCTTTGGCCGGGCCTGGTTTCAGTGGTTCCGGTTCATATCCAACTAACATTCCGCTGATAACGTTTCCTGGTTGGTCATAGCCTGGCCGACTCCCAAGTGAGGCTACCCAGTTCTCGCGATCCCAGACGGTGATGCGACCGTCAGATGCAACCACGGCGCGGTGCTCGATGACGCAAGCCGAACCGAAGTTCTCCCACATCATTTCATCCTGCCGGGAGAACTGAAGACGGACGGGCCGTTCGGCTGCTTGCGACAACATGGCTGCGTCGAACGAAACGGCGTCAGCGCCGTTGAGTCCGTAACATCCCGATCCGCGCACATAGATGACGCGCACGCGATCGGACGGCATATCGAGTAACTTGGCTACTATGCTGCGCGTCGGATAGGCCGATTGCGTGGCAGACCAAACGGTGGCTTGATCCGCTTTGACATCCGCCACGGCGCAGGATGCCCCCAGGGAGCCGTGCATTTGATATGGATACGTGTATCTCGCTCGTAAAACGGTAGCGGCGGACGCGAGTTGCGTATCCACGTCTCCAGAGTCAACACTGAGCGTGTCGTGCGAAGGCTGATTCTGAAGATATTCGAAGAACGTCTTTTGTTGTGGAAGCTCCGGGCCGGGATTCCAGCGAACCGCCAGTTGACGCGCGGCCAATACCGCCTGATATTGCTTTTCTGCCACGACTCCCACGAAATCTTTGCGAACGACCACTTTGACCAGCCCGGAAATGTGCTGGACGGAACTTTCGTCCACATGCGCTACGGTAGCTCCCATTTCGGGCGGCCGGACGACGCGGCCATGGAGCATGCCGGGTATGTGGATGGAATGGAGGAACTCGAACTGGCCGGTCATAAGCGCCGCTCTGTCCAGCGAGGGAATGGGCTTGCCAAGCACCGTCCACTGCGCAGCAGACCTCCGTTTCGCGGTTGTGCTCAGCGGAAGATTGAAGTGCTTGCTCCCGACAAGCTCCTCATACGTAACGCGGCGGCCCGAACGGCGATGTGATCAAACCATCTGCCACTCGGAGCTGGCTGACCGCATCGCCAAACTTCTCCGCGGCCATGCTCAGAAGAGCTTCCCGGGCAGTGGCCGCCGCCAGAGCGAGATTTTCCTCGTTGAAATTTGTCGGTGTCGACTGGCTTCCTGATGTGGTTCCCTGGTCGGGCGTAATCGCTGTATCGCATTGGATCAGCTTGACGCGAGCGAGCGGCACGCACAACTCTTCCGCCACGAGTTGCGTTTGAGCCGTAAAGATTCCCTGTCCGAAGTCGCACTTTCCGGTATACGCGGTGATTGTGCCATCGGCCCCGACGGCTAGCCATGAATCGATCTTCTCCGGATCGATATGAGAGGAATGAGTTCCGAACTCGCCTTGACCAGTCATCGAAGAGCCGGTCAGGGGGGCGGCACTGAAACTCACGATCAGAGCGCCGCAGCATTTGAGAAAGTCACGACGGGAATGCACTGTCTTTTCTCGCCTCAGCGTACTTGCGAATCGCCCGCAGCATACGAGTATGCGTGAAGCAGCGGCACAGAACCCCTCCGAGAGCGTTGCGGATTTCCTGGTCGGATGCGTCCGGTTTTACATCTAAAACAGCTTTGGCCGTCAGGATCACGCCACTGAGGCAAAATCCGCATTGGGCTGCGCCTTCGTCGATAAAGGCCTGCTGAATCGGATGCGGCTGCTCAGGCGTGCCTAAACCCTCAAGTGTGATGACGTCCTCTTGGCCAACTGAGCTCACGGGCTTCACGCAAGATCGCACGGTTTGTCCGCGTATGATCACGGTGCAAGCACCGCACTGCGCCATTCCGCAGCCGAATCGCGGGCCTTTTAACCTAAGCTCATCGGTGAGAACGAACAGCAGCGGTGTATCCGGATCGACGGTCACACGGTGGTAATCGCCGTTCACTTTTAGGGTGATCTGCTTCATCGCTCCGGCAGCACTTTCCTTCTCGCGTTCGACGCAGAAGGATTCTGCACAGTGATCTTAGCATTCGGGACCCGTTTATCTCGCGTTGCTCCGCGGCAGGCTGAACGTGCGGTTCGACAGCTTATTCACTCCGCTGGGAAACAGCAGGGCGGCCCTGAAGTCCGCTTCTGCGGAGAAGTCTTTCAAGCGGACTTTCCATTTGCACGAAGCTTCCGGGCGCAGCCGGAATGGCCGTTGCCGGAACGAACTCGCTCTCGTCACGACAGTCATAATCCGGTTTGAGAACAAAAGCGTGGGTGTCACCCGCGGCATTCGTTCCAAGTCCGGCGATTTCGCCCCTCTCATTGATCGCGTAAGCGACATTCAACGTCAGCTCCGCCCCTGCGGCTACCATCGTATTCAGATCTCGGATGCCCTCTCCCTCACGCCAAATAAAGGCATGAGAATAGCTGGGGGCCGCGGTAAACCCAACTGTCCCGGAACCGCCGACCACAACACCCCTGTAATTGACTCCCAGTGCGATGCTGCCCTTGTCCGTCTCTATCGTTCCGAGCGTATGGCCCTTACCGTCGCGGTCCCAAACGGCGGCAATCGCATTCGAGTCAGTCGTATCGCTAACTGCTCCAATCACGAGACCCGAACGGTTAAGCGCCACGGCCTCCACGAAATTCCCGCCGAGTTTCTCAAGTAGAGTCTGTGTTCCGTTGTGCCACAGGAAAGATTGAAAGTGCTGGTTCGTGGAGTCGAACGAGATTACCGTGATCTCGCCGTCTGAGTTAATATCCGAGGGCGTGGAGAATCCACCGCCGAGTCCGCCCAAGTCGCGCATAACACCCTCAGACCAGACAAATGCGTCGCTGGGCGGCACTCCGAACGGAGGGCCTGCAGGTTTCGCAAGAGAAGACGTTCCTATAACGGCGATGTGTCGCTCGTCGTCATCTCTTTCCGAGCCAAGGTGTTTCACAATAAACGCCGCGGAGTCAGTGCCGCCGAGAGTTCCGAGATTTTTCAGCATTCCGTAACGCCACAAGACTGCGCGCGTCTGAGTTCCGGCGTACGTATATGGGTCGGGCGTGGTGTTGTTTGCGTATCCGGCGATGACCCAATCATCGGTGATGAAATTCGCCCAGCTTTCGTTTCCCCCGAGCTCTGGAAGGCGCTTGATTCCATCTCCTGTCCAGAGAACCGCATGGTCGTACGGTGCATCATTTAACGGATTGAGTTCCCCATTGTTCGCAGCGCCGACAACAGAGCCAGCATCATTGATACCGTTCGCGTTGGCTCCGCCCCCATATTCATTCGCGTTGGTCAGGTTAGCAAGCTCCCGTAATACGCCGTTTCGCCATACGAATCCCGCCGCATAACCGGCTCCGCTAACTGAGGTCCCTGCCAATTCACCTTCGCGGTTCAACGGCATGGGCGTGAAGTTCACCTGGTCGAAATTGTAAAAGAGGCTGATGTGCCCCCCGAGATTCCCGACGTCGTAAAGGCGGTAACGTGCTGGAGCTTTGGTCTGTGCCGATGCACTCCATACGCCACCAGCACACAGGAACAAAACCTGACAAACTCTAATCAAACGTTTCTCGGACACTGTGTCTCCTCGCAGGTTCGAGAATAGAGCGGCAGGCGCCCGTTGACGTCAAAATTGTGACGAGTCGCAATCCAGCGGGACGAAACGTTAGATGGGTCTTCCGAAAAGATCGCGTACGCGGGTTCGGTACATGCGGCTCATCCGCAACTCACGTCCGTCCGCTAGAAGGACGAAAAAGTCGCCGTTGAAGGCTTGACGGAACTCGCGCACGCGATCCATATTTACAATTGCGCTACGGTGAATTCGAGCAAACCGTCCTTCAGGAAGTGTTCTCTCAAATGCTGAAAGAGCCTCGCGGAGAAGGTACGTCTTGCCATCCTCGGCGTGCAGGTTGACGTAGTTGCCTGCGGCCTCAATCCAGCCCACCGCGTCCAGCTTCAAGGGATACACCCTCGGTCCGGAACGTATCAGGAGGAAGTCACTAGATGCTCCGGTAGCCAAGCTGCGCTTGGTCAACATACGCGAGTAACTCCGCTGACGTTCCCATGCCGCAGGGAAGTGTGTTGCCGGGCTGTTACTTAGAAGGCACGAATCGGTAGGCTCGACACGCTCGCACACACAGTTTTCTTCTGTCCGCCCTCGCAGGAAGTCCTTCGCCCGTTGCAAGGCCACTCTCAGGCGGGCCTGATCCACCGGCTTCAACAGATAATCGCAAGCATGGACTTCGAACGCTCGCACTGCGTACTCCTCAAACGCCGTGACAAAGATGAGGGCAGGAGCTGCGTCATTGTCGATTCCGCCGAGCAGATCGAAGCCGCCCGCTCCAGGCATTCGGATGTCGAGGAAAAGCACGTCCGGGACACGCCGCTTGATTGCCTCCGAAGCCTGAGATACCGTCGCACACTCTTCACAGATGCTGATATCGGGCTCTTCGAGCAGCAGCCGTTGAATGCGCCGCCTGGCAAGCCGCTCATCGTCGACGATGACGGCGCTCAGCTTAGCCATAGCTCGCGGCCATTTGAGTGCTGTTTAAACGGGATGCTGATGAGTGCCTGCGTGCCACCTCCGGGCAGCCCTTCGATGATCAAAGTATGGCGGTCTCCATACATGCGCTGCAATCGACGCCGGGTGTTACGGATGCCTATCCCCTCTCGGAAACCGCCCGAGCCTTCGCGCAGGCCGGCGCCGTTGTCAGCCACACGCAATTCCAACAAGCTCTGGTTGACCGCGGCTTTGATTTCCACAGTCCCATCGGCTTCGCAGTCAGCCACGCCATGGATTACCGCATTTTCAACCAGCGGCTGAAGAATAAGCGCGGGAACGCACGCGCTCTCGCTAGCCGGATCGAGGGTAATGCGTATCGTCAGTTTCTCTTCAAAGCGCATCTTCTGTACTTCCAGGTAGCGTTCGACGAACTTCACTTCCTGTGCCAGGCTGATTTCCTGTCTTTCGCTCGTCCGCAAGTAGATCCTTAATAACTCACTCAGACGTCCGATCATCCGCTCTGCCGCCGAGGGGTTCTCATATATCAACTCCGAGACGGAATTCAAGGCGTTGAATAGGAAGTGTGGATGCATCTGCATTCGCAATGCTTGCAATTGCGCTTCTGCAAGCTCTTCTTGCAATTGCGCCTGCCTGACCTGCGCGGCGTTGTAATGCTTTACGTACTGGATGGATTGCCCGATCAACAGAACCACCCAGTAGAGAATGCATCCGTAGTCAATCGTCATCAGCACGGAGCGACCCAGGCCGTTCAACGGTGGCATTGGGAAAACGGCCGCGTTTCGCAGGCTCAGCAATGCGACGTGAGTCGCTTGGACAGACGCCGCCACGGCCACACTCAGCACCAGATGGATGCACAAGCTTACCCAGAGCCGCCCGCGCCGGAGTGGAAAAATATGCCCGAGCTGAAGGATCAGGGGTGTTGTCACGGCCCAAACAAAGCAGTAGTTCAGCTCGAATCCGACGGCCCGCACCCAGCTATTGAGGACGCTGCCGCTGCCGCGGAGCATGTAAACCTGTTCGCCGAGCAGGATACCAAAAACGGACCAGGAGGCCGCGATCAGAGCCGCCGTCTTGAGTCGGGATCGCACGGTTCCTCATGGTAACGCGTCTGGCGGCCTGGTGGCCTGGTGGATTCAGGATCAACTCTTCCCGCCCCCGCCGGGAGCAGCGCATTGTAGAAGTACTTTCCCGGTTAGCGCGTGCTCTCCCGCCGCGCAGAAGCGATATCCGCGCGTGCGCAGCCGGCAACATCATGGCCCTTCTTCCGAACCAGCGCACCTTTCCAAGGCCGCCGCGTTGCCTCTACACGATGTTGCAAGCCGAAACAGCAACGCGGCAAGCCACACCTGACGATTGAACGCGGTTATGGTAGGCCTGAGGCGGCGGCTTCGCTAGCAGGCTCGGCTTTTAGCTGCTGAAGTTCAGTGACCAGTTGCTGCCATTTCTTCTGATCTTTTTTGGTGGCGATCGGCGCGTTGAGATCGTTGTAATACTCCATCAATTCACTCCGAATGGCAGGCGTCACCGTCGCGAAGTTTTTGCGGGCTAAGAGCCCGAGCCAATACGCTTGCACTTCGTCATCCAAGCGGTACGCCCCGGCGAGCGTTACTACGCCCACATCATAATTCTTCGGTTCGAGATGCAGGTTGCCGTCCATGGCGGGATCGATCGTCTGGGCAAACTGCTTCGCCGAACGGTCGAAGCTATCCATGAAAAGCTTCTCGACCGGTGGCGTGGGCATCTTCAGCTTGACAGCGCGAAGCGGGCCGATGGGTGGCAACAATTTCAAAATAAATGCCAGCGTCCGATCGCCTGCGGTCGGAGGATCGTACTGCTTGCCCCAATTGCGCTCGTAACTGGAGCGGCTCATGATGTACACAAAGCGCTGTCGGGTCATCCCATGCTGCGAGCGCTCGATTTCATCCTTCTTCGATGCCCAGGCAACGCGGGTGGCCATCGGGATGGTCTTGCTCACGGCGTGTCGGAACGATTCGACAGCGCGAGGAAAATCCTTGAACAGATCTTGAATTTCCAGACCATACGTGTCCTGAAAGGCTCTTTCGACTAGCGGCTGAGGAACATCGAAACCGATGAAATTGTGGTACGCCTCCGGCGCAAATCTGCCTTTGGCGACCTCGAGCACATCAAAGCCGAACTCCGTTTTCAGATGCCCGGCGGGGTTGTCTTCGTACGTAATGATGTGCCCGTACTTGCGCTGCAGGCGCGGATACAACATCGGCTCGCCGACGTTGGTCGCGAGCCGATGTCCATCCAGATCGGAGACGTAATGAGACAGCGCGCCGAGGGAGAACGCCAGGTCGTTGAGACACCGCGACTCGTGAATCAGAGCGACGATGAAGTCGCCGGTGCTCACGTAGTGTGTCAAATCGCTGAATTGTTTGCTGCCGTGAGGATAATACCCGAGATCCTGGATGATGGCGCCCCCGTAGGCGTACGCGTGCGCCTTCTTCAGTTGCTCCGGCGTGGCGTCCGGATACCTGGAAAGCAACGCGGGCTTCACGTTGGTATCCCATAGAGCATCGACCAGCGCCTCGTGGGACAGAACGGAATAGGCGCGGCAACTGGGGAGCAGCGCCGTGCAAGTCAACACGGCAACCAGCGCTCGCAGGCCGCAATTCAAATAACGCATCCTCTATTTGAGTTTGGTGCAGAAGGCGCGCCGGCTGAAACAGCAGCCGGTTCCAGACAGTACTGGATTACGTTGCCTTTTGACTGACAAACTGCGGGCCTACTCACATTCACAACCAGTACGGATACGGTTTACGCAAGTAACGCATGACCCACGCGGGGCTATACGAGAGAAACGTTTGCGACTAGGGTGTGTCCCTAAGGAGAGCTGTTGAGCTTGCAGAGTTAAGGAGAAAGGATGACGCAAGCTGCGATTGGGTTACAACCCCTTCCGCGGAGCGTGAAACACCCGACGCGCCGGCGCCGGATTGAGTGGGCACTGCGGATCGCGGTAACGGTTGGGGTGCTAGCGGCGATCTACATCGCGATTCTTGCGATGAACTGGCCCTTTACACAACAGGCTGTGATTGATGCGCTGCAGGAGAGATCGCTGAGAACGGTGACGATCAGCCATTTCTCTAGGACTTACTTCCCGCCTGGATGTACGGCTGATGACATTCGATTTCTTCACCGGAGGCATAAAGAGAAGGCGCCGCTAATTACCGTGGGGCATCTGGTACTGGTGACCAGCTATGTGAGGATCTTAACGTTACAGGAGCGGCTTTCGCTGGTACGCGTGATGGACATGCACGTGACGGTACCTCCGAGCGAGCCGGGGAAGCGGAACCCGGTGATGCCGTTGACCTATAGCAAGGCGAAGGCCGCGATCAGGATGGACAGAATTATCGCCGACGGCGCGATTTTAGATTTCTTGTCCAACACAGGAAAGAAGCCGTACCGATTGGTTATCGACAAGCTGCGGCTGGATGGCGTGGGCAACAATGTGCCGATGTCGTACAAGGCTTTGATCTCGAACCAAATGCCACCGGGCAAGATCCGTTCCTCCGGCGTATTCGGTACCTGGAATCCGAAGGACCCTGGTAACACACCGCTGCATGGCAGCTATACTTTCGAAAACGCGAATCTCGCGGCCTTCGCCGGTGCCTCAGGAACCTTGTTTTCCTCCGGAAATTTCAAAGGCACTTTGCGTGATGTGAGCGTCGCGGGAAAGGCCAGTGTCCCGGACTTTAAGGTTCACGACACGAGTCACGAGCGCCCGCTTGCGGTCGACTATCAAGTGACGGTGGATGGAACAAAGGGCGATACCAAACTGAACGAGGTAACGGCGCGATTTGATCACACGACGGCGGAGTTCAAAGGATCGGTTGCGAGCGGCGGCGAAACGGAAGGCAAGACGGCGTCGATCGACATGTGGACGAGCAGTGGGCGAATCGAGGACGTGCTGAGGCTATTTATATCCGACAAGACGGCGCCCATGAGCGGTGCCTTCACGTTTGCCGGGCACGTCGATATTCCACCTGGGCCGGAGCCTTTTCTTCGCAGGTTGAAGATGAGCGGCGATTTCGGCGTAGCCGCAGGCAAGTTCGCGAACAGACAAACTGAGGGTGACTTGACGCGTTTGAGCGACAGCTCTCACAAGCATCGCGAGAACTCAGACGAGCAGCCATCGTCTAATGTCCTTTCCGATCTGAAAGGGCACGGTTCGGCGGTGAACGGCACGGCGACGCTGTCAAATTTAGCGTTCACCATTCCGGGCGCGAAGGCCTGGATGCACGGCACGTATGGTTTGATCGACTACAAAGTCAACCTGCACGGGACGCTGCTCACGACAGGAGATCCATCGCATGCCACGACGGGATTCAAGTCGCTGATCGTGAAAGTGATCACTCAGTTCTTCAAGAAGAAGCATGCGGCGAAGTTGGTTCCGTTCAAGATCACCGGATCGTATTCGGACGTGAACGTGTCGCTCGATCGGGGAGGTAACTAGAGAAGCTAGACTTTGTGCGGTTTCGAAATGAAAGCGATTGGGTTGGTGGAGGCGGCGGGAGTTGAACCCGCGTCCGAAAAAGCCCGCCGTGCAAAGACTACGTGTGTATCCGGTCCTATAGATTCAGCGGCTGCCTAAAGAACCGGCAAAAGCGACAGCCACCTAGTCCGATTGATCTCGGCTCTCGGCTCCGGACCGAAGCCTACTGCCTATCCTGCAAAATGACGCTTACTAGCTGACGCGCAGGCTCGTCAACCGAAGCGCACTACCTAAGGTTTAATTAGGCAGCGTAAGCAAACTGCTGATTATTGGCAGTTGTTGTTTTCCGATCGTTTTACGGGAGCTCGGAACCCGACACGCCTTCACACAACGATTCGATCCCGTCGAAGCCGTTGCGCCCCCTTACTGGAAGTGACAAGAAGTATTCTAACAGGTAGTTGGATGCTGTGGGCCCGCCTGGCGACGCAGACTGGGAATCGGTCACACGCAACCCGCTCATTAAGGTAATGCCCACCAAAACTCACAGTTCTACTGCGCCCACCGTCATTCCCTCCCTGACCCAGGGTACGGAAGAGCAGCAGGGACGCTTATTCCATGTGGTTCTGCTGGATGATGACGAGCACACCTACGATTACGTCATTGAGATGTTGCAGAGACTCTTCTTTTTATCGATTGAAGCGGCGCTACAACACGCGATCGAGGTGGATACGGCGGGAAGGACCATTGTGATCACATGCGAACGCCCGCAAGCGGAGTTCGCGCAGCAGCAGATTCATGGCTTCGGGGCAGACCCAAGAATGCCGAAGTCGAAAGGATCGATGTCGGCGGTCCTGGTTCCGGCCGGAAATGTACAGATCAAGTGAGGCGCGGCCAGAGCTGTCTATTCCTCAGCGTCGCCAGCAATGGTGAGGAATGTGCCGGAGATATGGTCGTGCCAAGTTAAGCAGTCTTCGTCAACCAGGCACCAGATCAACCCGACGCCGGCAGCGAGCAGGCTGAGGACAGAGCCGAACAGGCGATGATAGCGCCGGGTGTGAGAAGGCGGATTGCCATCGAAATCCACAAGCCGCAGTCCGGCGCAGCGGGTACCGACCGTATCGCGTCCCGCGAACGTCCAGAGCAATTTGTACGCGAGCGGGACGGTGAGGAAGGCCAATGCCAGAAAAGGCACGACATGCTTGTCGAGAGAGAATGCGGCGCCGGCGTACGCTAGTGCGATGGCGACGAAAGCGCAGCCGATCGCTATCAACCCCGCGTCGATGAGGCCAGCTTCGACGCGCAGGGCTACGGGAGCGACGGGCGCATCGCAGATGATGCTCGATTGTGGCTGCTCAAGAACTTCCTCATGGCCCTGGAATTCGAGCCTTCGTTGATCCGCGGATTTCGTCTTGCGAGGTCGCGCATGGCGGACCTCCACTTTTTCAGTCTTGAGCGGGGCAGGGCGGGGAAGTTCGGCGGCGCGCGCCCGGATGAACTGCCGTTCGGCACTGCTTGTCAGCGACTCGAAAGGGATCACGCGCTGGTCGACGATAGGAGCCGAGAAAAGCGGTTGCTGGCCTGGGATGAGGGGAGGTGCCGCAACGGGATCAGGCACGGCACGAGCAGCAGGCGCAGCGGCCTGAGTCTCAGAAACTTCAGCCTGAAAGTCATAAGCCTCAGCAGTAGCGGCCGCAGCAATGGGGTACGTGTTCGGCGAAATGCGGGCAGGCGTACTCCTTACGCGGCGGCCGCAACGGCGGCAGCGATGGTCGTCGTCTAAAATCCAGGTTTGACAGTGCTGGCAAGTCATCTAAAAGAAATTACAAGAGTTATGTCGCGAAATCGCTTGCGGCTGAATCGGCAGCCGTGCTACGGTTTTCGGTTGCGAGGTCCTTCGGTTCCGCAATATTCCCCCGTTCCTGTATCTAACAGAAAAGTTCAATCTTGTCTACAACATTTCTCACTTAAGTTGTTGTTTTTGTTTGCCGCACTGATTGTGCAGCCAGGCACCACTCTGGCGCAAGGTCCGGTGCATCCGGCCAAAGCCGATCTGCCGCCGGAAGACGAAATTTGGTATCACGCAATCCACGAGGAATCGAACGGGTCTCTGCGCTACCTGCGGGGCAGCGCGATGGTAGAGCTAACGGACGTCAGAATCAGCGCCGACACCATCGAATTTAATTCGGATACGAACGAGGTGATTGCAAAGGGCCACGTGCGCCTGCAGCATTTCGCGACGGGCGACGACATCCATGCAGATCACGGCGAATACAACTTGAAAACGGAGGTCGGGAAATTCTATGAGGTCGATGGCACCGCGCCGGCGAAGATCGTCACAAGCCCTGGTGTACTGACAACCACGAACCCGTTTTACTTTCACGCGCTTTGGGCGGACCGGATCAAGGATCGCTACATCCTGCATCACGGCTATATGACCGATTGCAAAATCCCGAAGCCGTGGTGGGTTTTTGAAGCGCCTGTATTCGACGTGATCCCCGGCGATCGCGCGATTGGACGTCATACGCTATTCCGGCTCAAGGGCATTCCGATCTTCTATTTGCCGTATTTCTATCGTCCGCTGGGCAAAAATCCACGCTCCAGCGGGTTTCTGACGCCCACGTTCGGTCACAGTTCGCTCTATGGCTGGGTGTATGGTGCCGGATACTATTGGGCGATCAATCGCAGTTACGACATGACCGCGATCGTGCAGGACTTTACGGCAAGAGGACCTCTACTTCGCTACGATTTTCGCGGCAAACCCAATGAGACTACGGATTTCAATTTTTATCTATTCGGGTTGCACGATAGTGGCGTTCCGGGCGACAGAGCCGTAAAACAAGGCGGCGAGGAGTTTGAGGTGACGGCTCGGACCCAAATTCTCGGATTCACGGGGGTGCTGGATTACAACTATCTCAGCTCATTGACATTCCGGGAGGTGTTCGCGCCGGCGTTCAGTTATCCGCTTTGGACTCAGAACAACTCCATCGGCTATCTGCAGCGGCACTTCAAAGACGATGCCTACACTGTGAACATTGCGATGGAACGGCAGCAATTGTTCGAGGAAGCAACGCCCTTGAGCCAAGCGCCGGATCAGGTGATTATTCAGAAGCTGCCGTCGGTTGATTTTGACGGCCGCGATCAGCAGATCGTGCACGGTAGCCTGCCCGTTTGGTTCTCATTCCAAACGAATGCTGGACTGCTGAGCCGATCGGAGCCGACAGGCACGAATACGACTACCCCCCAGGCGCCCTGTCCCGGCGCAACGTTCATCACCGACAGCCCCTGCGCGATCTTCAATTCAGGCGAAGTGTCGCGGGTGGACATTGAGCCGCGCGTGTCCACTCAGTTCAGCTTCAAGGGTTTCTCCCTTACGCCAAGTCTGAATTTGGGCGCGACAGATTATGGGAATTCTTACTCGCAAAATTCAACGGTCTACACTCCTTCGAATCCAGGTCTCTATTGCGGTGGGTATCAGAATTGTGCCCCGGATGCGACGACAAACGTTGCCTTGTCAGGCGCTAACCTGTTTCGCAAAGATGCCGATTTTGTTTTGGATTTCAGACCGCCTAGTGTGGAGAGGATCTTCACTCCGCCCAAGTGGCTGCACCTGGGTTCCGGGGCGAAGCTAAAGCATGTGATTGAAGCGGAGGCAACCTACGAATATGTAACCGGCATAAACGAGTTCCAGAAGATCATTCACTTTGACGAGACCGATATTCTCTCTAACACGAATCAGCTTACTTTATCTGTAATCAACCGGCTATATAGGAAAGACAAAAGTGGAAATGTGAGTGAAGTGGTGACCTGGAAGCTGGCGCAGGCCCGCTATTTCGATCCGACTTTTGGCGGCGTGGTGCTTCCAAATCAGAGTTCGTGCGCCGCGAATCCCTACGTACTACAACCCTCGCAGAATCCTTATTGTCAGCGTGCGGTGGTGTTAGCTACCGAAGAGATTTCGCCTGTCGCTTTTCTGGACGGGCCGCGCAACTATTCACCCATCGCCTCCACGCTGACACTGAATCCGTATCGTTTCTTTTCCCTGGATTGGCGAACGGATTACGATCCGTTGCGGCATAAATTTTTGGACCAGAGCATAACGGCAGGTGTAACGCATAAGAACTTAAATTTCCACCTGATCGACGCCGCGATAACCACTAATCCAGTGCTGGTTCCCCGAGCAAACCAAGTCGGGTTTGGCGGAGCATATGGCAGCGCAAATCGAAAAGGATGGAACGCGTCCGCCACAGTCTACTACGATCTACTTCTGGACAGACGCTTATTCGACTTCGTCACCGCTTCTTACAACACAAACTGTTGCGGGTTTAGCTTTCAGCTTCGGAACTTCAATCTCGGCCTTCGGAACGACAATCAGTATCTGTTCTCGCTCTCGCTTGCGAACATCGGGACGTTCGGCAGCCTTCCAAAGCAAGCTCGAGGATTCTAATTCCCGGACTTAATACGCGCGAGCAACGATAAGCGTGTTACCAACATTTTCCGCATTGACGGCAAGATGGCGGTCCGACGCGGAAGCATAGGGGCTTACGGCCAGCAATTCGTTGGCGCGTTGAGGTGAATTGTCGCAACTGTGAAAACGTAAAGCTGGTTTAAAGAAATAGTACGCGTGGGCGTCTCTAGACGGCCGGAAAGATACGCAGCCGTGTGTAACCTGCAACCTAGCTTCAATCGCGGCTGCCGCTTTCCCCCAATCTTCCTTGTGGTCACGCTGCCAGTTTACGTCTTTAACCACTGCGCCGACGATATAAACGGACAGTAACACGGCAACAACGGTTTTTCGCTGCTGCCATAAGTAATCGATGGCTGCAACAGCGAGCAAGAGCAAAGGCGGAACAATGAAGATCAACTGCCGAATCGCGAAAAAATAATTGAACTTGGCGTCAGCCGCAATCGCCAGCACCGCCGGAACAATCGTGCAGCACAACAAGAGTGGATGAAGCGTCTTTTTCAGCGAGGCAGCGATTAACAACAATAAAGAAAGGGAGCATACGTACCCGCCTCCGCTGATTTCTTTGATGATCACGAGGGGTGAAACCTGACGCCACGAAAAAAACATTTGATTGAGCCAAGGTGCGTTCTGGAGCGCTCTTTGAGAGAGAAGGAACCAGGGCAGATAGCTGGCTGCGGTCAGCGCTATTGCGGAGGAGACGGGAAAAAGACGCGCGCGTTTGAAGAACAGAAGATAAATTGCGTGAGCAACCGGTATGAAGATGGAGAACGGCTGTGAATAGATGCCCGCCACGTTACATAGTAAATAGGCAAACCATTTCCATTTGGAGGGATTGGCCAGCCAGGTAAGGAATACCGCTGTGCTGAGCGTACTGAAGAAGAGACCCTGAGAATAGGGACGTGCTTCCGTGGAATAACGAAAAAGAATCGGAGTCAGGAGTCCTAAAACAGTTGTGAGTGACGCGCTCAACGATAATTGCCGCGCAATCCAAGCTGTAACGAATACGGAACCCAAGCCAAATAGCGCTGCTGGAAGGCGAGCCTGGCTGCGGGAAAAACCGGCAACTCTTAGCCAAGCCGTTTGCACAAGGTATCCGAGAGGCATGCCTCCGGGCGCAATCATCGAACTGTGAAGGACTTGCTTGACAGGGAGATCGCGAGTGGCCTCTAACTGATAGATTTCATCAACCCAGAGAGGGCGCAGAGGAAGAGAGAAAAAAGTTCCCGCGACCAAGACAGCTATCGCGAGCCGGATCAGGAAGGCTTTTTCCAAATACCCAATATAGACTTGCCGAACATATAGCCGGACAAAACGTCGATCACGGTTGAAATGCGGACGAGAACGCGATCCCAGAACAGAATTTGCAATGCGCCTGGCGTCGACTGCCTGAGAAAAAAGCGATTTCCAAGAGAGGCAAAAAAACCGGCGCTATCGAGATAACGTAACCGCTGGAAAACCAATTCCGGCGGCGCGATCTCTCTGAGCATTCCTTTGTTATATCGGCGAAAGTGCCCAATATGGCGGTCAAACTCGGTGAAGAGGAAATTGTGAGCCGGTCCGAGAACTACCAGATGCCCGCCTGGTGCAAGGCGCTCGGAAGCGAATCGCAATTCAGCAGAATCGTTCTCTATATGCTCCAGAACATCGATATATAAGATCGCATCGAACTGTTCGTCGGCAGGAAGATCGGCTAGTGTTCCGATGAACACCTTCACCGGCTCTAGGGTTTGGATCTGACGAGCCAATTCGGGGTCTGGTTCAAGGGCGAGCCACTCCGAGCAATTGTCATTTATGAGTACGGCGGTAGTAGTTCCCAAACCGGCGCCCACTTCCAAGACTTGGCCGCGAAGAAACGGACGGATCTGGCGCTGTAAGTAACGCTTCCAGACGAGCGCTCTTGCGAAGACCGTCAGTTCAGTGCCTACGTATCGAAAGTCCGCGGAAGACACGCTAACATTGCTCCACGCGACTAACAAAGTAAGGACAATCCCGGAGCGGTAGAAAGGCGTTTTGCGAACGTCGACTCGCGATGAGGAAGCAGAAACCGAGCGCCAGTATGACGAGTTGTACTAGCAGAATTAGGATGAAGGCGGTTACGAGACTTGCTCCTCCGCGGAGTCCGATAGCGGCCAAGCACACCAGGATGGCTACTCCAATCAGGCAGAGCACTCGGGCGCTAATGATGTCGGCGAACACCGATAGGGCGCTGATGCCATGAACGACCAAAGAGATGAAGTTCATCTTGGAGTTCCCGGCGAAGCGCCGCCCTCGAATGCAAGGAACATTTAGTCGTGGGAGATTGGTGCGGAACACGGCCGCTGCATAGTGGTTCCAAAGGTCCGGGCTCACAATCAGCGGATCCAATGCGGAGAAGGGAAGCAGGCTGAAATTACCGACACGGACGGCGATTCCCGTCGCCAACCGGTGCAGAACTCGATAGCTGAAGTAGAACGCCCGGAACACTAACGATTCGGAACGCCGCATCCGGGATGCAAACACGACTGTGGAAGCGCTAGCAGCATTCAGAAGTCTTCTGATATCTTCCGGCCGGTCCTCACCATCGCAGTCCATGATCAGAATGTATTTGCAGGCGAGATTCTGGTACGCATACACGAGAGCGGTAGCGATGGCGCGCTGGTGGCCTATGTTGCGCCTGAGATGCAAGACGTGGATCATCGTCAAGAGATCATCGCGGCGGAAGGCGGGTTCGTCGGGTCGCGGCTCACTGGAACCGTCGTTCACGATCAGGATTTCGGCTTGGATTTTTTCTAAGCGAATGCGGTCTAGAAGCTGTGCGGCCGCAGCCCAATCATTGTAGAGCGGAAGTAGGATCAGCAGATCGGCCACGGCAAGACAGCGCTCTACGGGGCCTAATCGGCCTCGCGCGCGGGAAGCGCCTGATCCAGCAGCAAAGCGAAATCTCTGGTCTTGTGAGTGATGGTGTCTTTCAGCGCGCTCAATTCGCGTTCGGCAGCGCGTAGACGGTCAGCCAAGTGCAGGCACGCGAGCACCGCCGTGCGAGACGTGTCGAGATTGCCGGCGCGCCGGGCGATGGAAGACATCAATTCGTCCACCTGATGCGCCAAAGCTTCCATATCGCGAGGATCGCCAGACGTTGTGACTGAATAGGTCTGATTGAAGATAGTAACCCGGACGATCTGCTTGGGGCTGTCCGGTGCGTCCATTGCGGTGGCGCTCAGCTTGCGCTGAGCAGGTCCAATTGGCTGAGCAGCTTTTCGATTCTGACCTTCACTTGCTTGCGCTCACCGCGCAAGGTTTCGAGTTCGGCCGAAAGGCGCTGTACTTTCTGCTCCAGATCACCCTTTTCCTTTTGAAAGGCAACGGTTCCTGCTTCCGCCGCTTCGCGCTCGGCGGCCAACGCGGTGAGCTGTTCTTGAGAAGCTTTGAGCCGTTGCTGCAACTGCTGATTTTCGCTGCGGAGACTTGAAATGACCTGGACTGCGCGGTTGATCCGCTCCTCCAGGCTGGCCAGTGTGTCGATACCTTCTTGGACGGCTTCCATGTGCTCCAGACTCCTGACTATCGTCCGATGATACTGCCCGACCCTGAGCGCCTACTGGACGGTTGCTTGATGAGCGTCTTTCGCCTTGGATACAAGGGACCGAAAACCGGCTGCATCATTTACGGCGATATCCGCCAGCACCTTACGATTAAGGTCAATTCCAGCGCGCTTCAAACCGCCAATAAACTTGCTGTATGAAATTTCGGCCGCGCGGCACGCGGCGTTGATGCGCACAATCCAAAGCGAGCGGAAGTTGCGCTTCTTGAGACGGCGACCGACGTAACCGTACTTCAGTGCCTTCTCAACAGCTTCCTGCGCGGAGCGGTTCAGCTTCGACTTGGTGAGAAAGAAACCCTTGGCGCGGCGAAGGGTCTTGTGGCGATAATCTCGCCGGTGGGTACCTCTTTTAACTCTTGGCACGTTTTCTCCTTAATGAAATTGAATGCGGAACGCATCCTCTATTTCGGAGAGAAGGCAGGCACGTGCGGCGCGCTGCTTCTACTCCTGGTTTACTGATCCCTCCTAATAAGGGAGCATTGTCCTTAACTTCGCCTGATCCGTTTCATCGGCGACCACACCATGGCGCAGCTTGCGTTTCCGCGAGCGCGTCTTTGATGTCAGGATATGGCGTGCGTTGGCGTGGTGGCGGGTGACTTTCCCGGTTCCCGTCTTCTTGAAACGTTTAGACGCACCCTTATGGGTCTTCATCTTCGGCATAAATCTGTCCTGGAGGTTGGATCGGCTGACGCCGTCCGAGCGGAACTACTCTTTGCAGGATAACATGGCCCGGAGACACGACCGTCCAGGGGCTACTCCTGCGCATCCTGGTACTCTTCTAGCCACGCCATTTGGATGGCCTCGAGCTTGCCTTCGGTAGACGCCGCTGGATCGTCTTTGAAATCAGGCAGTTCGGTGATCCACTTATGCAGGTCGGTGTAGCGGATATGGGTTGGATCGATATCCGGATGAGCCTCGAAAAGGCTCAGTGCGATGTCTTCGGTATGGTTCCAGGTGAGTCCAGGCATAATTCAATCCTGATTATCGCCCGGCAACGCCTGCGCGTTCTCTACGATGAAGACTAAACGATGAGGCGCATCCTGTATGCTCTGTTGCCGTTGTCAGTGCGGATTCAGGGGCGCTCTTTTGCTTGGAACTACATCCTTGATACCTGGGATGCGTTGCGAGGCGCGGCCGAGCCGTACGTACCTCCGCGACACCTGAACATCTCGGGAAGAGGATCGTTTGCCGCGCCTCGGTGAGCACAACCTCATGTTGTGTCGAAGCTTGGCAGGGCTGAAACAGGATGATCGAATACTCGATGTAGGTTGCGGTATCGGACGCACCGCAATGCCTATGGCCAACTTCTTATCGCCGGAGGGGAGATATGCAGGATTTGACGTAATCAGGTTTGCGATTCGGTGGTGCCGAAAGCATATCTCTGAACGCCATCCAAACTTTACTTTCACGCATGCCGACGTTCGCAACGCGCTGTACAATCCTCGCGGGACAATTGCTCCGGATCGGTACGCTTTTCCGTTCTCGTCCGCGGAGTTTACGTTTTGCCTGGCGACTTCCGTGTTCACACACCTTCTGCCCGCAACCGCCGAACATTACCTAGCGGAGATCGCGCGCACGCTGTGTCGCGACGGCCGCTTTCTATCGACTTGGTTTTTGCTGGACGAAACGACGGAAGCGTCGCTTGCAGGGAGCACAGCGACGATGCAGTTTGCACATCGATTCAACAATCACGCGCAGGGAAGCCGGGAACGTCCCGAAGAAAAGGTCGCGTACCGGCGATCTTATGTCGAAGATCTATTCGCAAAAAACGGTTTAGCGATCACGAACATCCATCATGGAGGCTGGTCCGGCGCGGCCGATAGCATTAACTCGGGTCAAGATGTGATCGTGGCGCGACGCTTATAAACCGCTGCTCGATTATTCGATTTTTGTGCCCTTGAGAGCGCCGCGGACGGCGGTATTCATCATATTCTCGGCGAGCGTCATTGTCGCGGCGTTGAGAGCTTCGATCTTGCTGTTGATCGCATGATGATCGTTGCCGTGATATACACTTTGCAATTCCCGCTTGGCAGCCTCAATGGCGGCGCGTTCTTCCGGCGCCAGATTGGTCCACGCGGCGTTCTTCTGTGCCTTCTCGGTGGCCGCCATGATGTTGTCGGCCTCCACGCGCGCTTCGCGGACTTGACGCTCGCGCATGTCTTCTTCGGCTTTCTCGAAGGACTCGCGGATCATCGCTTCCACTTGTTCGTCCGTTAAACCGTAGGACGGCTTCACGTCGACGCTGTGCTCGACTCCGGTGCGCGCGTCGCGGGCGGTGACATTGAGAATGCCATTGGCATCGATGAGAAAGCGAACTTCGATACGCGCCAGACCGGCGGGTAACGGCTGAATGTCTTTGAGGTCGAACCGCGCCAGACTGCGGCAATCTTTCACTAACTCGCGCTCGCCTTGCAGGACATGAATCAGAACGTTGCGCTGGCCGTCAACAGCCGTCGTGAAGCTTTCTGTCGCACTGGCCGGGATGGTGGAGTTGCGGTGGATCAGTTTCGAAACAACGCCGCCCATGGTTTCGATGCCGAGCGAGAGTGGCGTGACGTCGAGCAAGAGCTTGTCTTCGACATCGCCTGCCAAAATGCCGGCCTGCACGGCGGCGCCAAGCGCGACGACTTCATCGGGGTTCAGCTCGGTGTGCGGCTTGGTTTTGAAAAGTCGCTCGACCGCCGTCCGGACCAGCGGGATGCGCGTGGACCCGCCGACAAGCACCACTTCGTCGATCTGTTCGGGAGTAAGTTTGGCGTCCGCGAGACACGCGCGGCAGGGTTCGAGCGTTCGTTCCACCACCGGCGCAATCAGACGCTCAAACAATTCGCGATTGAGGTCGCGCTGGTACTGTTTGCCTCTATAGGTCAGCTCGATGCGTGTCTCGGGCAGGAAGGACAATTCTTCTTTGGCGCGAATCACTGCCCGGCGCAGCCGCTGTACGCCTTCGGAGTCCTGCGACAGGTCTTCCCGCCACTCGCTCTGCACATCTTCTAAAGCAATTCGAAGTAGAAGGTTGTCGATGTCGTCGCCGCCAAGGTGGGTATCGCCGTTGGTGGCAAGCACTTCAAAGATTCCTTCGTGCAGACGCAGGATGGAGATATCGAAAGTGCCGCCGCCGAAATCATAGACGGCAATCACTCCGTCCTTTCGCTTGTCGAGCCCATAAGCGAGTGAAGCAGCGGTAGGTTCGTTAACCAGCCGCAATACTTCGAGGCCCGCGAGCCGGCCGGCGTCTTTAGTCGCTTGACGTTGCGCGTCATTGAAGTAAGCGGGAACCGTGATGACTGCTTCCGTGACAGGCGCGCCCAGAGCTGCTTCCGCGTTGTCCTTTAGTTGGCGAAGTACGGCTGCGGAAATCTCGGGTGGCGTAAAGGTCCGGTCTCCCAATTTCAGCTTGATGACCGACTCGCTATCGGGCGCAATACGAAACGGAAAGAGCTTCAATTCGTCGCGGACATCGGCGACGCCGCGGCCCATCAGGCGCTTGACCGAATAAACCGTTCGCTCGGAGTTGGTGAGCAAAAGCTCTCTGGCTTCTTCACCGGCGATCAACCTGCCGTCCTGCGAGAGAGAAACAATGCTGGGCACAATTTTCCGGCCCGCTGCGTCCTCGATAATGCTGGGGCCGGTCAGCTCCATGACAGCAACCAGGCTATTCGTTGTACCTAAATCGATGCCGACGATTTGTGACTTACGGCTCTCGCCGAAGTCAATTTGAAAAGTTCCCATAAATTAAAGTCGATCCTCGGCCGGCTCGGCTGCGATAAGCGCCGGGTTCAGCGCTTTTTCTACGTCGCGAATCAGATTTTCGATGTAGCGCCTGCGATTCAGAACGCCGCGAATGTCGTGCAAGGCCTGTTTGGCGGTTTCGCTTTGGGCGTCGCTCGCGTCGTACTTCGAAAAGAGCATTTCAAGCTCGCCGTCTACATCGGCGCGCAGCTTGAGAAAATTCGCCTTGGCCGACTCGAGTTGTGGACGCGCGGAATCATCGCCGCCACGCAACTCTTCGAGCATCATGTTCAACTCGAAAACTTCTTCCAACAATTCGGGAGGTACATCCTTCGAGCGCTGTTCGCCGATGGGGAAGCCTTCTTCGGTCAGCAGGTATTCCGCGCGTTTGACAGGATCGCGCAAAGTGCGATAGCCGTCGTTTAAGATCGCCGTGGCTTCGAGCGCCTGTGCCTGTTCTTCGTGGCTCTTCCGGCTGAAACGGTCGGGATGCCAATTGCGGCTGAGTTCGTAAAAGCGCTTCTGAAGCGCGGCGTTGTCGAGAGTCAACTTACGGTCGATCCCGAAGAATTCGTAGAAGTTTCTGGGCAGGGTAGGCATAGCGGGAGAAGAGACGCGCGCCAGCGCACGTCTCTCAGGAATTGACTTGACCGACGATTAAGCCGAAAACGAGGTGCCGCATCCGCAGCTCTTGGTGGCGTGCGGATTGTGGAACACGAAGCCCGATTGCATAAGGGAATCCTGCCAGTCGAGCGTCATGCCATCCAAGAAGAGGATGCTCTTCGGATCGACGAACACCTTCACGTCTTCGAATTCGAACACGTGATCGCGCGGTTTGGGCTCCGGCGCGAATTTGAATTGATAGCTAAGGCCGGAGCAGCCTCCACCTAAAACGCCGAGACGGAGACCGCCTGAGACGCCCTCGCGCATAAAGGCCTCACGAATTTTCTGCACAGCCTTGGGCGTGACATGAACCTGCTTCCCAGTCGCTTCCTGGGCGGGCGGCTGCTCCGTTGGTGTTCCGCCCAGCTGAGTTAACTCAGCCATTCGTGGACACTCCGATTAATGGACAGCAACCGCTTCGGGCTTCGCTGCCGGCTGCTTTTTCTTGTAGTCGCCGATCGCCGCCTTGATCGCATCTTCAGCAAGCACCGAACAGTGAATCTTCACCGGAGGGAGCGAGAGCTCATTCACGATGTCCGTGTTCTTGATTTCAAGCGCCTGGTCGACTGTCTTGCCCTTCAGCCATTCGGTGGCCAGCGATGAACTGGCGATCGCACTGCCGCAGCCGAAGGTTTTGAATTTGGCGTCCTCAATAATGCCGGTCTCCGGATTCACCTTCACCTGGAGCTTCATGACGTCGCCGCATTCCGGCGCGCCCACCATGCCGGTGCCGACGTGCGGGCTGCTCTTGTCGAGGGAACCCACATTTCGGGGGTTCTCGTAATGATCGATAACTTTCTCAGAATATGCCATGTTTCCCCTTCTTCAATTCTAGTGCGCTGCCCAAATCTAATGCGCTGCCCAAACGACTTTCGAGAGATCCACGCCCTCTTTCGCCATTTCGTACAGCGGCGAAAGTTCGCGCAGTTTGTTCACCACGTCGATCACTTTGTTGGCCACGTAATCGACCTCTTCCTCCGTGTTGAATCGGCCCAGGCCGAAGCGAATGGAAGAGTGCGCCAGATCGTCTCCCGCGCCGAGCGCTTTCAAGACGTAGCTCGGTTCGAGGGTTGCCGAAGTACAAGCGGAGCCGCTCGAGACCGCGATGTCGTTGATGCCCATCAACAGGCTTTCGCCTTCGACGTAGTTAAAGCTGATGTTTAAGTTATGCGGCAGGTGATGCTCCATCGTGCCGTTGATGTACACCTCATCAAGTTCGCTCATCAGCGTATTTTTCAACTTATCTCGCAGGAAGCTGAGGCGCTTGGATTCTTCCGGCATCTCATTCCTGCAGATTTCGCATGCTGCGCCGAGACCTGCGATACCTGGAACGTTCAAAGTGCCGGAACGCATACCGCGCTCGTGACCGCCGCCATCCATTTGCGCGGTAATCTGAACGCGCGGATTTCTGCGGCGAACGTAGAGGGCCCCGACGCCTTTGGGTCCGTAAAGCTTGTGAGCCGTGAGTGACAGCACATCTATGCCGTCAGCCATTACGTTCACCGGGATTTTGCCGACTGCCTGGACGGCGTCGCTATGAAGCAGTACGCCCTTCTCTTTGGCGATTTTGCCGATCTCTTTCATCGGCTGCACGACACCGATTTCGTTGTTGGCGTACATGATCGAAATCAGGATCGTTTTATCGGTGATCGCATCGCGCAATTGGTCCAGATCGACCAAGCCGTTCGTCTGGACGGGCAGATACGTCACCCGCACTCCTTCTTTCTCCAGGCGTTTGCAGGTATCGAGTACCGCCTTATGCTCGGTGACTTGAGTGATGATGTGATTGCCGCGCTCCGAATACATCTCCGCGATGCCCTTGAGCGCGAGGTTGTTGGATTCCGTGGCGCCGCTGGTAAACACAATCTCCTTCGGTGTCGCTCCGATGAGATCGGCGATTTGCTTGCGCGCCTTTTCGGTGGCTTCCTCGGCTTCCCAGCCGAAGCTGTGGTTTCTCGATGCGGCGTTCCCGAAGACCTCCATGAAGTACGGCTTCATAGCGTCGAACACACGAGGATCCATCCTCGTGGTAGCATGGCTGTCCATGTAAATGGGCAATTTCATAGTTGTCATTTCCTCAGAGATTCGTTCCCTGCGACCGGCTGAGAAGCGCCTTGCAGCGCCACCAGCGATGTTGTAGGAAGGCTTCGAGAAGACTCCGTACCCGAGTCTTCGAGCATATCTTCGATGCTGACCCCATCCAGAAGTCGCAGAATGCCTTCATGGATACGCCGCAGAGGCCGCTTGACCGTGCACTTCTCCGCATGATGGCAATGCGCGTCCGCTGTGAAGCAGTTGGCCAGCACGATAGGACCGTCAATGGCGCGGATCACTTGCAGGGCCGAGATCAGGCGCGGCTCTCGCGCCAGGCGATAGCCCCCGTTGGTCCCGTATTCCGAAACCAGAAAGCCAGATTTACCCAGCTTTTGTAACAGCTTTGACAAGACCGGCAGCGGAATGCCGCACGTGTCCGCCACTTCTTTCGCGCTCACCGCTCCGCCCGTTTCCCGTTGGCGCGACGCGAAATGCCTGAGAGCAATCAGGCTGTAGTCGGCCTTTTTTGTGAGTCGAAGCATCGCGCTTTACAGGAGTTTGCTGGTCTTGAGGTATATCTCCGACCAAGAAGATCTTACTTCTTTATAACATGCCCGACGGTGAATTAGGTTAACTTTTATCTCTAATTGAATGAGAGGCTTGCGCCCGCGGATACGGTTGCGTAGCCCGCGAAAATTGCGCGTTCTACTCTAGCCTGCCGATAAGCTTAGCGTGTTACACTCGGTAGGCATTTCCGCTACCCGTAAACTGCTCGCGTGATTAGGCTTTTTCGAGTTTTCATCCCTGCCAGCGTCGTTGCGCTTCTACTGTCGGAAATCCTCATCATCCTGGGGTGCTACGCGGCCGCGCTCTTCATTGTAGGGCTGGATTTTTCCGGCTTCGACGCTGGTTTCTATCTGTTCGGGGAAGGGAACTACTGGAAGCTGCTGGTAGTAACCGCCTGCATCATCTTGGGTCTCTACTTCCAGGACCTTTACACCGCTCTCCGGATCACGTCGCGCATCCTACTAGTCCAGCAGGTCTGCCTCGCGGTCGGTTGTGCGCTGCTCTTCATTGCTCTGCTTGGCTACGCGAGCGCCGATTTAATTCTCGGCAGATGGATGATGGTGCTCGGCAGTCTCTTGGTCATCGTACTGGTACCCACCTGGCGATGGTTCTTTTGGAAGTACATCATTGGCGCGTTGCGCTCGGAGCGTGTGTTGCTGCTCGGCAACTCCAGCATTCTCGGCGAAGTGATCGCGCGCATTTTCGAAAAACCGGAGTTTGGTTACTCCATCCTAGGATATTTGTGCGAGGACGAGCCGTGCGACTTTCCCGTCCCTTGCCTCGGTCCCCTCACGGAAGTTCGCCGGATTTGCAGTGAATACAAGCCGACACGCGTGGTCGTCGGCATGGCGGAGCGGCGCAACCGCCTTCCCGTGCAGGATCTGTTGGAAATCCGCTTCGGTGGAATCATGATCGAAGACGCCGCCGATACCTACGAAGTGGCCATGCGGCGGGTGTGCAGCCGCAAGATCCAGCCGTCTCAGCTAATCTTTTCTTCCATGCTAGGCCCGCGGCAGCATGCGGTTACCATTCAGAATTTTTATTCGCTGTTGTTCGGATTCGTTGGGATGATCATCACGATGCCGCTGATGCTTCTCACGGCGCTCATTGTGAGGTTCTCGTCACCTGGGCCGGTACTCTACCGCCAGCGCCGCGTCGGGCACAACGGACAAGTTTTCACGTTATACAAGTTCCGCTCCATGTACATCGACGCAGAGGCGCGAACCGGCGCCGTGTGGGCCTCGAAAGATGACCCGCGGATTACGCCCGTCGGTAAATGGCTTCGTCGCCTGCGCCTGGATGAGCTGCCGCAGTTTTGGAACGTCCTGCGAGGCGACATGTCCATCGTCGGACCGCGGCCGGAGCGTCCTGAGTTTGTCGAACTACTGGCGCACCAGATTCCTTATTACCGCCAGCGCCTGGCCGTCAAACCCGGCATTACGGGTTGGGCGCAGATCAACCATAAGTACGGAGATACGGAGCTGGACGCCATGATCAAGCTCGAATACGATCTCTACTACATCAAGCACGTGGGGCTTGCGCTCGATCTCTACATCATCTTCCATACCGTGAAAGTGATGCTGCTGAGCCGCGGGGCGCAATAACCGGGCGAGCCGAGCCCGGCCACCGTCTGGCACCGGCTATTCCAGCCCCATGACCTCACGAATTTTAGGAGCCGTCTGCCGCTGGACTCTTTCGGTTTTCGACGCGTCACCGACATCCGGTGCCGGTGATGCACATGCCAAACCGCGCCAAAAGGTTACGATCAAGGAAGCGGAATCTAGAACGGTCATGAAACCCTCGCAAGCGCTCACCGCCCACCGCCATGAATTACGACAGCTCGTCAGCCGCTACCGCCTCTCTGGTCCTCGCGTGTTCGGGTCCGTCCTCAGCGGAACGGACACGGATGAAAGCGATCTTGATCTGCTCGTGGAACCCGGACGATCCACCAGCCTGCTGACTATTGCCGGTTTGAAGATGGACGCCGAGAAATTGCTCGGAGTGCCGGTCTCGGTTTTAACTCCGAACGGCTTGCCCCCGAAGTTTCGCCATGAGGTGCTGCAACAAGCGCAGTCTCTGTGAAGCATCCGGAGCGTATCCAGGATTACCTGGAACACATCGCCGAGGCGATTGACCGCGCCACAGGCTACCTTCATCCTCTACCGGACCTCGAAGCCTTTCAGAAGAACCCGCAGGTTCAGGATGCCGTGATTCGCAACATCGAAATCATTCGGCGAGGCAGTGAACAAAGATCAACAGCACCGCGCCGGAGTTCATCAAGCTGCACCCCGAGATTCCCTGGCGCAAATGCGCGGGATGCGTAACGTAGCGATCCATGAGTATTTCTTTGTCGATCTGGAAATCGTCTGGACTACTGTCCGGCACGACTTCCTCAGGTTGAAGCAGCAGGTGGATGCTTTGTCGAAGCGATAGCTCCTGTCGTTTCGGAATGGCCCGGAGCGTCAAGGGCGTGCTGCCTTGCGCAGCGAAGCAAACCCTTGATGCCGAGGACCGTCGTGGATGAACGAATCGGGGAAAGAGGGGCGTTGCGTGCGCAACGGCGGATCAGCGTCAGATGTGGGACACTCGCGTCGTCTGCCGCGGAACCGCTCGCAGTATCGCGAGGATAAGAAGCACGATTGCCCCCGCGCCGGCAACGATAGCGGCCCATCTAATAGCTGCGGCGGATCCATAGGCTCCTTCGAGAACTCTCTCTGGCAGACCGACATGTAGTCTCGTATCGGAGTTGCGCGCTTGAACGTCCCGGTGAATGTTCACCATGATTTTCTGACGAAATCCGCGCTTGGGCCGATAATGCCGCTCGAGAATCGCATCGTTGCCGCCCATTTGCTTATCCTCGCTGTACTCTCCGCTGCTAATCAGCGCCCCGGTTTCATCCACGATTTTCCAGTCAAGATCCAGCGGAGTCCGAGGATATGGAAGGAAGTATATTTCGATTTGATAATCATCGTCCAGATCTGTCGTGAAAAAGGGTGATTTGAACTCACCACGCTTTAGCGAAACGGGAACCGACAGCGGCTCCAGGTTGTGATTACTTCCCCACCAGGACATGTAAGCCAGAGGCGCTATGCCCACAAGGACCAGGAATAGGCCGATGCCGATAAGAAGCGTGCGCCACGGCCATCTTTTCAAGGCGTTCTCCTCCGCGACGAAGGTAAAACCCACGGCGCTGCGGCCCCGTACGGATGGCGTTGCAAGGATCGTATCGCTGCGGCCCTATCTCCGCCATCAATCGACACGTGGTTCGGCGCGTGCAACGAGAGTGCGGGAAAACGTATCGTTACCGGGAAGACGGCGGATGGGCGACTGGTGATCGCGAAGGCGTATCGTACCAGGCGGGCGAAGATTGCTGCGGGAACGGTTGTAGATCGGGCCATCAGTCTAATGCGCTGTCTTGCGGTATGCCAGTACGGCCTGTTCATGTTCCAGCAGAGTAGAAGAGAAATGGTGTGAGCCGGAGCCGTCGGGCTTGGCGACGAAATACAAATAGTCCGTATCCGCCGGCGCAAGTGCCGCTTTGAGAGAGCTTGCTCCTGGGTTACTAATTGGGCCTGGCGGCAGACCGGCGTGAGCATAGGTGTTGTACGGATTGGCGCTCGCCAGATCCGATTTGTGGATCACGCCGCGGTAGCGATTTTCAAGCAGCGCCGCGTAGACCGTAGTAGGATCGCACTGAAGAGGCATGTTCAACCGTAAGCGGTTCAGGAAAACTGCCGCGACAAGCGGCCGCTCCTGCGGCACGGCGGTCTCCTTTTCTACCAGCGATGCCAGCGTGACCAGCCGGTGCGTTTCCGCTGCCCGCGCCTTTCCACCGAGGGCAGCCCACTGTTTGCGGAACTCCGCCGTCATCATGTGGCAAAGTTGCGCGGCCGTCGTGTGATGAGTCACGCGATACGTAGACGGAAATAGGAATCCTTCTAAATCCGGCGCCCGCGGATCGAGATCCCGTATGCTCGCCGGATTCGCCGCGGCTTTCAAAAAAGCGTCAGGATCGACCGTGTCGGAGCGCTGCAGTAACTCGGCGATGTCGAAGATATTACTTCCTTCAGGCACTGTGAATTCCTCGTAGAAGACATCCCCGCGCCGTATCTTGTCGAAAACGGACCAAGGCGTTTCAGGCGAATCGAACCGGTATTCGCCCGCCTCAAGCGTTGCTTTCGGATGCAGCGCGCGGATGGCGAGGAATACCCAAGCGGAGCGGACCACGCCGTGTGAGGCTAACTTCTGTGCGATTTCGCGCGAGGACATGCCGTGCTCAATCTCGACAAAGATTCCCGCTCCGAAGCCGCGATATGGGCTGAGGGACCAATAGCTTGCGACAGCGGCGGCGAACAACCCAGCCAGCACGATGGCAAGAATCGTAAACCGGAAAAGGCGGCCGAAGAAACCGCGGCGTCTAGCCAAGAGCATCTCCTTCCGGAAAACCCTCGTGCTCGCGGCAGTAGCCCAGATAGCTCTCCAGCAGCAGCACCGCTGACATCCGGTCAACCGCTTTTTTCCGTTGTTCCAGCGAAGCGCCCGCGGTCCGCAGCATTCGTTCTGCTTCAGCGGACGTCAACCGCTCATCCCAGAAAACAACTGGAATCCCGAGATGTTGGTGAAGCCGGTCGGCGAACTCGCGCGTGTACTCGCTTTGTCGACTTTCGTCTCCGCTCATGTGAAGCGGCTTGCCGATGAGCAGAGTCTTCACATCCAGCCGGTTCGCAATTTGCTTTAACTTCTGCAAATCTTCGCGGACCCGCGTGCGCTGGAGCGTCTCAATCCCCTGCGCCGTGATTCCCAATTCGTCGCTGATGGCCAGGCCGATTCGTTTCTTCCCGACATCCAGTGCGAGAATACGTCCGGCCTCCCCTTCAATCAGTTCCGCCAAGCTTGGATTATAGAAGGTGTTAAACGCTCTACGCCCAAGACGCTTTGCGTGTTAAAGTAGCGATTAACAGAGGCCGTCGTTCCGTTTGGCACTCTTCAGCCCTCCTCAGCCTGCTCAGAGACTGCGTAGTGTTCGGACTTCGCTGATTGCTGTGGCGGCCGCCGTCGCCCTCCTCTACTACGGGCGCGATTTTTTCGTAACGCTCATCGTCTCTTTTGTTTTTGCCTTCATTCTCGATCCCGCTGTCTTGCTGGTGATGAAGCTACGGGTGCCGCGGCCCGCCGCCACCGGCATTGTCATCGCGGT
Organism: uncultured Acidobacteriaceae bacterium; assembly: GCA_963730865.1. Taxonomy (GTDB): domain Bacteria; phylum Acidobacteriota; class Terriglobia; order Bryobacterales; family Bryobacteraceae; genus Bog-105. The sequence goes on along the minus strand of CAVSTO010000015.1, from coordinate 38,004 downwards.
CGCTTGCATCGCCGTCTACCTGGCATCTGTTTTATTGTGGACCCAAGTAGCTACGGTGACGGAAGACTTACCCGCCTACGCTCTTCGATTGGGCGACCTGTGGAGTAAGGCGAACAGCAGACTCGATCGGATGGAGCAGGGAACAATCGAAGCGCTCGTGCCCAAAACGCTGCGCGATCAGAGCGAGCAGATTCAGCAAAAACCGCAAGAAGTAATGAAAGCGCGGCGCCGGCGCTCCACCACGGTCCCGCCTCAGCCGGTAACGCCCGCGCCTCCCGTGATTCAGGAGGTCCGTATTCACAATGATCCGAAGCCCTTCATCACCACGGTGTACGGCTACGCCGCCGGTTACGTGCATGTGCTCGTCATGGCCTCGTTCGTGCCGTTCCTGGTCTACTTCATGTTGAGCTGGCGCGATCACTTCAACCGCACCGTGACGCGCCTGTTCCACGGTGAGGAGCGCTACGTCGTGGGTAAAACCTGGTCCGGCATTGGCGAATCCACGCGAGCTTACGTACTGGGCAATTTTCTGCTCTGGATTTTGTTGAGCAGCGTCAGTTCCATCGTGTTTTTCTTCATGGGTGTTCCTTACTGGATCCTCGTGGGACCCATCAGCGCCTTCTGCAGTCTTGTCCCCTATGTAGGGCTTCCGCTTTCGATGCTGCCGCCGGTGCTTGCGGCCATCGCCATTCCAAATAGATTCAAGATCATCGTTACGTTGATGCTCATCACGGCGGCGCTGCACATCATCGTCATGAATTTCGTCTATGCGAAAGTAATCGGGCGCAGGGTACGGTTAAATCCGTTGGTGGTTACCGTCGCGTTGATGTTTTGGGGGATGCTGTGGGGCGCCGTCGGTTTGGTTCTGGCGGTACCTATTACGGCGGCGATCAAAACAGTCTGCGACAACGTGGAGTCGCTCGAGCCCTACGGCAAGCTGCTGGGCGATTGAGGAAGGTAGGCAGTGACCGGTCCATCGCTGCCCGCGAAGCTCAGTTCGGGTCTGCTCTGGACGGCTTCCGTTCGCACGTAGCCCAGTGCAACCACTTCGTGGAAAAAAGGCGAGTAATCGGCGGAAGTGATCTCCGCGACGTCTTTCCCGTTTGCGCTCAGTTTCGTTCCCGGCGCCGGCGGTACGTTACTCTTGACGCGAATCGGCGTGAGTAGACGGTGAACTTGTCCGCGCGAGCGCACGCGCTCGACGATTTCCTGGCCTAAATAACAGCCTTTATTTGAATGAACGGCGTGGACCTGTTGCGTCTCCTGCACCAGGTACCGTTCGCTGATGTCTTCTCCGAAACGTGGCATGCCGTTTTCCAGGCGTACCGTTCGGGTTTCCCCGCTCATTGCTTGCGGAATATTCAAACGTGCGACGAAATCCTGTTTTTGCGAAGCAGGCATGAACACCCGCAGTCCCGTTGGGCCGGTGCTGGCGACGCGCACCGTGAAGCCATCGTTCCAGACAGCCAGCGCATATTGTTTTTCGGGAACCGGCAACCCCAGAGTCGCAGCGAAGTCGAGACTCGCGGGCCCTTCGACCGCTACGACCGCCCAGCGCGCCGTTTCGTCCTCGAGCATGACATCATCCGCGATGATGTATTTGTCCAGATGTTCGCGCAGTTTTTCAGCCGTTTCCGGCTCGGTATCCAGCAGCATCGTTTCGCCCAAGTTGTAGACGAACGCATCCGCCACGATACGGCCTTGCGGGGTCAGAAAAAATGCGTATACCCCCTCATTCGGCTGAAGGCCGGCGATGTGGTTCGTACTCATCGCATGCAGCAGGCGCGCGCGGTCTTCGCCCGTAACACGGATTTTTCCGCGTGCGGACAAATCGATCCATGCCGCACTTGTGCGCAACGCTTCGTAACCGCTCATACCTTGCTAAAGAATAAGATGCTGACGGCGACTCACAGGCCGCTGAGTGTTAATGAGCGCAGATAAGCCGAAATCAAAACGACGATCAGGCCGGAAATAGCGATACTCGTCAGCCGGTGCTTGCTCTTTCCCGCGACTGTGACGTCCCCATACGGGGATGTCGCCCAAAGAATGGCTGAGGCGCAGATGTGCGCCACAAACAACATCTTAATCCCGAACCAGATCTGATAGGCTTCGCCATGCTTCGGTCCCGCGTAACTGAGAAAGTTGTAAAGACCGGAGAGAACGATCAGGCCTAACAGAACGAAAAGCGTAGTGCGGTAACGGATCTGCGTGCCTGCGGCGGATTGCATGCGAACGTCTTCGGGCAACGTATTGAGCACCGGCACCAAAACCTGCCGCGCATAAATCACCCCGCCCAGGAACATGATCACGCAGCCTATGTGTACGAACCGGGAGAGCAAATGAAGGAAGAAGTCTGGCGTCACTTTTTTGAGTATAAAGGCGGCCGAGTCGATTAGTGGTCGTCAAGCAACTCGCGAACGTACGGTTCCAGCCCGGGCACGCACGCGTAAGCGTTCCCGCCATAAATGGTGTTTTCACCGGCAAGGCTGCGCATCACGCCGCCCGCTTCTTCGATTAATAGCTTCAAAGGCGCCAAATCCCAGGGCTGAGCATTCGGCTCGATCCATACGTCCGCCTGCCCTTGCGCAAGGAGCATGGCATCCACCGCTCCGCCCATACTTCGGACCGCCCAAAAGCGGTGTACCCACGGCAGGAGACGGTCGCCGAACCGGCCAATTCCAACCTTGTTGAACCCATTAAACGAGAGCACTGCTTGGGATGGGTCCGACTTCTCCGCGATCCGCAAGCGCGTTCCGTCAGACCAGGCGCCCCCGCCGCGGCTCGCCGAAAGCAGCAGCCCTTGCCTGGGGCTGTGAGCGGTGCCGGCCACAATCTCGCCGTCCTTCTCTAGTGCAATGAGAACGGCCCACAGCGGGATTCCCCGAACGAAGTCGCGGGTGCCGTCGATAGGATCGATAATCCATTTCCGCCCATTGCGGGATTCCCGGTTGGCGCCCTCTTCCCCCAGAACGCCGTCTTCCGGGAATACGCGCGCGATCGAATCCACAATCAGCTTTTCGCAAGCCCGGTCCGCCGCTGTCACTGGCGACTCGTCAGCCTTGGTTTCTGCCGTAATGCCCTTCCGCTGATAATCAAGCGCTAGCGCACCGGCTTCTTGCGCCATCTCTCGGGCCAGTTCCACTTCGCGTTCAAAGGCCATCTTAGGTTGTTGAATACTACTTTACCTAAGCCCTCCAACTTGTTGGATATGGAGCGGTTAATTCACGCGCTTAGCCTCCAAGTCACGTACCGGTGAGCTCTCGGAACCTCCCTCATCCACGGTGAGCGAAAAACGGATGATGTCGCCCTCGACAATACCTTTGTAATGCTGAGTGAACTGATGACCCTCGAACTCCGTGATGACCGAGAACCAGATGTCATCGCCATCAATCGTACCCGATGAAATAGAAGCTTCCCCGCCGGCGGCCCGGACAGTACCCGTTATCGTCCCGTCTTCCGCTTTGAGGTTCATCGTGATTTCGGAACTGCCGCCGCGATGCGCTTGCACCTCGGCCGTCCACTCGCCGCTGACGTCAGTAGCCCATAGACGGCCAGCCGCCAAGCAGGCCGCTAGAATGACTGGAATGACCCTCACAATCGCCCATCGGCAGTTCAGGGACTATAAATTAGGTTCCGTGCACTAGGCCTTCCCTGGCGCGGAGGGATTCAAAAGTCACCCAGCTCACGTCCTTATCCTATTGACACCCTCTCCTAACCCGAGTAGCCTGAAACTTCGTTCATAATTTATCCGGTCCGGGGCCACTGTATGAAGTAGCCGCTCTACTCGTATGGCCCCCGAGGAGTCGAATGAATCAACAGTGCCTCGTCTTAGAATTCGCCCATTCCATGCAAGGACGAGTCAGACGAATTCACATCACCTATAAATCTCTCGCTTATTTCTTCTGCACTCTTTGCTTAGCGGGTCTACTCGCGGGCTGCTTATTTTCCAGCTATTTACGGATGACATGGAAAGTGTCGCATTATAATCAACTGAGCGCCGATTTTGACCGTTTACGCACCCGGTACCAAGAACTGCAGCGCATTTCCCGTCAGCACAATGAGCAGATGGCTTCTCTTGAAACGCTGGCCAATGAAGTGACTGTCGCCTACGGCATCAACGAACCTGACCGGCCCAGTACGAAAATTTCCGGCACCGGAAACCAACTGGCCCCCAATGTGAAGGAATCCATCGAACAATACAACTTCCTGAAATCAGCCAACTACTCCGGCATCTATCACCATTACGCTTACCAGTGGCAGTCGCATACACAACCTAGTTTGTGGCCCGTCAACGGTGTGCTGAGTAGTTCGTTTGGAGGGAGGTCCGATCCATTTTCGGGTGAAGGCGCCTTCCATACCGGCATCGATCTCGTCGCCCCGACCGGGACCCCCGTGCACGCGACCGCCGACGGCGTAGTAGCAACCGCCGCTTGGAGCGGCGCATACGGCAAGTTGATTGTGATCAATCACGGTAACGGGCTGGACACCTACTACGCTCACTTGTCTCAGTTCTTGATTGTTCCGGGGCAGGAAGTTCGGCGCGGCGAGGTGATTGCGCTTTCCGGAGGCACCGGCCACGCGACCGGGCCGCATATGCACTATGAAGTTCGGCTGCATGGCACCCCGGTTAATCCCTACAAATACTTGGCCGGCTCATCGCATGCCTTCCAGCGCTCTACGCCGGTGCATAGCGATCTCGGTCTATGAAACGCCTGTATAGAACGACCGTTCCACTGCAACAGGAGATTTCGGCGGACGTCTCTATCTAGTAGTGACGCAACGCATAACGCGCCGCACGATGATCGCTGCCGGATTTCCAACTCTGTTGGCCGCCGCGACTCAATCCAATAAGACTCAATCCAATAAGACTCAATCGAGTAAGAAATCCAGAGCGCTCCCTGCGGTCGGTGAATTCGTGCGCTTCATCGATCCCACAACTGAATCGATGGTTGTGAGGCTGACCAATCCTGCCAGCGCCAGCTATCTCCCCGCCGCCGGCAACCGGTTCGTTTCCGTTCGCGAACGCTTGCTCGTCTTTTCCTCAGACCGCACCGGTCGCCCCGCTCCTTTTGCAGTCGACCTAAGGACCGGCGTCCTGCGCCAGCTAGCCGTGACAGCCGATCTGCACCCGCGATCGCTCTGTCTCGACGCGCAAGGGCGATCCGCTTATCTCATCGATGGAACCGATCTGAAGCGCGTCCCGATCGGGAGCAAAAAGGTCGAGGTGCTCTCGCGAGGTGTGAGCGCGTTCAGCCTCGGAAACACTCCTTCTGAAGTAATGGTCGTCAAGGAAGGCCGTCTCGAGCAGCTAAACAGCCAGGCAGGCGCGCTCGCCAACGGCGTGGCGCCCTGGTGCGCACTGCGTCCGGACGGCACAGGATGTGCTTTTGTCCGCATCGGGCCGGATACCGGCGGCGCCGCTGACGCCGGTGAACAGGAGTTCTGGTACGTGCCTCTCGCAGGCGCTCCACCCGTGGAGCCGAAACTTCTCGCCCAGGGCAGAATCTCGAATCCGCTGTGGTCGCCTGACGGAGGACCACTTCTGTTCTTACGCCAAGTGCCTGTCAACAACACTTTCGTTTCCGAGATACACGCCGTGGATCCAGATACCGGGCTCGAGCGGCGAATTGCAGCCACCAGCCAGTTCGCGGCGTTCGCCCCCAACGGCGATGCATCGGTATTCGTCGGTGCGAGCAGGAGCAAGGCGCAGCCCACCATCATCCTTTTACTTCGCTCCCCACAGCGCGAACTGACGCTCTGCGAACATCGGGCAACGCACCCGGTCTCGGTCGATCCTGCCTTCTCGCCCGACAGCCGGCGCGTCTACTTCCAAAGTGATCGCGAGGGCAAATCGGCGCTTTACTCGGTCAACACGGAGGCGTTGGTAGAGCCCACCCCTTCAGCCTTCTAGCGCAAAGGGCGCGGACGCGCATGCCGAGGCAGGCAAAGGAACCCGCTGCTCTTTGCGGGGCGCGCGCTTGACACCGCGACCGTTTTGCGCGGGTCTCTCAGAACTTTATTCCTGTGAGTTGAAACCTCCCCGGGACTGCTTCCGTCCTTCAAACACTCGCTTGCTTCAGGAGGGATTAGTGTATCCGTTCTCAGGCAGACAAGCTTTTTCGAGAAACATAGCGCTCTTGTTGTTGTTGTGCGTCGCGGTTCCTGCGTCGAGCCGGCAATCCCAAGACGTTGCCGAAACCAAAAAGAACGCTCAATCTGAAAAGGTCTATGAGGCCGGCGGCGACGTGAAACGCCCCAAGCTGCTCCATTATGTCGAGCCTGAGTTTTCGCCCAAATCGAAAGAGGCTTTCGTCGAAGGTACGGTGAAGATCTCCACCGTTGTGACGCCCGACGGCGTTCCAACGAATTATCGCGTGCTCAGCGGCTTGAACGCCGAAGAGGATCGAACGGCCGTGGAAGCGTTGAAACAGTGGAGGTTTCAGCCGGGAACGAAAGGCGGTCAGCCAGTGAACGTAAGGGTCACGGTAGAGATCGATTTCCACCTGCTTTAGCGGGGCAATTCAAATAAGAACCTCGCCCGTGTGCCTGGTATCGTATCCCGCGATCGACTCCAGCTTTTTCCTGAGATCGGAGCGGTTCAAAGCATCCATGAGCGCCTTCGCGGCGGGCAGTTCAAGCGATGCCGCGGCGAGCGACAGATCGAACCGTTCCACCGCCAGTGGAACGAAATCCAATCCGAAGCAGCGTGCTGCCGAGCGAGGCGCAACGCAGCAATCAGCCGTGCCCGCTGCAACCGCATAGGCCGCCGCAAGATGGCCCGCAGCCACTGAACTGTATCCCTTCACCTGTTCACCGTGAATACCCACTTTTCGAAAGCTGCTGTCAAGCAGGTCTCTGCTGCCCGAGCCCTTCTCTCGATTGATCACGGAAATGTTTTTGCTGCCGAGATCTGCAACCGTCCGGATGCTCTTGGGATTCCCACGCTGCAGGACTAAACCTTGCTCCCAAACCGCGAAAGTGATCACCCGGACCGCGCCCGCCGGAAACAGGCGCCGGATGATGGGCAGATTGTAATCGCCCGACGCTTTATCCAGAATGTGTGAGCCGGCGGCGTGTACGCGTCCACGGCGTAGCCAATCGAGCGCGCGACGGCTGGAACACGGAACTGCCACAATCTCGATTCCCGAAGAGACTAGCAATTGGTTCAGCAGGGAAAGCGCCGGATCACACCCGGCCACCAACAGCCGGCCTTCGGGTACACCAGTCGGCGTCTTGACGGCAACGGCCGATTTCTTTCTCTGCTCGACAACACCGTCGGCAACCGGCAGATAAGCCGGCATTGCTGAAATGAGCGCCGCCACCAAGCGATTGTTGACGCGACAGACCCGCACTAACTGCCCTTCCTCTGCTACCTCACCGGACGCGAGCAGTTGCGCCTCAACCGATTCCGCGGCTTGGTCGTCCGCTAGTGAAAAAAGTTCTTCCACACCGACATGGAGAGCGCGCGCCAGTTGCAGCGAAACGGTCGTATTGGGAACAAAACTCCCATCCTCGATCGCGTAAATAGTTTGCCGGCTCACACCGGCAAGACGCGCCAGTTCGGCGGCGGAAATAGCTCGTAAAGTTCTGAATTCTCGAAGTCGGGTGCGAACCAGCATGGCTTTGGGCGTGTGTCGCTTATACTTTACAAGGCAACGTAAAAAAGACATGAGAGCTAAGTTATTTCTACTCGGCTGCATTCTCGTGATCACATGCGAATCATTGGCTTGGGCGCAAGTATCGGCGGCGCTCTCGGGAACCGTAAGGGACGAATCTGGAGCGCTCGTTTCAGGCGCCACCGTGGCGGCCAAGAACGAAGACACGGGAGCAAGCCGCTCAACGTTCACGGACAGCAGAGGGCTGTATCGGCTTCCCGCACTGCCCGTCGGCCACTATCGGGTGCAAGTGAATAAGCCGGGATTCTCAGAAGAGATTCGCACCGGGATCAATCTGGTTGTCGCCCAGGACGCCACGGTCGATCTGGATTTGCGCGTAGGAACATCCAGTCAGCGGATCAACGTCGACGCCGACGCCCCCGTTCTCGCTGTGAGCGCCGCCGACACTTCAAACGTCGTTAGCGAACGGCAAGTGAAAGATCTTCCGCTCAATGGGCGCAGCTACGACGAGCTGATTACCTTAAATCCCGGAGTAGTGAATGTCACGTCGCAGAAAACCGGCGGCATCGGCGTTTCCAACTCAACTTCAGGCAACAATTTTGTCGTCTCGGGAAATCGGCCTCAGCAGAATTTTTATCTCCTGAATGGCGTTGAGTTCACAGGCGCGGCCGAAAACAATATGCAGCCAGGCGGTGTCAGTCAGGAATTGCTGGGCGTTGATGCGGTTCGGGAATTTAACGTGCTCACCGATAGTTACAGCGCGCAATACGGCAAACATCCTGGTGCGCAGGTCCTGATCGTGACGCAATCAGGCACTAACGAACTCCACGGCTCCCTCTATGAATTTCTTCGCAACAACGACCTGGATGCAAGGAACTTCTTCGATGGCGCCTCTGTTCCCGGTTTTCAACGGAACCAGTTTGGCGCCTCCCTGAGCGGCCCGCTTAAGAAGGGCAAGACCTTTCTGTTTGGAAATTTCGAAGAACTCCAGCAGCATCTTCACCAGACCGGCGTGGATCTTGTTCCCGACACCAACGCGCGTAATGGATATCTGCCGTGCAAGTTGGTGACGCCAACGCCGAAGTCTTGCCCGGCCGTGGAACTGGCCTTTGTCGGGGTCTCGCCATTGATTGATGCGTGGCCCTTGCCCTCGGCGGGCGCGCCGGATTTCGGCGGTATCTCTGAAGCGTTTAACAATCCATTGCAAACGATTCGAGATGACTTCGGGACTATGCGGCTGGATCACATCTTCAGTCCCAAGGACTTTCTCAATGCGGTTTATACAGCGGACGATAGTGCGGATTTCACACCCACCAGTACGAACGCGTACAGCACGGACGTGGAGACTCTTCGCGAGCAGGTCGCGAGTATCGAGGAAACACACGTTTTCTCTCCCACTCTACTGAACGTTGCTCGCGCCGGCTACTCCAGAGCCGCTTACTTCTTTACCGGCGAACCGACGCCCGGCACTCCCGCCGCTTCTCTACCCGGCTTCCTAACAGGCCATCCCGTTGGGGCCATTGTGGTCGGAGGCAGCGCAGCTTCCAATCCCACCGCCCAAATCAGCTTGGCCGGAAGTAACAACGGCAGTAATCTGCGTGTCGCCCGAAACATCTATACCTACGAAGACAGCGCCTCATTGACCAAGAGCCGCCATCAACTCACTTTTGGCGCTTGGTTCCAGCAATTCCAATCGAACGAAATGTTGGCGCTCAGCCAATACGGCCAGGCGACGTTCACCAGTCTCCAGACATTCCTGCAGGGGACCGCGAGCAGTCTGCTGTACGATCCCTCCCCCACTGAGATGAACTGGCGATCTGTTTTCGGCGCTCTGTACGTCGAAGACGTCATTCGCGTGAATCGGACGTTGACTTTGTCTGTGGGCTTTCGCGACGAGTACACGAACGGCTGGAATGAAGCTCATAACCAAGCTTCCAATTACACTTATCCGAACGGCATCATTGCCACCCATCCCACCGTGGGAAGTTCTGTATTCACTCACAACAATGGGACCGTCCTGCCACAACCCAGGATCGGGCTTGCCTACAGCCCGTTCGGCGATAAGACTGTCGTGCGTGCCGGTTTCGGCATGTATAACGATCTGCAAGACGCGCTCGGCTACCGCACGGATCAGAATGCGCCCTTCAACCCCACTTATAGTCTTCCCAATGCCGCTGTTTCGAAGCTTCCGCTTTCACCCGGCGCGCCCGTTCCCGCCACTGCGAAGCTAGTGCCTGGCGGAGTTCAGCCCGATTTGCAAACTCCCACCTTGCTCTCCTGGTCGTTACGCATTCAGCGGCAATTGACTCAGGACACGGCGCTCACCGTCGGATACGTCGGATCGCATGGCTACCACGAACTCATCGGGATCGACGCTAACGAACCCTTCCCCGTTGTCTGTCCGGCGTCCCCTTGCCCGGCAAATTATCCAAGTACTTTTCCCGCCGGTCTCGCTGCTACGCCGTTCCGCCCGGAACCTATTACGTGCCAACCGCAACCAGGGCCAACCCCGCGCTTGCCAATACCTGGACGTATTTCTCAGAGGGCGATAGCCATTACAATGCGTTGCAGGTAGACGTCAATCACCGCTTCAGCAACGGCCTTTCCTTCCGCGGAGCGTACACCTGGTCGAAGACGATTGACGATGGAGATTCATTGAATGCCACCACCTCCGGCGGCGAGCCTGCGCTTGCTTCCAATCCGTTCGACCTGCGAGCAGATCGCGGACTGGCGAACTTCGACGTGCGAAATGTCGGCGTCATCAACGCCGTTTATGCGCTGCCCTTTGGACACGGCAAACAATATCTCAGCAATGCCGGCGGATTTGTGAATGCACTCGCGGCCGATTGGACGTTGAACTCCATCGTAACGCTGCAAGGCGGCTTTCCCTTCACCCCTCAGTTGAGTTACAACCCGTCGAACAATGGCGACACCCGAAATCCGGTGCGCCCGTTCGTAAACCCCGCCTTCACGGGAAATGTAATTCTGGGCAATGTCAGTAAGTGGTTTAATCCAGCCGCGTTTTTAGCGCCCCCGAACGGTAGCGGCTTCTATGGAAATCTTGCCAGAGACACTTTCATCGGCCCCGGTCTGGCGACGTGGGATTTCTCCGCGCTAAAAGAAATACCCGTTCGCGAGAAAGTGAATCTGCAGTTCCGCGCGGAGCTGTTCAATCTGCTGAACCGTGCAAATTTCAATCAGCCGAACGCAGTGGTCTTCACGCCGACGGGCGTTTCGCCCACTGCCGGTGTGATCACAAGCACCTCCACCACTTCGCGTCAGATTCAGTTCGGATTGAAGTTGCTCTGGTAAATACCTGTCTATTCCGCAGCCGGTGCACCCGGAAGGGTGAACAAGAAAGTCGAGCCTACGCCGGGTTGCGATTCAGCCCAGATGCGCCCGCCATTCCGCTCGATAATACGCCGGCAGATCGCTAAACCCAGGCCGGTGCCCGGGACCTTCGAACCGCCCAATCGTTGGAACAGATCGAACACTCGTTCCGCGTACTTTTGATCGAATCCGATGCCGTTGTCCGTTACACGAACCAGCGGTTCGCCGTCGCTCTTCTCAGCCGAGATCTTGATGACGGGCGGAACGCCTTCTCTTGCATATTTCATCGCGTTTGAGATCAGATTCTGGAATACTAGCGATAATTGCGTCTGATCACCGTAGACGCTCGGCATCGCGCCCGACATGATGCGTGCCTGCGTGGTGTGGATCTCCATGTGCAACGAACTGATTGCGTCGGAGATTGCAAAATTGAGGTCGAAGTGGGATCTCGGCCAGGTCCGCTCTTCGTGAATAGCCCTCGAATATAAGAGAAGATCGCGCAGCAGCAGCTCCATCCGCTTCACGCCCCTCTGCACATATTCGGAGAACTGGGGGGCATCCTCGTTGCTTTGATCCACGTGCCGCTCCATCAGCAGTTGCGTGAATACATTCACCATCCGGAGCGGTTCCTGCAGATCGTGGCTGGCGGCAAAGGCGAACTGTTTCAGATCGGCATTCGCTTGCGCAAGTTTTTCCTGTGCTTCCTGTAACTGAAGAATCTGATCTCTGGTTTGAAATTGCCTGCGCCGAGTAGCCAGCGCCGATTGCACCGCCGCGATCAGCGTGACGCTTCGAAGAGGGCGTTCCAGCAACATAATGTTGCCCAGAACCCGCATTTCGCTCAATTTCTTGAGGGAGGCCCCCGTCGAGGTGCCGCCGCCGGTCAGCAAGAGCAGCGGCAGGTCGGACCAGAATGGTTGCTTTTCCCGTGCGTCCTGGAGTTGTTCGATGGAAGCGGAGGTGAGCGCCTCTTCCGCAAGTATCGCTACGCCGGCGTGTTCGCTCGCTACGGCGGCGCATACGTCTTCTATGCTCGTGCAAGCCGTTGATGGAATAGCTGCCCGCTGCAGCGCTTCACCTGCGAGCGCGGCATCTCGGCCGCTGGGCGCCCAAATGATAACCAGCGGAACGCTCTGTGTCTGAACTCCGGCGGCGCTCATTCGATCGTGTTCGACAGAGTCCCTGAATTGCCCGTGAATACAGGCAAGCCGGACAGAATACTCTGAAACTCTTTCAGCGGTTTGCCAAGATCCCCACCGGTATGAGCGCGCGAATTATCCCGCAAAGAATACTCCGGCGTTGTTGGGTGAAAAAGCGGCAATTGTCACGAGTAGGTTGTTTCTTGTAAGAGCTGTAGCTTATCTTACATTAGCAGTGCTGCCCACGACAGCCCAAAATCGAGCCGCGGCCGCAAGGAGCGGTGTCAACCATCTCCCCGAACCCACACAACTGGATCAATCCACTACCAATGTCATGAAGATGCGCGAGTGGGAGTGGCGTTCGCGAACAAGTCACGGCTGATCGGCACAAACTTACCCGCCCGTGCATCGTAGGTGCTCACGTTTCCTGAACCGATGTCATACACCCAGCCGTGCAGCCGCAATTGCTTGGCTTCTATAGCTTTCGCAACCGCTAAATGCGTCAGCAGATTGTCCAGTTGTACGACAACATTTTCGTGAACCAGCGCGCTCAGCTTCTCGTCCCGCGAGGACTGCGCGCACTTCACCTCGACGGCATCGCGCGCCGCGTCCGCGTAATGAAGCCACCGCGCCACGGCTGGAAGCTTCTCAAGCTGCTCGCTACCGCTCAAAATGGCGCCCATGGCCCCGCACCCCGAGTGCCCGCAGATAACAATATCGGGAATGCCGAGGACGGCAACGGCGTATTCGATACTCGCCGTAACTCCGCCCGGCTCAGTCGAACTCGGCGGCACGATGTTGCCGACGTTGCGAACGACAAAGAGCGATCCGGGTCCTTGTTGCGTTAGAGTGTGCGGTACGATGCGTGAGTCGGCGCAGCCGATGAACATCGCCGATGGGGCTTGCCCCAGCGCCAGCCGCTGGAAAAACGCTTCCGCATCGGGATGTATTTCGCGTTGGAAGCGCAGGACTCCGTCGATAATGTGCTCCATCACCTTCTAAACTGATTCTAATCGGGTCAGCCGAATGCTTTTGAGTTTTCCCTCAGTTGATAGGCCCGGGTGGCCGCTGGCTGACTAGCACGCTATCCAACACGGTCTGGAGTTGATAGAGCGAGAAGGGCTTGCTGAGACAAATGCCGGGAGCAACCATTAGGTCCGGATTCGAGAGAAACATTTCTCCGCAAGCCGTGATGAAGATGACGGGCAACCCGGTCGGCCTCTGAATGCGGCGTGCTGCTTCGATGCCATTCATTTTCCCCTGGATCCGGATATCCATCAGCACTAATTCGGGGGCTACACGTTGCGCCAAGCTGACGGCTTCCTCGCCCGAAGCGGCGGTCCCCACCACCTGATGCCCCAGCTGGATGAGCTTCGCTTCCAGATCGGCGGCGATGATCTGCTCGTCTTCGACAATCAATATTCGTGCGCTCATAAAGTGGATCGCTCCAACCTCGCGCTATCTGTAGGCGAGGGGAAATGTGATGATAATGTCCGCTCCCGGACGCTCCCGAACCTCCAGCTTCGCGCGTAACTGCCGCACAAGCAAATTCACCAGCCGGAAGCCCATCGAAGATGATCCGGTGAGATCCGTACTTGCGGGAAATCCAGAGCCCGTATCCGAGATTCGAACTTGGCCCCACCCGTCATCCAGCGTTTGGCCTAACTCGGGCTGAACGCCCTCCGGCACATACGAAAGACTAACTTCCAACTTCCCCGCTGTCCCCTTCAGGCCGTGCTTAAGGGCGTTGATGATCAGCTCATTGGCAATCAGGCCCAGTGGAATGGCTTGTTCGATATGCAGCACCATTTCCTGCACATTCACGGCAAGCTTCACGGTATCGGGCACAGTAGCGAACAGCGCGACCAATTCGTTCGAAAGGTGAGTGAGATAGGTACCGAACTCAACTTCCGTAAGGTTGTCGGAAGCGTACAGCCGTTCATGAATTTTCGCGATCGCCCGCACGCGCGCTTCCGTTTCCTCAAACGCCGCCAGCAGTTCCGGCTTGTTGATTTGGTGCGATTGCAGACTCAACAGGCTCACGATGACCTGCAAGTTGTTCTTCACACGGTGATGGATCTCGCGCACCAGCATGGTCTTCTGCTTCACCGAGGAACGCAGTTCTTCCTCCTGCTCCTTGCTTTCGGTGACGTCACGCATGATCTTGGCAAACCCGCGTAACCGGTCGTTCTCGTCGCGGACTTGCGTCAATACCCCGCTGGCGAAAAAGCGGCTGCCATCTTTCCGCATGTGCCAGCGCTCGTCTTCCGAACGCCCTAGGGCGCGGGCTGTTTCGAGTTCGTGTTTCGCCTCGCCTCGCTCCACGTCCTCGGGTACAAACACGATATCGGCCGGCTTCCCGATTACCTCCTCCTCATGCCATCCCAGCAGGCGCTCAGCACCGCTATTCCACGCCACGATCAGGCCCTGTGTATCCAGTTGAAACAACGCGTAATCGCGTACGCTCTCAACAAACAATCGAAAGCGCTCTTCGGTCTCGCGCAGCGCCCGGGCTGCTTCCTTCCGCTCCGTGATATCGCGAATGTTGAACTGAACCATCGGCTGCGTACCCACTTCGTAGCGATTGGCTGTAAGGTCAACCCAAACATTACCCCGCCCCTGCGTGATAAGGGGCACGTCGTCACACTTGATCATTTCACTGTCTTTGGTGACCGCGACGAAGGTAGCCACTTCCGGAATTTCCAAGAATGGAGGAGCCTGGCCGAAAGGTCTTCCCACAACGTCCTCCCGAGCGAAGCCGGTCAGTTGCAGGAAATAGGGATTCACGTCGGAAATCGCTTCCGTTTCGGCGTCCACCAGAATCATGCCGTCTTTGGCTGTTTCGAAGAGCCGCTGATAACGGATTTCGGCCTCTTCGCGCCGTTCCGTCACGTCCTCTATCGCCAGCAACAGCATCCGGCGGTTCGGATCTTGCATGGGGATGCGGCGCGCATTCAGGCGCATGGTTCGCCGCCCGATATGCGGCAAATCGTGCTCTATCTCGTAATCGTGAAATGGCTGATGCCGGAACAACGCCGATCCTAGCAACTCGCGTAGCCGTGGCTGGTTCCATTGGCCGTTACCCAGGTCGTAGAGAAGCCGGCCCTCCGTCTCCTCGCGCGATACCAAAAACGTCTCATAAAATGCCGCCGTCGCCCGCTGTACCCGCAAATCGGAGTCGAGCACAATCAGAGGTTCCCGAACCGTCTCAATCATTCCCTCTGCGTAATTGCGGGCTCCCTCGGCCGCTTCGAGACCCCGCTTCAGAGGATCGATGTCCTGCAACGTCACCACCGCTCCCGCAATATGGTTGTCCAGCGTCCGGTACGGCCGAATGGTCATCGAATACCATCGCCCGTCCACATCTTGGAGCTCCTCTTCCAGGACGCGCAGAGACTCGATCACCGTTTTCACCTGCTGTTCGAGCTTGGGGGGGTCGATTCGTCCATGGATATGGCTGATACGGCGGCCCATGTCATGCGTCGAGAGTTCGAACAGCTTCTCCGCCGCCGTGTTAAAACGTCTGACGCGCAGATCCTGATCGATCATCAGAATCCCGAGGCTGACAGCGCCCAGCAAATTCTTCAAATCGCTGTTAATTGCCGTCAGCTCCTGATTGCGGTTCTGCAGCTCTTCGTTGACGGTCGTCAGCTCTTCATTGGTGGATTGAAGTTCTTCCTTTGTTGTACCCAGTTCCTCATTGGCGGACTGCAGCTCTTCGTTCGCGCTGCGCGCCTCTTCATTAGCCGCGCGCAGCTCTTCGGAATGCGCTTCGTAATCTTCTGTCAGATTGCGTAAGTACTCTCTGGTTTCCGCCAGCTCACGTTCCAAATGGCCTACCTTGGAATCGACAGTTGTCATCCCCGGCGGAGCTGTCTCGGGCGAAAGGCCGGTTGCAACGTCCGCCTGGGGAAGAAACGCTATAAGGTAGTACCGTTCCGCGGGACTGTTGTCGGAGATGGGGCTCACCTCCAGCGTCAGTCTGGGCGGCAACGACGGATCATCGAGGAGAATGTCGCTTTCGCGTACCGAAACCTTCTGTTCAGCTGCGGCCTTGATGGACCGGCGCAAGGGAACGACAAGATTTTCTCGTGCCATGTGCAGCAGATTGAGGCTCGCTTCACCTGGTTTCGGGTCAAGAAAAGGGCTTGTATGGCCGCGGAATTGCACGATGCGCAACTCGGCATCCACCAGCACGGCCGCCGGACCGTACTTGCTCTGCATGATGCGGTCTACCCGCTTTTGAAGGTCCGAGCCGGCAGGCGGAGAACTGATCGTCGCTGCCGTGGATCCATGTGCCGCAGGCGTATTGTTTTGGTCCAGAGAAAGGCGCACCGCGACCGGCCGCCGGCGGTAGATACGCTGCTGATTCTCGACGGGCGTAAACAGATCGGGCGCTGTTGCCGCTGATTCAGCGCTGCCCAGCACCAACAGACCCCCTGGGTTCAAAGCGTAGTGGAAAAGCGGAAACAGGCGGTTGTGCAACTTGCCGTCAAGATAGATCAATACGTTCCGGCAACTAACCAGATCCAGGTGAGAGAAAGGTGCGTCCTTTGTGACATCATGGCGGGCGAAAATACAGCTTTCCCGTAGGCCTTTGCTGATTTGATATCCCCCTTCGATTTTTGTGAAGAAACGGCTGAGGCGGGTCGGGGACACATCCTGCTTGATGGCTTCTGAATAGATGCCCTGGCGTGCGCGTTCCAGAGCCATCTCACTGATATCGGTTCCGAATATCTGAAGTGGAGCGGATAGCTGGTGCTCCTCAAGAGCCTCATGAATCGAAATCGCGTACGAGTAGACTTCTTCGCCCGTCGCGCAGCCCGGTACCCACACTCGAACCGGCTGATCGGGTTGTGCTCGCTCCGTTAGAGCAGCCCCTAGCAGCTTGCCTAGCGCTTCAAAGACTTCCGGATCGCGAAAGAAATTCGTGACACTGATCAGAAGATCGCGATAAAGTTCGCCCAGTTCGGCTGGATGCTGCTCGCAATACCGTGCATACTCCGCAAGATTGTCATTCCGTAGAACCATCATTCTGCGGCCCATCCGGCGGCGGATGGTGGTGTGTTTGTAATGCGAGAAGTCGACCTTTGTCGCCCCGTGCAGCAAGGCCAAGATGCGCTTGAGATCGCCATCGCCGTCCGGTAGCGTTTCCGTGTCGGCGCGTCCGGGCTCCGCGGTAACAAGGAACGGATGATGTCTCAACTGCACCAGTTGGCGTGCAATTTCTTCCGGCGTGAGGACAAAATCGACAGCGCCCGTTGCGATTGCGTTTCGCGGCATCCCGCTGAAACGCGCGCTTGCTTCCTCCTGGGCGAAAGTCATGCCGCATTCTGCTTTGATAGCTCGCAGGCCGAGGCTGCCGTCGGATGCATTCCCCGAAAGCACTACCCCGATTGCGCGGCTTCCCTGAACCTTCGCCAGCGAGCGGAAGAATCTATCGATGGGTAAGTGCAGTCCTTCTTCACGGGCCGCCAGCCGTAGATGGCCGTCTTCCAAAATCATACTGGTGTTCGGCGGGATGACGTAAACGTGGTCCGGCGCAATCGTCATCTTGTCGTGAACGGTGATGACCGGCATCTTGCAATGCAAACGGAGGATTTCCGCCAGCATGCTTTCATGCAGCGGATCCAAATGCTGCACCAGCACGAACGCCATACCGGTCCCCTCGGAGAGACCCGACAGAAACTGCTCGAAAGCTTCCAACCCGCCGGCCGAGGCGCCGACTCCCACGACAGGGAATGGATTGCCTCGCGGCGGACTGATATCCGTCTCCGTTATCGTTCGTGAGGCGTCAACATCCTGCGAAATGGAAGGTTCGGGTTGAATCTCGTCGGCCGACGGCATCGATTCTCGTTTGCAAACGCGGCGTAAGCGTCCACACGTTCAGTATAGAAAGATGTCTGCCCGCGTGCCACGAGATCATTTCACAGGTGCGTGTCCTCTAAGATTGTAGTGTCCACGGCGTTTTGAGCACCCAAACCTTTTCCGGGAAGAAGGAGTTGACCTTCCGTCACTCCGCGATTGAGCCGTGGCTTTGGCCCAATGTCGCGAGCCTCGATGCTCCCGCTGTTGCGGTGTTCTGGCAGTTGCTGCTTCTACATTGCCTGCATGTGCGCGTGAATCCGCTTGAACCGCTCGTGTTGGGGTTAGCGGTTTGGATCGTATACCTCAGCGATCGAATCCTCGATGCGTTGCGGCCCAGGATAGGAGCTTGGGAGCCGGCTCGAAAAGAGTTTTACAGGCGTCACTTGCAATTTGCATCCGCGGCCGGTCTCGCTGTTGCTTTGCTCGTCCTCCCGCTGGCGTATTGCGCCCTGAAACGCTCTACGTTTTACGGCGGACTGGCGCTCGCCATTCCTGTTGTCTGTTACTTCGGATTCGTGCATCTGGCGCCTCCACGTTGGCGCGCGCGTTGGCCGCGCGAGGCGTTCGCGGCTCTTCTATTTACCTCTGGAACATTCCTTGGCGTATGGATCGTGAATGGCGCGAATGTCCGCCCCCTCGCCGCCCCCGCTGCCCTGTTTTCCTTGCTGTGTTGGGCGAACATTTCCGGTATCGAGACCTGGGAGTGCGAGACCGGTATTCCTGGCGCCACCGGCACGCCGAGCCGGTCGGCCCGCTGGTTGGCCCGCCATTTCACAACCGTTACTATCGGCATTGCATTGCTCGCGGCAGTATTGGGATTTTCAGCCCTAGCTCCCATGGATTTCTGTATGGCTGGCTTCTGGAGCGGAATCGCCCTCGCTCTGTTGGGCGCCTGCCGGTCTCATTTGCGCCTGGACGTGTTGCGCGTAGCCGCCGATGCCGCTCTTTGTACTCCGTTGCTGGCGCTGACGCTCGCTTGGTTGACATGAAGTGAGCCAAATGAACTGTGACTTCATAGCCCCCTGGTATCGCTGGCTCGAATATCTTACCTTTGGACCGGCGCTGCAACGGCGGCGCATCGAGTACATCGACGACGTCGCCGGCGCGAGAAACGTCTTGATTCTCGGCGACGGCGATGGCCGTTTTACAGCGGAGTTTCTGAAGCGCAACCCGGACGCGTTTGTCGATTCCATCGATGTGAGTCAAGTTATGGTGCGGCTGGCGCAGCGGCGCATTCGAAAATCCAAACTGAATTCCAAGCGTGTCCGCTTCTTCATTGCCGACGCCCTCAACGCGCATTTATCCGGGAGCTACGATCTCGTCGTAAGCCACTACTTCTTAGATTGCTTAACCACGGATGAAGTGGAAACGTTGGTTGAGAGGGTCTCCCACGTGACTAGCCCTGGCGCGCGCTGGCTCGTCTCCGAATTCCGAGTCCCAAAGCGCGGCTTTCGACGTGCGGCGGCGCTGCTTGTTATCAAAGCTCTATACGTGGGCTTCCGGATGCTTACCAAATTGAGAAGCAACCGGCTGCCCGCCTATGCGGTTCCTCTCGAATCCAGCGGATTCCGGCTGATACGCCGGCAACTCGCAACAGGCGGCTTGCTGGTTTCCGAGTTGTGGAACAAAACGGCCGGCTAAACTGAAAACGCCTCAGCATGCGCGACCTTCAACGGAACCGCTACTTTCACCGTTGTGCCCTCGCCCGGAACCGACGTTAACTCAAGCCTTCCACCTACCAGGCGCGCGCGCTCTTCCATGCTGATCAGGCCCAGGGTCTTCCGTTGTTCGAGGATGCCGCGGGAAAAACCGGATCCTTCATCTTGTACTTCAAGATGCACTTCCTCCGGGCTGCGATAGAGCGTGACCGTCACTCCAACATCGCCGGCATGCCGTTCGATATTCCGCAGCGCTTCTTCTGAAATCCGGTAGAGAACGCTTCGAACTCCTGGTTCGAGACCTTCCTCGAAGAAATTAGTAACGTCCAATTGGATTGGACTCTTTCGAAGCAATTGGTGCTCCCTTGTCAGGGAAGTCAGCGCCGGCAAAAGCCCGATGTGCTCGAGAGTGGAGGGATGCAAACGATGCGAAAGATCGCGCACGTCGCCCGAGAGCTTGGCGATATGCTCCTGAATTCCCTCCAGCTCCGAACGCAGCGCGTCACCCTCCGCGGGAAGTCCATCGCGAAGATGTGCCAGCTTCATCTCGACAAACGCGAGCCTCTGGGCCAGATGATCGTGCAGGTCGCGAGCTATTCTACGCCGTTCCTCGTCTTGTGAGTTCAGTAGCTGCCCGGCCAGATCCTGCAGCTCTTCCTTCGTCCGGTGAAGAGCCATGTTCGTAAACCGCACACGTCCTTCCAGCAACTCGCGATTTTCCTGTGACTCCCGTTCGCGTTCTTCTTCGGCCCGCCGCCGTTCCGTCTCGTCCCGCAACACTTTCGTAAAGCCGATTGGACGGCCGGCTTCATCTCGGATGGCGTTCGTCACCCAGCGTGCATAAAACCGTGATCGGTCGCGTCGCACCATCCAGCACTCTGCCGAAGTCCCGTCCTGGACGGCCGCAGCCTCGAATTCGTCGCTCATCATAGATCTGCAGTTCTCGTCGTCGGTTAGGAGTTCCGGCGCGGAGCGCCCCAGTACCTCCTCGGCTGAGTAGCCGAAAATCCGTTCGGCGCCGGGGTTCCAATCTGAGACATTGCCATCCACGTCGACGGTAAATAACGCGCACTCCCGCACGTTTTCAACCAGCACCCTGAACCGCTCTTGACTCGCGCGCAACGCCTCAACATTCTTGCGTTGTGCGGTCTGGTCCCTCATGACCTTCGCGTAGCCCCGGAGCTGGCCTCCTTGGTCAAGCAGGGGAGTCATCACCCCGCTCGCCCAAAACCGGCTGCCATCCTTGCGCAGGTGCCAGCGATCGTCCTCCGCGCGGCCTCGTGCGCGGGCGGTCGCCAGCTCGAGATCGCATTCGCCCGCGGCCACATCTTCCGGCGTGAAAAATATGCTTCCCGAGTGGCCCAGTATCTCCGCTTCACAATAGCCGAGCAACTGCTCCGCCCCTTTATTCCAGCCGATAATGCGATTGTCTAAATCGAGAATGATAAACGCAAAATCGCGCGCGCTATTCGCAAAATCCTCAAAACGCTGTTCGATTTCCCGAAGCCGTTCGAGTTCGCGCCGAAGAGCGGCAGCCTCGCCGGTCTGCCCTAAATCCGGGTTCCGGCAGCTGGATGACAAAGTGCCTCTAGCATACCGCGTACGCACAACAGTTGCGAACGCGCGCTCGCCCCCCGTTGCTATGATTCGGGTTGCACCCGCGTCATCCAGCGGCCGGCGCGCTTCTGGAACGGTCTTGAGCGATGGATTCAAAAGGTTTTATACGCGCGAAAACAGAGGCCCGCAAGCTCTCCATGGTCACTTGCTATGACTACACCTTCGCGCGCTTACTTTCCAAAACGGCCATCGACGCACTGCTCGTGGGCGACAGCGCCGGTATGGTAATGCATGGTCACTCTTCAACGCTCCCTATGAATGTCGAGTTGATGCGGCTCCATACCGAAGCAGTGGCCCGCGGAGCTCCGGAGCACTTCATCATTGCCGACATGCCGTTTCTTTCGTTTCGGAAAGGTGTCTCAGCCGCCCTCGATTCAGCACATATTCTGATGGCCGCCGGCGCTCACGCAGTGAAGTTGGAGGGCCTGGATGGACATGAGGACGTCGTTCAACGCCTGTCCCAAAGCGGAATACCCGTCATGGGGCACCTCGGTCTGCAACCACAATCTATTCGCGGTTATGGAGGCTACAAAGTCCAGGGCCGAACCGCCGAGCAAGCGCGCGAGATTCTCCGCCAAGCCGTCGCTCTCGAAACGCTCGGTGCTTTCGCGGTGGTGCTCGAATGCATTCCAGCCGGCGTCGCTGCTGAGGTTACTAGGGCTCTTCACATTCCCACCATCGGGATTGGCGCTGGCCCCGATTGCGATGGACAAGTCCTGGTGCTGCAGGACCTGCTCGGATTGAACATCGATTTTCAGCCGAAATTTGCCCGCCCCTTTCTCGACGGCGCGCCTGGTGTTCTGGCCGCTCTCACGCAATTCGATCAGGCCGTGAAAGCTGGAACGTTCCCGTCCTCCGACGAGAGCTACTCCTGATGCATCTCTCAGATTCAGTGTCTAGTTGGCTCAAGCGGCGGCAACGCATCACGGACCGCGGCATTGCCTTTGTCCCGACCATGGGTGCGCTGCACCGGGGCCACGCCTCCTTAGTACAGCGCTGCCGAAAAGAAAATGATGTCGTGGTGGTCAGCATCTTCGTGAATCCCTCACAATTCAACGATCCGAAAGATCTGGAGCGGTATCCACGCACCCTCGAAAACGATTTAGCGCTGCTTGAAAGCTTGGGAACGGATGAGGTCTTCGCGCCCGCCATGCCGGAACTCTACCCGCATGGCTATCGCTTTCGCATCGAAGAAACAGAGATCATGAACGTCATGGAAGGTGTGCGCCGGCCCGGATTCCTCGAAGGCGTGATGACCATAGTCCTCAAGCTTCTGAATGTGGTTCGGCCGGAGCGCGCCTACTTTGGCGAAAAGGATTACCAACAACTGAAGATTGTTACGGACATGACCGCGGATTTCTTTGTCCCTACGGAAATCGTCCCCTGTCCCACCGTGCGCGAACCCTCCGGGCTCGCCGAAAGTTCCCGAAACGCGCTGCTCTCGCCTGCCGGACGGCACAAAGCCGCCTGCATCTTCCGCGCCTTGACTACCGCCGCCGATGCGAACCAAGCCAAAGGCATCATCGAAGCCGGTGGCTTGCATGTCGAGTATGTCGAAGAACACTGGGGAAGGCGCTTTGCCGCCGCATTCCTCGAAGGCGTAAGGCTCATCGACAATGTCCCGCTGCCGGAGAAAATATGATCGCGCACTTGCGGGGAACGATTCTCGAGAAGCATCCCAATGAAGTTGTGGTCGATGCGGCCGGCGTCGGCTACGAAGTGCAAATTCCAATTTCCACTTACACCGCGCTGCCCGATGCCGGCGCACTCGTTTCGCTGCGCATCTATACCCACGTTCGCGAAGACGCGCTCGCGCTATTCGGCTTCGTCACCTCGGAAGAAAAACTGCTGTTCGAACGCCTGATTTCTGTCAGCGGAATCGGCCCCAAGCTGGCAATTACGGTGCTCTCCGGTTTGCCCACCTCCGACCTGATCGGCGCCATCCGCACCGAAGACGTGCCACGATTGGTTCGCATTCCTGGCGTCGGCAAAAAGACCGCCGAGCGAATTGTCCTCGAACTCAAAGACAAGCTGGGAGCCGTGGAAGCGGCAGGCGCGAGCACGGGCGCAACGCCGGCCCGCCCCTCCTTGAGCGCTCTCGAACAGGATGTCCTTTCAGCCCTCGCCAATCTGGGTTGTTCCCGCCCCGCCGCTGAGGAAGCCGTGCGCAAAGCGAAGGACCGGGGTGCGCCCCAGGAATTCGAGGGCTTCTTCCGCGCCGCGCTCGCGTTGGTGCGTTAAGGTGGGAACGGGATGCGCGCGCAAGGCACTGTTTCCCCGGTAACCCAGGACGACGATCGCCAGTTTGAGGCGGCGCTGCGTCCTACTCAATTGGCCGATTTCGCCGGGCAGCCGCACGTTCGCGAACAATTGTCCATCGCCATTGAGGCCGCCAAGCAGCGCGGCGAAGCCATGGATCACGTGCTGTTGTGCGGACCGCCTGGTTTAGGCAAAACCACGCTCGCCGGTATCATCGCGCATGAACTATCCGTGCCCATCGATCAAACGGCGGGTCCGATTCTGCAGAAAAAACTCGACCTCACCGGGATCATCAGCAACGTGCGTGCGCGGCAGGTCTTTTTCATCGATGAGATTCACCGCCTGCAGCCCGATATCGAAGAGATTCTGTATGCCGCTCTCGAAGATTTCCGGCTGGACATATTAATAGGTACCGGCCCGGGCGCTAGAACCCACTCACTGCCCTTACCGCATTTCACGGCCGTAGGCGCCACCACGCGCCAAGGTTTGCTGAGCGCACCGCTGCGTGGCCGTTTCGGCATTGTCCTGCGGCTCGATCCGTATGACGAAGAGACGCTCGCCAATATTGTCGAGCGCTCCGCCGGATTGCTGGACATCGGAATCACTCACGACGCAGCGCGCGAAATTGCACGGCGGGGGCGGGGAACACCACGTATCGCCAACCGCCTGCTGCGCAGAGTTCGCGATTATGCGCAAGTGCGGGCCGACGGACACATTGACGACGGCGTAGCCCAAGCTGCCTTGGATCTGCTGAAAGTCGATCGTTACGGCCTCGACGAAGTAGACCAGAAAATCATGACCACCATCGCCGCCAAGTACGGCGGAGGCCCCGTCGGTTTGAGCACCATCGCGGCGTCCATCGATGAGCAAGCGGACACCATCGAAGAAGTCTACGAACCTTATTTAATGCAGCTAGGGTTTTTGGATCGCACACCTCGCGGCCGGATCGCAACCGCGCGCGCCTTCGAATACTTCCAGATTCCACAGCGCATGCGTTTCGCGGGCGGCCAGAATCCGCTATTTTGAGATCCGCGAAGAAGGTCTATCTTTCGCTCGGTTCGAATGTCGGCGACCGGCGGCAGAATCTGGAGCGCGCCCTGCTCGAATTGGCGCAACCCGGCATTCACATTCTGAAGCGCTCGTCCATCTACGAAACTGAGCCGCAAGATGTTACCGACCAGCCCTGGTTCTTGAACATGGCCGTCGAATGCGAGACCCGTCTGTTTCCCTTGCAATTACTCAACGCCCTGCAAACAATCGAGCGCGGCTTAGGCCGGGTGCGCGGCGCGGGATCGATCCGCCGCGGACCACGTACCATCGACATCGACATTCTTCTCTTCGCGAATATCCAAATGCAAACCCCCGCCCTGACGATCCCCCATCCCCGAATGTTCGACCGCCGCTTTGTGCTGGAACCCCTACTCGAAATCGCACCGGACCTGCGCCACCCGGCAACGAAAGAGCCGCTGAGCCGCTACTCGCAAAGTGTGGCAGCCCAGAAAGTTCGCAAGGAATAACTGTTATCTCTTCTCCCAGACGCCCCAATGTAAGAACCTGACCGGTTCCAAGGAGCGCCCGGGTTCAGAGTGTAACCGCCCCGATCCGCCGCCGCGCGGCTCGCCAGCGTCAACAATCGCTTGAGGATGAACAACAGAAGCAACCCGAGTATCCACCGTTCTGGGCCGTGATTGTGGCGAAACAGTTCGATAATTGCGATAACTGCGGCCAACGTTACCAGAACGAGAGAAATCCCGCGCTGCAAACGCAACGCCGCCGACTGCACCCACGGATCGATCGGCACTTCGATTTCGCGTCCTGTGTCCGAGTTCGTGCAACGTGATTTGATTTGACAACTATTGCACGTGTGAGCGGGGGCGCGATACCGCACCATCCCTTTCTCATGATCGATCTCAGCCCTGATCAACACCAGACCCACAGGACACTCCCAGGCATCCCTGTCCCGGTGAAAGCGGAACCCGCCCGTATGGTATTGGTCGGACCGCTTATGCGCGTGTTTCGCTACCCATTCCAAACCCACCGCAATGGCCATCAGGAGGATAGCGTAGGCGATTGCCAGCGCGGGCTCGAGATGGAACGGCCCAATCATTTACAAATTGGACGTGGTTGCGGGTTCCGTGATGTCGGCGAAGAGAATGTTCTTAGGTTCTTCCAGCGTGGTTTTTGGCTTCATGTAGCGGATCGCTAACCAGCACAGATAAAGAAGCGGGAGTGCGCCGCCGACGATGAACACGACGTCACCTGGGAAGCGCATCCACTCGATGAAAGCGTTCACAGGGTTGCCGATATATTTCAGAGATCGCGCCTCGAAGTAGCCGTGGTTGACCGACTCATATAACTGAAGAATGCCCAGAGGAAACAACGTCGCGAATACCATCCAGGCTAATCCCACATTTAGCGCCCAAAAACTGATCTTGGCGGCGCGTTCCGACCAGCGCTGTTCGGGGATCATGTAGCGGATGCTGAACAGTGCTAGTCCGATTGCCAGCATGCCATACACGCCCATCATGGCGGCATGGCCGTGATTGGTGGTCAGCGCCGTTCCAATCTCGTAATACGAAACGACCGGCAGGTTGATTAAGAACCCGAAGATTCCCGCGCCGAGAAAGTTCCAGAACCCGACGGAGACCAAAAACATCACAGCCCAGTAATGCGGAAACGCATTGCGTGAATTCGCTTCCCGGTTTGCTTCCTGGTGCGCCCCTAATTGCAAGAAGCTCCAGGCCTCCACCGTCAGAAACGTCAACGGGATCACTTCCGCCGCCGAGAAAAACGCGCCGAGCGCCATGTGCTCTGCCGGTGTGCCGGAGAAATACAGATGATGCATCGTGCCAATCACGCCGCCTGCGGAATACAGCACGATGTCCAGATAAACCACCGTAAGCGCCACGCGCTCGGCGATCACGCCCAGCAGCACGAAAATGCAAGCCACCATGATGGTCGTGAATAGTTCAAGGAAATCTTCCACCCACAGGTGAACTACCCAGAAACGCCAAAAGTCGGTAGTGGTGAAGTGCGCCTCCGGTTGCGCGAGCAACCCAACGGCATAGAACGCCGGTATCGATAACGCCGAGAAAAAGAATAACCACGGCAGATTGCCTTTATGCTCCGTCCGGAGCCGGCCGCGCAGTCCGAAGTAGAGCATCATGACCCACGCGCACAGCCCAAGCGTAAGCAGGACTTGCCAGAAACGGCCGAGGTCCAGATATTCAAAGCCCTGGTCTCCGAACCAGCTCCAATACTTTTGGATCAAGCCATGAATTCCCGCAAACTCGCCCGCCATGCTGCCGAAAACCACCAATGCGAGCGCACCCAGCAAGCCAATCGCGAATTTCTTTTGATGTTTCGGCTCGCGTCCGCTCAGCATCGGAGCAAGAAAAATGCCCGATGCCAGATAAGAAGTGGAAACCCAGAAGATGGCCAGTTGAACGTGCCACGTTCGCGCTAAGTTGAAGGGCAGAATGCGGGCCAAATCGATACCGAAAAAGTCTGAAAGCTCCGCGCGATAGTGTTGCGACGCCCCTCCCACCAGCGTCTGTATCAGGAACAGCAGGGCCATCACAAAGAAGAACCATCCCGTAACGCGTTGCGCGGGCGTCAGCACGACCTCGCCGGGGGCGCGGAAAGTCAGCGATTGACGTTCGCGTCCATGCCAGCCGAGGAAATTCCAGCGGCCGAATGCCGCAAGCAGCACGCCCGTGCCGCCCAGCAGCGCCGCGAGCGAGAGCACGCTCCACACAATCATGTCCGCTGTTAACGTATTGTTCACCAGCGGTTCGGGTGGCCAATTGTTCGTGTACGAGTAATTATGTCCCGGCCGCAACGCCGCGGCGACCCAGGCGGACCAACTAAAGAAGGACGTGAGTTGCCGTGTTTGCGTAGGATCGGTGATGGCGCTTGGACGCAGACCGTACCGCGTAGAAGGTTCCGAAAAGAATGCGTGATAATACGGAACCAATTGCCTGTAAGCTTCGGCTTGCCCAGCCGTGAAGCTGAGTGTATCGCTGGTCTGGTCGAAGCGGTTTATTTTAAATTCCGCAGCGGTAAGTGTTCTAGCCTGATCGCCCGGTCCATGTGAACTCGCCACGATGGTGGCCGCACGCCTCAGATAATCGGCCGTGTAATCCGGACCTAAATAAGCCCCGTGACCGAAGATGGAGCCATATTCCATCAGTCCGTTCTTCAGGAAGATCTGTTGACCCGCCAGAATATCGGCGCGCGTAAAGAGAACTGCGCCATTCGGTCCCACAACACGGCCCGGAATGGGTGCCTCTTCCGTATACGTCCTGTAGGCCAATAAGCCCATGACGAAAAATCCAAACAGGACCACCAAGCGCAACCGCTTGGATCCAGCCCTTCGAGACCAGCATGTCCCTTTTTGCTCGCACTGTAGAATGTTCCGGGACGCCTTCAATCGCCATCAATACCTCGCTGCTCGAATCAAAGTATCTGCTGCAATGGCGAATAAGCAAAGACTTTTGTCATAGCGGCCTTCATGAAGCGTCTATCGCGGAAGTTCTTCTCGTAGTCTTTCGACGTCGGGAACGATGATTTCCCGGCCTGCGATCTTCAGCAAACCCTCGCTTTGCAACCGCGCCAGATTGCGTGAGACGAGATCGCGAACCGTCCCGATTTCAGCCGCAATCGCGTGGTAGTTATCTTCCACCATGAAGCTCCGCGCAGATTTTGGCCCCGCTGCGGATGATGATCCTTCCGCTTTCGCCCGCTTCAGAACGTAGCGGATGAGCCTCTGACGCACTGTTGTGAATGAGAGTTCTTCCACAATGCTGACCAGGTGGCGTAGACGAGCGCCCACTACTTCGAGAACCCGCAAAGCAATCTCTGGACGGTCCAGACACAGCAGACGAAAATCCTCTGTAGAGAGAAAAAGCACTTCCGAATCCGCTGCGGCAACCGCCGACGCCGGATACGGACCGCCATCGAACACCGGCAGTTCAGCGAATGAAGCGCCGGGACCCTCCACCGAAAGCACGTGTTCGCGGCCGCTGCTGGACGCCTTGAAGATCCGGATCAGGCCGCTTGCCACGACGTACAGCCCGCTGCATGGATCGCCTTCCGAAAACAATAACTCATTTCGTGCGTACTGCCGGAAACGCGCTCTCATCCCTAGCGAGAGCAGTTCCGGCTCGGCAAGTTTCGTGAACAGCGGGGCTCGCTTCAGGATCTCCGCAAGCTGAGCATTCGTGGGCGGCATATTGTGAGTCGGCGTATTCTTATCATCGATGAAGCTCTTGAGCGCCAGAGTCGGTCCTTCGACGTTATACTGCTACCAACGCACCCCTCCGCCGTAGTGGGATCTAGCAACCCTTATGTGGATTGTCCGGCTGGCCCTTGGCCGCCCTTACACTTTTGTCGTCATGGCGATTCTCATCGCCATCTTGGGCGCTACTGCCATCGTCACCATGCCGGTCGATATTTTCCCCTATATCGACATCCCCGTCGTTAGCGTTCTGTGGGTTTATTCCGGGCTTTCTCCCGAAGAAATGGAAAAGCGCGTCGTCACCGGATTCGAGCGCAGCCTCACTTCGAACGTAAACGACATCGAGCACATCGAATCTCAGTCCTACAGCGGCTACGGCGTCGTCAAAGTCTACTTCCATTCGAACGTCAAAATCGATATGGCCGTCGCGCAGGTCACCGCCACCATGCAAACGGCCCTGCGCTCGATGCCGCCCGGCATGTTCCCCGCCAACGTGCTCAAGTACGACGCCGCCAGCGTCCCTATCCTCCAACTCGGTCTCTCCAGCAAAACGCTCCGCGAGCAGGAAATCTTCGATCTCGGCAACAATTTCATCCGGACTCCTCTCGGCACAGTCCAGGGCGCCTCGGTCTCCTATCCCTTCGGCGGAAAACAGCGCTCCGTCATGGTCGATCTGAATCTCGACGAGCTCTACGCGAAGCAGCTTTCTCCTATCGATGTCTCGAATGCGCTCAACGCCCAAAACCTGATCCTGCCTGCCGGCACCGCAAAACTGGCCCGGACCGAATATCAGGTCCGCGTGAATAGCAGCCCCGTCGTTCTCGACCAGCTCAACGATCTGCCGATAAAAACCGTCAACGGCGCCACCGTCTACATGAAAGACGTCGCTCAGGTTCGCGACGGTTTTTCCGTCCAGAACAACATCGTCCGCACCAACGGCTCGCGCGGCGTTCTCATCACCATCACCCGCAACGGCAAAGCCTCCACGCTCGCCATCGTCAACGCCGTGAAAGCAGCTCTGCCCAGAATTCTCGCCAATCTGCCGCCCGAGCTAAAAGTCGTCGCCCTGGCCGATCAGTCCATTTTCGTGCGAGCTTCCATCCGAGGCGTCGTGCGTGAAGCTCTCATCGCCGCCGCGCTGACCGGCTTGATGATCCTGCTCTTCCTCGGTAGCCTGCGCAGCACCCTCATCGTCTGCATCTCCATTCCGCTGTCGATCCTGGCCTCGCTCTTTATCCTCAGTTTGCTCGGTCAAACGATCAACGTCATGACTCTCGGCGGCCTCGCTCTCGCCGTCGGCATACTGGTCGACGACGCCACCGTCGAAATCGAAAACACGCATCGCAACATCGCTATGCGTAAGCCTCTCATCCGCGCCGTGCTCGATGGTGCTTCGCAGATCGCCGTTCCCACCTTCGTCGCCACTCTCTCCATCTGCATCGTTTTCGTGCCCGTCCTCTTACTCACCGGCACCGCGAAGTATCTCTTTACGCCGCTCGCTCTCGCCGTTGTCTTCGCGCTCATCGCGTCCTATCTGCTATCGCGCACGCTCGTGCCCACCATGATGGCCTACCTGCTCGGTCCTGAGCTGCACTTGTACCAAACTCCCGTCGATGCCGCGCCGGTTCGCTCCCCCAGCCTGCTCTGGCGCGTCCATCATCTGTTCGATGCGCAATTCGAAAAACTCCGTTTTCGCTATATGGGCCTCCTCGATTGGTCGCTCAACCATCGCGGCCCGTTCCTCACCGTCTTTTCTGTGTTCTGCATTCTGTCTCTTGGCCTGGCCGCATTCGTAGGCGAAGATTTCTTCCCCGATGTGGATTCTGGCCAAATGCGCCTCCACGCCCGCGCGCCAGCCGGCACCCGCATCGAGGAGACAGAAATACGTTTCGCCGCTCTCGAACGCGAAATCCGCTCCGTTATCCCCAGCAATGAAATCGAAACTCTAATCGATGACATCGGAATCCCCAATAGCTGGCCGGCGATCGCTCAAGGCGACATCCCGACCATTTCTTCCGCCGACGGCGAAATTCTCATCTCCTTAAATAAGGAAAAGCACGGCTCAACCCGCAACTATGAAGTCCTCCTTCGCAAGCGCTTGAGCCAGGCCTTTCCCGACATGACCTTCTTCTTCCAACCGGCCAATATCACCAGCCAAATCGTCAATTTCGGAC
Source organism: uncultured Acidobacteriaceae bacterium (assembly GCA_963730865.1). Taxonomy (GTDB): domain Bacteria; phylum Acidobacteriota; class Terriglobia; order Bryobacterales; family Bryobacteraceae; genus Bog-105. The sequence continues at coordinate 7,104 of CAVSTO010000015.1, read as the reverse complement.
TGCCCAGCGCCCAATCGACCTTCAGGTCATCGGCCGCAATGCCTCGGCCAATTACCAAATCGCTCGCCGCCTCGCGGAAAAAATCTCCCGCATCCCAGGCGCCGCCGACGTGCATGTGCACCAGGTCGTCGCCCAGCCTGAGTTGCAATTGAATGTCGATCGCATCAAAGCCTCCGAACTCGGCCTCACCCAGCGCGACATCACCAGCAGCATGCTCATCTCGCTCAGCGGCAGTTCCACCGTCGCTCCCAATTTTTGGATGAATTGGGCGAACGGCGTCAGCTACAACATCGGAGTTCAAACGCCTCAATACCGCATTAACTCGCTCGACTCGCTGTTGCGCACTCCCATTTCCGTCTCGTCCGACGCCGAAGTCAGCACCACAGCCACTTCGCAGGCCGGCGTCGCCGCGGCCACTAACGCCTCCATAGCCGCCGCACCTACGGGTTCCTCGCAAGCCTATGGAAACCCCGGAGCCCTCCCCGGCGGCACTCAACTGCTTTCGAACCTCGTCAGCGTCCAACGCGCCAGCACCCCAGTCATCGTCAATCACTACAATGTCTGGCCCGTCTACGACGTGTATGCGAACGTCGATCGCCGCGATCTCGGCGGCGTCGGAAGAGATGTGGAACGCATCATGCGCCAGGAAGAACCCCACCTGCCTCGTGGCACTTCCTTCACCTTGCGCGGCCAGATCGAAACCATGCAGTCTTCCTTCTTCCGCCTGGGCGTCGGCATGGTCTTCGCCGTCATCCTCGTCTATCTTCTGATGACTGTCAACTTCCAGTCCTGGCTCGATCCCTTCATCATCCTCACTGCGCTGCCCGGCGCCTTGGCTGGAATATTATGGATCTTGTTCGTGACCGGCACCACCCTCAGCGTCCCGTCTCTCATGGGAGCCATCATGTGCATCGGCGTCGCGACCGCCAACAGTATTCTCATCGTGACCTTTGCCAACGATGAACGCGCCACCGTCGAATCCGCCCGCGCGGCCATGCTCTCTGCCGGCTATGCCCGCATGCGGCCCGTCATTATGACCGCAACCGCCATGATCCTGGGCATGCTCCCCATGGCGCTGAGTCTCGGCGAAGGTGGCGAGCAGAACGCGCCGCTCGGCCGCGCCGTCATTGGAGGACTGCTTTTCGCTACCGTCACCACCCTCTTCGTTGTGCCCATCATCTATAGCTATCTGCGCACTAATCCGCCGGTCGATCACGAGCACCGTCTTCTTGAGCGCGAAGCGGAATTGTATTAAGTCTGTGGCCCCTGATGCGCTATAGCGAGTCCGATCTTCCCCGCACTGACGATGCGGCCGATACTGAAGAGCGCCTGCGCCGGGAAAACCTAGAGCGCTTGCCGAAGAACGATCAGTTGCGCCGCCAGCTCGAAGAGCTGCGCGCTTCCTCTCACGCTCCCGCCGCCGTCCCAGCAAAACTGTGGCGTCCCTCCCGGCTGACAATCTGGGCTCTCGGTCTTTCTGTCGTAGTTCTCCTCGTCATCGCCTTTCTTGCGGGCTATGTTCCGCTCCATCGTCGAACGTTGGTCATCGCGGACGAAGCCCAGCAGCGCGAACAGCTTCTGCCCCGCGTCGCTGTAGTCACGGTGCGTCGCTCTTCTCACGACAGCGATCTGCAATTACCGGGGAATATCGAAGCCACCACGGAAGCCCCGATACTCGCCCGCGCCGATGGGTACATCAAAAAACGCCTCGTCGATATCGGCGATCACGTCCGCGCCGGCCAAACGCTCGCCGTCATCGAAGCCCCCGAACTCGACGAACAGGTCCGTCAGGCCCAAGCCGCTCTCCAGCAAGCCCGCGCGGCCGTCGATCAGGCCAACGCCAATCTTCAACAAGGCCGCTCGGATCTGGAACTCGCGCGTGTCACCGCCAAGCGCTGGGCCGATCTCGTGGGCAACGGTTCCGTTTCCGTTCAGGAAAGCGATCAATATCAGGCTCAGTACAAATCGAAAATCGCGGCCGTGAACGCGCTGCAACAAGCGGTCACGGGCCAGCGCGACGCCGTTGCCGCCGCCCAGGCGAATCTCGCTCGCCTCCAAAGCATGCAAAGCTACCGGACAGTCGTCGCCCCGTTCGACGGTATCATCACCGTCCGCAACGTGGATTCCGGAACTCTTGTCACTAGCACCGCCACTCTCCTGTTCCGCATCGCTCAAATGACCACGCTGCGGATCTACCTGAACGTCCCCCAGATGTATGCGAGTTCGGTCCATCGTGGCGACGCCGCCTCGCTCACCGTCTCGAACCTGCCGGGCAGAAAATTCGACGGTGTCGTCGCCCGTACTGCTGACGCCCTCGATCCCACCAGCCGCACCTTATTGGTGGAAGTGCATGTCCCCAATCCCGACCGCGTTCTGCTGCCCGGTATGTACGCTCAAGTCGAACTGAGCAGCTTTCGAGCGAATCCGCCGCTGCTCGTTCCGAGCGACGCCCTCATCATCTCCGGCGCCGGCACACAGGTCGCGGTGCTGAGACCGGATCACCGCGTGCACTTGCAGCCTATAGTTCCCGGTCGCGATTATGGCGACCGCATCGAAGTGATGACCGGTCTTCATGACGGAGACGTCATCGTCGCGAACCCGGGCGACATTCTGCACGAAGGCGCCGAAGTAGACCCCTATACGGCCAATTCAAAGGCTGTCGCCCACTGAAGATCGAGCGACTCGCCGGATCTCCGATTTCGCCCGCACGTTCTCGATAAACCGCTCAACCGCTTCGTCGCGCCGGCGTTTCATCATCAACTCTTCCGCCACCGGATAGACTTCGCGCAACGGCAGCACCCCCGCCTTTTTCCGCCCATGCAATTTAACGATATGGAAGCCCGATCGGGAACGGAAAATCGGACTCACCTGTTCGTGCCGAAGCGCGAACACTACCGCTTCCCACTCTTCAATCGTTTTTCCCCGAGCCACCCAGTCCAGATCGCCGCCCTGACCACCACGATCCGAATATTTGTCGGCGACTTCCGCGAAAGGTCTCCCGCTGCGCAACTCCGCTTCGGCAGCTTCCATGATCGCGAGCGCTTCTGCCTCCCCGACTGTCTCATCCACACTCTTGAAGATCTCGGAGACATGCACGCACTCCGGCGCAAGGAACAGAATCTGGTTCTTGCGGTAATAGTCGCTCACCTCCCGACGATTCGGCCGTGGGACGTTCGCTGTCAGGTGATCGATAAACGCAGTCACCCGCCAATCCTCCGCCTCGGGCGCGTTCTCGCCGCTCGCGGATTGCGCTTCGGTGAACCCCCAAGCTGCTTGGTACAGCAGCGTGTGCTCGATCAGATTATCGAGCGCCCACTCCCGCACCTTCATCTCCAGTTCCGGCCCGCTCTCGTCCGGCAACTCCTGCCGCAACCGCTCACGAATCCGACCGCTCTCCTCCCGAATCGCGTCATCGTCGATGTATTCTCCATTCACCAACAGAGCCATACTTCGACTATATGCGGACTTTCTCTGGACGCGATATATCCACAACCGGCTATTCCCGTTTCAGTGAATAGCTCGTGCTCCGTCCGCCTTCCCGATTGCGAACTAAAACGTTTTGCTCGATCAGCGCGAGGATATCGCGATGCGCCGTATCCTGCGAGCACTTGGCCAGCGCCGCATATTTGGAGGTCGTAAGCTTGCCTTCGAACCCATCGAGCAGGCGGTTGATGACCATCCGCTGCCTCTGGTCGAGTTGGACATTCTGAATACGATCCCAGAAGCGCGCCTTCTCAAGCACGGCGTTCAGAGTCGCCTGTGCTCCGTCGATGGCGCGGCCAAGGCAACCGAGAAACCATTCCGTCCACAGGGTCACGTCCATCATGCCCTTCTGCGTTTGCTCCAGCACGTTGTAATAGTCGTTGCGCTCCTGCCGGATTTGCGCGGACATGCTGTAGAAGCGTTGCGCGCTGTTCTCGGACCGCGCGAGAGCCATGTCGGCGACGGCCCGTGCGATACGGCCATTGCCGTCCTCGAACGGGTGTATGGTCACGAACCAGAGATGAGCAAGACTCGCGTGCAGAACGGGATCGGTTCTCTTGTCACCCTCAAACCAGTCCAGAAACGATTTCATCTCGCGATCCAGGCGATCCGCCCCTGGCGCTTCGAAATGAACGTGTTCCTTTCCGATTGCGCCCGAGACGACCTGCATCGGTCCTCCGCTGTCATTGCGCCAGGCTCCCGTCCCAATCTTCGTCATCCCGCTGCGCCCTGTCGGAAACAGGGATGCGTGCCACGCGAACAGCCGTTCCGCGGTGAGAGGCTGGTCGTAGTGGCGCGTCGCGTCCAGCATCATTTCGACGACGCCTTCGACATCGCGATCTGCGGGTTTCAGGGTGCCGATATCCATGCCCAGCCTGCGCGCTATGGACGAGCGGACCTGTTCGGCGTCGAGTTTTTCGCCTTCGATCTCGCTGGATTTGAGAACGTCTGAGGTAAGCGTTTCGAGGACAGCTTCCTGCTGAAGGTGGAACCCGAGCGCCTCCATACGGCCTATCAGCCGGCCCTGTCGGTGACGCACGCAGGCGAGCGGTTCGGCAACGGCTTCCGCCCTCCAGTGAAACTGCGGCCAGTCCTCAAGCTCATAGATGTACATTCTCCGCACCCATTGCGGAGATTATACACCGGAATCTCCGCATGGCCCAAGCATCCTCCGCACAAATTGCGGAGAATATGCCAAACATTCACCGCGCCGCGCGCTATGGCCTGCCGGGTCCCCGCGCCTAAGCCCGTGCCGTGAGACCGCAAATCGGGGAGAAATGCCAGAGATTCTCGCAATTTAGCTCAGAGGCGATCCTCCCAAAACCCTCTGTACTTATCCATGCTATCGTCGTCGTCCCCAAACGGCACCTGGCTGTCTGTCCCAGTTGCCGCGCCTGCGGGTGGCGATGCAGGACGAAGCTTGGCTATCCCGATTGGACCGGACGAAACCTTACCGCAGTTACGCCCCGGCGGCATAAAGCCGGATTCACAACCCGGCGTGATCCCCGGCGCGCAATCTATCAATCGGGAATCGATCCTGCCGCGGCCCAATCCTTCCGAGTGCGCGTACTTGAATGGGGGCGTGCATCGGAACTTATATCGGGTTTCCGTACCGTGATTCGTCCGCTCGAGGTGTCGACGGCGGCATCTATAAACGTTCCAGAGGAGCCGCAGTCAATTCCCACGCAAAGTAAAGACTCAGACTTGCAAACCGGTTCCAACATTCCACATTCGAACCTGAGACGACTAACCTCTGAACGGGTTCACCACCCGTACTGTGCCATAAAGCTGCCCATCATTTAAATCCTCCGAATAAACCGTGTGCGATCCTAAGGCCTGCGCCGCCGAAACGATCGCTGCATCCCAGTAAGAAATCTGATACCGTTCCGACTGCTCAATCGCAATCCGAACCAACTGGTGATCAATCGCCTGACACGGAAACGTTGCAAGCTCCTCAATCCACTCCAGTGCTTCGTCCGTCGAAAGTGGCCGGCGCGCCTTCTTCACCACAGTCACGAAGAACTCCTGCAGCACCTGTGACGAAATTCCAAAGTCCTCCGACGCAATCAACGATATCGCGCGTTCACGCTTCCGACTATGCTCGGCGCCTCCCGCCGCAGCGTAAACCAGAACGTTGGTGTCAAGAAATACTTCAGCGGTCATGCAGTTCGCCGCGGGTCCACCTCTTAGGGCCTAGCTCCGCTCGCGATTTCGAACTCAATTCCCGCAGCCGCTTGCGCGCCTGAGCGGCGCGATCTTCATGCGACGCGAGCCGTGTCAGGTACTCGCGCACCAGCGCGTTCACCGTCGAATTCTGCTCCGACGCCTTACGTCGAACCGCCGCCAGAACCTTCTCATCAACGCTGAGCGTGATGTTCTTCATGTACACAGTATATGTGCAACTGTGTTAAACCGCAAACCTCGGCTATCCAACCGCCTTAAGCTGGGTACGAGGATCTGCGGCGTGTTCCGTCAACTCTGTGCCTTTCTTGCCCTGTCGATAGTTCCCTGCCTAACCGCGTTCGCCGCCGATCAACACGGCCCGGCGCCCATCCCGACCCAGATCGGAGCTGGCAAACGTGTTTTCGTATCGAATATGGGCGGAGAATGCCAGAACTTCAACAGTCCCGGATTCAACTTCGGAACCGGGCAGCCGCTCCGGCACGGGCAGGTCAGCCCCACGGTTCCCACCGCATACGATGGGCTCTACTCGGCGCTGAAAGACTGGGGCCGGTTCGAACTGGTGCTCACACCCAGCGATGCCGATCTCGTCTTTCAGATTCATGTGGTTTGCCCGTCGATCAAAGAAGGCCACCCGCTTCTCGAACTGCAAATCCTCGACCCGAAAACACGGATCGCTCTCTGGGGTTTCAGCGAAAACGCCGACCCCGCCGAACTACAGAAAAACCGCGATACAAACTTTGAGCGCGCCCTCACTCGACTGACACAAGATCTAAGAGCTCTCTTCGCCCGAGCCGATTCGGCTCAAGTCACAGCTACTAAGTAGCGCTGATAATCGCGCAATAAGACTTTCGCCAGCCATGCGCGCCGTCGCCGTGCGCTTATAGACCTCTCGGTATAGACGAGGTACTCAAAAAAGTATCGTCAGCAACCGATTAGATGACTTGAATAAGCGCTGTAGCTTCTTCCTGAGCACGCTCGCGTGTTGCGCGTTTTCTCTTGCCGTTATCGCGGGTGCCCCGTTTCGGAACCCGGCCGGCCAGACTAGCTGTCCCATAGGCCTGCTTGAGACGAACACATTGCTTGCGGTTTATGGCCGCGGGTTCAATGTGGCGCCAATCCTTGGACACTTGGGAACCTATAAAGATATGCCCGCGATGGCCGCCGATACAGCAGGTTGGGTAAAGAGTATCTCCGCTGTGAATGACGGAAAGCACGTAGTGATTGGCGTTCATCTTATCTACGCGCTCGCCGTGCCATGCACTGGCAAAGGCGATTGCCTTAAATACCTAGGCAACGATATCGTCACTAACTACATCGAGCCCGCCGCGCAGCGCGGATGGGTTGTCATTCTGGACACGCAACTCGGGCAATCGAATCCGGTTGACCAAGTCAATGACATGATCAAGCACGGTTACCTGAAATACGACAACGTGCATG
>CAVSTO010000014.1:0-155794 GCA_963730865.1 uncultured Acidobacteriaceae bacterium | reverse complement strand
CCGGTAATTTGAGCTCACCTTCGATATGGATCGGTACAGTATTTGGATTCGTGGCCGGAAGATCGGAGGCAATGGCGACATCCCCGATGCCGGGATCCGGCGCAGAGTAGCGACCAGGCTGCCAACGAAGAGCAGTTGGTGAGAGGCATCGTTGTATCGCGTATGATCCAGCGCCAGACCGGCGGTAAGAAGGTGGTCTGTCCGGAATCCTAATTTTTGATGGTCAAGTAAAAATACCCCGCGGATTAACAGGCTGGTTCCAATCGTCAGAAATAGCGCCAAGCCGATTTCACAGCTCACCAGCACGGCACGCAGGCGGCTTTGCGAACGACCGGCAGAGCTCGTCCGGCTTTCGCTCTTGAGGCCCGCATTGCTATCCGTGCGCGAAGCCTTGAGTGCGGGAACAAGAATGGATAGCGTAGCGGAAACCAGCGAAACGGCAAAAACAAACAGCAAGACATTCACATCTAAACTAACGGGAACAGCACTGATTGCCTCATTGAAAGTCAAATTGGCCCGAACCAAACCGATTCCAAAATAGGTGAGGAGCAAACCGACGCTACCGCCGAGCAGCGCGATCGCCAGACCTTCCGTTAATAGTTGCCGAAGAACGCGCACACGGCTGGCTCCGAGAGAAACGCGAATCGCCAGTTCTTTCTCACGTCCCGCGGCGCGCGTCAGCAGCAGGCCCGCAAGGTTAGCGCATGCAATGAGCAGAACAAAACTCACGGTGGTCATGAGTACAGCCACGCAGTCCGAATACCGAAAGAGTGAATAAGGAAATCGCCGAGCGTCCTCGCGGTCGCGTCCCAGCGTTTCTCGATTGTGGGAAAATCCACCTCAGACCGTTTTGCCAGGACCGTTAGTTCTGCCCGCGTTTGTTGCAGTGTTACATCGCGTGCAAGTCTCGCGAACAAATATAAAAAGCGCTGCTTGCGCCCCGCGGCTGTCCGATCCGCAGCGCTTACTACTAGCGGCGTCCACATCTGCGGCGTAAAACCGAGGAGCTGAAAGTGCCCCCATCACGCCAACTACTACATAGCTTTCGCGATCCACGCGTACAGTGCGTCCAATAATGGACGGGTCCGAACCGAAACGGCGCTCCCACAGACCATGACTGAGGATCAGGACGTGGTCATGTCCAGGCTGATCCTCGCCGGGGCGAAAGAACGTCCGAGTTGCGGCGAAACACCGAAGACGTTGAAGTAGTCAGGCGATACCGCGGCGTCGTTCACGGTTTCCGGCTGGCCCTGCCCCGTCAAACTAGCTGTGCGATATTCATCCGCGGCTGCCATTGCCGCGAACACGCGCGTGTCTGCGCGCCAAGCAAGATAATTGGCTACGGAAACAGCGTTCGTGTCCCGTTGGTCGTCTGGACGGTTCGGATTCACTGACGAGACAACCACGATGTCTTGCGGATTACGCCCCGGGAGATGAGGCAATAGAAAAGCGCTGACCAGACTAAACATCGTTGCGTTAACGGCGATGCCTAGCGAAAGCGTCAAAACTGCCGTCACAGTAAATCCCGGCGAGTGCGTGAGCTGGCGCAGACCAAACTTCACATCCGCTCCGAGGCCGCTGAGCATTGGCCATCCCCAAACCTCGCGGCTGCGTTCTTCCGTCAGCGTCACATTCCCGACTCGCGGCGTGCGGTTCTCTCCGCGCTTTCTCGAGACATGCCGTTTTCCATGAGCTCCTCGACTTTCTCTTCGAGATGTTCTTTGATGGAAAGGGCCAGGTCGTCGTAGCGCCGCCCGCGAGCGAATAACTGTTTGAACCATTGCATAGGGTCGTCTACGCCTCCGCGATGGCAAGCACACGAGTAATCCCCGACAACATCTTTTCGAAGCTGGAGACCTCGCGCTCCAGACGCCGCATGCCTGGGTCGGTGAGCCGGTAAATCCGGGTAGGGCGGCCTTTCGCGGAAATTCCCCGCTCCGATTCATAACCCCTCTTTGAGCATCCGTTGTAGGGCCGGGTACAGGGAGCCCTCCTCGATCTCCAGCAGATCGTCGGAGACTAGCTTGATGTGCTTGGCGAGAGCATAGCCGTGCATCGGCTTCAGCCGAAGCGAATGCAGAATCATCAGTTCCAAAGCGCCGGCGAAGAGGTCGCGGTTTTCAGGATTCTTGGCCATAGGCGATAATCGTAGCACTGAATACCTATTTTGTAAATAGGGTTGAGCAAAAAGCTATGCACAAGCGCCAAACCCGACGCGCCCGCATCTTTGCGCAGATTTGCAAACTATCATCCACCTTCGGCTACATTCGAGAAATGCCCTCCCGATCAGACCGGATCCTGATCTCCTCCGATCAGATCCAACAGCGTGTCCGCGAGATGGGCGCTGAAATTGAAAAAGATTACCCCGAGGGTCCGCTCTACCTGATTTCCATTCTGAAAGGCTCCTTCATATTCATGGCTGACTTGGCGCGCGCGCTCACACGTACGTCAGTGCGCATTGAGTTCATGGCCATATCCAGCTACGGGAATCAGAAGTCAAGCTCAGGGCAGGTCAAGGTTACGCGGGACCTGGATGTGAACATCGAAGGGCATCACGTCCTGATTATCGAGGACATAATCGACAGTGGTGTCACGCTCAGCTATCTCACGCGCGTGCTGAAACAACGTCGCCCAAAGAGCTTAGAAATCGCGACGCTGCTGGACAAGCCCGAACGGCGCGTCGAAGCGGTGAACGTGAAGTATGTAGGCTTCACGATCCCCGATGAATTCGTGGTTGGGTACGGGCTTGATTACGCGGAGGATTATCGAAATTTGAGGGATATTCGGGTACTGAGCGACTAGACGGCCATGGCGGCTAGCCGTTTCTCACGGCGTCGCTTCATTATCTGAGCAGTCAAAAAGAGCAGCGATAGGGTAATCGTCAATAACGCAAGCTGCTGCAGTATGGGCAGGTTCGGATCCGGGTCCCGGCTTAACGCATTTCCGGCCAGACAACACAGCACGTGTACGGAGAACACCTCAATAGACGCCTGGCCCAGCGCGGCCAGCGGCGTCATAAACGGCAGTGCGGCGATGCGAGACCCGAAACGCGTCAGCACGATTAGAAGCGCCGTGAAATTGATCACCCGGGCCGGGCCAAGATGCCACTTGTCAATCAACCAACCGTAAACTTCGGGGCGCATCCATTGATCGATCGGGCTGTAGCGCAGGATGAGAAAGACAGAAGCGATTGGGATGCTTATGCTAAGCAGCCAGCCCGGCGCCGCAATCACCGCAGCAGGCCCGTTCAGAGAGGGACGGGCAAGGACGCCCGCATACATCGTGCCCAAAGCTAATCCGACCATCCATAGAAGCTGCCAGGCATATAGATCAAAGGCGCCGGTCGAATTCTCGGGTACGCTCAAGCCGAATAGGTTAACGTGCCGGTACAACCAGGCCCGCAGGCCAAACTGGGCCGCGATCCAGACGGCAATGCTGATATAAATCACCAGCTTCCAACTCCAACGCTTCGCGACGCCGCGGGCGACAGGTGTAAGCAGCATGAAGACGACGTACATGGGCAGGATGTCGAGCAGCGACGGACGATATTCCAGCAGCAGCGATGCCAGAATGGCCGCCTTCGGACTCTGCAGATAAAACGAAAGCAAATTTTCAAGGGCGGCGCGATGAAAAGTGACCCCGATTTCGGCAACCAGTGTGAACGCGATCACAAGCAGGGCACAGTGATAGAAATAAATCCGAAGCGTTCGCCTGGATACATCGCGGACGGTCGCGAGTTCTCCGCTCTTCTGCTCTTTGCGGTACTCCAATATACCCACCATGAACGCCGACAGGAATATGAACCCTTCGGCTCCCGATACAAACCCGAAAGTCTGGTTCGAGATGATGCTGGCTTTTGTCGGCAGATGGGTTAGCGTCATCCACACAAGCAGAAACCCGCGCAGGATATCGAGCTGAATCAGCCGACGTCCCGGCTTCGCAGGCGCGGCTGAGCTCAAATTCACAGCAGCAGTGGCTGAGAGGGCGTTTGCTTGGCCGGTGGCTGCCATTGGGTGGCGGACTCGATTCTTTGGATGCGCGGCCCGCGACTTTGGGAAACAACGTTTCGCGGAAAAAAGTTGGGGAACCTGGCCGAGAGCTGGAAGCGATCCTTAGACCTTCGGCTTTGGCGGAGGCAAATCGCGCGCTTTGCATTGCGAAAGAAAGCCGTTGCGCCCATGGGTGCCGTCACAAAAGGGCTTATTCTCCGCCATTCCGCAGCGGCAGAGTGAAATAACGGATCGTTCGCCCAAGCCGTAAGAGTTTCCCTCCGCATCTTGAAGCGTGAACTCTCCCTCGATACGGATCGGGCCGTTATTCACAATGGTGACTTTGGTTGCCATTCTTCCCGATGTTAGCAAGCAGGCGGAAAGCGCTTGAAATCTGTGAACCGGCGCTTCCTTATAATTGGGAGCGCAGGATAACCGAGTGATCCAATTCATCTACGACTCCGATCAAGAGCTCTTTGAAAACGCAGTAATGTTCGCGCAAAAACAGGTCAAACACCTGATCGAGAATCACCCGGACTTTTATCCCATGTACAGCGAGGGTGGCAGATGGCGGCACGAAGGACCTGCCTGGACACACTGGTGCGACGGATTTTTGCCGGGAATGATGTGGCTTTTCTATCGCCATCTTGGACCGGATCACGCGGACGCGAATTTCTGGATGGAGCAGGCCATTCGCTACAGCAAACCGCTGGAGGTGCGGAAAACCGACAGCGACGTGCACGATTTGGGGTTTATCTTTTTTTCGACCTATTACCGCTGGTACCACATCACGAGAGATAATGCGATCCGCGAGGTAGTGCTGCATGCCGGGAAAACACTGGCGCAACGCTTCAATGAAGAGGGCCAGTATCTCCGCTCGTTCGTCGCGGAAGACTCCATTTTCATCGACATCATGATGAATGTGGGAATCATCTTCTACACGGCTCGCGAATGCAACGATAAACGGTTACGCGATATTGCCGTACGCCATTGCATGACGACCAGGCGATATCTGGTCCGGGGGGACGGTTCTACCGCACACGAAGGTATTTTCGATCTGGAAACGGGAGAGTTCCTGCGACAATCCACGCAGCAGGGCTTTCGTGGCGACTCCTGCTGGTCGCGCGGATTAGCGTGGGCGCTATACGGGTTTTCGACCTCATTCGAATACAGCCGCGATCCGCGGTTCCTGCAAACGGCCGAAGCCTGCGCCGATTACTACATCAGTCATACACCGGCCGACGGCGTGCCGCCATGGGACTACAACGCTCCTGCCGAAAACCGTTCCCTGGTCGATACGTCGGCGGCCGCTATCGCCGCTGCCGGACTCTTGCGCCTGTGCCGCTTAATTCCAGATCCGATGAAAGGGCATTTTTATTGGTCCACGGCCATCCAGATTTTGCGCACGCTTTGCAATAAATATCTGGCCATCGCAGACCCGCAATGGGAAGGGGTTCTGAAAGGCGGTGTGTATCACATTCACAAGGGGCTGGGTGTGGATGAATCTGTGATGTGGGGCGAATACTTCTTCGTCGAGGCATTGGAAGAAGCGTTGCGCGTCATTTAGCAAATGAGTTGAGGTCGAGTTCGGTCGAGGGTTTGATCTCCGCTTTAAGCATCGATTTCATCTGCTCCATTGCGAAGTCATGTTCCTTTGGATTGCAAGCCGCCACGCAGTCTTGTGGAACGACGAGTTCCAGGTCCCGCATATACGCGTCGTTCGCAGTGAACAGGACGCAGCTGTTGGTCGAAACGCCGGTAAGGATCAGGCGCTCCGCGCCGAGGTGCTTTAACAGGATTTCAAGAGGCGTTTGATAAAACCCGGAGTGCTTTGGCTTTAAGACGAAATAATCGTCGTGTTCGGGAACAAGTTGCTCCACAAATGGCCTGCCACGCACATCGTTCTCGAGACAGTGCTTCACGATGTCATCGAATTTCGATTGCCAGCGCCCGAAGTTGTCATTAATGTAAATCGCGGGTACACCGGCGGCGGCAGCGCGCCTCTTGAGTTCTCGAATACGCCGCGCGAGGGGCAGAGCTTGCGCAAAAAGTTCCTCGCCGCGGGGGAATTCGAAGTCGTTGATTACATCGATCAGCAACAGAGCAGTGCGGTGGGTGTCGGGCGCGCTGCCATGGAGATCATGCTGTTTGCCGGGTAGCGTGGTCACGCTTCTACTGTAAGTCTATAGCTGTAAGTCTGCGCCCCAACGGCGAATAGGTAATGCTCAGCCAGGCTCCCGCGTACATCAGCCCGCCGACAATCAGCGTCAATTGCAATCCCAGATAGATGGCCAAAAACATAGCGGCCGCAGAACCCAGTACGCTCGAGGCGGCATTGATCGCCCAAGCCCAACGAACCGACTTGGGACTCGCACGTTCCAGCAATGTAAGGCCGGTCGGGAACGGCATCCCCATGGCAAGTCCTACCGGGCTGATTAGCAGGACTGAGATCAGCACTTTCAGCGCAAAAGGCAGCGCGACTCCACTCTCGGTGATCGGCGTAATGACGAAGGATAAAAGGAAAATGGCCAGCACGATGAGCGCCAACACGCCACCCAAGCGCCGCACATCGGATTTGACCAGCCGCTTGCTTGCAAAGCTTCCAAAACCGCTGGAAAGAAGCATGGAGAAAATGATTACCGTGAGCGCGTATGTGGGATGTCCGAGAAACAGCACAAACTTCTGGATGAGCGCCACTTGTATCAGGATGTAGCCAGTTCCGATGAATAGGAAGAATAAGAGCGCGCGCATGCTGCCCTTTTCACGCGGTAATCGATGTCCCAGCAGCAGCGGGGGAAGCGAGAGAATCACCACCATGGCTATCAAACTGATCGCCACCAGCTTGAAAAGAACCGGAAGGGCGGCATTGACTTTGTAATCCGCGGTTTTGCGTGAAGCGTGCAGCATGAAGTCCCAGACATCGCCTGGCTGCACGGTGTAGAAGAAGAAGGGACGGTCATCGGATACCGGTCGGACATCAAACTGGTAAGAAGCGTAAAATCGGTTCACGTCCGGCGCGAGGAGAAGGTCGCGGAAGCGGCTTGGAATGTTCGTGCCGGGCACATACACCATTTGCATTTTGGCCGTTGCGACCGCACTCTCCAGATGTGAAATGTCTTCAGGGCTGAATGCATGGCGCGCAATCAGGATCGTGTCTTTCGCTCCCCAGCCCTGTAGAGCTTGACCATTCTCCCGTACTACTGCGATATTCCGTGCGGGATCGTTCTCGCCGATTTGCTTCAAAGCCGCGTAACCCAAGGAAACGACGCGCAGTGATTCACGTGGGGGAAAGAAGCCCCAGCGCGTGAACGCCATCACGCCGTCGCTTGTCAGATGCGACAAGTAATCTACAAAGGCGTTGGTCGTATATAAGTTGTTCTCCGAAAGAGCAAAGGCACCGGCAGCAGTGGACGCCCATGTGTCAACAAGCGTGGCCTGCAACACCTGGTAATGCTCGTGAGACCGCCGTACAAAGGAGCGGCCGTCCTCCACCACAATTTTTACCTCCGGCCGGAAGTACAGATTGTTGCTATATTGCGGGAACTTCTGCCGCATGATGACGTTCGCGATAATCGGGTTGATCTCTACACCCGTGATGTCTTTGCTGCCCGACGCCAGTGCGCGTGAGACGTCCCAACCGCCGCCAGGTCCGATGATCAGCGTCTTGGCGCCGGGTCGAAGCACGTACGGCATGCCAGGGCCGGCATAGGTTAGCTCAAACTTTTGCTGAGCCGTCAGGTGTTCGAAATCGAAGCGCGCCACACCTGTCGCGGCGTCCGCATCGATCACAATGCTCTTCATGCCGCTGCCCGGTTCAGGCTTCAGCGCAATGCGTGAGAACTCGTTCCACTTGACGAACTCTTCGTCCTTTAACTCCTGCCCTTTGGCAAACTTTACATCGATCAATAAGGACTTGTAGTTGTAAGTGATCAAGCCGACCAGCAGCAGTCCGACAATGACGGCGAGAATCCGCCCGCGCGTGGCGCGTGCCAGATGAAACCAAATAGCGCCGGAGACCGCGTATAAAACCGCGGCAACCAGGATTGTGTTCGGACCGCCAACCCACTTGAGCAACAGCACCAGCACGGCGCATCCGGCCGCCGCACCAATCAGGTCGAAGAAGTAGACTCGATTCACCTGCGCGATCGTATCGGCGACCACGAGGGAAAGGATCGTTCCCGCAATCAGGAACGGTATCGCCGTCACGAAGTACGCCGTTGCGAAACCGGCCCCCTGTGCACCATTCGTTCTCGACAGGAGGAAAGATAGGCAGAAAACGAGAGCAATGGCGTTCACCACCGCCATGATCCCGAGCTTGCCGTACAGAGAGCCGCGCATCCCTGTGACGAGATATGAAGTCACGCCACCCGCTCCGAGACCGAACAGCGCCACCGAGATCGCGAGAAACGCGAAATGGTAGAAGTACACTACGGAGAAAACGCGCGTCAGTGCAAGTTCAAGCAGCAGCGTCGCCATGGATGTCGCGGCGATGCCGAAGTACACTTGCGGCCAATAGCCTCGGCGTGACGTTTGGCTCTTGTCTCGAACTTCTGTGTGGGCGGTAGACAATCTCTTATCGTAGACAGGCGGCATCTGGGCCTTCAATCACGCTGTGTCGCCGCGCTCCGCCAGGAAGGAGGCAATCCGCACGGCGATTCGCTCGCTGGCTTTCCCGTCTCCGTATGGATTATGCAGGCGCGACATGCGTTCGTACTCCGCTCGGTCTTCGAGGAGCCGTGTTGCTTCGCGGACAATCGCCTCGCGATTTGTTCCTACTAGTTTCACCGTGCCGGCCTGCACAGCCTCCGGACGTTCAGTCTGTTCCCGCAACACCAGGATCGGTTTGCCGAGCGACGGGCCTTCCTCTTGTACACCGCCAGAATCCGTAATCAGGAGGTAGGCATGGCGCATGAGATCGACAAACGGCAAATAATCGAGTGGATCCAATAACAGGACGTTCGCGCGCCCGCGCAAGGTTGCATCAGCCGCGCTCCGAACATTCGGATTCGGATGCACAGGCCAGATGATCTGGACGTCGTCGCGCTCGGAGAGTTCCGCAATTGCACGGCAAATGTCCAGAATCGGCGGCCCGAAGCTCTCACGCCGATGCGCGGTCACCACAATCAGCTTTTTGCCTTCCTCGATGGGCAGAGAAGGTAAGGATACTTTGCCCTGAACGAGCGCGTCTCGAACGCCCAGAACGGCGTCGATGCCGGTATTACCGGTCACCTGGACCCGTTCGGGGGGGACGCCCTCGCGCAGTAAATTGTCGGCCGCCCAGTTGGTCGCGGCAAAGTGCAAATCCGCCAGCCGACCGGTGACAACGCGGTTCATCTCTTCAGGGAAGGGAGCAGCTAAGTCGAACGTACGCAAGCCCGCCTCGACGTGCGCCACAGGAACTCTGTTATAAAAAGCACTCAAGGCACCACATAACGTTGACGTGGTGTCACCTTGGACGATTGTCAGCACCGGCTTTACTTCCTCGAAGATTGGTTCCAGCCCGGCAAGCAATCGCGCAGAAAGACCCGAAAGGGTCTGCCCTGGGCGCATGAGGTCCAGATCGTAATCCGGCGCGATCTCAAATGCTTCCAGGACTTGATCGAGCATGTGGCGATGCTGCGCTGTGACGCAGACCATCGTTTCCAGGTCCGAGCAGCGATGATGACTGCGGAGCGCGGCGACCAACGGGCATAGCTTGATGGCCTCGGGACGCGTACCAAACACGACCAGCACTCGTTTCGCGGGAGCGGAAGGCAAAAGGCAGGACTTACTTGTGACGGTAGGTGATTCGTCCCTTGGTGAGGTCATAAGGAGACATCTCCAGGGTCACGCGATCACCGGCTAACACTCGGATTCGATTGCGCCTCAGCTTTCCAGCGAGGTGCGCCAAAACGGTGCGATCTTGATCTAGTTGTACGCTAAACAATCCGCTCGGAAATTTTTCTACCACGGTCCCAGTTACTTCTATGCTGTCTTCTTTACTCATTCGCCTCTAAAAAAGATAGTACGGGAACAGACACACTTCTGAATATTCATCTCATGGGAAGTATAGCGCAGCGTGGGTAGTGTCCTAAAACTGCGGAGCAGCTAAAAACTAGCGATTAGCGTAACAGCAAGGGGTTGCACGCACGTTAGGGTGAGGACATGGCAACGTCCACGAAGAAACAAGACCTAAAAGCATTGCAGCGAATCGTCTCGCAAGCAGATCTCGTACTGGGCACCATTCCCGATGTGCATCCGTCGATAAAGCGTTGCCGCGAACTGCTAAAAGCTGCCGTTGCTTTATCCAAAGACCTAGCGGAGCGACCACCGGAAGCCGTGGCGCTAGGCGCGATCGGCGGGCGGAAGACGGCAGAGCGGGGACCTGAATACTTTGCGCGGATTGCGGCTATGCGGAAGACGCGGGCTGGCGGAAGGCCGAGAAAGTCGTAAGTCGATGGCGCTCTCGTATTCCTGGTTTGCCGGGGTAACGCCGAAATAAAAAATGACTACATGGCCGTATCTTGTAGCAAACAAACAACTGTATAGGAAATAGTAGGTCTGCTGGTATCCCCGACCGATATGTAAGCGTCTAAATTGACGTAGAGTCTACGCGATGAGATTTGCACAGCTTTTTCGGGGTCCTGGTAGTTCTTAACGGATGAGAGCCCTGAACAATCCGTAACACTATTGTTGCGTGTATTAACTACCGATATAATTGGCGCAACCCGCCTCTTTAAGGCAGCATTCCTATGGCGAGCATGGTACACGAATTAGCGGCAGACGCGGCGGTAAAGTCACCAGTGACTCCCGAGGCGAAGGCCGCCTTCGACTATACCTGCCAGTATTACTTGCAGGTGAGCGGTCAAGAGTTCCTTCGTCGCTACGATGCCGGAGAGTACAACAACAGCCTATCCGACACGAAACTGATTCGCGTTTTAGCCATGCTTCCGTTTGCTCGGTAGGGTACCAATATTCCCCCGGCCAAAACGCCACGTGAAGCGTTTGATAGGTATGCGGAGTCATTGGGGCAAACTCTTCGCTGTATCACTGACGCGCACATCGTCAACAATATTCATCCGGTAGCTCGCCGAGAGTTCCTGTTCGCGTTTAGTAAAAACCCGGCGCAACTCAACAAATCAGAGTACGACTCGTTCTTCCTGCAAAGGGCGAAAATTATTGAGGACGATAGGACGCCCGGCACGTGGAAGGTGAGCACTCTTTCTTACGAATACAATATTGAGCGCCACAGAGACCATCAAGAAGTTCTCGCCTTTCATTGGGAAGACCACGACGCCGCAAATCCGCTTCCTCACATCCACATGGGCTTTGCTGCTGACGACAAGAGCACACTACTCGGGCCAAAGAACCACATCCCGTCGGGGCGCGTTCTGGTGGAAGATATCGTAAGCTTTCTAATCAACGAAATGGCGGTAAGGCCAACAAAGCACAAAAAGCTAACATGGCAGAGCGTAGTTGCGGCATCCAGAAAGGCTGTTTCTAACTTCAAGACTTGGTGACACCTAAAGGCGTCACAACGTAAGTTTTTTGTAGAATAGTCTCCAAAAAGAAAAGCCCGGCACAAGGCCGGGGCTCTTCGACTGAGACTTAGACACCCTCATCGTAGCCCCTTGTCGCGTGCCGCGCAAGAGAGATACTACTGCTGCTCACGTTCGACGACGATCCGCGCTTAGAGCTGTCTCGTGCATTTCAGGTATTAGAATTGCGTCCGGGTTTTGCTTCTGCTCAGGCGAAGTGATGCGCCGTATTGACGAGGTTAACAACGTCTCTGGGAAATCAGATACCAGCCCACCCTTCGCAACGCTTGGAATACGCACTGAAGCTGTTGGATGCCAGAGCAGAGCCGCATCTCGAAGCTGGTGTCGGACATGAACTCACAACGGGCTTACGCCGTTCTCGTGAGAGAGTTCGCACAGATTGCTTGGGGGGATTATATGAGCATGCCATTCGCGGGGCCGATCTCGGTTAACGATGCAATGGCGGCACTTGAAACCCGGCTGCGCCACTGGATACTACAGAGCTATGACAGAGCGAGTGGTGCGAGCCCTCTCGCAGGGTGTTAGCAATGAAAACGAAAACGATACCGACCAAAGTTCCGCGCGCAGACGGGTACAGATCTGAAATTTTCGCATGGATGAAAAAGCACAATATAGCCACGGTTCCCTTGGCCGCTAGGCGTCTCGGCATTTTCAGAATCGACACTGAAATCCATCATGTCGAGCGTTGGGAAGAAGCGATACGGAAAGGACACCCTGGAAGCCGTTCTAAAGCAGATTGGGTGAGCGAGGGGTGAGTAAATCGTTACTCACCCCTCGCTCACCTTAACTCACCACCAGTAAGCCCCTGATTCGATAGCGGCTTATCTTTTCACCCGAAGCGCACTGGTCCACTCACCTGCTCACCCCTTACTCCTGGAGCATGCAAGTTCGGGCACCGCCACAAAGAGCTTTTCGCTCCTCAGGCACATAAACGCCAAAGGGCCGATCCCGTTGAGGATCGGCCCTAGGTGAACAAATCAGACTTTTCAAAAGGAGGAACAGCGAATGCAACTCACTGTTCACCGGAACAAGAGGCGTATCAAGATCCGACTGCGAATCGGAGAAATGATCGTTACTCTTGAGATCCCAGTATAGGGGCGAAAGCCCCACGTTCGCAAGCCGGGGCCACGAGGAATACTCAGCCCCAGCTTGCATTTCCCACTTGCTAAACAGCAAGGCCTTGCTGTATATTAGACGTATGGAAACGCTCACGACAACCAAATCGAACATGATCTGCCAAGCGTGCGGCGTTTCCTGTAAACTTCGCGGCAAGCACCGCAATGGTTTACAGCGCTTCAAGTGCCCGCAGTGCGGTACGAGCTATACCCAGGAGCAAGACAAGCTCCTGGGGAACATGACGGTACCGGAAGACAAAGCTCTGATGGCGCTGCAACTCCTCATCGAAGGAACCAGCATCCGGGCAACCGAACGGCTCACCGGCCTTCATCGCGATACGATCTGTCGGTTACTCCTTCTCGCTGGCGAGAAATGCGAAAAGCTCCTAACCGAGAAGATCCAAAACGTTCGCGTCCGCGACGTAGAGGTTGACGAAATCTGGGCGCTACGTCGGTAAGAAGGAAAACAACAAGCTTGCTGAGGAAGCGGAAAACGACATGCTCGGGGATGCTTACACCTTCGTTGGGCATGGAGCGCCACTCCAAAGCTAGTTCTCGCGTGGCACCTGGGCCGTCGCAACTGGAGCCTCCACACGATGTTCTTCATGCAAAAGCTCCGCGATGCCGTCGAACACGCAGCATTGGTTCCAATTAACCACTGACGGTTTCACTCTGGTTATCCCGCCCGCCGTTCAATACTATTTCGGCTACCGCATCAATTACGCCACGCTCGTCAAAATCTACAGATCTCCTCGGGAAGGCGAACAGCGCTACTTGGACTTGCCCCCAAATTTGAGACAAACAGTTAAGACTCAAAATTCATCGAAAGGGGAAAATTTTGAGTCATGGGATTGTCACGCAGGCAGTTCACGAAAGAGTTCAAATTAGCCGCCGTACGGCGGCTGGAGCAAGGGGTATCGATTGCGGAGGTGGCACGGGGAGTGGAAGTGAACCCGAACGTGCTACACCGCTGGCGTCGCGAGTTCCGGGAAGCACCCGGCAACGTATTCCCCGGCAACGGCAAGCAGCGCTGGTCCGAAGGACGGATCGCTGAACTGGAAAGAAAGATCGGCCAGCAGGCGTTGGAGATCGATTTTTTGAAGGGGTGCTTGCAGCGCATCGAGGAACAGCGGATGCTGCAGGCGTTGACTGGAAATCCGCCGTCTACCGGAAGGTCAAAGAAGAAATGAATGCCTGCCGGGGACTGACAGCGGAGCGCATGATGCAGCTCGGGCGCGTAAGCCGCGCCAGCTTTTACCGCTTCGACGGGAACGCTCATCCGAGCCACGACGCAGACATGGATCTGCGCGATGCGATTCAACGCATTGCATTGGAGTGGCCGGCTTACGGGCGGCCGAGGATCACCGCGGAACTGCGACGGCGCGGGTGGAAAGTGAATCCCAAACGCGTTTATCGCATTCTGCGGGAGGACAATCTGCTGTGCATGCGGAAGCGGAAGTTCGTCGCGACAACCGATTCCAATCACGGCCGCAGAATCTACCCGAACCTGGCGCGCACGATGGTGCTGACCGGCGTGGACCAGCTTTGGGTGGCTGACATCACCTACATTCGGCTGCGCGAGGAGTTCGTCTTTCTAGCCGTCATCCTGGACGCCTGCTCGCGACGCATAATCGGCTGGGCGTTGGACCGGACCTTGGAAGACCAGTTGACGTTAGTGGCGCTTGAAATGGCATTGTCACAGCGCAGCGTACCGCCGGGGCTGGTGCACCATTCCGACCGCGGTTCGCAGTACGCCAGTGGCGATTACACGGACTTGCTCAAAGAAAACGGCATCGACATCAGCATGTCGCGCAAGGCAAACCCGTGGGACAACGCGGCCTGCGAATCGTTTATGAAGACGCTGAAGTACGAAGAGGTTTTTCGCAGTGAGTACCGCGATCTGCCGGAGGCGCATCGGTCGATTCGCGAGTTCCTGGAGAAAATCTATAACGAAAAACGGCTTCACTCCGCACTTGGCTACGTGCCTCCAGCGGAGTTCGAAGCCAATCTCGCGGCCAAGCAAAACGAGGCCGCTACGCGGCGGCTTTCTGTATGAGTTTTTTAGGCATGCGGAAATCTATCCATCCGATGAGGACGCCAGCATCGCCGGCGTCCCCGTCTCATCGTTCGGATGAGTTTCCGGCTGGCTATTCCTTGGCGGGGTTGCGCTCCCGCATTGGCCGCCTCCGCTTCACCAACCGCTTCGAGTATGCGGTAAAGTCGTCTTGCCGGTCGATTGTTTTTCATCGAACGGTCAACAGTGTCTTAACTGTTGGTCTCACCCCAGGGGGCAGGTCCATACTCTCCCGGTGAGGTTTCGGAGTGTATACCAACACCCGTCATCGGCACACCGCATCCTGACTTTATCTGCACGTCGCACATCGAACGCCAAAATCTCACCATGCGTATGCACATGCGCAGACTCACGCGCTTGACGAACGCATTTTCGAAAAAATGGGAGAACCTGAACGCTGCGCTGGCGTTGCATTTCGCTTATTACAACTTCTGCCGGGTTCACAAGTCGCTCCGCGTCACGCCTGCTATGCAACCGGGGATTACGGATCACATCTGGACGATTGCCGAGTTGTTGGCATAAGATTGTTCCGGTCACGGAACACCAAAGTTTTAGTACTGTGTGCCAAATCATCGTAACCGCTTGATATAATGGGACATAGCCAAATCGTGAACAGATCGGATTTAATGTGCTATCTGCGCTGAACGTTGCTACTATTGGGTGACGACTCCCCGGTCTAATCAACCGGTTGGGCGGTCTATATGACCGCCTTTCATCCTTCCCCTTCGCTTCCGCGCATCGCCCGCACCATCGTATACGTCGACGGATTTAACCTCTACTACGGGGCCGTCAAGGGCACTCCTCATAAGTGGCTAGATCTTGCTAAATTTTTTCAGTTCCTTCGCCCCCACGACTCGATAGAAAAGATCCGCTATTTCACGGCATTAGTGACGGGACCGACGCGCCTGAATCAAGAAGCCTACTGGCAGGCTCTCGCTACCACTCCAGTTGTAGAGATCATTCCTGGCAAATTCAAGAATAAACGAGTTCCTTGTGGACTCGCTACCTGTACGCACCCAGGCAAGCGCATTTTTGAAGTTCCTGAAGAAAAGCGCACCGACGTAAATATTGCCGTTTACATGCTCGATGACGCCTATCAAGACGCCTGTGACAACTTTGTGCTCGTCAGTGGCGACTCAGATTTGGTCCCGGCTATTCGCATGATTCGGACCCGGTTCCCGACTAAACAAATAACTGTTTACGTCCCCGCGCAGAATCCAGTCCGGGGTTACGCTGTTGAATTGCGCTCCGCTGCACAGCGGGATCGGGATCTACCCTTAAATCTTTTGCCGCGCGCCCAGTTTGATGCTCAACTGCCAGATGGCTCTGGTGGTCACATCAACAAGCCAGCATCGTGGTAACTCGATTGGGATCGGAATGCGCGACAGGAACGAATCAGCAGCCACAACGCCGATATGTCTCGGCTGCGACCAGCTTTATGTGGGCAACAAAGGCCACAAGCGCGTACACGTCTGAATGGAGCCGGATCTCGTGCAAGCGGTGTCTGCAAATCGGGAAAAAGGACGGACTGAAGCAATGAGCGCCAAAGAGCGAATCGAAACTATTCGTGCAACAGTGAACGCCAAGAAGACCGAGGCTTCAGATCTTCAGCACAGAATCAAAGACCCAACACTGAAGGATATGGTCAAGCTGGCGGAGTTCTGGCTGGATGACGTCGAGACGGGGATGTGGCGTTCAGCGGAAACAGAGGAACGAACGCCAGTGCGCCTAGCCGCGTGGTTAGATGCAACTGAGGACTTTCTCAAGCTGCCAGTGGCGAAGCTCAGGTACGCGCAAGACCTCGTTGCAAAGTATGGCGACAACCTCGTCATGCTGGACATCGGGTAGCAAACCTTTAAAAGCGTTGGCGCCGCGCTTGGGTAGCATTGACTGCATGGCAGCCGTGGAAATTATCTTTCAGCGATTGTTAACTTTTCTACCCGCTTTTATCGTGCTAGTTGTTCTCGGAGCGGGATGGCACTTCGCTTCGGAACTATTGAGCGAACTCAGAACTATCAACAAGTATCTAGAGATCATCGCTTCCAATCTCGACAAATAGCCGACTCTCAGCCCTTCCGCTTCTTAGCAACCCTCCGGGCCGCACTACCCCGGAAACTCGTCTCGTAACGCCGCCAACGCTTCCTCAGCGGTATCGTAGCGCCCCTGCCGGACAAGCGCTGATCCTTGATCGTTGCGAACAATACACCACGCTTCTTCGCCGCGAATCTTCTCTATAGTGATCTTTACGGCCTCTGGCAATCCATGAACGTCGTAAACGATCACGGACTGCCCGCTCCTTGCAGCCGGATGCATTGTAAGGACCATCGCCATCGCACGCTGATCATACCCCGCGCTAGGCGAAAGTTGAATCTTCACGTTTGTTTTGGGAACAACAACGGCTCTAGCAGTTTCTTGGACAAGCCCTGCGCATCAAGGTAATCCGCCGAATCCGATGGCCTGTACATTAACCTGCCCTGCTCGCCGAATGGTAAGATCTGCACTTCTGAGATTTGCGGCGTTGCGGCATGACGGACATCTATCTTGATAGAGTGCTGGACCGCAATCGTTAATGACCGGGCTCCGCACCTTTAGGACACTACCCACGCTGCGGTAGTGTCCTAAGATCGCGTTGCTGGGGTTTGAGAGCTGTCCGTGGCATGCATCTGTTGGTGGAAGCTGTCTAGTCTGGCGCGAAGTTGAGCTAATTGTTCTTGAATGGTATCCTTCTGCGGGCCATCGTCCACGTTCAGCAATAAATGTGAAATGGTGGCGTGCCCTTCTTCCGCCTTACCCATGACCCGGAGCGCAGCATCGCGATCCTTCATCGATCCAAGCTCCGTATCCGCCAGATCCATAAAGGTGAAACAGAGCGCCAGATCGGTTTGCAGGAAATCAATACGATCCCGCTGGGTTTTGGCATGCAACTCTGAGAAGGCAGGAATCACGGTCAATCTCTCGCTATGCTCAGCAGATTACTGCGGACCTTTTGTTGCTGGGAACCGTGAGAAACTGCGCAAAACGTTCGCATGAAACAGATAGGCTCTCCGAAGGCAGGATGACGATTGCGGGGAGGTCCTCCAATGCAAAGCCGCTCATGATGGCATCGATGACTTGCTCCACTTCGGGATCAATGTCCTGGTCGGAAGATGGCATTCCGCCCTGCTTTCTCTCGAAACCGATTGAGGTAGGGAGGACTTGAGCGTATCAGTTTTTTACGCGTTCTGCTTTGAACCGATTACCCCGCAGGTTGCGAACAGCTCAAACTACGCGGACGATCTGGGCAGTTCGGCAGTCTGCAACCAAAACTGCTCGATAGCACAAACGAGCTGAACGGCGCTGTCGATGTCTATACCTTTTCTCACGACAGCATTTGCGTGCTGATCATAGTAGGAGTCAACGTGATCACTGTCCGGGAACTTGGAGACGACGATGACAGGTATCAATCTAAGATTAGGGTCTGATTTAATTCGGCGAAGCACCTTGCTGCCGATTCGTCCAGGTAGATCAAGATCCAGCAAAATGATATCTGGCCGGGGTGCATTTTGTACGGGGGCTTTTTCTCAAGAAACTGGAAAGCCAGGAACGCGGTGGCGACCCGGTGACATCGGTGTGATTTTCCTAATGTCCTTATCCGCGATTCGATGACAATAGTCTGCTCGACATCAGCATCGGCGATTAGAAGGTTGCAAACTCGATCCATGTGGACTGCTCTCTTTCGTACCCCAACCCTTAATCAGGTAAGACAGTGGGTGTGAGTGGCTCGTCAGGCCGACGCCGACTCGTAATTCCACTATGGCACGTTTTTAAAGCTTTTTTGGTGGCCAGTATGCCCGAAGTACGATGGCGGAGCTGCCGGTCTCCCGCTCTGATTTCGCCGTCTTTCTTTAGGAACGCGATCTTAGGACATTACCCAGCGGGGTAGTCCGCTTAGGCCCGCTCGCAAATGTAGCAACAGCTCTCCGTCTTCCGCAAAGGGCCGCATTTGTGTTCTACTTCAACTGGAATCTGGCGTATCTCCGATATTGAAAAACACTTGCGACCGGCAACCCAAGAGCCAGGGAATCCCACCACATCAGTACCCGCGCACAACTTGGCTGGAGGGACAAACAGCACCGTATTCCTTCTTGCGGCATTCGCCGTCGGCCTGTGTTCTACTCGGTAGTCGGGGTCTCGCTTGGATCGAACCCGCTTGGCTTCCGTAGGACAGTAATCTTGGTTGCTTCGAACAGCGAATTCAGAAACAAAATTATTCTGGTCACCGGTGCCGGCCGCGGCATTGGGAAGAGATTCGCGCTCGGATTTGCACGAATGGGCGCGAAGATTGGACTCGTTGGCCGCAGCAAAGCTGAGATCGATCTAGCGCACATCGAAATCGAACAGGCAGGCGGAAACGCATTGCGCATCCGCTCCGACATCACCGATGCGGAACAATTCGCGTTAGCTGTCGATCGCGCTCGCGTTGTGTTTGGCGGCCCAATCGACGTTCTGATTTGCGCGGCGGCCGTGCCCGGCCCGCTGAATGCTTTTCTGCATACGCCGCTCAAAGCATGGGCCGAAGTGATCCAAACCAACCTTATGGGTGTCGTGCACTCGTGCCGCGCGGTTCTGCCGTCCATGGTGGAGAAGCGCGCCGGCAAAATCATCGTTCTCACTTGCGATAGCGACGAACTGCCGAAGCTGAACTTCTCCGCCTATACGACTTCGAAGACCGCGGCCGTCCGGTTCGTGGAATCCCTGGCGGCGGAAGTTGTCGATGACAACGTGCAAATCAACTGCTTCGATCCCGGCCCTGCCTACACCAACCTCACGGACGAGATCATCAGCGCGGAAGATCGCTTGGAGCAGCGCGTCGTCGCGGCGGCTAAGGAGACCCGGCGGACGGGCGGCATTTCGCCAGAGTTGCAGTTGCAGCAGATGGTCTTTCTTGCCTCTGAGCAGTCCAACCATATCAGCGGAAAGTTGATCCACGTCAACGACGATTGGAAGAAACTCAAGAACGCCACTCTGCGGCCGGACGCGCTAACGCTTCGCCGTCTTCAAAAGTAAAGAGCGCGCAACTACTTCGTCGAGAAGCGGTAAATGGTGGTGTTGTGGTACTGCTCGCCAGGATGCAAAACCGTGCTCGGAAAATTCGGTTGATTGGGTGAATCCGGGAAATGCTGCGTCTCGAGACACAGCGCTGAACGGTACCGGTACACGCCGCCGATGCCGTGCATCTTTCCGTCGAGAAAGTTTCCAGTGTAAAATTGGATACCCGGTTGGGTCGTAAATACTTCCAGCACACGACCCGAACCCGGCTCTTCCACTCTAGCGGCCACTGTCCCCAGTTGCCCTGGGCTGTTCAGGACGAAATTGTCGTCGTAGCCTTTCGCATACTTCAACTGCTCGTTGTTTTCGTTGATGCGTGTGCCGATGGTTGTCAGCTTTCGGAAATCGAAAGGCGTCCCCGCCACACTCACGATGGCACCAGTGGGTATCAGCGTACTGTTAACGGGCGTATACCGGTCGGCATCAAGCATCAGTTTGTGTTGCAGAACGGTCTCGCTTCCGGCACCGGCCAGATTGAAGTAGGAATGGTTCGTAAGATTCAAGACCGTGTCCTTATCCGTTGTGGCACGGTAATCGATGTGCAACCCGTTTTGAGCGTCGAGCGAGTAGCGAACAGTCACGTCCAAGTTTCCCGGAAATCCCTCTTCGCCATCACGGCTCAAGTAATGCAGCTCCAACGCGGGCTCTCCCGACGTCGATACGTCTTTTGCCTCCCAGACTTTGCTGTTAAAGCCGTGCAGTCCACCATGCAGTGCGTTCGGACCATCGTTGGTCGGCATGTGGTATTCGTGGCCATCTAGCGTAAAAGTCCCTTTTGCGATGCGATTGCCGTAACGTCCGATGAGAGCTCCGAAGTAGGCAGTGTTCAGCTTCTGCGTATAGCCCTCAACGTTAGGGAATCCGAGAACCACATCCCCGAATTTCTTGTTCCGGTCCATCACGCTGATGCTCGTGATTGTGCCGCCGTAGTTGGTGATCGTGACCTTCATCCCGCCGGCATTTTTCAGCGTGTAAAGGAACACTTCCTGCCCGTCGGGAGTTTTCCCGAACGGCTGCTTGTCGAGACCTTGCGGCGACTGTCCGTTGAAGATTGCCGCTGATGCAATCAGCAAGGCGGACGTGGTAAAGACACGGATGAGGGTGCTGTTCATAGAGTCCGGCTGACGTGAGCCGTTCCTCTAGTGTATGGCGACGTGTTTGTGAAAGATCTCCGTGCCAATCTCCGGATCGCTTTTTGTCCCGCCAATCATGATCGGGACCTGTAAACCGGCGCCATTTTTCTCAAAGAAACGATCGAAGGGTTTAAGGACCCAGTGCTTGACTCCAGATTGCGTTTCCGAGAGCGTTGCGCCCATGCGAAACAGTCCGTTCATGTCGATTTGCTCGGAAGCCATAGTGTAGGTGCCTGTCAGACTGATCGCCGCGCCCGGCACACTGAAAGTAAGTTTTGAGAAGGAAATGCTGCCGTCGTCCATCTTAAAGCGGCCTTCAAAATTGGAGGCGATGGTCTCAGCGGGTTGCCGCTGTTGCTCGCTGTTTGAAATGCCGCGCGCGCGATCGCTCAGTGTGAGTAGACGCTGCTCCACTTTCTCGCTGGTGAACCGCGCTGCTGAAATGCTGAATTGGCCGTCCAGCTTCAATCTGTCCGCCACGTCTTTGTGGTCAGGCGGAATCAAAATCTTGCTTCTGAAATCCACGGAGCCTCGAAGAAGAGGCTCGCCTTTTCCAACAATCAACATCAGGATGTCTTCCATTCGCGCCTGCTTTGAGACGGCAACCAAGGCAACGGTCTTGCCGGGCTCGCCCGCACGATGGACCACTCCGCCACGGCAAATGAATTCAGAGTGAAGAAAACGGGCATTCACGGGATCGAGGATTGTGTCGCCGTTCGTGCCGTCCACTACGGAATGAAAATCAGTGGTCAAATGCACCGGCTCCCCGCCCTGTTTCAATGCGAATTGAGGAGTATCGGTGGCGCCGTTGATCTCGATGTGCTGCAGTACGCCTTGATAGCGCCCTGTCGAAGAAAGTATGCCGCTGATGCCCTTGAACACTGCCAGATCAGCGTTGTGAAATTCATAGTCGCCCGATACCGCGGTCGCGCGTGGGTCATCGCGCTGCCAAGGGCCAAAAGCTCCCGGCGCTCTCGATCAGGCCAGGCGGTTTGGCATTCGTGAGTTCGGCATTGAACGTCATCGGCTGCCCGGGGCCGACAGATTTCAAGAGCAGCTTTTGAATGTCGAATTGAAGCGGCTCCTTGCCTTCCGCTTTTGGCTCGATCTCAAGCAAGGTGCCGTCGGCCGTGATCTTGTCAATCAGGAATTTTAGGCGGGTTTGATCTTGCCCCGCTTGCGCGGTCTCAACGTCGAAATCTCCTTCTTTATTCTGAATGAAGGCTGACCGGCCCAGCCGCGGGATGTGTATTTCCAGACCTTCCAAGCGAACCACGTTAACGTGATTCCTTTTGGCAATCAGCGTGTCGTAATCTGTCTCAGCGGTGAACCTGCGTATGTAGATCAACGGATGCGCCTGATTCCATCCCTTATGCCGGATCGTTAGTTCCTCCCCGACCGCCTTCGGATGCGGGTAAATCGTGACCTGTACTGATTTCAAATTCACATCCGCATCGAAACGCTCCTCGAGCGCCTGAATGATCCGCTGCCGAGCGCGGGGACCGAGATCCTGGACCTGCCGTTTGCCATAGAAGTACGCGATTGCGCCACCTAGTAGAGCGAGGAGTGACGCAATCAACAGTCCGTAAGCGAGAACTCTACGCATTTGGTAAGACGAACAACGCTGGTGGTGACTCATGGACTAGATCGGTCGAATTCAATATAAGCTTGAGCGCCGCCATAGCCGATAGAAGCGTGTGGGATGCATCCATGTGCAAACCGGCGACTCTGCCAACCTTGACCCGGAGGATTGGCCCGAGTTCCGCGCTCAAAGCCATCGCATGGTCGACGACATGCTCGATTACCTGGAGCAGATTCGCAGCCGTCCCGTGTGGCAGCAAATCCCTCACGATATCCGGGCCCGCTTCTTCGACGACGTTCCCAGGTGTTCCGCGCCGCTCGCGGCCGTACATGGAGAGTTCATGAACTCCGTGCTGCCGTTTGCCATGGGTAACGCTCACCCGGGCTTCATGGGGTGGGTTCAGGGCGGTGGAACTCCTGTTGGGATGCTCGCCGAGATGCTGGCTGCAGGCCTGAACGCAAACTGTGGCGGCAGAGATCAGATCCCGATAGAAGTCGAGCGGCAGATTGTCCGTTGGATGAGGCAGCTTTTCGGCTTCCCGGAAACCGCCACCGGCCTTTTCGTCACTGGAACCTCGCTTGCCACCTATCTTGCAGTCCTGATCGCGCGCGACGCCGCGCTGGGCTTTGATATACGGCGCACGGGCGTGCGCGCGTCCAGGAACCGCCTCACTGCTTATTCGTCTGTCGATGCTCATCGCTGCCTTGGTCAGGCACTGGATCTCTGCGGGCTTGGCAGCGACGCGCTCCGGCTTGTTGCAGTCGACGACCACCATCGCATCAATCTCGAGGCGCTCGAAAAGGCGATCGCCGCCGATCGTCAGGCGGGTTTCACGCCGTTTCTCATTGCCGGAACCGCAGGTACCGTCGATACGGGCGCTATTGACAATCTCGCGGCTTTGGCGCGCCTTGCCGAGGCTGAAAAGGCTCTGGTTCCATATCGATGGCGCTTTCGGCGCTTTGGCGATCATGGCTCCCGATCTAGCGCCCCGGCTCGCCGGTATCGAACGCGCCGACTCGCTGGCTTTCGACTTCCACAAATTGGCTCAGGTACCCTACGATGCCGGCTTCCTCCTGGTGCGGGATGGCTCGCTGCATCGGAGCGCGTTCAGCTCCTCCGCAGCTTACTTGACGCGTGAAAACCGAGGCATGGCCGCTGGTTCACCTTGGCCCTGTGACTTGGGTCCGGATCTTTCGCGCGGATTCCGCGCGCTGAAAACGTGGTTCACGTTCAAAGTGTTCGGGACGCAGGCGCTTGGCGCCGTCATCTCTCATAATTGCGCGTTGGCCCGTTATTTGGAATCTCTGGTGCGAGGCAACGCCAGAGCTCGAGCTGCTTGCTCCCGTAGAACTCCACATCGTCTGTTTCCGCTACCGCCGTGACGACCTGGACGAGGAGGAACTGGACCGGGTCAATTCCGAAATCGTGATTCGCCTGCAAGAATCCGGCGTTGTTGCGCCGTCCGCTACGTTGCTGAAAGGCCGTGTTGCGATCCGCGCCGCGATCACAAATCACCGCACCACGCGCGCTGACATCGAGGCGTTGGTCGACTGCGCGGTTCGAGCCGGCCGCTCCATCGAGTCACGGCAACCAGAACCGCAGGAGGCCCTCTGACCTCCTCTACGTAAGCAACAGCCCGGCAACGCACGTCACGATGGCTTGGCAGGCTCAGAGGAGTTGCTTTGCTGTGTTGACCAAGCATCGCTTGGCTGCCGGGCTCTGGCCGCTCACACTGGCCCGCCAAGCCGGTCTCGCAGAGGTCGAAGCCGAACTCGCCGCACACCCGGATTCGATGCGTCTGCGATTTGAGCGCGCCTGCATCCTTTCCGAACTGGGTCGCAACGAAGACGCGCAGCGCGCCTACCTCGATTTGCTCGTTCGCGCTCCCAGTCATCGAGCCGCTCTAAACAACTTCGGTACGCTGCTTCACGCGACCGGTTATCGTACAGCCGCTCGTACCGCGTATCGGGAAGCAGTCGCGCAACACCCCGACGATCCTACCGGCCACGTGAACCTGGCGAACCTTCTTCTCGAAGAAGGCGAGATTGAAGAAGCGCGCGAACACTACGAAACGGCGCTCCGCCTCGCGCCGGATCATCCGCAAGCGCACCAGGGCCTGGGCAGTCTGCTGATCGAACTGGGCGAACCTGACGCCGCGCTCGAGCACCAACGCATCGGATATCGAGATCGTGCAGTTATTGAACTGCCTTATCGTGGTGAGGCGCCACCGATTCGCGTCCTCATGCTCATCTCAGCGAACGGGGCCAACGTTCCCATTCGTCACCTTCTTGACGATCGAGTATTCAAGACGACCGTCCTGCTCCCATCGTTTTACGATTCGCAGGCACAGCTTCCCGATCACGACGTTGTATTCAATGCCATTGGCGACGCCGACAACTCAGAGGACGCACTCGAAGCAGCCGAAAGCCTTCTCAGCCGGTCCGATGCACCGGTTTTCAACCACCCCACGGCAGTACTCCGCACCGGGCGCGCCGAAAACCTGCTTCGCCTCAGCAGGTTGCCGGGAGTGATTACGGCTCATAGCGCCCGCGTCACTCGCGAGTTGCTAAGCGCATCCGATGCACCCGCCACCTTGAGTGGTCTTGGCTTCGTGTTCCCGCTGCTGTTGCGTACACCCGGCTTTCACAACGGCCGCAACTTCATCAAAGTTTCCGGTGAAGCCGAACTCCCGGGTTGCGTAGGCTCCATCCCGGGAGAAGAACTCATCGTGCTGCAATTCCTCGATTCGCGCGCCGCCGACGGCAAAGTGCGCAAGTATCGCGTGATGCTGATCGACGGCCGTCTGTATCCGCTACATCTCGCGATTTCAAGCGGCTGGAAGATTCACTACGTTACCGCCGAGATGTCAGGCAGCGCCGCGCATCGCGCGGAAGAAGCTCAGTTCCTCGAAGACATGCCGGGCGTGCTCGGCCCGCGCGCCATGGCCGCGCTCGATTACGTGCAACGCGAGTTGGCGCTGGACTATGCCGGCATCGATTTCGGCCTGAGCCCTCACGGCGATGTCCTGCTATTCGAGGCCAACGCCACCATGGTCGTGCACATGCCGGAACCCGAGGAGCGCTGGAGCTACCGCGGTCCCGCTGTTGTCCGAATTCACGACGCAGTGCGTGACATGTTGACCACTCCGCCCCGCCGCAGCGCCAAGTTGCCAATGTGACCCGCGCGCGCGGCCGATACGCCTGTTTCCACGGGGGCATTCGGCTGCTTGCGATCCCGCACGCAGGCGAAGAAATTCTCCATGTGCGAGATAGTGCCGTCCTTCGTGCTTCGTTCGCTCAGCACGGGCGTTTCCGGACGCACACCTTCGCGGTAGATTTGGAACCCGCTGCGAGTAATTTTCAACGTGCCTTTCGTTCCCCGGAACTCAAGGCCGCCATCGTCGATCGACGACACCATTGTCCCCTCGTATCCGACCTGAAAACCCGGATACCGGAACGCCGCCTCAAGCGTATCCGGGCACTGCCACTGCTCGAAGACGTATTTGTCGCCTAGCGCTTGTGCGATATGCGGCTCGTCTGCCTTCATGGCCCACTGCACTACGTCTATCCAGTGTGTGAAGAGGTCCGTCATCGCTCCGCCGCCGAAATCCCAAAACCAACGCCAGCGCCGGAACTTCTCTTCGTCGAAAGGTTGGGCGGGGGCCGGACCTAGCCACTGCTTCCAATCCAGTTGCTGCACCTCAATCGGCAACTCCGGCCCGGAGTTCTGATAATTCTGATACCAATAGGTGCGCACTTGCGTGATGCGCCCGATGTTGCCACCTTGCAGCAACTCCACCGCGCTCTGAAAATGAGTCCAGCTCCTTTGCTGCATGCCGGACTGCAAGATGCGATTCGAGCCCCGTACCGCTCTTATCAGCGGCTCGCCTTCTTCCATGGTGTGCGTGACCGGCTTTTCGAGGTACACATCCTTACCCGCGGCCAAGGCATCCGTGGCAATCCGCACATGCCAGTGGTTGGGAGTGGCAATAATGACGGCATCGATATCTTTGTTGTCCAGCACTTGGCGGTAGTCACCGTAGACGCTGGCGATATTGATGGACCGGTCGCGAATTTCGTCGCGCCGGGGTCCGTATACGTCGCATCCAGCTATCAGGTCATAACCGCCTGCGTGGTCGGCGGCGTTCAGAAGGTCGCGCATACGCCCGCCACAGCCGATGGCTCCTACCCGAATCCGGTCATTCGCTCCGGCAGCTCTCGCCGCCGACATTGCGGTTAACCCGCTTGCGATCAGAAAACTTCGCCGATTTGTACTCATACGTAGAACGCTCGTTATCGTACATCAGCGCGATCGGAGGTCCTACGGTGTTCGCGCGCTGGAGGCGGAAGCGCTTACTCACGTGCGCGCCGCTCGGGGGGATTTTGCAATGCATGTCGTGTTCAGGCGGCTTGGGCTCTTGTTTTTGTCGCGACGCTGCGCAGGTCGCGGGCTTCGATGCGGGCAAAATATTGTTCGATTTCAGCAGTTGAAAATTCGAACCCAAAATCGGCGGGGTTGAATAGTTGATTCTTCTGCTTGGCGGCCTGGTAGAGGGCGGCGGCGCTTTCGAGTGCTTCGGCTTCGCGTGACTGGCGTGCTTGCTGCATCTGGCGCAGTTCGGCCTTGTCCTTCTCGTAGCGGCGGAAGAGGCGCGCCTCCTGAAGCTGCAGATTGCGGAGTTGTTTCTCGTACTTCATGAATGCTTTGGCTTCAATGAGGCTGCGGCGGACGGAAGGATCGTATTCGTCAAAGGAGTCCGCAAATTCGAGATAGCCTTGCGCGAAGAGGGCGGACTCGAGACAGGGTATGCGTTTCAGACGCCAGAACGTGTCGGCGATGGATTGGACGAGATCGGCTTCGCGTGGACCGACGGGGGAGTATTGGTCGGCGAAGGCCTGGATGTGACGTTCATATTCGGCGGCATCGTCGCTGGGGAGAAGGACGGTGCGACCGGTTAAGCCGGTTTTGACGGCGTTCAGTGAAGTTTTGGCTTTTGTCTCGGGGGATTTGGGGCCCGTGGACAATTGGGCGTTAGCGCGGTTGGCTTGGAGCTTGGCTTCGGAGATGACGGGCGGATCGACATCCAGTTCGTTAGTTTCGGTGGCTATGGTGAAAAGCTCCTCGGCTCTCAGGGCTACGTTCTTGGCTTTGCGCTCGGCTTCTTTACGGGCCTTCCGCTCTTGTGCGCGGCGGATCGATCGTGGGGTCATGATGTGGTCTCCTCCAAAAGAAATGGCCCACAAGAGGGTAACGCCTCTTGTGGGCCTGCCAGACCATAGCATGCGAAGGGCTCAAAACGTTCTTTGTACGTTGAAAAGCGGATCTAAGTTATTGACGGAGTGGCAAATTGAGTTTTTGAGAGATCTGTGAACGGGAGATTTTACCCTGGGCGAAACGGCGTTTGCTCTCACGATAGTGCCGGCTCTGCCGGTCCACATACTGGCCCATTATTCTGGCTTGGCGAATCGGTATGCCATTGAAGGATGGGCGCGCTGGGTGATTGCGGATTGCGTTCGCGATAGACTCGTGTGGGCAGATTGTATGAAACGAACGAGATGGATGGGAACAAGATGTTTCTGCGCCGGTGCAGCGGTGCTGCTGGCGACGGGTCTTGCCAGCTTATGGGCACAGGAAACCCGGCGCGCCCGAACTGCTGAAGCGCTGTTTACGAGTCTTGACGCGAACGGGAATGGCACGCTGACACGGATCGCGATTGAATCCGGGCTCAATCCCTGGTTTACGGCTTGGGACAGGACGAACAGCGGGACATTAACGCGGGGTCAGATCTCAGCCGGATTGAACAAACTGCTCCCCGAGCCGCCTGCGAAGCCTGGGTAGGCGAATACGTTCAACATCGCCGGTAATTCGACCCCGATTCGAAATCGGAACCGCAACAGTTGCCTGATGAGGACGGTCCGCGTATCTCCCCGAACACCGGCGTGAGTCCCACCAAGAGAACTTCTTCTGCTTCACTTGCACCAAATTGCCAGCTAGAGATCAAGCCAGCAACTCTGCAATCGACCAAATGTGATCCGTGATCCCGGCCTCCGTGGCGGGAGTAACGCGAAGTGGTTTGTGAATCCGGCAGAAGTTGTAGCAGGTGAACCAGAGCATCACAGCCGCCCAGTGATTCTCCCATTTTTTCGAAAATGCGTTTATCAAGCGGGTAAACCGGCGAGCGCCCATGCGCAAACTTAGGTTGCTGCGCTCAATCATCGATGTGCAGATGCGATTAGGATCAGGATTGCCGCAAACTGGGACCGCCTCCACGGATTCAACCTCAGCGGGTGAATATTTGCGCTCGCCTTCGGGAACAGCGTACTCGCAGAAGTGAGGCCGGCATCTCAGGCAATCGGGAGGGTTCACAGACATGCGGCGCCGGGCTTCTTGCGGCCAGCCATGAACTGGAGATACTCGAGAATTGCGCGGATGTCCTTCTCCGGTAGCGAAGCGAAGTTGGGCATCCTGGTTCCAGATCGAATACTGCTGGCGTTCGCGATAAATCGGCTCAGAAGGCGGGGATTCCAGTATTCCGTCACGCTGCAAGGAGAATTTAGTTCCGGCCCTAATGTCCCTCCAACGCCATTGATGGCATGGCATTTGAGGCAATGCGTGGTGAACAGTTCCCGACCCGGTTTCGAGCCGTCGGGGTCCAGGCCAGCCAGGGCATCCGATGAAGAGATCAATTCGATTGCCACCACCTGATACGGCCATGGATATTCGTCGGGATCGCCTGGAGGCGAAAGCCAGACGATATAGCTGGGCCCCGGGGTTGACGAAGTTCCGCTTCCCGGCAATTGCTGCCAGTCTTTACCTTGCGGAGCATTTGCGTCACGGATCGCGATTAACCCATTGCTTCCCATTGCGCGAGCCAGGGGCATGATCGGAAGGTAGCCGTCCTTGCAGCGGAAACGCACGTATACGTCGCTTTCCGGATGACCTTCCAGTCGCATATCCTTTAACACGTCATGGAGCCAGAGACCCTGATAACGCTGCTTCCGTTTATAGACAGGGTCATTCACCTCAGCCGAGGCGAGCGGGTGCTGCTTGCGAAACTGCGCAATCGATTCTTGATTGATTGGGAAGACTGCTAGCGGCGTTCCTGGCACGGCAGCGCACGGTGCCATCGTCAGCAGGAATATCGCGACGATTCGGGAAACTCCATCCACATTGACCTCCCATGCGTGAGCTTGTCGAGTATACCGCCCGAGGTTACGCGGGTGAATGCGGTCGTAGCCGACCCGGGACGTTATCGGGACACATAGTCTGCGGGCCGGTTGGGATCTGTTCAAAAATCGAAAAAAAAGTATTTCCTGTGAATTGAGCAGTTTAAGCCTTCTGGACACCTTTGCGGCGTTCGTTGGGGCGATATCCCTTGGTCAGGTTCGCGTTGCTGTCGAAGCGCGGAGACGGAAGGAGATCTGCCGGATGCGTCTTTTTTTCATTCCCGTTGCGCTGCTGTTGCTCTGCGGTCTAGCCGGTGCTCAAACGGATTTTCAAGTAACAGGTACACCGATTCCCGCAAATCTGCTGCGCCAGAATTATGGCGCGATCCCAACGGGGATTAGCGCTTACGACCTGAATATCTGCAACGTGACCGATAGCAAGCAGTCGCTGGTGAGCAGCAAGGTCTATCAGGCGCTTTCGGGAGCAGGAGCTTCTCTGGAGCCTATCGGGCGGGACATCATGCTGGCCGCGATTGTGCAAAATCAGGCGCACACGCTCACGAACATTCTGAGCATCGTACTGAATTCGACCACCAGCGTTTTGACTGTTCTGGGCGCATCCAGATACCGGCTGCCTTCGGGCATAGTGACGGGCGCGGCGCTCGGCTCGCTCACCGGGCAACAGGTAATCAACAGCCTGAAACCGATCCTTTCCGCGGATCAGGTTGAGAAGTTCGAAGCGCAGGTTCTAGAACCGGCCTTGGTGCTGGATAGTGGCTCCTGTGTAGAGCGAACGGTTTTCGTCATCACGACTGCGAATTCAAGAGGCAAGGCCAAGTTGAGCGTCATGGCCGAGCCTTTAAGCTTCCACATTCACTAGCGTTCTGGCTCCCGCGCGTGCGGGCACACGCGTTAAGATGCGACGGCCGGGCATCCGCCGCATCCTGGTCGAGCCATTCCGCAATTGAGTGTGGAGAGCGCCGGACTGGGCATCCGGCGCTCATCAAGGGGCGCATTGCCAGGGGTGGACAGTGCGCCTTTTTGATTTTCAAATTAGAACCTACCGCTTGCATAGGAACGCGGGGCATGGCAGAGTAACGGGTTGTATCCGTATTCGCAGCGCCTGCGCTGGGATGTTTCGGCGAATGCATTGACCCGCTCGATTCAGGCTAAGCGCTCCGCAGGCATTCCAATTCTTGATCTGACTGTTTCAAATCCTACCGAGGCGTTTTCCGACTACCCGCACGCGGCGATCCAAGCTGCGTACGCGGATACCAAGGATTTCAGCTATCGACCCGATCCCTTTGGACAGGAGCGGGCGCGCTCCGCTATTGCTGAGCTGTACGCTGCTCGCGGTGTTGGTATTTCCGCGGATCGGCTGGCGTTAACAGCGAGCACCAGTGAAGCGTACTCTCTTCTCTTCAAATTATTGGGGGATCCCGGCAGCGAGATTCTGGCGCCCGTGCCTTCTTATCCGCTCTTCGAATATCTCGCCGCTCTGGAAACGGTACGCGTGGTTCCGTACCGGCTGGTCTACGACGGTGCGTGGTTCGTGGATTGGCGCAGTTTGCGTGAGAATATCGGTCCGAAGACGCGCGCCATCGTGATTGTGAATCCGAACAATCCGACGGGATCGTTTCTGAAGCGGCACGAAGTCGAAGAGCTGTTCCAAATCGGCCGACACTATGAACTGCCCGTCATTTCGGATGAGGTTTTCTTCGATTACTCGATAGGCGACAGCACCGATACAGTAAAAACTTTGATCGGGAACAATCCGCTTTTGAGCTTCTCCTTGGACGGACTGTCGAAGACGGCGGGCATGCCCCAAATGAAGCTGGGATGGATGGCGATGAATGGCGCGGAGGATCAGGTACAGGTCGCGCGCGGCCGTCTGGAGCTGCTGCTCGACACGTATCTTTCCGTCAGCACTCCTGTCCAGCAGGCTGCGCCGCAACTGCTGCGGATCGGGGCGAAGTTTCAGACCGACATCATGGCGCGGATCAGGCGCAATCTTGGGACGTTGCGGCAATCTCTGCAAGGCACGCCCGCTCACGGATTGCACATCGAAGGCGGTTGGTCGGCAATCGTTCAACTACCCAGGACTGTCTCTGAAGAGACGTGGGTCATGCGGCTTCTCGAGGAGCAGTGTGTGATCGTGCAACCCGGCTATTTTTTCGATATGGCCGCGGAAGCGTACGTGGTTGTTAGCTTAATTACTCCGCCAGAAGAGTTCGCGGAAGGGATTGTCCGGCTGGGGGCACTGGCGGCCGGCGTTTAGCCGATAATCGACACGAGGGTCACGATTGAGCAGTCCGTCTTCTGTTCCATTAGCCAAGTCCAGTTCCGCTTCAACGCGGCTGAAACTCGCTGTCACGTTTGCGTGCTATGCGTTGCTGCTGTTGACCGCCGTACTCAGCATCCCGCTGCGGATCCCGGAGGTCTTGCAAATGGCGGGCGTCCGGGATCTGTCGCCGTCTAAATTTTTCGGTTGGATCGCGCAAGCGCCAGGCTTGTCGCCGTTGAATCCCATCTTGCAGACGCCCGCGCTGCTGGTGGGCGGACACTCGCGCCTGGCGGCAAGATTCATCTCGCTGCTGTTTGCTATTGCGGCGTGCTATCTGTTTCTGCGCCTAGTTAGACGCATACCTCTCGAACGGCCGTATTGGGCGCTGCTGGTTTTCATGCTATTGCCCGTGCACTTCGAACGGGCGTTTGTAGGCAGGCCGTTCGAGCAGGGACTTTTCCTGATTGTTCTTGCTACTGAGTATTTCTTTCGCCTGGTTTCCCGGCCTCGTTTGAAGGCGGCGCTGCTTTACGGGGGTTGTTTGACGCTGTGCCTCTATACGGACCGCTATTCGTTCTTGCCGTCAATCGGTTATCTGCTGTTCCTTTTGCGTTTCGTCGACCGCGCTCAGGAACGCCGGGCCACCTGGTACGCACTGGGGGCTACCGCCGTCCCCGTTGTTCTGTTCCTTCCTTATGGCCTGTGGGCGCACACCCATGTCAGCGCCGATTGGTTCACGGGACCGCCCGCGGCGTTCTCCGGGATCGTTTACCTGCGATTATTGAGAAGCCTTGCCGTGGAGAGGTGGGCAGCGTACGTACTGTTCACTTTGCTAATGATCGGTGTCGTAGCGGGTTCATGGGCCTCCTTCGGCGTGACCGCGGGAGGGATTGCGAAGCGCGTCCGGCTGTTTGTGCTCGCCGGCGGAGTTGGCGCAACCATTCTCATCGCGCTCGCGCTGGATATTTCCCTCGGTCAGCGCTTCACTCCGGCTCAGGCGCTTTGGAGTGCGCCGGCAGCGGTAATCCTGGTCTTTGCCGGACTCGAATGGATGGGAAAACGCCGAGATCTCCGGCCTTTGACGATCGGGGGGAGTGCTCTGCTGTTAGCCGTGTGCGCGGCGGCTGACGCTCAATTTCTGCTCTTTCCCTCAGGGTCAGCGCCGGTGGAAGACCTCCAGGCCATAGCCGCCGCTGTTCCGGGGCAACTCAACCGCGATTCCTGCGTTGTATTCGTCTCCGAGAGATTCTCAAAGGCGATGTTGCTGGTATTCGAGCCGGAGTTGGCCTCCCGCGAATGCCTGGCGTTTTTTCATTCGCGCATTGTGCTCGCCAGCCATCCGTATGTGACACCGGCGCAGCAGCAGGATGCGGAATCCTACTTTCAGGGACTCAACATGACAGCGACGCGACGCTTAAAGATGGGCGGAGGAGAGATTGTTGTGATGCAACAGAATGTTACACCGCAGCACGACAAGTGATCAGTCCCGGAATGGGCGCTCATTCGATACTGAAGGCCTTCTTGATCTCGTAGCTGGTGTTCGCAATCAGATCCCGAGCCGTAATGATCAATATGTATTCTCCGTGCGCGGTAGTGGGCGAGGTTATCACGGTCAGAGCGCCGGGCAAGTACTGCGCGGGATAGAAGCTGTTGTCGACAAGCTGTGCCGCCTGGGACTGCTGAAGATACGGTTTGCCGTCGGGCCGGAGAACGGTGACGCCGTAGGACAGGTGATATTCGTTTTGTGGACCTGTGTTGAAGCCCACCATTTCGAAACGTGCGTACACCGTATCGCCCGGCGCGTAGGCAGGGAGTTCGAGCGGTTGCTCATCGGTCTCGGTGCGGAAGAAATGGAGGTTCTCTACCTGGATTGAGTGGACGGCTCGGAGTTCGAACCCGCCGATGTGAAACGGGAAATCTTTGGCGGTCTCTGTTTTGGCTACTGAATCTTTCACAATGACGTGGATGTGAAAGTCGCCGGCCGCGATGAAGCCCGGCAGCAGAAAGGAGGCGCGGCGTTTGGGAGTCCAGTGCTTGTCTTCAGGATTCAGTTCGGCTTGGATGGCGCCCGAAGCTGCCGGAGTAAGGGGAATGCCGTTCGCGTCTTCGGGCCTAACCTGATAGCTGAGTGAAATCTTGCGTACTTCGCCACGGTTGAGAGATTGAATAGCGAATCCGCCGATCTGAAAGGTGAAGTACAGGTAATCGCCCGGTAGAAAGCGATATGCGGGAGAAACGAACGGAGCATCGTCCGATTGCTGCACGCCGGCGTCGACAATTGCAAGGGTAGAGTCTGCCGCAGTACAGAATCCTGGAACGGACAGCAGCAGTGCGGCCACGACGGCGGCTATTGAAACCCGAAGAGTGATCGGGTCGTCACATCGGCATCGCCGGCAGTCAATATTTTTGCGGGTCTTTTTCGTGGAATCGAACTTCTTCGTGGAATCGAACTCTCGCTGGGCGAATCGGAAACCTAAACGATGGAATGCACCGACCATCGCTTTCTGAAAAACTGCGCCGTTTTCGCAGCGTGCGTCCTGCTGAGCGCGCAAAGATACGCGCTGCCGCAAGCTGTTCATCCGGTGACGGGACGGCGTATCGCCCCGGTAATGGGCATGAGCGGCGCGGATTGGCTCGATCGCGAGGAGCGGCAACGCGAAGAGCAACCGGAAAAAGCGCTGGCGGCATTCGATCTGAAGGCGGGAATGTTTGTGGGTGACGTAGGCGCCGGAACAGGATTCTACAGCTTGCAAGTGGCTCAGCGCATCTTGCCGGGCGGAATTGTCTACGCCAGCGATATCCAAGCAGGCATGCTGGACCGTTTGCGCGCCAAAGCGGCTGCTCGGCACGTCACGAACATTCAAACAGTTCTGGGAACGGAATCCGATCCGAGGCTGCCTGCGGGCACGTTGGACTTGGTCCTGCTCATCGATGTGTACCACGAATTTTCGCGGCCGCAGCGCATGCTCCGCGGTATCAGAGAATCGCTGAAACCCGATGGGAGACTGGTCTTGCTTGAATTTCGGAAGGAAGATCCAACCGTGCCGATCCGTCCGGAACATAAGATGAGCGTGGAGGAGGTGAAAGCGGAGGTAACACCTGAAGGGTACCAGTTTGAGAAAGTAGTAGACACGCTCCCTTGGCAGCACATTATCTACTTCAGAAAGTCCGGCCAATAAGCGCGCGATCGCAAGCCCGGACTTGAGGCCAGCTTGAATTTCACGGACACCGCAACTGCCTCTTCCATCAGCCGCTACGTTGATTTCACGCGAGACGAGTGGAAAGCGCTGCGCGCCCATACTCCGCTGTTGCTCAATGAAGAGGATCTCGCTTCGCTGCGCGGCGTGAGCGAACAGGTCTCGCTGCGGGAAGTGGAGGAGATTTACGTTCCTCTTTCGCGGCTGTTGAACCTGCACGTGGCCGCCGTTCAGCATTTGTACGAAGCGCGGCAGGAGTTTATGGGATCTCCCGCGCCAAGAAAAGTGCCGTATATCGTCGGAATCGCGGGCAGTGTGGCGGTGGGAAAGAGTACCTTTTCACGAGTGTTGCGCGCGTCGCTGGCGCGCTGGCCGGATCATCCGCGCGTCGATCTGGTCACCACGGATGGTTTTCTCCACTCGAATCGGGTAC
This sequence comes from uncultured Acidobacteriaceae bacterium, assembly GCA_963730865.1. Taxonomy (GTDB): domain Bacteria; phylum Acidobacteriota; class Terriglobia; order Bryobacterales; family Bryobacteraceae; genus Bog-105. Next base: position 120,195 of record CAVSTO010000014.1, on the reverse strand, counting down.
TCGAAGAACGCGGACTGATGGGGCGCAAAGGATTTCCCGAAAGCTACGATCAGCGGCGGCTACTTCAATTTCTGGCGGACGTAAAGGCGGGTGTTCGGCAAGTGTCGGCGCCGGTGTACTCGCATCTTCATTACGATATTGTGGCGGGCGCCGCTCAGCAGGTGTCCGAACCAGACATCGTGATTCTCGAAGGGCTGAACGTGCTGCAATCTCCCGATGGCCACCGTGGGACATCGAGAGTTTTCGTATCCGACTTCTTCGATTTCTCCATCTATCTGGACGCGGAACGGGTTACGATTGAAAACTGGTATATTCAGCGCTTCTTGCGTCTGCGCGAGACGGTCTTTCGCAATGAGGCCTCTTATTTTCACCGTTATTCGGAATTGAGCGAAGCAGAAGCGGTTGAGACTGCGCGGCGAATCTGGCGCGAGATTAATCTTGTGAACTTGACGGAGAATATCAGTCCGACGCGAGAACGGGCTCACGTCATTCTGGAGAAGGGCCAGGACCATTTGGTCGAAAACGTTCGTTTGCGACGGGTGTGAAAAGTTTCCTGAGCGTTTAGGGCATGCCGGCGAGGAAAATGGGAAATTGAGGAGAGATTGCGAGATGGACTGGTCAGATTGTGAACTCGTTGAGCTGAAGGCCGGACTCGTCAGCGGCGCGCCTGTTGTGAAGGGCACGCGCGTACAGGCCGACACGATTGTTGAGAATTACGAGACAGGCTCACCGCTGGAAGAGATCAATGAGAACTTCCCATCGGTATCGATCGCGCAGATCAGGGAGATTCTGGCGTATGCTCACGCTCATCGTAAACAGCATCGACGGTGAGAGTCTTGCTGGACGAGAACATGCCGCACAAGCTGCGCCATAGCCTCACGAGACACCATGCCCGTACGGTAGAGGAAATAGGATGGGCGGGAGTCCACAACGGCGACTTATTGAGGATCGTCGAACATGCCGGTTTTGACGTGATGATCACAGGAGATCAGAACCTCAGTTATCAGCAGAATTTGACGAGGCGCAAGATGGCCGTGATCGTGCTTTCCACGAACAAGTGGAACGTCATCAAAAAAGACGTCGCGCCAATCGTACGTGCAGTCGGCTCGGCAAAACCGGGATCGTTTGACCGGGTCGAATACCCGAAAACTCGCTAAGCGTTTATCAATCGTCCGCTCTAGCTCATTAATGGGGGCAAGCCGAGCCACTGCTGATAAAACAAACTTGCGAGGAATGTTTTGATCAGATCAGAAGTGATATTGGGCTTGCCCGAATACGAGATTACAGCGATCGACGAAAAAGCTGGACAAGTGCATATTCAGGCGCGGTTTAGCGGGACGCTTGCGTGCCCGCATTGCGGGGAGTCGAAGCTACGGCGAAAGGACCGGCGGACACGGCATTTGCGGCACGAAAGCTGGGGCATGCGCAGAGCGTGCTCGAGTTGGAGACGCACAAATGGGTGTGCCGGTCCTGCAGCCGCAGCTTCTGGCAGCGCTTTCCGGGCATCCTGCCGCGGGTGCGTGCCACCGAGCCGTTCCGGCGCAGCGTGTGCCAGAAGCATTTTGACGGCATCAGCCGCAGCCGCTTGGCCAAACGCGAGCGCCTCTCCAGCGCCACCGTCGAGCGCTGGTTTCTGCGCTATCTGGGCGTGCTCGCGGGTGAGCGCATCAGCCGCGAATGTCCGCAGGTGCTGGGCATCGACGAGCACTTTTTTACCAGAAGGCACGGCTATGCCACCACCTTCTGCGATCTGAAGAACCACAAAGTGCAGGATGTGGTGCTGGGCCGCAGCGAGGCCGCACTGGGCAGTTATCTGGCGAATTTACCGGGCAAGCATCTGGTCGAGGTCGTTTGCATGGATCTGGCAGCCAGCTATCGGGCGCTGGTGCGTAAGCACTTCCCGCAGGCCCAGATCGTGGCCGATCGTTTCCACGTCGTGCGCGCTGTCAACCATCACTTCCTCACCTGCTGGAAGAACATCGATCCGGTCGGATCCAAGCACCGCGGTCTGCTCTCGCTAATGCGGCGCCATCGACACAATCTCAGCTTCGAGCAGCACGAGCGTTTGTCCGCTTATTTGCAGCAGTACCCGGCGCTCGAGGTCATCTACAGCTTCAAGCAGCGGCTCTGTTCTTTGCTGCTGGAGAAAGCTCAGAACCAGAAACGCTGCCGCAAGCTGGCGCGCCGCTTCCTAGGTGCCGTGGCAGCGCTCCGTTGTTGCGGGTTCGCGCCACTGACTGCGCTCGGCAATACCCTCCACGCCTGGCGTGAGGAGATCGCTTGCATGTGGCGCTTCACCCGCAACAACGGCATCACCGAAGGATTCCATACCAAAATGGAAGTCCTTCAGCGTCAAGCCTACGGCTTCAGAAATTTCCAGAACTACAGACTGAGAGTTAAGGTAATGTGTTCTTGAGATCAGTCGGATTCGCCGCATGCCCCCATTAAGTGCGTAGAGCCCAATCGTTTCCGATGTTTGCTTGTGGTGGACCTGATCGGGTTCGAACCGATGACCTCTTCCATGCCATGGAAGCGCGCTCCCAACTGCGCCACAGGCCCACAGGAGTGGTTTACGTCCTGAGAATATCACAGACGTTCGTACCGTAACTCGTTCTATTTCAGCAGCCGAAAAAGTACTTCGAGTTTTTGTGCTCAAGTCTATTGACTCGCCTCTCGAACACGGGCAAAATCAGACCGTTGGATTGTTCTCCCCAGGTTTTCTCCGACTCGTTTGTCGGAAACGCCTCGGATGCCATGAGCGAATTTTTTCCACAGTTTTCGGGCGCGCGACAAGAAGCCTCTCTTGCACGCGGCGATGTGAAGGGCGGTCGCCTTGCAGATGTCAACTCTGCAGCCCTTTATGATTTAGCGCACGAGCTTAGACAGCCTTTAGGCGTCATTGAATCGCTTGCCTATTACCTGGAACTCATCTCGGTGGACGACGGCGCCACGGCGCATCTACGGCGCATTCAGGCGATGGTGGCGCAGGCCAACGGAATTTTGGAGCGTACCTGCGAGTCGCCGCAGGGCCTTGCGTTCACAGCTGTCTCGGCTTAATCTCGCGAAGAGTTGTTTTCCTGGTGCTCAAGCGCTTCGACTCTGCGCTTGAGTTCGCTGAGCTGCTCACGATACTTCGTCAATCGCGCGACGTGCGCAAGACCTTTCAGATGCTGACGAAGAGGACGCGCCGGAATGCCCCAGACAGGCTCTCCGGCAGCGATCTTCTGCGACGTCAACACGCCGGCCTTGCCGCCAACGATCGCCTTGGCTTCGATTTTGGCCTTCTCGCCAATGCCCGCCTGGCCGCCAATCACCGCATAATCGCCGACGGCGACACTGCCTGAGAATCCCGTCTGAGCCGCTACCACCACGTGCTTCCCAATTGTGCAGTTATGCGCGACGTGCACCAGGTTGTCGAGTTTCGCGCCCTGCCCTATGCGCGTAACTCCAAGGGCCGCGCGATCGACGCAAGAATTCGCGCCGATCTCTACGTCATCCTCGATCTCTACAGCGCCCACTTGCGGAAATTTTTCGTAATGGTCACCCGCAAGTGTAAAACCGAAACCGTCGGCTCCCAAAATACATCCGGAGTGCAGAATCACTCGGGAGCCGATCCGTACTCCGTCGTAAAGCGTGACATTCGCGTATAGCTGGCTTGCCGGACCGATCGAAACGTTGTCTCCGATGTGGCAGCCGTTTCCGATAGAGCATCTATCGGAAATGTTCGCGTGCTCGCCGATGGTCACGTAAGCGCCGATGAAGCAACCGTTGCCGATCTTCGCGGTTGTTGAGACGATGGCGGTTGGGTGCGTGGACGGCGGATGCTGCTTCGCTGGATAGAGCGCCCCCAGAACGCGGACGAACGCCGCACGTGGATCCTCGACGCGGATCAATGAGGACGGGGAACCCGCCTGCCGCACAAAAGAGGACGGCACCAGCAGGCATCCTGCTTCGGACGAACTGGCTTGTTCCGCGGCTTTGCGATTTGAGACAAAGGACAGGTCGGACGATGTCGCATTTTCCAGTGAGTTTGCGCCGCTGATCCACCTGTCGCGCTCACCTTCTATTTCGCCGCCGCACACCTCGGCCAATTGAGCGATGCTGAGTCCTAACATTCCTCATAGTTAACATGTGTATGACCTTTTCTCGGAATGGCAGTTGACGCTTCAGCCCAGATAGCACCGACCGCTCGTATCCATCGGGATGCGGTCATCGGTTCCGGCACTCGCATCGGTGAGTTTTGCGTGATCGAACAAGACGTTGTCATAGGGGCGAATTGCGTGCTGGAGCCCTATGTCTATGTCAAGCGGTGGACCACGCTCGGCGACGAGAACGAGATTTCAGCCGGAACCTCTCTGGGAACGGATCCGCTGGACAAAGCATTCGGCGGTGAGCGCAGCTATCTGCTGATCGGAAACCGCAATACGATCCGCGAACACTACACGATTTCGCGCGGCACGCAGCCGGAATCGGAGACGCGCATCGGCAATGGCAACTACATCATGACTTCGGGTCACATTGCGCACAACTGCGTGCTCGGGGACAACATTGTGGTGGCAAGTTGCGCACTCATCGCAGGCTACGTAGAAATCGAAGACCAGGCTTTCATCTCGGGCGGCGTTGTGGTCCACCAATATTCCAAAATTGGACGTCTCGCCATGGTGGGCGGTAACTCGCGGGTCAACCGCGATCTGCCGCCTTTCTTCCTGTACTCCGGATTCAACGTAGTAGCGCAAGGGCTGAACAGCGTAGGGCTGAGGCGCGCCGGGTTTCCGGTGGGGCAGATACGTTCTCTGAAGCGCGCCTACAGGGTTCTGTATCGCCAGGGTTTGAGGCTGGAGGATGCGCTAAGGCGTATTGAGGCAGAAGGGGACGAACACAGCCGGCAGCTCGTGGATTTTATCCGGCGCAGTAAACGCGGTATTGCCCGGCCGCGCGCCGGGCAGTCTGTCGAAACAAATTGAAGCTACCGGGATCCTGCGCTGGCGAGATCGACGTGGCTCAAAGTGGCGGCATACTGCGAAACGCCTTTGAAGAGAGCCTCAGCAATGCGCTCGCGCTGATCGCTACGCCTGAGCATCTTTTCATCGTGCGGATTCGAAACGAAGCCGATTTCAGCCAGGATCGACGGCATTGTGGCGCCTATCAAAACAACAAAGGGCGCCTGGCGTACGCCGCGGTCTCGCGAGCGGCTGTCCATCTTCACGGAGCAAGTCCAGAGTGAGTTTTGGACACTCTGCGCGAATTCCCGGGATTCCTCCAACTTCGCCTGAAGGACAGCACGGTGCAGCATGTCACTCAGATCCGAGATGGAACTTGCGGATGTCGCGTTCTCGCGTGTGGCGAGATCCAGTCCGCTCTTATCGGAAGTGAGGTTGAAGAAGTAAGTTTCAACGCCGCTCGCGCTCGGCTCAGGAGAGGAGTTGGCATGAATCGAGATAAAGAGGTCGGCCTTTTCGTTGTTAGCGACTTTCGTGCGCTGCTCGAGCGGAATGAAGGTGTCGTCGGAACGCGTGTAGACGACCTGCGCGCCGAGTTGCTGGGTGATCAGCGCACCCAAGCGCAACGCCACGTCCAAGACCAGATCCTTTTCCATCAGGCCATCGGGTCCGATGGTGCCGGTGTCGTGGCCGCCGTGCCCGGCGTCGATTACCACCTTGCCCATTTTCAGACCGAAAACACGTACGAGAGAACGGTCGCCCACACTGTCTCTTTTAGCCGGCGCAGTAACTCCGATCACCTTACTCGAAGCAAGCGTAGTGGGAGCGGGGCTGACAGGGGCGGTGAGGGAGGCTGAAGAATCCGGCACTAGCGCGCGGGAGGACTCGGTCGACGTGACTGAAACCGAAGTCGGCGAAGTTGAGTCCACCCGGCGCATCGCGAGGCTGGTTGTGGGGGGCGGCACAACCGGCTTGGGAGGCATGTACACTTGCTGAACTACTAACCCATCGGCTGTTTGAACGGTGGTGACGCGAGAGGTCGATAACGGACGATCCGTCCGGGCAGATGTCAGTCCGACCGGCGTACCTTCCATGGGCGGGCGATCGACCCGTCCGTATCCCAAAGCGCTTCTTGCATTCAGCACAGGCGGCGTTCGCCGCCCGGCAGATAAGGCCGGAATACTGCTACCCCTGGGCCGAATCTCGATCATCAGCCGGTCCGGGTTGACGAGTTGGGAGGAAACCACCTCGGCCGGTCCGTACAAATCGAACACGAGCCGCGTTCTTCCGGGGCTGACTTCGGCAACGCGGATCTGCTTGAGGCGACGGTCTCCCACCGCGATCGTTTGAATGCCGCGGTGAACAGAAGCAGGAGGGCGCAGACCGTTCAGGTCAAAGTAAACCCGTGATGGCCGCTCGACCTGATCGGACGTAAACCTGTAGCTGCCTTGGGTTTGCACTGCAATCCGCGTGACATCCCCGAACGACCAGAAGCGGATTGCCTCGACACGAGGCCGAGCGATTATTTGGGCGTTGGTTACCCCGGGGAGCATGGCTTGCGCGACGGCAAGCGCGGCAAAGGGGGCGATTCGGGGGAGGCGAAACATGTGCAAAAAACGCGAGCGCGATGCAGCGAGTCTCATCTGCTGCCCGATCCGTAGCCTACCTCATTGGCTGAGAGTTTCCCGTCCCTTGGACGACTGATCGGCCTGCGGAAACTCATACAAAATGGACGGACTTTGTTTGTTCGCATTATAACCGGAAAATCCGCCTCCCGGTGCTACTATTTGGGCATGCAGGCGGCCGGGTTCGTGCTTGTTGGGGGACTTAGCACGCGCATGGGACAGGATAAGGCGCTTCTCCTTTCCGGTTCAGATCCTCTGGTTACAGACGTGGCGCACCGCGTCGCCGTTGCCGCAGGCAATGTTGCTCTGGTCGGACACCCTGAGCGTTACAGCAGCCTGGGCCTCGATTGCATCGTCGATTTGCGGCCGAATCTCGGGCCGCTATCCGGTATTGAGAGTGCGCTTGTGAGCCGTCGAGGCGACCTGAACCTGATTGTGGCCTGCGACATGCCCGGTCTGACCGTCCGTTTGTTGCAACGGTTGCTCCAGCACGCCGCTCAGGCCGGCGCCCTGTGCGTGGTAGGCAGGGACAAAACAGGAACAATCCACCCGCTTTGCGCCGTCTACCACCGCGATTGCTTGCCAGTTGTTCAGCGCGCGCTCGATGGCCGCCGGCTGCGGCTGATGGACCTGGTTGAAGAATTACGAGCCATTCCCTTCGAGGTAGATGAGATCATCTGGAACGTAAACACGCCTCAGGAATGGAGCGCGTGGCGCGAGCAACAGTTTTCAATCAAAGAGGTTTTAAGCGAAGGAGCAACGCTCGCCTTAACGGATGGCAACTGAAAGATCCACCCATTACATTGAGTTTCGAGACGTTAGCAAAGAGTTCGACCATCCCGTATTGGTGGACGTGAGCTTTTACGTAGACGCCGGCAAGACGCTCGCCATTATTGGACGGAGCGGCGTGGGCAAATCCGTTTCGCTGAGTTGCATCATGGGTTTCCTAAAGCCTGATAAAGGCGAAGTGATTGTCTCCCATACCGACATCACCAACCTGCCGGAAGAAGAGCTGCGGCGGATTCGCAAAAAGGTCACGATGGTGTTTCAATCCGGCGCGCTTTTCGATTCGCTGACCGTGGGAGAAAACATTCTGTTTTCGCTTGAACTCCGCGACGATTACAACGAGAAGAACAAAGAAGACGTGGTGAATGGGCTTCTGAACATGGTCGATTTAGGCCAGGTGAAGGATTCTTATCCTGGGGATTTATCCACCGGGTACAAGCGCGCGATCGCGATCGCACGAGCGCTCGCGGCGCAACCGGAATGCATCCTGTACGACGAGCCAACCACCATGGTCGATCCCATCATGTCCGATGATTTGGGCAATCTGATGCTGCGTCTGAAGAAGCAGTTGGGCCTAACCGCCGTCGTGGTTACGCACGATCTCGATCTCATGCGCAAAGTGGCCGACTCAGTTGTTTTCTTGTACAAAGGCGAGGCCATTTATTTCGGCCCCGTTTCCGATCTTGAGAAGTCGGATCATCCGCATGTGAAGCAGTTTCTGGCGATGGATAAGGTCGAAGTAGCGGGCAAGATCGAAGAGACTTAGTTGTGGCTGAAAATGCGCTGCTTTAGCGCATTCCAATGCCTGTTAAACCAGCCGTGCTTGGTTTTGGCTTGCAGGTGATTCGTATCGATACCAGCTGCCGAGCCGGTCTTCGCGCCGCCGCCGGGTTGATAATCTTTTGTTCCTGTTAAGTGCACGCGGGTTCCATCGAACATGTAAGCGCGGCGCCGAAACTTACCGTCATCGTCCTTTGTAATCAGCTCAAATGTACGCCCCAATGCGGCGGCGTCCGGGGAATCCACGCGAACAGGGAAGTACCCTTCGAGATCGCGCTGCCGATAGGAAGTTTCATATCGATGATGATGTCGGTTCCAAAGAAACACCCGCCAGGCGTCGAAATCATACGGCTCCAGGCGCGATGCCGTGGTCCAAAGCCAGTTGTGTTTGAGGCCCTTTTCTTCGTCTTGGACCGAGCCGAGGTCGAAGTAAGACGTGATGCGCTTACCCTCCGCATACTGCGCCACCTCGTCTGGAATGGACATCACCAGATTGCGAGACAAGACCCACCCGCACTGATTGTCTTTGGTGCGAACTAAGCTCCAGTCCTCCAAAATGACCGGCTTCTTCAGTTCCACAGCCTTCTTCTCGGCGGCCTGTTTCTCTTTGTCCGCCTTGATATCCGCTGTGCTCTGGGCGCCATCAATGCGCTCAGACGAAAGCTCCTGCCAATTCGCCGGAGGCTTCGGAGGAGGAGGCGGAGCAGGCAGACGAGAGTTGCCGCGAGCTTGCCGCTCTCTTCTCTGACGCCGTGAAAGTGGTTGTGGACGTTCCGTAACCAGGTTCGGTGGTTTGAGCGGTTCGCTTGTTTTGGGTTCGATGCGGTGAGCTAAAACGGAGACGGAACCGCCCTCCGGTATGCGCGCAAACGCGGGCGATTGGCGGCTAGGGTCAATATGAATGTTCAACGCCTCAAAAACGCCGGCCGCGCCTTCCGATGGCAAGGTCAATGCGTGCTGAGTATCCTTGCGAATCTGCTCCATCTGCTCCGAACTCAGCAGTTGCAGAGAATCTACCCAGCCTTCGTCCCCCTTCTGCGTGCGAACTTTCACGAAGCGCCTGCGGGTATCGACGATCGCAACTTTGTCTCCGTGTTTGAGAGTGGCCACGGAGCTGTTCTTTTGGGTCAATTCGCGGCGCAGATTGAGCGTGGCGGGCGCAACATAGGCTTCGCCGAGAACATCGCTTGGCTGCTGCACGCAACTGGTCAGTTGCAGTAGCGAGAGGAGCGAGAGCGCGCTCATCAAGAGAAGCCGTAGCGTTCGCTTACGCATACCCCATTGCACAAACCGGTCTGCGCAACACAGTGTCAACTCAACCCGTTCTCGCCCATTAGCGCGGCGCTTACGGGTTCAGCCGCGCCAGCTCTTTCAGAATGCATTTATCCATCACGACCGGAAGCCCGGCAGCTTCGGCCTGCTTCGCTGCGTCGTGATTTACCACGCCTTCCTGCATCCAGATGCACCGCACGCCGCCTTTTTGGAGAGCGGCCTCGATCACTTCCGGCACTCTCGCGGGGCGGCGGAAGATATTTACGATATCGATGGCATCCGGGATGTCTTGCACTGTGGGATACGCCTTTTCGCCCAGGACTTCAGTCTCGTTTGGGTTGACCGGAATCACGCGGTAACCTTGCCGTTGTAAGAAGCGGGAGACGCCGAAGCTCGGACGCATCGGGTTGTTCGACAGACCGACCACTGCGATTGTTTTCGCCTCTCGTAGCAAGTCTGTCATTTGCTGATCATTCATCATCTTCGTTCACGTTCCCATCGCCTTTACTATGGTCGCGCCGTTCCCCGGTGCTGAGAATCTTTTGAAAATGGGCCACCTCGCCGTTGGTCAGGGTGCGATAGGCGCCCGGCTTCAATGTGCCTAGATCCAGGAATCCGATCTTCACCCGTTTGAGCTTTTCCACCAGCCGGTTGAAGTGCTTGAACATAATGCGGATTTGGTTCTGCCGCCCTTCGACCAGCCGCACTTCGTACCAAGGATTGACAGTTTTACGAATCAGCTTCAGCCCAGCGGGCGCAGTGCGGCGCCCGTGCATTGGGATGCCGCGGCGAAACTGTTCTTCCTGGTCCGAGGTCAACGCGCCATTCACTTTGACGAGGTAAGTTTTCGTCACGTGACTCGCCGGGGACATCAGTTTATTGGCAAAGTCGCCGTCGTTCGTCAGCAGCAGCAATCCCTCGCTGGCGTAGTCCAACCGGCCTACAGGATAGAGCCGCTCATTGAAGCCCTTGAAGAAGGACATGACGGTCTGACGGCCTTGCGGATCATGTACGGTGCTGACACAATTCTTCGGTTTGTTGAGGGCGAAATACAGATGGTGCTTCGGCTCGCTCAGGACGCGGCCATCTACTTTCACCTTGTCGATAGACAGATCAGCCTTCGAACCAAGCTCCATCACCGTTTTTCCGTTGACCGAAACGCGGCCCGCCGTGATCAGCTCTTCCGCTTTGCGACGGCTGGCTACTCCGGCATGGGCAAGAATCTTCTGTAAACGTTCCTCAGACATCGGAGCCTTGCGCGGCCGCTTCCGCTGCGATCTCCGATTCAAGTGCTGATTCGGACGCCGAAGTAGACGAAGATTCCTGCGCGGGCTCAGCGGCTACCGTGCCGTCGTCGGAGTCGCTCAGGGCCATGCGACCGAGCTCTTCGAACTCCTTTAGGGTCGGAAGCTCGGCGAGCGAACTCAGGCCGAATTGCACCAGAAACTCGCGCGTGGTCTTATACATGATCGGCTTACCGAGCACCATCTTGCGTCCCGCGGTGGCGATCAGCTTTCGATCGAGCAGCGTCTTCAGCACACCCGCGCCCTGCACGCCGCGCACGTCCATGATTTCCGGAGCCGTAATCGGCTGTTTATACGCCACCACGGCCAGCGTCTCGAGCGCCGCGAGAGAAAGCTTGAGCGGTGGCTGCAATCGCTTAACGAATCTGCGAATCGATTCGTGATGTTCAGCCTTTGTGGAGAGCTTGTATCCGCCTGCGACTTCGCGAACCGACAAACCCCGATCCGGCGCAGAATACTCCGTCACGAGTTGAGCCAGAATGTCCATTACGCGCTCAATGGGCTGGTTGATGGCGGTGGCGATCTGTTCCGCGCTCAACGGTTCATCAGTGATATAAATTGCGGCTTCAATCACCGCTTTCAACGTTGCCGAGTGCTCCACGGCAGGCGCGGGCTCTGAGATCGCTTCGGCGATGAATAGACTGTCCTGAGCTTCGGTTTCTTGTGAACTCTGCTCGGCCGCTGGCGCTTCCAACACCGATTGCTCTGTTGGCGTCTCGCGATCGGCTTCCGTTGCCGCTTCGGGCAAACCGCGCGCCTCTTCTACTTCTTCCATGCTCTCTATCAGTGATATTCCTGTTCTACCGTAGCGAGATCTTCTATCGTTTCTCGTGTTCCATCGAAATCCGCGCCGCGCCGCAGACCTATGTCGCCGAACGCTTCGCCTTGCGTCAGTTCCACGGTCTGGCGCTTCACCAATTCGAGAATCGCCAAGAACAGGCAGATCATCGCGCGCCGGCTGCGCTGGCGCTCGAATAACTGCGTAGCGGAAAGCGTTCGCTGTCCCCGTGAGCGTGCCAGTTGATCGCGCAGAAATTGGATCATGTCAGGGACGCTGACGTCGTCCTTACCGATTTCATAAATCGGCCGATTTTTGGCGCGCTCGATCACACCCTGAAACGTCTTCACCAAATCGAAGATGGTGACGGTTAAGCCCGGACCCTCGTCCTCAGATAAGAAGCTTTCGATTTGGGGATTTGACCAGATGGCCTCTTCGATCACGCGCTTCTGATGCAACATCTCCGCTGCATTCTTGAAGCGTTCATGTTCAATCAGGCGCTCGACTAACTCTTTGCGCGGATCTTCTTCAGGCGAAATCTTTTCGAGCTCCGGATCACGCGGCAACAGCAGCTTGCTCTTGATATGGATCAATGTGGCAGCCATGTAGACGAAGTCGGAGCTGAGCTCGATATCCAGTTCCAGAGCCTTCTGCATGTACTCGATGTACTGCGCCGTGATCCGCGCGATGGGGATGTCGTAGATGTTCACCTGCTGCTTCCGAATCAGGTCCAGCAGCAAATCCAACGGGCCCTCATACTGCTCCAGATGGAAGTTGAAAGACGAGGACACTAGCTACACGTTAACACGCAAAAACAGCTCATTTAGGCCTCCATCGGGTAAGACGGAGAGCGGATGCGAGCTCTCGACGATGCTGGGCGCACAAGGGAAACGGGAGGGCGGCGAAGCCCTCCCGTTCCAGCTATTCAACCTAAGTTCGATTTAACGAGCTGCCGCCTTGGCCTTTGCTTCCACGGCGGGGCGGGTGACGTTCGGGTTGCGTGGCGCTTTTGCTTTGTGGGTCGCCAACGCCACACCCGTTCGCGCGGTCGCCGTCGCCAGAGTGGCTCCGTTGCTCCCGCCGTTAGCGACGCGGGGCTGCAAGCCATTGGGTGTCAGCTTTCCCAGCACGACAGAACGCTTCGCTCCGGTCGCCATGGGAACATTTGAAGGACGTAAATGCGCGGTCTCGTACGCCATCACGGCGAACGCGATCGCTTCCTTGGAATCCACGTCCAATCCGACTTCGGTCGTTTCCTTTACCGGAATGGTGTCGAGCGCTTTCCGCAGCATTCGCATCAGCGTCGGATTATGCGTGCCGCCGCCGGATACGAAGACTTCATCCACGCGCATTTCTGGCAGGACAAAATTTCGCACGCCCAGCGCGATGCTCTCGGCGGTTAAAGCGGTTGCGGTCGCGACGAGGTCTTCACTGCTCAATTCAGTATCCAGCAGCTTGGTGACAAACTCCGACCCGTACTGTTCCCGCCCCGCCGTTTTGGGAGGCTTGGCTCGAAAATACTTGTCGCGCAGCAATTTCGCTAACAGTTTCGGATCGATGACACCCGTGGCGGCTACCGCTCCGTCACGGTCGAACAACTGTTTGCCCTGCGTAATGCGGTTCATCAACTGATCGATGATCATGTTGCCGGGACCTGTATCGAAGGCGATTACGCGGTCCGTATTGGTGTTGGGCGGAATCGCGGTGAGGTTGGCAATCCCACCGATATTCACAGCCACACGGCCGCGGCCCCGATGCCGCATGAGCATGTAATCGAGGTACGGAACCAACGGTGCGCCTTTTCCACCGGCAGCCATGTCACGCTCGCGGAAGTTCGAGATCACGTCGATTCCGGTCCGCTCGCTGATGACGCTCGATTCGCCAATCTGGAAAGTGCTCGCTACTTTCTTGCCCAGAAAAGGCGCCGCCTGACCCTCGTGAAAAATGGTCTGACCGTGGCACCCGATCAGCTTGATGCTGTCGAGCGGGATCTCCGCGCGTTCCGCCGTCTCTTCCAGAGCCTCCACGTACAGTTCGCCCAACAAGAAATTCAGCCGCGCAATGTCTCCCGTGAACGCATTCATGTTCGACATGGCAAGGAGCGCGTCTCGGATCTTTCTCGGATAAGGGACAGAATGACTCGTCAGGACGTTGATCTTCGCCCTGAAACCCGAACCGGTGATGTCGACGATTGCCACGTCTATCCCGTCGAGCGAGGTCCCGCTCATGATACCTGCTATTCTCATCTCTTTAGCAACTCGTGCTGTAATTCCTGCAGAATCTGCAAAGCTTCGACCGGTCGTAGCTGGTCAATGTTTAATGCCCGAATCCGATCGGCGAGCCCCTGGTTTACGGGCTCGAAAAGTCTAATCTGTAGGGGCGCGTCAGCGTCGCCCGGGTTCAACTCTTCAGTTACAGAGTGTTCCCTTACTTCATGATGCAATAAAACGGACCTCGCCCGCTCGATTACTTGTAGGGGTAGACCAGCTAAACGGGCGACTTCAATGCCATAGCTGCGGTCCGCTGCGCCCGGTTCTACCTTTCTTATGAATAAGATATGGTCGTTCGACTCTTTGACAGAAACATGTAAATTTCTTACGCCGGAAAGTTGATCCGCAAGCTCCGTCAGCTCATGGTAGTGTGTGGCAAATAATGTTTTCGCTTTAGTTTGCCCGTGAATGTACTCAACGACCGCCCAAGCAAGCGCCAAACCGTCATAAGTGGAGGTTCCCCGGCCGATCTCGTCTAGCACGATAAAGCTGTTGTCGGTAGCCGTATTGAGGATCGCCGCCGCTTCTGTCATTTCCACCATGAACGTGGACCGTCCTCGCGCCAGGTTGTCTGCCGCTCCAATGCGCGTGAACACCCGATCTACAACCGGCAGGATGGCTGCTTCCGCCGGGACGAACGATCCCATCTGAGCCAGTATGAGAATAAGTGCAGCCTGCCGCAAATAGGTAGATTTGCCACCCATGTTCGGCCCTGTAATCACGGCCACATATTCCTTGGACGAGTGCAGGTATAAATCGTTCGGAACAAACCGGATCGCATCTCGCTCCGTGAGCTTTTCAATCACCGGATGCCTTCCGGCTTCGACTCGCATCTCACCCGCGCCGGAGAATCGTGGACGGCGATAGCGGTTCTCCACCGCTACTTGCGCCAGAGCGCTCGCGACGTCTAGTTCCGCAATGGCGGCGGCGGCCGCTTTGATCCGTTCGGCGAACGAAGCCGCAAACGAGCGTAGCTCCTGAAAAATTTCGCGCTCCAGGGTCAGTATCTTTTCTTCCGCTGCGAGTACTTTGCCCTCGAGTTCCTTCAGTTCCGGGGTGGTAAACCGTTCTGCGTTCGCTACTGTTTGCTTGCGTTCGTAATCGGCGGGCGCCAACTGCAAATTCGCTTTTGAGATCTCGATGTAGTACCCGAAAACGTTGTTGAACCGGACCTTCAGCGACTGAATACCGGTGCGGCTGCGCTCGCGCGTTTCAATGGCGGCAATATACTGCCGGCTGTTGCGGCTGATATCGCGCAACTCATCGAGTTCGGTATGGAAACCGTCGCGAATGGCGCCGCCTTCGGCCAAACTGACCGGCGGCTCGTCCGCGATCGCGGTTAGAATCCGCTCACGGAGGTCGGCCACGGGATCAATCTCGCGCCGCAGACCAGCCGTTTCCAGTTGCTCGGTAACTTTACTCACCGCGGGCAATTGAGCAAGCGATCGTCCCAGCGCAAGCATCTCGCGCGGCGCGGCCGTTCCCAGCGTCACTTTCGCGAGCAGCCGCTCCAGATCTTGCACGCCTCCGAGCGTTTTGCGCAGATCGCCCCGAACGATAACTTTGCTTGACAGATCGGCTACATCATCTAAACGCGCTTCGATCTCGTTCAGGTCGCACGACGGATTCAGCAGCCGACGCCGGAGCAACCGGCCGCCCATCCCAGTCACTGTTTTGTCCAGGACATGGATGAGCGTCGCTTCACGCTTTTCTCCCGCGAACAACGGCTCCACGAGTTCCAGATTGCGAACGGTGGCCCCATCCAGCACCATCTGATCGTGCCGCTGGAAAAAGGCCGGCCGGTTCAAATGATCCAATGCGGCCCTCTGTGTCTCGCGCAAATAGTGGAGGACGGCGCCCGCGGCCGCAGTCGCCAGTGGCTTGTCGCTTAAACCGCAGCCATCCAACGAATGCAGCCGGAAGGTTTCTAGAATCAGCCGCCCTGTGTAATCGCCGCCGAACACCCAGCCGTCCAGCGGTGTTTCGAGACAGGGCGCGCCCACCGCGGTGGCTTCGGGATGCAGCACCTCGCGGACGTTTAGCGTCTCGAGCATCGGAATCAGTTCTTCCGCACTGAGTTCGGTCGTCCGAAACTCGCCCGTCGAAACGTCGACGTACGCCAGACCGCAGCGCCCCGCTTTTTCGAATACCGCCCCGAGATAGTTGTTTTCGTGAGAGCGAAGCAGCGCCGTTTCCGTCGTGGTGCCCGGCGTCACGACGCGCGTGATCTCGCGCCGCACCAGTTTCTTACCCGGCCCGGCCTCCTCCATCTGCTCGCAGAGAGCCACACGGTAACCGCGTTGGATGAGCCGCGCAATATAGCCGTCGGCCGCATGATACGGCACGCCGCACATGGGCACGGGTTCGCCCCGCTCTTTGCTGCGGGCCGTGAGCGTAATTTCGAGTTCGCGGGCTGCCGTTACCGCATCTTCATAGAAAAGTTCGTAGAAATCGCCCAACCGGAAAAACAACAGAGTTCCCGGAACCTGTTTCTTTGCCGCTTGATACTGCCGCATGAGCGGCGTAGTCGCTTCCGGAGTCATGGAGCCCAAAACGTCTCATAGTAGCGAACTTTTGGAGAATGCCTGGAGCCTCTTCCGCTGCCGCTGCTCTTCGGCCCATCTCCGCCGCGCGATAATAAAAAGGTGCAAGCTGTTTGGTTGCGAGCGCTCTGGTTACCTGTTTTACTTATCCCGGCGGCAATGTCGGCCAAATCCCCGCAAATCACCGTCGAAGATACCGGCTCCACCAACCGCCCCGGCTTGCGCGTCACCTTCGATCGCGAAGGTCACGCGAATGTTGAACCGCGAAACGGGGAGGCCCAACACGTGAGGCTTCCCGAGGCAGTGTGCAAGAGGTTCATGCAAGATGTGAATGCGGCGAGTCCTATGAACGAGTTGCCTGAAGCGCACTGCATGAAGAGCGTCTCGTTCGGCTCACGTATTTTTGTCGAATACAACGGCAGTCGTTCGCCAGACGTCAGTTGTCCTTCCGGCGAGGCTCGAATTCAAGCCTTGGAGAAAGACGCCAGAGATATTCTGCAAGCTGCGCGAGAAGCCGCCCACATCCCTTCCGGCCGGATCTTCACCATACCGGCGCCCCATCCTCAATAAGATCTTCATGGAAACAGGTCTGCGGAACCGTGTGGCCATCGTGGCGGGCGCAAGTCAGGGGCTTGGCCGCGCGGCTGCATTTTCACTGGCTGCCGAGGGGGCGCATGTCGCTCTCTGCGCAAGAAATTCCGAAGCTCTTGCAGCCGTTGCAGCGGAGATCCGCAGTAAGTTCGGCGTCGAGGTCCACACCAACGCACTCGATGTCCGCGACAGTTCCGCCATTGAACAGTTCGTCAGCAAGGTTCAGGACGTCTTTTCTCGTATAGACGTTTGCGTCGCGAACGCCGGCGGCCCTCCCGCCAAAGAATTCCTCGAAACCACCGATCAGCAATGGGACGATGCCTTCTGGCTAAACCTTCGCAGTACTGTTGTCTTTGCGCGCGCGGTTATTCCTCACATGCAGCGCAATCGGTGGGGGCGTATCATTGCGATCAGTTCCGTGACCGTTCGCCAGCCCCAGCCGCAGCTTGTTCTTTCAAATGCTATTCGAGCCGGCATCATGGGCCTGGTCCGAACCCTAGCTAACGAGTTTGGAAGGGACGGCATCACGGTGAATAACGTTGCGCCCGGCTACACGGCGACGGATCGCTTAAAAGAACTCTCGGCGCGCCGCGCTTTGACTTCGGGACAAAGTGAGAAGGAAATTGAGCAGTTCTGGACCGACCAAATACCGCTTGGGCGTCTGGGCCGCCCCGAGGAGATCGCGGATGCCATCGTGTGGCTCGCCTCCGAACGCGCCTCCTTCGTCACCGGCCAAACGATTCTCGTCGATGGCGGCATGTATAAGGGATTGTGAGAACGCTGTCAACGAGCTAATATGACCGAACGAAACCAGCTTCAGCACGTCGATTGGAACGAGGTTCCGGTTGAATCTCTCAACCCGCTGCTAGACCGCCAGCTCGTGGTAGGTGAGCGCACGATGGTCGCTCGGGTACTGCTGAAAAAGGGCTGCGTCGTGCCGATGCACAGCCACTTCAACGAACAAGTGACTCATATCCAATCAGGCGCCCTGCAGTTCAATATCGATGGCACGGAACTCATCGTCCGCCCCGGCGAATGGCTGGTAATTCCCCCAGACGTTCCGCATAGCGCCCTGGCCCTTGAGGACACTGTTGACATCGATATCTTTACGCCGCCCCGGCAAGACTGGATCGACAAAACCGACCAATACCTGCGAGGCAAGTAGCCGGGCAGTTTTCTCGGTTCTCCGGCGGTCGCAAGTACCACAAATACAGTACTCGTTAGGGGCTTCGTAGTACTCATAGATGTCCCTTATACCCCCATGGCCATTGTTCTTCGGCCTCAGCCTGGATAGAATCTAAATTCTATTTAACCTGAGCCGATTCCTTAGCGGTTGTCGCTATTAGTAACAGAGGAACAAACGCGAATGGAATCCATGGAAGAGAGTTGCGCTTTGAAAGCATCTTTGCGGACGTGTACACCTATTTCTTCGACCAAAGACGAAACGGCTGATCTAATCAAGAGCCAGATCAACTTCGGTCGCGCTTATATACGGGAGGCTCGCTCCGCCTACGAGTCGGGGAATTTCGAATACGGGGAAATCGCCCGCAAGATCGCTCTCAACGCGTACTCAGCGGCGTTGCGGTTTTCGGCAAACCTGCTGGAAGCTCCGCAAGTGTCGCTGGTCCGGCAAATTGAAGAGTTCGAACGCGAATTGGACGGCCTGTTGGAACCCCTCGAAGTTGGCATGCGTTCTATCGCCTGAAGAAACGTCGAAACTTCTATTGCGACCAGCCATACTGGGTGTATGCCGGATTCTTTTACGCCGACGTCGGACAGTTGGGGTTCATGGTGCTTCAACCCGGGGACGCTCACTCTCGAGTTGGTTCACGACAGTCTTCCAGCGCACTCCATCCAGCTGCGTAGAATCACCAGCAGCGCGTGCATGCTAGACGTCATATTCGACGCGAAAAGCAAGTCTTGGGCGAATAACGAAGTGATTGGGGATCTGGTCACGGCGTTGCAGGACTTGTTCGATCCTCGTGTGACCTTATGTGGGGGAGGAAGGGACCGGAGTTTCGATCCCCTCTCACATTTTGAAAGTACAACAATCAACTAGGGCGGGCTTGCCTCAGTTGTTAAAAGAACGTCTGCTTACGCCCGTTTGCGACGGAACAGAACGCCGGCACCAAGTAGCGTTGCACCTACAAACGCCAGATAGCCGGGCTCCGGGACAGTGGGCGTAGCGGTTCCGGGATCGGTATCGACAGTCAAAGCCGCAAGGAAAGCTCGCGAGAAATTCTGATTACCCGAATCCGTGATCACGATGGAGGTCAAGTTTTCACCGGCATACTGACCTAGGGAAAATGTTTGCTCGTCCAAACGCTGGGTCGTATCGGTCCAGGCAACCGTGGTTGGCGCGTTAATGGTGTTGGTCCAAACCCAGTTGTTGTAATCGCGCAAAGTGTTGTTGCCGGTCAGATATTGAGTCTCACTTCCCATGCTGCCGTTGAACGTGATGCTATCCAGGGACGTTCCTGCTTGGCCCCAAAAGCTGTTCATTAATGTATGCACGGTACCGGCATTCGTCACGTTGACCGGGATCGTGATACTCACCTGCTGAGAGCCGCCGTTAGCCGCCACGGACGAGAACCAGGCATTTCCGCTGGACCCGTTGGCGATCAGGAAATTTTGCCCGTTGTAGGTCTGCTGACCCGTGGGCAGAGCAGCGCAACCGTACATCTGGCCGCCGCCCACATTGCACCAGGACCCGTTCGCAATACTTGAAAGGTCCACTGCCACCGAATCCGCCATACCGGCGGTTGCGAACGCGCACAAGATGGCGCCCGAAGTCAAAATCGATCGTAATCTAATCACTGATGAGTACCTTCCAACCGTAAGAATTTTTATAAAATAGAGAGCTAAAAGCCCACGCCCCTGCTTTGGGGACAAAAATCGCTTAGCTCCGTCGATCTATAGACAACGCTTAGACCAAGTCATTTCGAGAGAATGCCTCCAACACCGGGAGTTGCAGCAGAATCAATACTAGTACTTGACCGGGTACTGCTTTGGAAGTATCACTTATAAAACAATTCATGATTTGAGAACCCGAGAAGAGAGTGTCTAGAGACCGACCTATGTCTGAGGTTGATACGAGATATGGGCTAAAAACGGATGTAAGAATGGCGTCCCCAAGGGGATTCGAACCCCTGTTATCGCCGTGAAAGGGCGGTGTCCTAGGCCGGGCTAGACGATGGGGACTTGGGCAGGAATGGAACTTCTCTTAATCTACCAGACAAAGGCAGAATTCAGGTTTCGCTAGAGGGTGTGCAGGTAAGCCAGGATATTCGCCTTGTCGTCCGCGGAGAGTTGGTCGCCGTAAGCCGGCATGCCGTTGCCCCCGTTGTTGATTTGGGACATCACATTGGCATCGGTTGTCGCTTTGCCGCTCGGCAGGGTCTTCTTTTTAAAGAGACCTTGCAGCGACGGGCCCATCTTCTTCTCGGGCGAATCCACGTTATGGCAGATCGCGCACTGCTCGAAGGCGTCTTTCCCCTTCGCTACGTCGCCTTTTCCCGCTCCGGCCTTTTGACCGGCTCCCGCCATTCCTACCGCTAATGTGAAGCAAAAAGCAATGCCAGTGGCATAACCCAGTGTATGTCGCATGATCTTGTTTTTATCCGCTCGCTCCGGAGCCTCAGCAGTTTCAGTCTACAACCGGTCCTGCGCTTTGTGGACGCTGTAAAAGGCAGGACGCTTCATTATGACAGCAGATTAACGATAGAGAAACTTCATGTACCACTCCTTCCGTCTTAATTGTTGCCAGCGCCGGATATCTTTATGGCCCCCCACCTGCGGGATAATGAAAGTTATTCCGGGGCCTGATCCTTGTCCAAGCCGCACGGAAACCGTCCCCTACAGTTCAAGAAGGTACTAATGCCACTCACAGTCGGAGAAGCCGCGCTCCCGCGCCGTCAACAAAAACGCCAAGTTTCTGCCAACAAAGGCGCGATCGCGACATCCCGTGTGGGGACCATGGCGCGGCGGAGGTCATTGCGGAGGCTGCTTTGTGCGCTTTGCTGCCTTCTTCCATGTTCTTTGCTCATGTCTGACACTCCAACAGACGCCATCGCTAACATGACGGTGCCGCCTAAGGCCGGCAAAGTGGAACTATTTCCGGAGAGCGCACTGAAGCCCGGCATGAAGGGCGTAGCTTGGACCGTATTCCAAGGCAGTAAACCGGAACCGGTCCCGATTGAAATCATCGGCGTCTGGCAGAACATGTGGGGACCGCATCAGGACGTCATCGTCGCCAAAATGTACGGCAAAGCGCAGCGCACTAATGTCGCCGGCGGCATGAGCGGCAGCCCGGTATACATTAACGGCAAGCTGGTCGGGGCGGTCGCCCTGCGACTCAGCGTATTTTCACCCGACGCCATCTGCGGCATTACGCCTATTCAACTGATGCTGGATGTGAGGGAATTCGACAAGGCTCGCCCCGCGGACGCCCGGACACCGGATAAAACCGTTTCCGCGAGCGCTGCCGTCCCGGTGCCGAGTCAACTACTGGCGCGAGTGATGGCTGCCGCGGGGTCCGGCAACCTACCTGAAGCGCCGATGATGACTCCCATCGCCACTCCAATCGCCATGTCCGGGTTCAGCGACGAAGCAGTACACGAGTTCGCGCCCATTTTCAATCAACTGGGTTTGCAAGTCATGCAGGGTGGCGCGGGCGGTGCACTCAATTCGGCCACGCCGGCGAAGGATTGGGCCAGTTCGCTCCAGCCCGGCGAAGGTGTCGCCGCCGTTCTCGTTTCCGGAGACATGACCATGACGGGCGGCGGAACGGTTACTTACAACGACGGCAAGCGCATCCTGGCGTTTGGGCATCCGATGTTCAATCTTGGGCCGGTCGACATGCCGATCGCGAAAGAACAAATCATCACTACGCTTGCCTCGTCGTATCAACCGACAAAGATGGGGAACGCCTCTGAAGTAGTGGGCGCACTGCGACAGGATCGTCACAGCGGCATCGAAGGTGTACTCGGTGAGACGGCGCAAATGATTCCCGTTACCATGCACGTTCGCTCATTCGATTCCGAAAATGCGATTCGCAAATCGCAGGACTTCCATTTCAACGTTTTCGTCGATCAGAAGTGGACGCCTTACCTGATGATGGCTACACTCTTCAATTCGCTTTCAAATCTGAACGACTTCTCCGAAGAAGCCACTTACCGGCTGCATGGGGAATTGCAGGTGGAAGGTCAACACCGTGTGGAACTCACCACCATGCAGGCTCCCGCTGGAACACCGATTCCCACCCCCATGTTGCTGGCCGGCTGGTGGGGTGACAAGTTCAATCGCCTGTTCGTAAATTCCGACAAACTCCCGAAGCTGAACGCAGTGAACGTCACCGTGGATCTGCTTCCCGAACGCCGCATCGCACAAATTGAATCGGCCTGGATTGCAGACAATAAGGTCACGGCCGGCACCGAGGTGCCGGTAAAGGTTTTCCTGCGTCCGTATCACGGTGAACGGATCGAGCGGACCGTGGATGTCAAAATACCGGCTGGCCTGCCCCGCGGTGAACACCAGATCTTATTCAGTGACGCCGACACACTGAATCATTTTCAAAACATCGCGAGCGAACTCAATCGCATCGAAGACGTTCCACAGACCGTTGCTTTGCTGAACGAGGAGCGGAGCAACAATCGCTTGTACGTCTCGCTTATCGAATCGCAGCCCACGGTCTACTCCGACGAAAAGGTTCTTCCCAGTCTGCCCGCTTCCGTGCTGAACGTCATGCAAAGCGGCCGGGCGACGAATCATCAATTCGTCAGTTCGCCCGAAAGCGCGCATGAACAGACCTCCGTGCCCTTCGACGTCGTGGTGACAGGCAATTATTCGCTCAAGATCAACGTAAACTGAACGCTTCCTATATCAATGCACATTTACTCGGGCTTGCTCCGGGCCATAGGCTTCTTGGCGCTGGCGGCCGCCCCTACTCTTTGTCTCGCTGTCGATACTCACGTCTGGGAACAGTCGGATCAATCGGATTTCGCGAGCGGCACTCCCAAGAATCTTTCGATCCGCAGCGATGGCCACATCACCCTCGCTCCGCAGTTCAAGGAGTTGGACTCAACAGGCGTGCCCTATCTCTGGGCAATAGCGCAAAGCTCGAACGGCACGCTTTATTACGCAGGCGGCGCGCCCACGGGAGCCACCACGAAAATCTTTGAACTCGCGCCGGGCGGTAAGGCGCGCACGTTTGCTGAACTGACCGGTCTGGAGGTACACGCTCTCGCCGTCGATTCCCAAGATCGCCTTTATGCCGCCGTGTTGCCCGATGCCAAGATCTATCGCATCGATAAGACCGGTAAGCCGCAGCTTTTCTTCGATCCGAAGTGCAAATACATCTGGTCCATGGTTTTCGATCGCAGCGGCAATCTCTTTGTGGCGACTGGCGACTCCGGTCTGATCTACCGCGTTACCCCCGATGGCAAAGGATCGAAATTCTTCGATACGGAAGAGACACATGCCCGCTCGATGATCCTTGATGACGCGGGTAATCTTATTGTCGGCACGGAACCGAGCGGCCTGATCCTTCGCATCACGCCTCAAGGCGAAGGCTTCGTACTATATCAAGCGGGAAAGCGCGAAGTCACGGCTGTCGCTGAGCGGGACGGTATCATCTACGCAGCGGGAGTAGGCAGTAAAACGGCCGCAGTGTCCGTCAGCGGCGCGCCTCCTGTGCTTCCGTCAAAAACGCCTGTTGTCACTCCTTCCGGCACGCCTCCATCCGGGACCCATCCTCCCTCCCTACCTCCCGCCATTGGATCCTTGAGCGCAGCCGTCTCCGGTGGTTCCGAACTCTACCGCATTGAAAAAGATGGTTTCGCCGAACGGATTTGGAGTTCGAGCACGGATTTGATCTACGCTCTTGCGTTTGATGTTGCCGGTAGGCCGCTCGTCGGAACCGGCAACAAGGGGATTATTTACCGCATCGATTCCGGCCAGCTCTCGACGGAGCTTCTCAATGCGCCGTCCACGCAAGTGACAGCCTTCCTGCCGGGTAAGAACGGCGTGGTATACGCGGCAACGGGAAATGTCGGAAATCTGTATTCCATCGCGCCGAAGCTGGAAAACTCCGGCACGTTGCAAAGCGACGTTCTCGACACCCACGATTTTGCCTACTGGGGGAAAGTGCATGTCACTTCCACGCCGCACGGGGGCGCCGTGGCTCTGGAAACGCGCAGCGGGAATCTCAACAATCCCGAGAACGACTGGAGTCCCTGGACCAAGGTCGCGGTTACCAATCTCGGCGGCCAGATCGAATCGCCGCCGGCGCGCTTTCTCCAATACCGGCTCACGCTGACATGCGGGACCGGCGATACTTCGCCCGATTTGAGCCTGATCGACATCGCGTATCTACCCAAAAACATCGCGCCCAAAGTCGGCCCGATCGAGATGGCTCCGTTCAATTATCGTCAGCCTGCTAGCAGTTCTTCTTTGGAACGCTCCGTAACTGCGTCCGGCTCGCCTACCACTCTCACGTTGGCCGCTGTCGGTCAGAGGAGATCGGGGATCTCATCGTCCAGTCTCGATGTATCCGGCGGCGCTACCCTGCAATACAGCAAAGGTTTTCTCACCGCGCGCTGGAATGCCTCCGATCCGAACGGCGATCCGCTGGAATACAAGGTAGAACTCAGAGCTAAGAATGATAGCCTCTGGCGAACGCTGAAAGATAAGCTCCTGGACCGTTTCTACGCCTTTGATACCGCCGCTTTCCCCGACGGTGAATACGTTCTGCGCGTCACCGCTTCGGACGCGCCTGGAAACACGCCTGCCGACGCGCTTCAAACCTCGCTCCAAAGCGATCCATTCACCATCGACAACACCCCTCCGGAGATCACCAACATTTCCGTTTCCGGCGGCACGTTCCATTTCACTGCCAAGGACGGGCTGAGCTGGATCGACAAGGCGGAGTACTCCGTTGACGGGGGCGAATGGACGTTGCTCACACCTGTCAACAAAGTGACAGATTCGCAGATACTGAACTACTCATTTGCCGCGGGCTCGGGTCAAACGGTGGCGATCCGCGTCTTCGATGAAGACGACAATGTTGTGGTGAAACAGTTTCCAACGGCCGCCAAATAAATAGAGACCGGCCTCACCGCGGCGCGGGCCGTTCGTCTTCTTGCGATTCCTCGAGAAAGCCGTCGCGATTTTCGACGTAAGCTTCACCCTCGACGCCCTCTGCGCGAGTTAAAGCGGTCAAAGCATCATCTACTCTGGCACGCAACGGTTCAATTTTGTCGCCCTGCTCCTGTAACAACCGGAGCGCCGCGTGAATCACGTGTTCCGGAGACGGGTATCGGCCGCTCTGAACCTGCGCTTGTATGAATTCTTCGAGGTCGGGAGAAAGGGTGACGTTCACGGGAGATCTCGCCAGGTTGAGGGTCCTACACGGTGTATTCCACGAGGATAACCTGTCGCCGCTCATTGCGTTTATGCGCTAAGCAAGCGAAAAGGGAACCTTGCGGTTCCCTTTCGTCGCGTCGATCGTGATCGACCCTAGAGTTGTGACTAGTTGGTCCCCTTCGAATTGGGGCACTCCGAGTATAACTCACCGGGCAGTTCTGCTTAGCTGACCTTTTCGGCGATGGACTTGGCTTGCACAAACTGCAGCAAGTAATCGGGGCCGCCGGCTTTGGAGTCCGTTCCCGACATGTTGAAGCCGCCGAAGGGATGCGCACCGACCATGGCGCCGGTACACTTGCGATTGATGTAGAGATTGCCCACGAAAAAGTGGCGCTTCGCCTTTTCGGCTTTGGCAGCGTTCGTGGTGAAGACGGCGCCGGTCAGACCGTATTCGGAATCGTTGGCAAGCTGGAGCGCATGATCAAAATCTCTCGCTTTGGTAACCGCGAGCACCGGCCCGAAGATCTCTTCCTGGAAGATGCGGGCCTTCGAATCGACATCCGCGATAACGGTTGGTTTGATGAAGAACCCTTCGCCCTCGCCGGCTTCGCCGCCCGAGAGCAAGCGGCCTTCTGTTTTGCCCGTTTCGATGTACTTCAGAATGCTTTCCTTGGCGCGCGCGCTGATGACGGGGCCCATGTAATTGTTCACGTCGTCGGAGGCGCCCAGCGTGAGGTTATGGGTTTTGGCGGTGAGCCTTTGCAGGAACTCTTCATAGACCGTTTCATCCACGATCGCTCGCGAACAAGCGGAACACTTCTGGCCCTGGTAGCCGAAGGCCGAGTAGAGGACGCCCAGTACGGCTTGATCGAGGTTCGACTCGCGATCGACAATGATTGCATCCTTGCCGCCCATTTCGGCTACGACGCGCTTGATCCAGAGCTGCCCTTTGGGCGTCTTGGCAGCGAGTTCATTGATATGTAGACCAACGTCGCGCGAACCGGTGAAGGAAATGAAGCGAGTCTTGGGATGAGAAACGAGAATGTCGCCAATGGCGGCGCCGCTGCCAACCAGCAATGAAAAACTTTGCGGAGGGAACCCGGCGTCGATCAGGACTTCGACAAATTTTGCCGCAATGGTTGGAGTGTCGCTCGAAGGCTTGATAACGACCGTATTGCCGACCACCAGAGCAGCTACCGTCATTCCGGCCATGATGGCAAGCGGAAAATTCCAAGGTGGAATGACGACGCCGACTCCGAGGGGAAGATAGACCATCTCGTCACGCTCGCCAGTGAGTTGCACGACGGGTTCAGGATGAGCGAGCTTCATCGCTTGACGCGCGTAGTATTCGCAGAAGTCAATTGCTTCGGAGACATCACCCTCCGCTTCCGCCCAGGTCTTGCCGGCTTCGTAAACAAGCCAGGCATCGAATTCGTACTTGCGCCGGCGAATGATCTCGGCCGCGCGGAACAGGCGCGCAGCCCGCTCTTCCATAGGCGTTTCAGCCCACGTGGGAAAGTAGGCGAAAGCAGTCTCAACCGCATCGCGGGCGTCCTGCTCTGAACCTTTCTGGTGAATACCCACGATTTCGGACGGGCGCGATGGATTTACAGATTGGAGCTTAGACCCTGAGCGGCGGCGCTCACCCGCTATCAGCAGGTCGTATTCTATCCCGAATTCAGAGCGCACCTGAGCGAGGGCGGCACGCATGAGATCCGCGTTTTTGGGTTGCGTGAAATCGGTGTAGGGCTCGTTAACAAAAGGAGCGATATCGGTAGTAGATGAAGCGGCGAGTACAGGCATCGGGCGGTCTCTCGTTGGATGATTTAGCGCCGGCTTTGATGCGTTAGGCCTACACCCGCTCGTCGATAGTCTTTTCGGCGATGCTCCGGCCGCGTTCGAACATCTCGGCGGCATCCTCGGCAATTTCGCGGCCACGCTCGTAAAGCTCGCGGCCCTTTTCGAAGAGTTCCTGACCGGACTCGAGTAACGACTTGCGGCCCCGTTCTGCCTGGCCGGCTAGTCTCCGGCGCGTGCCTTCGCCAGATTCAGGTGCTATCAAGAGAGCGACGACCGCTCCCAGCAGTGCTCCACCGATAAACCAGATTGCCATATTACTGCTGCTTTCGCGTTCCATTATGAATCCTCTGTTCTCATTCTATGCCCGGTATCGGGATGCCCGGCGAGCCGGCTTCGTCAGCGGTACGGCTCGATTTCTACTTTGTCGCCGTCCGTCAGAAATGTGATGAGCCCTCTCTCGTCGGTTCGGAATACGGCGACATGATGCTGGGCGAGACGTTCCAGCACAGTGGGATGGGGATGGTGGAATTGGTTCTTATAGCCATCCGAGATGAAGGCGAAGCGGGGGCTCACCTGTTGGAGAAACTCTTCCGATGACGACGTTCTGCTGCCGTGGTGCCCGACTTTGAGAAGCGTCACAGGATGCAGTTCGCCACTCGAGACCATATCATCCTCGACCGGACGCTCGGCATCGCCGGTGAGGAGGACGCTGCGACGGCCATAAGTGACTTCAAGGACCAAAGAATCGTTGTTGTTCGGGGCGTCACCAGGCACGTAGGCAGGCGAGGGCGCAAGTACGCGGATGTGCGTTCCGCCAATGGTAGTGTCCGGCGAGGTCCGCGTAAGAGCCAGGATGCCGACGTGATCCGCGGCGGCGTGCCGTCGAACATCTTCCCACGCCAATGTTTCGGGCTCGGCGCCGATCCACAACGCGCGAGGATGGAAGTTATCCAAAATGGCGGAGAGACCCCCCATGTGATCCGAGTGGCCGTGCGTCAGCACCGCATAGTCCAGATGCCGAATGTCGCGGCTCCACAAATACGGCGAAATCACGTCTTCCCCAATATCCATCTGCGGCTTTCGCGACATGCGCTCAGCACCGGGGAAGCCACCGGCATCGACAAGCATGGTCTCGCCATCGGGGAAAACCACAAGAAGACTGTCACCCTGGTTTACATCGATTGCCGTCACCTCCAGGAAATTGGGCTGTAACTCCGGTTTCCAAGGCTGCCGGCAAATGATGCCGAATGCCGCTAAGGATGCGAGTAGCGTGAGGGCCAGCAGGCGGCGGCTGTGCCGGATGGCAACCGAAAGCGCCACGAGCGAAAGAGAGAACAGGAGCGCCATCCAGAGGGGTAGAGCGGCCATACGCCAGGCGGGTTCGAAGTGAACATGCCAAGCGGCGATCCACTGAGCCCAAACGAGGAGGAACTTGGTTGGCAGCGCAAGGACGTGCCAACCGGTGGCGATGGCAGCGAAGCCGATCGGCACAACCAGACATAAGAGCGGGATTACCAGTACATTCGCCGACAGGCCGGTGAGGGAGAGACGGTGAAAATAGCTGATCATCGGCAGCGCGAGCCCGAATTGCACGCACGCGGAAATGATCACCGTGTCAGCAATAAAAGCGGCCACTAGGGTAAGCTTCGACACGAGCCAACGGGAGTGTGGTTCAGAGAACCGCGTCCAGAGGTGGAGCGTTCGGGCTAGAAAGCGCAGTTCGATGCGCCATTGGGCAGCTCTCCACTCGACTTGCGGATCATAGCTGAGTTGATCGAAGCGCTTGACAGAGGCGCGGAGGGGCTCGGTAAAGCGCTCCATGAGCGGAATGGCGAAAAGCGCAATGGCGGCAGCCGAGAGAAACGAGAGTTGAAAGCTGGGGTCGAACAGTTCGTCCGGATCCCAGGCGAGATACGCGAGTCCTACCGCCGCCACAATGTTTAGAAGGCGTGTTTTCCGAAAGAAGTAGCTGGCGACCACGAAGAGCGTGAAGCCGCCGGCGGCGCGCACAACCGGTGCGCTGAAACCGGAAATGAAGGCGTAGAGCCAACTTGCCACCGTGGCGACGGCGAGGGCGGGAATGCGCCGGAAGCGAAAAATGCGTAGGATGAACAGGATCGTGAACGCCAGGACGGAGATGTGCAGGCCCGAAATGACGAGCGCGTGATAAGTCCCGGTGACGCGGAAATCGTCGGTCCAGCGGCGTTCAACGCTGCTCGTTTCACCAATCAGAGTCGCCTTCAATAGAGCGGCTGTCTGGAGATCCTGAGGGTAGAGGGTTGTCAGGCGTTCCACAGCCCAACTCCGGACCGCGAAGAGCCACGCTAGCGGCGCCGATCCGCAGCGGCCAGGAAGCAGACGAATGTCCGATGGGCCGGAGACGGATCCCGTCCAGTAAATATGTTGGGCTGCGAGATAGGAGACGTAGTCGAAGGCGCCGGGATCGCCGAAATTCCGGGGAGAGCGGATCTTCGCGGCGGCTTCTACCTGCCGGCCGTAGCCGAAGGGAAGCTTCTCCCCTGGTTTGAGAACGACCGAAATGCGTGCCGCCGCGTTGGGTGCCAACTGCAGCGTAAACTGGCCGCGGTCCGGGGAGAAAACGGGTGGGTTAGTGACGCACCCGGAGAGTAGCACCGTTTCGGCGTCGTCTGCATTCAAGCGCGGGGCGCGTCCTTGCCGGTGAACAACTTGGGTCGCGACGCCTGCCACAGCCAGGACCGCACAGATGACGGGAAGCCGCATCCGCCGGGCCCTTTGAAACGTGAGAGTAAGGAGCAGTACCGGAACACAGAGTAAAGCCGGGACGGCAAGATCTCGCAATTGGAAGAAGTAGAAGTGGGCCCCGAGAATGCCCGTAGCGAGGGCGGTAACGGGGAGCACGAGCGGCTCACGCAACACCGAAGTAGTGCAACCGATAGCGCATCCTTCTCCGGACGGCTGCTTGGGGTCGAACGGACGGGAAGATGCAGATTACGGAAGTTTCACCTTGACAGAGGATTGTAGTGTACCTCATACTAAAGAAACTTTAATACGTATCCCGATTTAAGGAAGGGCTCATGTGCTCTCCCCCGATGGTGTTACAGCGGCTGTTCCGCTGAGGCTTTTGAATTTTTCATCAACTTCTCCTCCAACCCAAACTAGATAAGGCTGATCGGGACAACTCGATCAGCCAATTTTTTGCCTCGCCGCGATTTGAACTTTCCCGGGGCGCCTGAAGCTAGCTGGTGAAGATTCCGGCTCGGCAAGCTGTTTCCGTACGGCTGAGTTGCCCTAACCATGCTGAATCCGTGGTTAACAATTCCGCTCGCAGACTACGAGCGACACATGAGATCCGAGCAGGTCCAGCAATTGGAGGTGCTGGCGCGCCTTTTCGGTCAAATTCTCGGAAGCGTCAAGCCGAAGTCGGTCGCAATCCTGGGAATGGCCGGCGGAAATGGCTTAGAACGCATCGATCCGCAAATCACCACTCGTGTTTGTGGAATAGACATTAACGCCGGCTATCTGGAAACAGTGGCCGATCGCTTCCCAAATTTGCCGGGCCTTGAACTCAACTGTCTGGATTTGAAGGGGCCAAGCATCGACGTGCTTCCCGTCGATTTAGTTCATGCAGCCTTGATCTTCGAACATGCTGGACTGAACCCTGCTCTGGATCATGCTCTAAGACTCGTCAATCCGGGTGGTGCGCTCTCAGTGGTTCTGCAGTTGCCCGCTGCCCAGCCGGAACAGAACATCAGGGTTGACGCCAGTTCCTCCATGGCCCGATTGCGGGAGGGCTTCCACTTGATCGACCCGGAGGAATTCACGGGAAGAGTTGTCGGCTCTGGATTTCAGTTCGTGCACGAGACGCAGCAATCCCTGCCTGGAGGAAAGGCTTTCTGGACTGGCATGTTCCGTAATCCGTCACTTAGCCGAATCGTTTAGGATTAGCACGTGAATGTTCTTCTGTTCCGTTGATTCCTGAAACTTCGGCACCTCGGTCGAGACGATATTGGACCAACGGCCGGCGTAACCGTCCACTTCGGCTTTCAGCTTATTGAACTGCTCCTCGGATGCCTGAGTTGGCGCAGCGTCGGCTCCTCCGCCGACGATCATGGCGAGATCCGCCAAGCTTCCGTCAACTCCCAGGCCGAATTTCAGGGAGTCTTCGTTGGCGCGAACTTTCACATTGATGAGCTTCTCTTGCAAGGCGCCGAGGCGCTCGTCGAGTGCCTGCGCATCGGTACGGAGCGATTTGTCCCGTCCTGCATCCACTCGCTTCTGGAAGTCGGCGAGTTGCTTGCGCAGGTCGATTATTTCATTCGAAAGTTCATAAACGCGGCCTAATTGGTCGCGGATGTCGATTGAGAGAGCGAACTGTTTCTGAAGGTCGGAGGCAGACACGTTGACGCGCGGGTCCATCTTGATTTCCAGCGGCGCGGACAGAGTCTTGCCGTCAACCGTGAGGCGAACCCGGTAACCGCCGGGAAGAGCCAGCGGTCCCTTGGAACCTTCGTCGTATTCGTAAAGATGATAATCTTCAACGTGCGGCGGGCCTTCATAGCGGAGATCCCAAACGACCCGGTTCAACCCGGCCTTTAGCTCAAGCTGCTTCTTGGGTTTTTCATCTTCAGGATCGAGTTGCTCTTCCGGTATGCTTGCGATCTCGGACGAGTACGTCCGGATCACTTTGTCGGAAGCATCAAGAATCTCGAGCTTAACGTGTTCGGGCTTGCTTCGTGTATACGCGTACAGAATCGCGCCGGCCGGCGGATTCTCGCCACTGGTGAGTGAAGGTTTGCTTTCGAAGGAGTGTACTCGCAAGGCTGTGGCCGGCTGGTAAAGCCAGAAATCGGCTTTGGCGGTCTGATCGGTGGCTTGCCGCAGAGGCGAAATATCATCGAGGATCCAAAAGGCGCGGCCGTGCGTTGCAACCAGCAGGTCGCTGTCTTTGACCATAAGATCGTGCACTGGTACAGTAGGCAAATTGAGTTGCAAAGACTCCCAGTTCCGGCCGGCATCCCTCGAATAGAAGACACCGGTTTCGGTTCCGGCGAAGAGGAGGCTCGCACGCTTCGGATCTTCGCGCACGGCGCGCACGAACGAACCATCGGGGATGCCATTGATTCGTTTTTCCCAGGTGGCGCCGTAATCGGTGGTCGCATAGATGTAGGGCTTCATGTCGTCGTTGGTGTGGCGATCCACGGCAACCCAAGCCGTGCCGGCGTTGTGTGACGAAGCGTCGATCTGGCTGATCTTGCTCCACGGCGGCAGGTCCTTCGGAGTAATGTTGGTCCAATTCTTGCCGCCATCACGCGTGAGATGGATTAAGCCATCGTCGGTACCGGCCCAGATGAGGCCCTTTTCGAGGGGCGACTCGGCTACCGCGAAGACCACGTCGTAGTATTCGGTTCCGGTATCGTCGATAGTGATGGGGCCGCCGGAGGGTTGCTGTTTACTCTTGTCGTTGCGCGATAAGTCTGGACTGATCGCCTCCCACGTAGTGCCGCCATCGGTCGTTTTGAAAATGCGTTCGCCCGCGTGATAGACGGTATTAGGGTCGTGCGGCGAGATTAAGAGCGGGGCAGTCCACTGGAAGCGGTGTTCCAGAACAGCGGCGCCTTTTCCGTCGCTTAAAACGGGATGAACAGTGATGTTGCGCAGTTGATTGTTGTGTTTATCGAAGCGGGTGATGTTGCCTTGATAATCGCCGGCGTAGACGATGAGAGGATCGCGGGGATCGGGGGCGATGTAACCCGCTTCGCCGCCGCCAACCGGATACCAGTCTTCACGCTCGATGTTGCCTTCCGAACCGCTGCTAGCAATCGCGACGGTGGTGTTATCCTGCTGGGCCCCGTAAACGTAGTACGGGAAGCGATTGTCCGCGATGACGTGATAAAACTGCGCGGTCGGCTGGTTGTCCTCAGGCGTCCAATTCTTACCACCATCAAACGTGACGGTCGCGCCGCCATCATCGCTCTGAATCATGCGGTTCGTGTTCAAAGGATCGATCCAGAGGCCGTGATTGTCGCCATGGGGGACCTTGATCTTGTTAAACGTGCGGCCGCCGTCAGTCGAGCGATGGAAATCTACGTTCATAATGTAGACGGTATTGGGATCTTTCGGATCCGCCACGATGTGCATGTAATACCAGGCGCGCTGCGTAAAGCGGTCGTCGGGATTGATGAGATCCCAAGTATCACCGCCGTCGTCGGAGCGATAAAGGCCGCCTTTGTGCGCTTCGATGAGTGCGTATACGCGGTTGGAACTCGCAGCTACGGCGACACCGATCTTTCCGTACGGGCCGTCGGGCAGGCCCGAGCCTTCAAGTTTTTTCCACGTGTCGCCGCCATCGATAGAACGGTAGAGGCCGCTGCCCGGGCCGCCGCTGGTCAGCGTCCAAGGTTGGCGGCGAACCTGCCACATGGAGGCAAACAGGATGTGCGAATTGTGAGGATCGAACGTGACATCGACGGCGCCCGTGTTGTCGTCGACGAAGAGAACTTTTTGCCACGTCTTACCGCCGTCGAGCGTGCGGAAAACGCCGCGTTCAGAATTGGGACCGTAGGGGTGTCCTAGTGCAGCGACGAAGACGATGTCCGGGTTGGTTGGATTAACGATCAGCTTGCCGACAGCGCGCGAATCCCTGAGCCCGACATTCTTCCAGGTCTTGCCGGCGTCGACGGATTTATATACGCCATCGCCCTGCGCGAGATTGCCGCGGACGCAGGCTTCTCCCATGCCGACATAGAGGATATTCGGATCTGAAGGAGCAACGGCCAGAGCGCCCACCGAGGAAGTGTTCTCGTGATCGAAAACAGATTTCCAGGTGAGCGCGCCATCCGTAGATTTCCAAACGCCTCCGCCCGTCGAACCGAAATACCAGATATCAGGATTTCCAGGCACGCCCGTGGCCGTGAGAGAGCGCCCGCCTCGAAAAGGCCCGATGAGCCGGTACTGCAATCCGTGCTCTTCTTTCTTCTCCTTCTCCTTCGCTTTGTCCTGAGGCTGTGCTTCTTCCGTTCGCTTTTCCTGAACGGCTTCAGATTTAGTGGCCTGAGCGAAAACGAGGTGGAAGGAACAGAAAGAGAGTGCCAGAAATGCAACAGATGAGAAACGCATGGAAAGAAGTCATCTTAGCGTGTTGCGGTTCACGCGCCATCGGCGAGGCGATTACACGAGTTCGACGCCGGAGGCGGTGATCACATCGTTGATGGCAAGGAAGAGATCGGCTTCAATCTTGTAGAACTGATCGATATCGTCGGTAAGTACGTAGGCAAAGATTTCGAGCGCGTAAGACGCGGCAGTCAACGCGCTCAAGCGCACAGGGCTTGGACCCACCTCGACGGACTTGTTTTGTGTGAGCACGTCGGAGAGTGCGGTCATGCAGTGGCGAAGCTGTTCCTTCGGAGTCGCTCGCTTAATTTGCAGCGTCGGGTTAAACAAGATCTTGTCACGAAGCGAATAATTTTCGAGGTTTAGCGCAGAGAAGGAGTTATTCGGTACGCTCACGATCGTGCGATTGAGAGTGCGGATACGCGTGGAACGCATACCGATATCTTCGACTGTTCCGATGAGATCTCCGAACTTGCCGAAGTCGCCCACCATCACGGGGCGATCTCCAATCACTGCAACTCCACCGAAGACATTGGCGATGGTGCTTTGGGCCGCCAGCGCAATGGCTATGCCGCTCACTCCAAGCCCGGCGATGATTGTGTTCATCGGATAACCCCAGTTATCCAAGACGAACACGATCGCGAAGATCACGATGACTACTTTGGTGACCCTGCGCCCGAGATAGAGCAGCGAATGCGATACCTGGCGCTGGCGGGGATCGAGCAGCGAATCGACACGGGAGAGAAACAGTTCGACCAGGTTGATGAGGCACCAGGCGATAGACCAGACAACGACAAGCAGAAGCCCACGGCCGATGAAGAGGCGAGCAAGCGCGGAAGGACTAATGAACGATTCGGCGATTCTGAAAGCGACGACGCAAGCAAAGACGATAAAGGGCTGAAGAACGGCTTCGATCCAAACCCAGCGCCTGCGGTGGTTAAGTGGGCCTTCACGCCTGTAGAAGAGTAATCTCAGCAGACGCTCCAATAAGCGGAATATCGACAGCGCGACGATAGCGATTATCAGCAGGGCGATCCACTTCCACAGCGGCGTGTCGAGAACTTGTATCGAGACAAGGAAACGCGGGAGCCGGGCTTCGATAGCGGATTCGGTGGTGGTGGGCGTTAAGCCCGGAATCTCAGCAACCGTTTCGGGCGCGAACACCCAGGGCGATCCTGGCTGCTGGTCGAGGCGTTGAAGGTCAACCGGAAAGGTTTGGCCCTTTTGAGTAATAGTGGCGACGCGTTCGCGCGTGGGGTTCGTCTGATCCGTAGGATTACCTTGCGGCTGGAGACTAAGGCGCAATACGTCGAAGCGGCTGTCGGAATTCAGGATAGCTTCGAGATCTTTGGCGAGTATGGGACCTCGCTCGGCGCGGCTTCTGGCGGGGATGCGAGTCAAATCTAAGTACTGTGCTGCCTTCGCGTAATCGTCACTGTGACAGGCCTCCAGAAAGCCGGTAACAGAGGAACGAGGATTTTCGCGCCCCAAAGGGTCCTTAGGCGCGGCCGCCGGCTTTTGAGCGGAAAGTAGTATCGGGAACAGCAGCAGATACCCGATGGAGGCGCTCACACGGCGGAATTGAAGAGAACTTACTTGGAAAGAACTTACAAGGGGATTGAACGTCATCTTCCGTCCCCTTAATTAAATCAGCCGAACAAACCTACCGTATCGATTGATAGCTGATGAAGGCGAGGTGTTTGCCATCCGGCGACCACGGGTGAGGGCTCAAAGAACCTGGACCACCCTGCAGTTTCGCGAGAACTCTGGTACTCCGATCGGCTACGGACATCACGGACAACAGAACCTCGCCTTTCACATCGGGCGAAGCAGCGAGGAACGCGATCTGTTTCCCGTCGGGAGAAACGCGGGCATGGGCGCCAGTGGCGTCTTCCGGGATTTGTTGATCTTCACTAGTACGCTCGGCGGATCCCTCCGGAGTTCCACCCGTCACCGCGACACGCTGCGTTTGATTTTCGGCGCGAAAGATCAGGAAAGCTCCGTCCTGACTCCAGGATGGGTTTTCGAGATGCTCGTGAGTGACATAGGAAACCCGCGCGTCCGTCGAGGCGACGGTGATTGTTTCCAGCGTGCTGTATGGTTCGGGAGCTTGATCGGGCCGGTTTTGGGTAGTGGTGAGGCCTACGTTTGTGAAAGCGACTTTTTGCACCGCGTTCTTATTGTGGGCACAGACTCCCATGCCTACATAAAACGGCGACTTGAGAGGTACGCGCGTAGAGCCGCCGGCGAATTCCAATCGTTCGTCATTGCCGATCCACATGTAGAAGGAATTGCCACGCTTGTCTATGCGCAGACGCTGCGGTGCCGACAAGCTCGATTCAATCTCGTGCGTTGTGCCGCTCTTTTCCTCCCGAAATTGAAGAGACGTCAATCCGTCCCCATGCCGGGCGATGTCGGCATAGGCGGAATCATCATCAAGGCTTTGGCGGATCATCAGCACGGCTTTCCGGTGATTATCTCCGCCGCCACCTAAAATGGCGATGTCCGCCGAAAGACTGACATTGTCGTCGGACATCTTCTTCCAAACGAACTCAAAGTCATCTTCGGCGAACCACATATTGTCGCCGCTGCCTGTCAAAATATACGTTCTGGAAGCGGCATTGTACCCGGCGGAGCCCGGTTGTAGCAACGTGCCGATGTCGGTATGGCCTTCAAAGAGGCCGATTCTCGGTCCCTCACCCTGGGCCGCCCACACAATCAAACCGGCAGACGCGATCACCGTCAGGCAGATCAGGCGGCTTCTACTCATTAGCAACCATTTATTGTAGCTACGGGGTCAGCATCGGAGAACAACAGGGGGTCTGCGTAGGTTTGAACTCCATCAGCTCAACGCGGGTTAGATCTGGATCGTAAAGGTTGAGCTGCCATTTGCCGTCACGTCCGATCTTTGGCTTCTCTATGGGCGGCTTTTCTACGGGCGTGGATAATCGGCTGAGGATCGTGTTGTAAGCCGTGTGGATGTTGTTAACCCCGAGCGCGAAGTGATTCATGACACCGCGAGTCTTCGGTGTCGGATTCGTGACACCGAGCATGTACTCGAGCCAATCGCTACCATCGGGAACGCGCATATCTACCCAACTCACCTGATCGTCCTTCATGCCCCCGTACCACATGAGCTTGAAACCGAGGACGTCTTTGTAGAACCGGTCTTCGGCCTCTCGGCTATGCACGATGAAGCCCGCGTGAATCATATGATCGGAAACGCGCGTATCAGGCAGGAGCGTGCCGAACTTACTCTCGTGAAGCGAACCCGACATGTATTGAACGAATTCGATGCGGCGGCCCTCGGGATCGTCGACCACGAAGCTGAGATTCTTGTCGAGGCCGGGCTTAAGCGACTGAGGCACTTTGAGGCCCTTGCTGGCGAGATAATCTCGCATCTTGCGGGCATCCGTCGTTTCAAAAGCGACGTGTGAGAGGCGATCCTGCTCATCGCCCTTCAAACCTGGATAAATCTCGACGTACTGACGGTCGTTGATCTTATAGTAGTTCAGCATCAGGCCGCCGGTTGGCTTATCGAGGCTGAAGTGCGCATAGCCAAGCTCATGGCCGAAGAAGTCGTCCGATTTCGAGATATCGCTGACGAAGAACCCGACATGCGCGATTCCTGTGATGGGCGGCCGTGGAATGGAACGTCCCTCTTCAGAAGGTGCGGCCAGCGTGAGTCGAAGACTTCCGATCGCGACTGCAGCAAAAAATGTAGTTAGCTTTCTCATGCTTTTGTTCTCGGTTCCGACTTAAAATTGCAGCTCAATGCCAACTCGATCCCGGTTGAATTAAGGAGCCGGCGGGAGAAGAGTAGAGGAGGGCGCCGGCTTGCCGTCCACAGTGTCTGGCTCCATCAATTCGGTGCGCGTCCCGTCGGGGTCGAAGAGGTTGACCTGACGCTTCCGGTTGATGCCGATGTGGATTTCGATCGAGCGAGTGTACAGAGGGCGGTAGGGAGATGCGTTCAGCTTCGTAATGCTAGCCTCGGCGCTGGGTACCTCG
Organism: uncultured Acidobacteriaceae bacterium; assembly: GCA_963730865.1. Lineage (GTDB taxonomy): Bacteria > Acidobacteriota > Terriglobia > Bryobacterales > Bryobacteraceae > Bog-105. The sequence continues at coordinate 82,042 of CAVSTO010000014.1, read as the reverse complement.
AGCGACAAATGATGAGATGTACCGCGTTTCTCTGGCGCTGGCGCTTCCTTATAGAGCATAAACTCGACGTAATCCGTGCCGTCCGGCACCTTCAGGTTGACCCACGACAACGTCTTGCTTTTAGCGGCATTACCGCGCCAGGTTTCGGTGAACCCGAGGATGCCGGTGTAGAACCTATTCTCAGCGTCCAGATTGGTCACAATGATCCCCACGTGTTTCAGGTGATGGGAGATTTCGTTCGGAGACATGAACTTGCCTCGAGCAAGAGAGGTCTGGCTATCGGGAGGGTATTCGACCAGCTCGACACTGTGTCCCTCGGGATCCTTAATCATGAAATTCAAGTTTCCGATGCGCCCCTTTGGAGTGTGATCCGGAACTTTCACACCGCGCCGAGCAAGATACTTCCGCATCGCTTCGGCGTTGTCGGTCTGAATGGCGAAATGGTTGAGCCGATCTGTATCCGGAGCACGCTCTGGTGAGAGTTCGATGAACTGATCGTCGTCAATTTTGAAGAACGTCATGGAAAGAGATCCATCCGCGTTCTTCAAGCTATAAGGTTCTTCAAAACCGAGGAAGCGATGATAAAAGGCTCTCGCTTTTTCGATGTCATGAGCGTACAGCGAGATGTGCGCCAGCCCTAGTATCTTGGGTCGGGCCGTGTCTTGGGCCAGTAATGAGAAGGCGGCAAACAGGAATATGAGGCAGCCTAACTTCATTCGTGTTTACTCGCCGATCTTCTGTTCGGCCTCGGCGTCGAGGAGGTGCAAAATGATGCGAAGTGGCATGCCGGCAAGTTCGGGCTTGTCCTCGATATCAGCGCGGACATCGAGCAGAGCCCGTTCGAGCAGATACGTTTGCAGCAGCACTTCCTGCTGCGCTTCGGTGGGCGGCAGGTATGAAGCTCCCTTGGCGACACTCCAGTAACCCCGGAGAAACGCCGCGCTGACATGTGAATACCAGAAGCGGGCCCACAATCGAAGCGTCGGGCGGGGAGTAGGCCCACCCTGCTCCCCGGCAAGGATCTGGCGCACTGCGGATTGGGCCGCATAACCGAAAGAAAGCAACATGCTGGTCACGTCCCGAAGGGGACACCGTTTGATACGGCGCTCACTCAGGTGCTGATCGGGATCGCCCTCAAAATCGAAGATAACCAGGTCACCCTCTTTGACCAGCAAATGTCCAAGATGCAGCCGCCCGTGGAAGCGCGTTCGTTGGGAAGGAATGCGTTGCTCGAAAACTGCCCCGAGCTTGGCAACCAGCGCGTTCTCCTGCTCCAGAACTTTGTCGGCCAGCACGCGAACGTCCGGCGACATATCGGAGTAGCGTTGCCGGATAAACTCCATTCGACGTCCGGTGAGACCCATGTACCCGTGATACAGGCTCTGCCGGTAGAAATCGTTGAACGGTTCGGGAGCGAAGTCGGGCTCGGAGACGTCGCGAGAGAGGATTCGGTGCAGTTCGGCGACACGTTTGCCCATCGTTTCGGCCAATCCCAGATAGGAACCTATGAGTTCAGTCGCAAGCGGCGGCGGGGGGGCGAGCGCGAAGCTTAGAGTGTAAAAGTTAGTCGGCGCCGATTTCTGGGCGTCCGCCTTCGAGTACTGCGAACGTTCCGCCTTATCGAGAAAGTGGTTCAGGTGCGTGCGGGTGTGCTGCCAGGCCGTTCCCTCGTTCGGAACGAAGCCATGCAACATAGCCACGGTAGTGATTTCGCCTGAATCGGATTCGTATTGGAGATGCCCAACAAACGGCACAGCGTGCTTGAAAGATTGTTTCTCAGTCAGGAGCTCGCCCATTTCGACGCCCGGGTGGATGCCCGCTTCCACCGAGCGAAGCAGCTTCAGAACAAACCGGTCGCCGAATTTGAGCGATGTATTCACCTCCGCCGACCGCAACAGGGAAGGCTCGAGATTCGGATGGGTTCCACCCCATATCTGCCGGAACTGGCGGTTGCGCTCCGCCACGAGTTGACCGCCTTCACCGCGGAATCGCTTACGGCGTGCAAACGCTTCAAGCAGAGCACTCGCGAATTCGTTGCTCCTGGTTGCGCTGTAAAGAAGCATACGGGCGCCTTCCGGCGCGTGCACTTCAGCGATTACAGATTCAGGACTATTGTCTTTGATAAGTTGCGCTTCATCGCCGCGGGCGCACGCGATCGGAATAACGTACTCCTCCGGGTCACCGGTCGCGTATTCAACACGAATGATGCAGATTACATGCTTGCCCGATACGATGGGAATCACTTCGTTGATGACTATGGAACGGAAGCGACGGCCTTTGGAGCGGAACCAGCGCCGCGAAGAGAGGAAGGCCGGCAGAATCGTTGCGATGTTTGCTTTCGCGTTCGCCTCCCACAGAGCCGAAAACGCCGGAACAGAAATTATTGGGATCCGGCCTTCGTGAGAGTGGACGGCGGGGGCGGCGACAGTAGCAGAGACAGCGCGCTGCTCGATCACGAACCAGAAAAACGAGTTGGGGCCCAGCGTTATAAGGTAATAGCCCTCGCCTACGGGAGGAAATTCCGTGCGTCCGAGCATTTCAACCGGCGTGTAGCCCTGGTATTTGTGGAGGTCGAGTTCGACGGCCTGAGCGAACCGTGACAAGTTCGCGACGATGAGAATGATCTCTTCCTGATAGCGGCGGAAAAAAGCCAGAACATGTTGATTGGAGGGCGTGAGGAACTCGATTGTGCCGCGGCCGAAAGCCTTGTACTGCTTCCGCAAGGCGATCATGCGCTTCGTCCAGTTCAAGAGTGAAGCGGGATTGTCCTCCTGCGATTCGACATTGACGGCCTCGTAGTGATAGGCAGGGTCGATGTTGACGGGAAGATACAGGCGTTGCGGGTTAGTGGCTGAAAATCCCGCGTTGCGGTCGGGACTCCACTGCATGGGAGTTCGGACCCCGTTACGATCGCCCAAGTAGACGTTGTCGCCCATGCCGATCTCATCCCCGTAGTAGATGACGGGCGTCCCCGGCATCGAGAAGAGCAACGCATTCATCACCTCGATGCGAGACCTGTCGTTACCGAGCAGGGGAGCAAGACGGCGGCGAATGCCGAGATTGATGCGCGCGCGCTGATCGGACGCGTAGACCCGATACATGTAATCGCGTTCTTCATCCGTGACCATTTCGAGCGTGAGTTCGTCGTGGTTGCGCAGGAACATAGCCCACTGACAGTTCTCCGGAATGGCCGGAGTGCGCTTCAGAATGTCTACGATCGGTGTGCGATCTTCCAGTCGCAATGCCATGAAGAGGCGCGGCATGAGAGGGAAGTGAAAATTCATGTGACACTCGTCGCCTTTGCCGTAGTAGGCGACGGCATCTTCCGGCCACATGTTCGCTTCAGAAAGAAACATCCGGCCAGGATGAGTAGCATCCATGTGGCGCCGCAATTCTTTCAGGAAGGCGTGCGTTTCCGGTAAGTTTTCCGAACTGGTGCCTTCGCGCTCATAGAGGTAAGGGATGGCGTCCAGGCGGAAGCCGTCTACTCCCATTTGCGCCCAATAGTCGAGCGTGCGAATGACGGTGCGGCGAACCAGAGGACTATCGAAATTCAGATCGGGTTGGTGCGAAAAGAAGCGGTGCCAATAGTAGGCCTTGGCTATCGGATCCCAACTCCAGTTAGAGGGCTCGAAATCTTTGAAGATGATGCGTGTGCCGTCGTATTTGTCGGGTGAATCGCTCCAGACGTAGAAATCGCGCCAGTTCGAGCCGGGTTCGGCTCGCCGTGACTTCTGAAACCATTCATGCTGGTCGGAAGTGTGGTTGATGACGAGTTCCGTTATAACTCGAAGCCCGCGACGGTGCGCTTCCTTTAGAAAACTCTGGAAATCACGTAGCGTTCCGTAGGCTGGGTGAACGCTCCGAAAATCCGAGATATCGTAGCCGTCGTCCTTCCAGGGAGAAGGGAAGAAGGGCAGAAGCCAGATCGCAGTAACGCCGAGATCTTCGAGGTAATCGAGCTTTTCCGCTAGTCCGCGGAAATCGCCCATGCCGTCGGCGTTACTGTCGTAGAACGCCCGGACGTGAGCTTCATAAATAATTGCGTCTTTATACCAGAGTGGGTCATCTTCCAGCCCGCTGAGCAGTTGCGAGTGCGCCATGCGATTTTGCTTGAATTAGCCATTGCAGGAACTCGCCGACTGCCGCAACGTTTGGCAGATAAAATCGCGCCCGGCTGTCGCCCGGTTCCCCGACTCTGATGGTAATCCCTTCGGGTATTGCGGTGAACGCATCTTCGTCGGTCGCATCGTCTCCGATGTATATGGGAAGGGCCGAAGAAGGCAAAATTTCGCGCAAAATCCACTTTATGGCGTAGCCTTTATTCCAGTTGATCTGCGGCTTGATTTCGAGAACCATCTTGCCTTCGCGGCATTGGAAAGAGCGCGAACGGGCCGCGGCGCCGTTCGTGACGGCACGCACCCAATGGTGCAACTGCTCAGGCACGCGGCGGTAGTGAATGCTCAGAGTGAGATGCTTGTCTTCGATCTCCAGTCCGTCGGTTTCGGCGAGCGCTAGTTTGAGCTGAAGCGCGAGGCTGCGCAATTCTCTTCGCAGAGACTCAGCATGAGGCTCACGGAAGCGGGTTGCGCCGGCTTCGATCTCAAGACCGTGATTGCCCACGTAGATCAGATTTTCGAGGCCGGTTCGCGCGCGTACATCCGCTAGCGCCCGGCCGCTTATGACAGCGACGTTGACGTCCGGCCGGGCAGCCAACGCCCTGAGGGCGGGAAGAACCTCGGGTGCAATCTTGGCATCTTCGGGCCGGTTCACGATTTCGGAAACCGTTCCGTCGAAATCGAGAAGAAGCGCGAGGTGGGTGGCGGAAGTGATGAGCGGCTCGACCGCTCGCGTGTTCTCAAACAGCGGTACTGGATGTGTGAGCCTGTCGGCAACCATCAAACGGCGACTCCTAAACGTGTGGCGCGAAATCTTGTTTGCGGAACGGGTAGTAGGTACTCCCGATGATGATGCTGCGGCGATTTCAATTTCGCCAATTCCCCGATGAACTTGCCGGCCCAGCGATAGACGTTGTTGTGCTCCACGCTCTCGCGCATGCGCGCCATGCGGCGGCGGCGCTCGTCGGGGTGCATCTGCAGGGCAGCCCGATAGGCGTCCGCGCCTTCTTCAATCGAAAACGGGTTGACTATCAGCGCGTCCTTCAATTCGTGAGCCGCACCCGTGAACTTACTCAGGATGAGAACGCCGTCTTCATCGACACGGCTGGCAGCGAACTCTTTTGCGACAAGATTCATGCCGTCGTGGAGAGAAGCCACGACACAAAACTGCGCCAGCCGATGAAGCGCAATCATTTCAGGCGCGGAGTAATGCCGTTTTAAAAGCACGACTGGCTTATAAGAATGGTTACCCCAACGCATGTTGATGTGGGCCGTAAGCGAATCCACTTCTTGTTCAATCAGGCGATAAGCTGTGAGGTCGGAACGGCTGGGAACGGCGATCTGCGTAAATACCAGCTTGCCCCGGTAGGCGGGATTTTGCTCGAAAAATGCGTCGAGAAAGCGAAGGCGCTCCGGAATGCCCTTGGTATAGTCCAGGCGGTCAATGCCGATGCCGAGCGATTTGCCCTGCAGAGACAGTTCTTGGCGCCAGCGCTGCATTTGCAGTGCGACCTCATCCGATTTGGCGATTTCAGTGTGATTGTCGAAATCGATGCCGATCGGGAACGGGCAGACGGAGGTAGAGTGTCCGCCACGACAGATCTCAGAGGCGGCCGCGTCAACGCGACATTCGAGGGATGTATCAACGGTCTCTAGAAAATTTTGGCAATGGTGCGGCAGGTGGAAGCCGAGAAGGTCGTTGCCAAGCATTCCGTCCAGGATTTCTTCGCGCCAGGGGAATGAACTGAATACTTCGCGATTCGGCCATGGAATATGCCAGAACTGGGCAATCACCAGATTCGCGTTCGAATTTCGCAGCATGCGCGGCAGCAGCGCGAAGTGATAGTCCTGAATGAAGACGAAGGTGGGCAGCGTGCCAGCCTCTTCGAGGATTGCCTCCGCAAAGCGCGCGTTCACCCGGCGGTAGGTCTCCCAATGACCGGGGTCGAAGACCGGACGAGTAAACGCAACATGGCAGAGGGGCCATAATCCCTCGTTCGACAGACCTGCGTAATATCCTTCTTCTTCTCTCTTCGAGAGCCAAACACGCCGTAACGTGTACTCCGGATCGTTAGGCGGAACCTGGACGTGATCGCGGCTATCCACAGTCTGTTTGTCGGCATCGCCGCTGCCATGAGCAATCCACAAGCCGCCGCAGGCCCGCATCACGGGATCCAGAGCGCTTGCCATGCCACTGGCCGGCTGAATGCACTCGATTTGGTTGCTCGCACGCCGGTGTTGAAAGGGCTCACGGTTGGAGACGACGATCAGGCGATGATCATCGAGCTTTGTGCGAACGACTTCACTGAGAACGTCACGCGTCCAGACCTTCAATATTAAGCTCCTTTCATCTCGTGGTTAGATTCTACGCGTATTTAAACTGTTTCAGACAGGTTTTTTCACCAGCTAGCATTTTTTCGAACGTCATCTCCGCGTGGGACAGAATACGCCGACCTAGCGCCGTTCCCGGCTAAGGTTTTGAAACCCAGTCGCACGCTCCCGTCTCTCTTCACCGTGGCGCGTATCGTTCTGAGTACGTTTGGCTCACTCGGTGATTTGAACCCTTATCTCGCTATTGCAATTGCTCTAAACGAGCGGGGGCACAAAGCCATCATCGCGACTTCCGAGGTGTACCGCGAAAAAGTGCGAGCCGAAGGCGTGGAGTTCGCGCCGGTGCGGCCGGATGTAGGCGAATTACTGCATCGGCCCGAGGTAGTGGCCAAGTTGTGGCACCCGACGCGAGGCAGCGAGTTTCTTATTCGTGAGTACATCCTTCCGCAACTGAACCAGAGCTACGAAGATCTGCTCAGCGCCTGTCGCGGCGCCGACCTGCTCTTGACGCATGCGGCCGGATACGCAGCGCCGATTGCAGCCGAGATTTTGAAGATTCGCTGGCTCTCGCTGGTGTTGCAACCGATGGTGTTCTTTTCCGCTCACGATCCGCCCGTCATCCCGGGTGCGGCATGGCTGCGTCACGTGTACCGGCTCGGACCGCCGGCATTCCGGGCGCTCATGGCCGGTGCCCGGATACGGCTGAAATCGTGGGCCGAGCCGATCGTGCGGCTTCGCGCGGGGGTGGGATTGCCTCCAGCCGCCGCCAATCCCTTGCTCGCCGGCCAATTTTCTCCCACTGGAACTCTGGCGCTCTTCTCGCGTGAATACGCGGCCCCTCAGCCGGACTGGCCCCCTCACTTGCAGCAAACGGGTTTCGTGTTCTACGATCGCCAGGGCCGTTTGCCGTTCGCGGTCAAAAATCAGCTTTCGGTGGGAGACGATCTCGAACGTTTTCTCCGCGCGGGGCCGCCGCCCGTCCTGTTTACATTGGGCTCATCCGCGGTAACTCACCCCGGTACCTTCTTTCGGGAAAGCATGGCTGCCGCTCAGGCGGCGAAGACACGCGCCGTTCTGCTGACCGGACCTCTAAAAGGAACAGATCTGCCGCAACCAGTTCCCGACTCGATCTTCGCTGCGAGCTATCTTCCCTACTCGCAGATCATGCCAAAGGTCGCGGCCATTGTGCACCAGGGAGGAATCGGGACGACAGCTCAGGCCCTGCGCGCCGCACGCCCGATGCTGGTCGTACCGTGGGCGCACGATCAACCCGATAACGCCGCGCGATTAGCGAGGTTGGGCGTATCGCGGACAGTGCCCCGCAACGGCTACACAGCTGCTCCGCGTCGCGAGAGAGCTTTCCCACTTGTTGAATAACGGAGAATACCAACGGCGCGCTAATGAGATCGGGCAGAAGATCGCTCGCGAGGATGGGCTTAAAGCGGCGGTAGACGCAGTGGAGGAGATTTTGTCAGCCGCCATGCAGTAACGAGTCGATCTGGAAAGCTTTAGGATACAGGCATGGAGCAGCAGGCGCGACGCGACTGGTCCGGTTGCGAGATTATCGAGTATGACTCTCTGAAGATGGGCGGCGCTCCCACTGTAAGAGGGCGCAGAATCACGCCGGATGCTTACGTGGACAATTTGAACGACGGGTTTTCCCCTCAGGAAATAGCCGCTTCAATCTTTAACGAACCCGGTGAGGACGTGATGGCTGTACTCCGGTACGCCAGCGGGCGCGGTTATCTTGCGCGTCCTTTTCGACAATAGCGCCCCGCGTCCCTTGGTGCGCTTCCTTACCAGACACTCGGTTGAAACGACGCAGCGAACGCGGGAAGCTACTCCTAGTCGTAGAGATTGCGAGGTTCGCACCGAAGGTTCAGAAACAGCGACGTCCGCAGCCGCCGTAATGCTGGGATGTTAACGCGCCTTACGAACCAAACGATGGGCTTTGCGCACGACCGCCGGGGTGGCCGCGAATGCCTCATTCGCTAGCGCAAGCTGCTGATCGTGATGCACCTTGTGCGCGCCGGCAGCAGGACTGGCGGCAGTGGGTCGGCCGATATAGCGCAAATTTCGCTTGATCGGTCCGCCGTTTCCGCCGGGATTGATGATGGATTGCATCTGCTCTTCGACGAAGTACCAGGCGCCCATGTTCTCCGGCTCTTCTTGCACCCAGAACAACTCGGCTCCGTCGGAGTAGCGCCGGAGAATATCCGTCAAGCGCGGCAGTGGGAACGGGTACAACTGCTCCAACCGAACGATGGCGACATCCTTTCGCCCCAGTTCCTCGCGCCTGTTCACCAAGATCGTAGTAAACCTTGCCTGAGCACAGCAGGACCCGCCGAATTTCACCTCCAACGAATTGCGAATCGCCAATCACTTCCTGGAATGCACCGCTTGTCAGTTCTTCCAGGTGCGAAGCGGCCTTGGGATAGCGAAGCAGGAACTTGGGCGTAAACACAATCAGCGGTTTGCGCACGCCGCGACGATCGTTCCCACCATACATCTGGCGCCTCAGCAGATGGAAATATTGCGCCGGTGTACTGCAGTTACAAACTTGCATGTTATTTTCGGCGCATAATTGCAGGAAGCGCTCAATGCGCGCGCTCGAGTGTTCCGGACCTTGGCCTTCGAGGCCATGGGGAAGCAAGAGCACCAGACCGCTCGGCTGGTTCCATTTGGATTCCGCCGAGACCAGGAACTGATCGATGATGATTTGGGCGCCGTTGACAAAGTCGCCGAACTGCGCCTCCCACATCACGAGCGTAAGCGGATCGGCAACGCTGTAGCCGAACTCGTAACCCATCGCCGCATATTCGCTCAGCAGGCTATCTACAGCCTCGAGCTTGGCCTGATTCGGAGCCAGATTCTGTAGCGGGATATAGCTGTCGCCGGTCTCGTAATCGCTGAACTGAAGGTGGCGCTGCGTGAACGTGCCACGCGACACGTCTTCACCGGCCAGGCGGACTGGCGTGCCCTCGAGGACAAGAGTACCGAAGGCGAGCGTTTCGGCGAACCCCCAATCGATAGGAGCGCCCTTCAGGACTTCACGGCGCTTATCTAGTAAGGATTGCAGTTTCGGATGCAGATGAAAATCTTCGGGCAGAGTAGTGCAGCCTTCGATCACCTTCGCGAGAATTTTGTAATCCACCGCTGTGGATGGGATCGGTTGATGAATCTCTCCGAAGGGCGCCATCGCAAACTCTTCGATGACGAACTGCTCGCGGCGCTTCTTGGCTTCGTCGTAAGTCTCGTTGAGCTTCGCGCGAGCTTGCGTCCGGATATGAGTGACGAAATCCTGCGTAACGAACTTTTCCCGCACCAGACGCTCTGAGTATTGGTTCGCGACGGTCGGCGTTGCCTTGATTTTGCGGTACATCACCGGCTGGGTGTAGCTGGGGTCGTCCGCTTCGTTATGTCCCTGCCGGCGGTAGCCGATCAGATCGATCACGACGTCGCGTTTGAAGCGCTGGCGGTAATCATAAGCCAATTGAGCAACGCGGATGCAAGCTTCCGGATCGTCGGCGTTGACGTGCAGAATCGGCGCTTGCACCGACAGGGCGACATCAGTCGAGTAAATGCTGCTGCGGCCTTCCAGCGGATTGGTGGTAAACCCGATCTGGTTATTAGTAATGACGTGAATGGTTCCGCCGGTCGTATAGCCTTCTAACTGCGAGAGTTGCAGCACTTCCGCCACCACGCCCTGGCCGATGAAAGCGGCGTCGCCGTGAATCAGTATGGGAATTACGCGCTCACGTTTCGCGTCGCCGATGCGGTCCTGTTTGGGCCTGACCAGACCTTCCACCACCGGATCCACCGCTTCCAAATGACTCGGATTAAACGCAACCGAGACCAGGATCTCCTTTCCTTGCGTCGAGGTATGAATACCGCTGGCGCCCAGATGATATTTCACATCGCCCGAACCTTGCACGCTCTCGGGATCGGGATTGCCATCGAATTCCGAGAAAACCTGCGCCATGGATTTCCCGACTACGTTCGCCAGTACGTTCAAGCGTCCGCGATGAGCCATGCCGATGACAGCTTCGTGCACGTTCTCATTCGCGGCGTGCTCCAGAATTTCATCGAGCACCGGAATCGTACTTTCCAAACCTTCCAGACCAAAGCGTTTCTGCCCCACGAAGCGGCTCTGCAGAAAATGCTCAAACTCTTCCGCCTGCAGCAATCTGTGAAGGATGCGCTGCCGTACGGAATCGTCCAGCTTCCACATGTTCATCGTTGCTTCCATGCGGTCCTGCAGCCATTGTTTCTGTTCAGGGTCCTGGATGTGCATGTACTCGACCCCGATCGATCCGCAATAGGTGGAGCGCAGACGTTCGAGAATCTCGCGCAGCGTTTCGTACGGCTGCATGTAGGAGGCGATGGCGCCGCTCGGCGCTTTCACGGCGCCGGCGAGGAATGGGCGGTCGAGGTCCCAAATCGTGAGACCATACGATGCGGGATCGAGCTCAGCGTGATACGCGGGATCGCTGCCTAACGGATTGGTATTCGCCAGCAAATGTCCGCGAATGCGATACGAATTGATGAGTTGGATGACGGCCGCTTCTTTCGCGACATCTGTATTCACCGGTCCGTAGCGGGTTGGCGTAATCTGCTGATCCGTTTGCCAGCGCACCGGCATGTACGGAATTTTCAAATCACGGAAGATGCCTTCATAAAAGTTATCTTCGCCAAGCAGCAACTGCGCGAGTTTGGCCAGGAAAGCACCCGATTCGGCGCCCTGGATGATGCGGTGATCGTACGTGCAGGTGATCATCAACACTTTGCTAAGGCCCAGAACCGCACGTGTTTCTTGGCTTGCCGCGGCGAACTCGGCCGGGTAATCGATCGCGCCGGTAGCGATGATCGCGCCTTGTCCAGGCATCAAGCGCGGTACGGAGCCGAGCGTGCCCACCGTACCGGGGTTGGTCAGCGAAACGGTGGTGCCCTGGAAGTCCGCAATTTGGAGCTTATTGGCGCGTGCCCGGGCAACAATGTCGTCGTAAGCGCTGACGAACTGCGAGAAGCTCATCGAATCCGCGTTCTTTACGTTCGGAACCTTCAGCGAGCGTGTGCCATCTTTGCCCGCCACGTCTACCGCCAGTCCTATGTTGACCGTACTGCGCACCACGCGGAACGGTTCTCCACCGTTCTCGGCATAGGCATGATTTAGCGACGCGTTCGATCGGATCGCTTTAACAATTCCCCAGGCAATCAGGTGAGTGAAGCTCAGCTTGCTCCGGCCCTGTAGCGCGCGATGCTTGTTGATCAGGTTGCGGTTTTCTTCCATCACCCGGACAGGAATCTGTCGTTGCGAGGTAGCGACCGGGATGGCCAGGCTGGCCGTCATGTTCTCCGCAATGCGTGCAGCGGCGCCGCGCAGCGGAACCAGTTGATCGCTTGCCCCTGTTTCTTTCGCTTCCTGCTTGGCAGGAGTCGATGCCGCCGCCGTCAAACTAGCATTTGCGCGGCTGCTGTGGGCCACTTCGGCAGCACCCGGGGAAGCGGCCGGACCGGGCTTTTCCATGGAATGAACGGCTGCTTCGTGTGAAAGCGATGTTGGGGCGGACGGCTCGCGAACGGGAGGTTCCTTTTGCGGAGGTTCGCGCTCGGGCGGCTTCTGCGGCGAAGGCGGTTCGCGATCGGGTGGATTGTAGGACGGCGGTTCTTGTCGCGAGGGTTCCTCCGTCGGCGGTTCTTTCCTGGGCGCCGCGGGTCCATATGGAGTATCCGCTACAACAGGTTCGGCTACGGCAATACCACCGTTGGTTGGGGCGGCATTTCGGAGAGCAGAGCCATTCTCCGCACCATCCCCATCTCCAGCTTCCTCGAACAGGTGTGTCCAACCCGAGTCGACGCTTGCGCGATCGAACTGATACTGATGATAGAGCTCGTCCTCTAACCAGCTATTGATACCCAACGCGGGGTCGTTTGCTTGCGGCATGAGATTGATTCAGACCTGGAAACAGAGAGGCCGTCGCGGGAAAACGGTGATAAGTCGCCGCAATGCCACTTAGGTCTTAGTGTCGTAATTTCATTTTATCGAAACCCGGCATTTCGATACCGCGCTAGGACTGCCTTAGCAGCGCAACCACGTCGTCCACAGTGATAACTCCGATTAATTGCTGTTCATCATCCACAACGGGAAGGGTGAGCAGATTGTATTTGTCGAATATTTCGGCGACCCGGCCCTGCTTCTCGCCGGTCGTGACAGATATGAGCGGATCGGAGGCGAATTCTTTCAGCGGCGTATCGCGTGAAGTGAAGAACAACTTCGCCAGGGGAACCGAAAAGCGCAGCCGGTTTTCTCGATCCACCAGAAATAGCGTGTGTAGATCTTCCAGCACCTCTTCATTCTTTTTTAGCTCCGCCATGGCGTCCGCGACGGTCGCGTCTTCCGGCAATGAAAGGAAACCGGGGTCCATGAGACCGCCGGCCGTGTCGTCCCGGAATTCCAACAGTTCCTCGACCTCTTCCTTCTCCTCGGGCTCCATTTCGTCGAGAATCTGCTCAGACCTGTCTTCTTCGAGCTCGTTCAGTACGTCCGCCGCTTCAGACGGGTCCATCTCTTCCAGAATGTCGGCGGCCTTGTCGACATTCAGCGATTCGATGATGCGTGTTTGAATCTCCGGCTCGACTTCGCTCAGCAACTCGGCTGCGGTTTCCGTATCGACACTGTTAAAGATCGATGCGCGATCTTCGTGACCCAGATTTTCGACGATGTCGGCGAGATCGGCCGGGTGCATCTCTTCCAGTAACTTGTTCGAAATATTCAAACGGACTCTGCGCTGCGGATCGGTTTCGAGGATATTGCAGAATTCCCATCGGATGGAGTGCGGCCGGATGCGGCGCTGGAGCCGTCGAACGACCGCGGGAGAGGCGATACCACGCAGCATGCGGCGGAACATGGAGCGAACACCGATATCCACCTCCAGAATGTGAAGCACTTCGTGCCCGTTCTCGCGCTCTTTCAGGAAGGTCACGTCGTTCACCCGGACAACTTTGCGCCCCTGACCATCGATAATTTGCTGGTCCAGCAGATCCCGTACCATCCGCAACATGTACTCGTCGGAGTGATACGGCGTCAGGCGCTCGTCATTGAGGTGAATACCTTCGTGACTGATGCTCTTGATTTGGTCATAGCGGAGACTTAGCCAGCCTGGTCCCGCCCCGACGAGAAAACGGTCGAGCCGAACCGGGTCGATCAGCGGAACCAGAGCCGCATCGCGCAACGTACCGATACGTCGGCCCTTGAGGTCGTACACCTTGACGCCGATTAACTCCGTTAGATAGAGGATCTCGTCTTCCATGTGGGTCTGAAACACAACGGAATGACAGCCTCAACGCTCTCACCCCTCTTAGAGAATAACCGGCTGAAGTACGTACTACACTGGGGATTCCCACCAGGATTTGCTTCCGGCTGAGCAGTGAACGTTCTGAGCAAAAGCGAGACCACAAGCCGGCCCTCTCAATCAGTCACTATCAAACGCTTCTTTGGGCGCAATGGCATACTTGCGCGCGCGCATCCAAATTACGAATACCGGCCCGGACAATTGGAGATGGCAGAGGCTGTCGGAGCCGCGCTCGCCGAGGGGCGTCACCTGGTTGTGGAGGCCGGCACCGGTACCGGAAAGACGATTGCGTATCTGGTTCCCGCCATCTTGTCGGGAAAGCGAGTCGTGATCTCCACCGGCACGAAGAACCTGCAGGAGCAGCTGTTTTTTAAGGATCTGCCGTTCTTGCAATCGCTATTTGATCGCCCTTTATCGGTCTGCTACATGAAAGGCCGCGCCAACTATTTGTGCCGTCAGAAGCTGTACGACGCTGAACGCGAACTTGTACTTACCGGTCTAGATGAGCGCCGCGATTTTCAGTTGATTCGCGATTGGGAAAAGGTAACCGAATCCGGCGACCGCAGCGAACTCCGTGAACTACCCGAGGCAAGCAGCGCCTGGTGGAAAATGGACGCCCGCGGTGATTTGTGTGCCGGTCAAAAATGTAAGCAGTTCGAGCGCTGCTTCATCACCGAGATGCATCGCCGCGCCGCCGCAAGCGATATCATCATCGTCAATCATCATCTATTCTTCGCGGATTTAGCGGTGCGCGACCAAGCCTATTCGGCGATCCTGCCGGATTACTCGGCGGTGGTTTTCGATGAGGCGCACGAGATTGAGGAAGTGGCTGGTCAGTACTTTGGCATGAGCGTCAGTAACCTGCAGGTTCAGGAATTGATCAAGGACGTTTCGGCCATTGCCAGGCAGAAGCTCTTTGCAACGCCCGAATTAGACCGTAGTCTCATTCATCTGGGCGATCGCACACACGAGTTCTTCGGGCTGTTTCCCCAGGAAGGCCGCCAAGGGTTCAAAGGGCAGGAAAGCTTTCTCGAAAGCAATGAGGATGTTTATCGTGAGTTGTTGTTTAGTCTCGATGCACTGAGCGCGCGGATCGAGCTGGTGCAAGGCGCCATCGACTACACCGTGCCGCTTGTGCGGCGAGCCAAACTGATCCAGCAGGGACTGCGCTTCTGGATGGAGTCAGGTGATTCCGCTTTCGTGTATTGGGTGGAACGCAGAGCTCGCGGGGTTTACCTGCAAGCTACGCCAATCGATGTATCTCAAACCCTCACGAGGCACTTGATCGACAAAGTACCGTCCCTGGTCTTCACGTCCGCCACTTTAACGGTTGCCGGCGAATTCGATTACGCACAGAAGAGATTGGGACTTCAGAACGCCGGAACATTGCGCGTCGAAAGCCAGTACGATTACTCGAAGCAGGTGCTGTTCTATGTGCCTCCTCATCTACCGGACCCACGTCACACTGCTTTCGCCATACGCGCCGCGGATGAAATTGAACATATTGTGAACGCCTCTCGCGGCCGGGCATTCCTGCTTTTTACGAGTTATAGCCAGATGCGGCAGCTTTATCAGTTGTTGCGAGGAAAGCTGGAACATCCGTTGCTGCTGCAAGGGGAAGCCCCGCGTACCGCCTTGATTGAAGCGTTCCGAGCCACGCCAGGCGCAGTATTGTTCGGAACCTCAAGCTTTTGGCAAGGCGTGGACGTACAGGGCGAACAGCTCAGTTGCGTGGTGATCGACCGGCTGCCATTCGCGGTTCCATCGGATCCCGTGATTGCGGCGCGAGTGGACGCGATCCGGCAGAGTGGCGGAAATCCGTTCTATGAATACCAAATTCCGCAAGCGGCGCTGGCGCTGAAGCAGGGGTTTGGACGGCTTATTCGCGCCACCTCCGATCGTGGCGTGCTGGCGTTGCTGGATAATAGGATCACGAAACTCCCTTACGGGCGAGTGTTTTTCGACAGTCTGCCCGCATACAGATTCACAAACAAGCTGGGAGACATTCAAGAGTTTTTCAATGTTTGAGATTTGGGTAGAGCACACTTTCGCCGCCGGACACGCACTCCGTAACTATCACGGGAAGTGTGAAAACGTGCATGGTCACAACTATCGCGTACGAGTTGGAATCGAGGGCCCAGACGTGGACGAGAACGGCATGCTCCACGATTTTGCGGACCTTAAGAAACGGCTACGCGCCACCAGCGAATATTTGGATCACCAGTTCATCAACGATCTGAAACCGTTCAACGAGATCAACCCGTCAGCCGAGAATATTGCCAGGTTTATTTGCCAGGAAATGCAGAAGGAGTTAAAGTCCGTGTCCATCGCCTACGTGCGGGTGTGGGAGACGGACACGTCCTGTGCTACTTACCGACCTTAAAGCAAATCTTCGAGCAGAGGTCTCCTAAGGAAACGCCCGGCAACGCACGGCGCAATGGCTTGGGATCTCTTCTCTGTATTGCCCAAGCATCGCTCGGCTGCCGGTCTAGCTACCGGCCGAAAAACTCCGCGTTTTTCTGGGTAAACTCGGACCACTTTTCGGGCAGATCGTCAGCGGCAAAGATAGCGGATACAGGACAAACAGGCACGCAAGCGCCACAATCGATGCATTCCACAGGGTCGATATACAACATCTGCTCGCTTTCGAACTTCTCTTCGTCTTTCTTGGGGTGGATGCAGTCTACAGGGCAGGCATCGACACAAGCAGAATCTTTGGTTCCGATGCAGGGCTCGGCAATTACGTAGGCCATCTTTTGCGGTTCGCTTTCTTACGCGGTAAATCCTAGGAGTAGCACACCCACGCGCGGAGTGACAAAGACCGTTCATTGAGCAGTAAGAATCCGGGACTTAGCCGTGCCTGGACACGCTTTAGCCGCATCTGTAAAGGCTGAGAGGTGAGCGGTCCCTCGCGTTCGGGGGATCTGAGCATATCAGTACTGCATATTCCCGCGCGGGCTTTCGTTGCGCATGGATCACCCGAGGTCCGGCACCTATAATGGCGGAAGATGATTCCAAAGGTCCGCAAAGCAGTGTTTCCCGCCGCCGGATTGGGAACCAGGTTCCTCCCGGCAACGAAGGCGCAACCCAAGGAAATGTTGCCCATCGTGGACAAGCCGCTTATCCAATACGGAGTCGAAGAGGCGATTCACTCCGGCATACAGAACATCATCATTGTCACAGGCCGCGGCAAATCTTCCATTGAAGATCATTTCGACGTCAGCTTCGAACTGGAACAGCTTCTCGAATCCAAGAACAAAGGCGAAATGCTTTCAATGGTGCGCTCCATCTCCGACATGATCGATATTTCCTATGTCCGGCAGAAGGAGGCATTGGGCCTAGGACACGCGGTGCTCCGCGCCAAGGAATTGGTCGGGAACGAACCGTTCTCGGTGGTGCTTTCGGATGACATCATCGCCTCTGAAACGCCCTGCATTCGGCAGTTGTTGGATGTCTATGATTTCTACGGCGCATCCGTACTAGCGCTCATGGAAGTCCCCCCGGATCAGATTTCCGCGTACGGCGTTGTGGACGCCGAACCTGTTTCGGACAATGGCCATGAGAATCGGCTGTTCCGCATACGCAACATGGTGGAGAAGCCCAAAGCCTCCGACGCACCATCGAATCTCGCCATAATCGGCCGCTACATCTTGACCCCGGAAATTTTCACTTGCATTGAATCCATCCAACCAGGCAGCGGCGGCGAGATCCAGCTTACGGATGCACTGAAGTACATGCTGCGAAGCCGGCCTATTTACGGCTTGAAGTTCGAAGGCAAGCGCTACGATGCGGGCGACAAACTCGGCTTCTTGAAAGCAACCGTTGAGTTCGCGTTGGCCAGGCACGATCTCGGGCAGCCGTTCCGGGAATATTTGAAATCGCTGTGCGTGCAGTAAGTCTCGCGGCAACCACGTTGCTCTGTTTCGGCTTCAGTGCCGGTGCAGTCGCGCAGGAACAGAGTTACGGTGAACCACCCATTCCTAAAGTAGTCGCGTACGTGATCGCGGAGCTGCAGCAGGGCGATCTGGCGTCCGCGAATGCCATGGTGCAACAGTATCGCCGTTTAAACGGAGATACGCCTCAAGCTCTCGATGCGCTCTCTTGGCTCGCGCGGGGAGAGTTGGCTGCCGGCCATATTGAGCAGGCGAACAAGTACGCCGACGACATTGAGAACAGCAGCCGAGCTGCATTAGCCACACGAAAGCTCGATGCTGAACCGTACCTGCCGATCGCGCTCGGCGCCGCGTATGAAGTGCAAGCTGAAGCGCTGGTTGCGCAACAAAAGAGAGCTGAGGCCCTACTGCTTCTAGAAACCGCTCTCCACACGTGGCGCGGAACATCTATCGTGGGCCGTTTGCAAAAGAACATCAATCTGCTGACGCTTGAAGGCAAGCCGATGCCGCCGCTCCAGGAGCCGGAATGGATTGGCAAAAAGCCGGCATCGATCGCCGCCCTGCGCGGCAAAGTCGTCCTGCTATTCTTCTGGGCTCATTGGTGCGCGGACTGCAAAGCAGATTCGCCGGCGATTGCGAACGTCGCGAAAGATCTAGCTCCCAAGGGCCTAGTTGTTTTGGCGCCCACACGCCGTTATGGCTACACGGCGCAAGAGGAACATGCCGGCCCCGCCATCGAGACGCCGTTTATTGAAAAGGTCTACGCAAAGTATTACTCGGAAATTCCGAATTCCGGCGTACCGCTCAGCACTGCGAATTTCGAACGTTTCGGCGTGAGCACGACACCAACGATTGTGCTGGTCGACCGCCGCGGCATTATCAGGCTCTATCACCCCGGATTGATGAGCGAAGCGGAACTGCGGCAAGCGATTGAGCCTTTGCTAAGCCGTTAAACTGCCACGTCGTCCTGGGCTTGTACCCTGTTTGTGTGCCCCTCAAGATCCGCGAAGTGATCCGCCTGCTGGAAAAAAATGGCTGGCCCTCATGTTCGCACGAATGGCGATCATCGGGTATTCCGAAGCCGCGACGGCCGAATCACGGTTATATCGGGCGGAGCGGGCGACGATGTTCGGCCAGGAACATACCGCGCTATATTGAGGCAAACTGGGATAGAGGATCCCGAAACATGATTCGCAAATATTCGCTGGTGATCGAAGGCGATGCCAACGGTTATAGCGCCTATGTGCCAGAGCTCCCGTCGATTCTGATTACCGGGACCTCCGTCGAGGAGTTATCGGCTCGCGCAACAGAAGCTATCCAAACCTATTGGGACAGTCTCCCGATCGAGCGCTCTCCGACGTCATTGCTCCGAGAGATTGAGGTAGAGCTACAAGCGTAAGCTCTCGCTAGATCGCAAAGCGTTTCCTTCCTCCAACGCTCCTACCGCCATATCGGCGAGACGGTTGGAAATCATCGAGGAAATCGTCAAGCGTGTGCCGGCCGCCTTCCAGGTAATCGATGAGCGCCTGGAATGGAGCGCGAGTACCTTGCAAGACTGGCTCGCCACCGAGGATCTCAGGGTCTCGCACAATAAGCAGGGTAGAAGCAGCCATACCGCTAGTGTGTCCCAATTTCAAAAAGCTGACAACTTTCCACTTGCCCTTGGGTCAGGGCTCAGCATGGTGCAGAAGGGAAGCGATTGAGCCGGGAATATCAGGTGCACGAGTTCGCGGAGCTCGCAGACGTAACAGTCAAAGCTCTGCATCATTATGACCGTCTGGAACTTCTGAAGCCCAGGCGAACAGAGGCCGGGTACAGCGTCTATACCTTGCGCGCTTCGGATTTCATTGACAAGGCCGTCGCGCAACTATAGAACCTGCTTTCCAGATATCTCCACGACCGCTCCGCGCGATAATCCTAAGCATGAAGCCGCGAATCATCCTGCTGGTGCTGCTGATCTTATCTCTGACGCTGATGGCCAGCGTTCCCGAAACCACGCTGACCATATCGGTGACGAATGAGTTCGACAAACCCGTGGAGAACGCCGACGTCATTCTGGATTTTCTCGGCTCTCACCAGATCACAAAGCTCGGCAAGCGCAAGCCGATCCACTGGGAAGCACATACGAACCTGCAGGGAATCGCTCATTTCCCTCCCATACCGCAAGGCACCGTTCAGTTGCAAGTCATAACGAAGAAATATCAGACGTTCGGGAAAAAGTTCGATATCGATAGCGAAGCGAAAACGGTTGATGTGAAATTGAATGCGCCCCAGCAGCAGTACAGCGCACATCCGCCACTGAAACCGGCAGACGCGCCCAAGCCGTAATCGCTTAGCGAGACTCCATAGCAATCGCTTCAATCTCCACCTGCACGTCACGAGGAAGGCGCGCCACTTCCACCGTCGTCCGGGCCGGTGGGATAGGGCCGAAAAATTTGCCGTACGCCTCATTCATGCGGGAGAAATTGTTCATGTCCTTCAGGAACACGGTCGTCTTCATGACGTCATCGAGCGAAAGCCCGGCGGCTTCGAGCACCGCTTTCAGGTTCTCAAGCACGCGCGCGGTTTGCTCTTCTATCGAGCCGGTCACCAATTGACCGGTCTTCGGATCAAGCGGAATCTGCCCGCTCAGAAATACAAAGCCATTCTGTCTAACGCCGGGCGAATAGGGTCCGGCAGGTGGCGGGCCGTTGGGTACCGAAATCTTTTCCTTCATTGCCCTATTTTGCACTTATGCCCTCAAACGCCTTCGGCACGTTAGGCAGCGGCAGCCGAGTCTCGCCTGTCAACTGTTGAATATTTGAAAGTTTCAGCCGCCGCATAAGGTGGTCCAGTTGTTTGGCAATTTGCAACGGAGCGCGAGGATCTACAAAAGTCGCGGTTCCCACTTCCACCGCGCACGCACCAACTGCTAGAAATTCCGCGGCATCTTTTCCCGTCGCGATTCCACCCAATCCAATTACCGGAATTTTCACCGACTGCACCACTTCATAGACCATCCGCAACGCCAGAGGCTTGATCCCAGGTCCGGAGAGTCCGCCAAAGCCGGTGCCGATTCGGGATTTGCCTGTTTCCGCATCTATACCCAAAGCAACAACCGTGTTGATCAGCGAGACGGCATCGGCGCCCGCTTCTTCCGCCGCCATGGCGAACGGCTGAATGCGCGCGACGTTGGGGGAAAGCTTCACGATGACAGGCCGGCTCGCGGCACGGCGGACTCGTCTCACCAGATCGGAAATGAGACATGGATCGCTCGAGAAGAACATGCCTCCCTCTTTTGTGTTCGGGCAAGAGACATTTAGTTCGTATCCGGCAATTCCCTCGGCGTCTTCGAGAGCGCGAATCACCTCGATGTAATCATCGACAGCGTAACCGAATACATTCGCGAAAACGGGTACCGTGTACGTGCGCAGCTTGGGAAGCTTCTCGTGGATAAATGCCGTTACGCCGACATTCTGCAGCCCCACTGAGTTGATCATCCCGGCATCCGTATGCCAGAGACGCGGCGCTGGATTGCCTCGAATGGGTTCCCGCGAGAGACCCTTCGTCACAATGCCGCCGAGCTGGTTCAGATCGAGAATCTTGGCAAACTCAATACCGTAGCCGAAAGTTCCAGAGGCCGCCAGAACTGGATTCCGCAGTGGAATTCCGCAAAGCGTTGTGGCGAGCCGCTGAGACATCGCGAGAGCCCGCGTCAGCCACCCACCGTAAGCACGGATTCGCTTGCTTTGAGGCGTCTAGCCGTTTCACGAATCAGATTCCAGGTTTCGCGAACGTCCTGCTCCGTCGTTTGAAAATTACCGATTGCGAACCGCAGCACATGTCTTCCGTGAAGTACCGTATGCGAGAGAAACGCTTTCCCGCTCGCGTTAATGTCGGCGAGAAGCCGCTGATTCATCGCATTCTCGCCACGATAGCGAAAGCAGACGAGGGAAAAAGGAACGGGGGCGGCGAGTTCGAAATCCGGGTCGTCTTCAACGAGTTTCTTCAGCATTTGCGCCAGACGAAGAGCCTCGCGAAGCATGCTAACGATTCCCTGATGCCCGTAGTAACGAAACACATACCAGAGCTTGAGCGCGCGGAAACGGCGGCCGAGCTGCACGCCATAATCCATGTAATTTATGACGCGGCCATCTTCAGGCGTTTTCAAATATTCAGGCAAGAGCGCGGAAGCGCGGCGGAAAATTTCCGGATAGCGCGTATACAGCACGCTACAGTCGATCGAGACGTAGAGCCATTTGTGCGGATTCAGGACCAGCGAATGCGCTCGCTCGACACCATCGAAAATATGGCGCATCTCCGGTACGACGGCCGCCGGACCGCCATATGCAGCATCGACATGTAACCAGACGCCGAAACGCTCCGCGATGTCCGCAATCGCCGGAATCGGTTCGATCGCGCTGGTGGATGTGGACCCAACCGACGCCACAATGCAGCAAGGCCGCTTGCCCGCTTCAAAATCAGCTTCAATTGCCTCCTGCAGCTTTTCGGGCCGCATGCGATATTGATCGTCCACTGCAATTCTTCGGACGTTTTCTTGTCCGAAACCGAGCGTGATGGCTGCCTTTTCAGCCGACGAATGCGTATGCTCTGAAACGTAGACTGTCAACCCGGGTCGCATGCCTTTCGTCCGACACTCGGGATCGATCCACTCACGCGCCGCACCAATCGCTTGCATTACCCCGATCGACGCCGTGTCATAAATGATGCCGAACCAGCTTTCATCCAGTGCCAGCCACTGTCGCAGCCAGTTCAGAGTAACTTGCTCCAGCTCTGTAGCGCCTGGCGAAGATTTCCACAGCATTGCATTCACATTCAGCGCGGCAGCCAAAAATTCCGCGAGCACAGAAGGCGGACTGGACGACACCGAGAAGTACGCGAAGAAGCGCGGATGATTCCAGAGCGTTAACGCGGGCACGATCTTCGACTGAAAATCGGCGAAAATCTGTTCCATCGGCTCGCCGTGTTCGGGAGCCGATGGCGAAAGCGCAGCCGCGAGATCCCCCGGCTCAATGGATGTCGTGACAGGAAACTCTCGGATGCCCTCCAGAAGCTGAGCAATCCAATCCGCGTGCTGGTAGGCAGCCGCCCGAAACTCATCAGGAGTCATCGCCGGAGAACGCGGATCAGGTGAAGGTAGCTGAGGGTCCAAGGCCGTTTCAGCAATTATCTCCTAAGCTCTCATCGCCGTAGCCTCGGCGCATTCGCGCAAAACTGAAGGCAGCCAGGAGCGCAGCCACTGATGAAAGACCTCCAGTTCTGTACTGGTTTGGGCGCCCAGCGGGAAGGCGAAGCCGTTCAATTTCCAACCGCGCGCTACGGCAGCCTGCTTGATGGCAACTGTAGCGGGAAATCTGTTCACCCAATCGAGGAATTCGCTGAGCCGCGCATTCAACATCTGGGCTCGTTGCGGATTATTTGTCAAAACGGCCCGCTCAATCGCCACTACCAATTCCGGCACTGCCGCGCCCACTCCGGAGACAATGCCATCCGCGCCTGTCATTCGTGCCTGTAAGTAAAGCGATTCGCTGCCCACCAATAGCGAGAAAGGCACGTTCAGCCGCAACTCGCGCAGCACATCGAACATCTGCAGCTCCCCACTTGAATCTTTGATTCCGGCGAATGCGCCTGACGAAAGCAACCGTTCGACTAAATGAGCGCCGATCGCATTCGTGAAGAACGGAAGATTATAGAGATAAATGCGCGTTTGGCTGCCGAGCGTAGCTGCGAACTCTTGATAAAAAGCGAACAGTTGATCGTCGCTGTAGCGGTAGAAATACGGCGGCATCAGCAGCAGGCCCGCCGCGCCGGTCGCAATCGCGTCTTGCGCCAGCTCCAGAGCGCCTGCTAGCGTCGAGTGCGAGACATTTACCAGCAGCGGCACGCGGCTGCGGCGCCGGGCGAGTGACAAGACGCGTGTCCGCTCCGCCGCATCGTAGTGCACGAACTCGCCGGTGGATCCAAAAAGCACCAACCCGTCGACGCCCGCGCCCATGATGGCATCCATGTAGTCGAGGAGTGCAGCCGCGTCCGCCTCGGTCGAATCAGGCTGTCGCGGTGTCGCAAGCGCTACATACACACCGCTCGCCGGAGGTGATTGCTTGCTTTTCGACATGCGATTTGGCGAGCCGACGCTCGCGCGCTCCGCCACCCGCATTGCGGGACGTCTACGAATTTTACTTCGCCGACATCGGAACGTCTAGGTGGGCATCTTCAGCCTGGTGCCGGATCATCACCCGTTCCACCAGTTCCTGCGGGTCCAGCAGGTGCTGCGGACGATAGTGTTTGCTTGACCAGCGCGATCCATCTTCCAATTGAACACCCAAGAAGAATCCAAACCCGCGGAACGCGCAGTAGCGAACCACTCCCACCAGTTCGCCGTCTCCGTACTGCATGCGCAGCCGTGTGCCCGGCGGAATCTCATTCTCCGTCTGAAGACAAATCCCGGAAAGCGAGATATCCTCCAGGTTGGCCACCCGCGACCGCTTGCGCCCGGATTCGTCTTCCCAAAGCACTTCCACTAATTCGGCACACAGCAGCCGGTTATCGATTCGCCGTTCGTCATCATCCATATCGTTCTCATCGGACGGGAGGCGGCTACGGTGAGGATGCTCGCTTCGCGCTTCTCCAAAAGTTAGGATTAGATTGTAAACCCCAGCCGCTCTTAGCGGCGAGGGCTAAGGTGATGAATACCCAGCCCGTTAGCACCCCTTCACCCATCGCGCCCAATCCTCGCCTCAGCATCGTCATCCGGGTCTCATTCTTCGTGGCGTTGGTTCTCATCGGTGTGCTCTTATTGGCCGGTTCTCTCGTGGCCGTCTTCGGAGCCGTGGTCGCCGGCACCATCGGCCTTTTCCTCACGGGCGTATTCGCAAACCTGCTGACGATGCGAATTTTCGATCGGCGGCCCTTCTCCGATATTGGCTTGCAGGCAAACGGCCCTTCTTTGAGCAACTTCTTCCTCGGTATCGGCCTCGGCGGCGGCTCGGCGGCCTTCATGCTGATTGCGCCCTTACTTGCGGGTACCGGACACCTTGTCTCCCGCACCGGAGCCGGCTTTAACTGGCCGAGCCTGATCTTCTATCTGGCGGCCCTGCTCTTTGCCGCCGCCGGGGAAGAGATGATCTTTCGCGGCTATGCCTTCCAGTTACTCGTCGAGAAAATGGGACCGTTTGCCACCGTTCTGCCGGTCGGCGTCATCTTCGGCCTGGCCCACGCCTCGAACCCGCATGCCACGACGCTCGCCGTTCTGAACACGATTCTCTGGGGCATACTCCTGGGCTATGCCTTCCTGCGGAGCCGCGATCTATGGCTCCCCATCGGCCTGCACTACGGCTGGAACGCCGTGCTACCGCTGTTTGGGGTCAACCTGAGCGGGCTTACAATTGACGTAACGAGGTACTTCTATCGATGGGATTTAACGCCTCTCTGGAGCGGTGGGGATTACGGGCCAGAAGGCGGTCTGCTGGCGACCATTTTTGCAGTGGCGCTATTCTTCGCGATCGCACGATCGCCGGTGCGGCCGCAAATCGCCGCCATCGCGCTCACTCTGAACGATCCGCTATAACCCTCGCCGCGATCACCCTTCTTCTGTTCGCTCTCGTCCCCGCCCTACGCGCCGACAAACTCAGTTTCGACGAAAGGATGGAAATTGAACGAGGTCTGAATGCCGAGTTCGCCACCTTGAAAGTGTCGCTTCCGCGCGCCAAAAAGTCGCTCGTTTTTAAGAGTGACGGCACCTACGATCAGGGCGCCTGGGAAAGGGCCATGCAAGAAGACGGGCCCGCCGCTCGCATGGGTGACGAGGTGCAGATCACGCGCGTGGAGATTTTGTCCAACAAGATTCTTCTCGAAATTAACGGCGGAACAAAATCCGGCCACTGGTACGATCATGTGCAGGTCGGTGTCGGCGGCATGAATCCGGCGAACCCTAACCCTAACGGTCAGGCCGCCAACGGATCACACATCGCCATCGTTTTTCCCGGTCCTGTTCCCTCCCTTAAATCTTCTGATTTACGGCAGATGCTTTCGCCCGTTTTAGATTTTGAAAAACATTCGGCGTCCGAACAGTACGTTGAGAAATTACCCGCTCCCATTCAAAAGGCCATCAAGGAACAACGCGCCGTTCAGGGGATGGACAAGGACCAAGTGTTGTTAGCGCTCGGCAAGCCGCGCAGCAAGAGCCGCGAAACCAACGGCGACGGCGACGAGATAGAAGACTGGGTGTACGGCGATCCTCCCGGCAAAATGACCTTCGTGCGCTTCAACGAAGGGAAGGTCGTGAAGATTGACGAATCGTATGCCAACGTGGGCGGCACGACCGCTCCACCGCTACCGCCGCCCCGCTAAAGCTGTCATTGGGAAAAGCTCTCGCAACCGATAATTATCTGAAACGGAAGCAAAGTACGGGTTAGATTTAGAGCCTGTATTCTTATCTATAACCAAAGTAATAAGCTGCTTAAGTTACTCCCACTGAACCCTAACTCTCTTGTAAATGGGCATCGACTTAGTTCTTTTCAATATTTTAGCTAAAGCTGTGCACCTCACCTTGCCCGGACCGGGTACGTTGTAATTTCCCTCAAATCCTTAAAATTTAAGCCGAAAGCCAGCCGTATTCCTTGGTACGGTTAGCACCGCTAGCCGTTGCTGCGTTTCGCGATTTGAGTTCAACTGAATCAGGCGCCCAGCGCTAACTCACTGCTACAGCAAAAAGGAAACCTTCAAAAAATGCGTTTTAATAAATCACTTCTTCTTGCAACAACGGTCGCTTTTGTGGCGCCCTTTGCAATGCACGCTGATCCGATTAACCTTAACAATGTCGGGACCATCACCACGGGAGACCTGACATTCAACAATTTCAGCTATACGATTTCGACCCCTGGCGGAGCGAACTCAACTCCGAACGGTCCCAAAGGGGTGAACGTGTCTACCGTCACGTCCACCGGCCTACCGGGAATCGAGTTTACCGCTGACTACTTGGCTCAAGACGGTGCGTCTGAAGATGTCAACATTCACTATTCTGTATCTTCCTTGAACGCCATCAGTGCTATCGGTCTCGATTTCGATGGTACCTTCGGCGGAGAAGGCATCACGGGCGTGACGGAAACGGTTGACAGCGGCTCTACCCAGGTTGGCTTTCTCTCTGTCGCCTGCTCAACATACGGCTGCTCACAACAAGACACCATCGTTCTCAACGGCAGCTACAACAATCTCACAATCACGAAGGACATTTCGCTGAACGCTGGCGATTACGGCTACTCGAAAGCCAGCTTCGTCGACCAGACCTTCACGACAGCATCTCCCGAACCGGCTTCCATGGCTCTGATCGGTGTTGGTCTCTTGGCCGCCGGTGCGATTCGCCGCCGCGCCCGCAAAACCGCCTAAGCGGAAGCGAAGCGTCCCTCGCGTAGGGTGATTCGCAAACCAGAGGGGGTCCGCCTCAACGACCCCTTCAACTTTTAATTACTTTCAGACGGGCCGGGTCCGACTTGCAAAGTCGTCCGGCCATTTTTTTATTAGAACGGCCAGTAGAAGATCTTCCGGTGCAAGCTGGCCTCCCGCCGTCCTTTATCATGTAAATTCAAGGGCGACTCAATCTCGACGCAGCCCTTCTCGAGCTTCACTCATGAAAGTATCTGTCATTATCCCGGCGGCCGGACTCGGAACGCGCATGGGCCGCAGTGCACCGGAAAAGGCAGGTATCAGCCGCAAACAGTTCATGCTACTCAGCGGCTCGCCGATCCTCATCCACACCATCCGAAAATTCGTCAGCTCTCCGCTGATCACCGAAATTGTTGTGGCGCTCCGCGAAGAGGACCTCGCCTGGGCTGGCGAACTCTTCAGAAGCCAGGGGTTGAGCGAAGCGGTTCGAACGGTTGCCGGCGGCGAAAGCAGGCAGCAATCCGTGGAGAACGCGTTGGCTTCCCTCAGCGACGACATAGATTTGGTTGCCGTGCATGACGCGGTTCGCCCATTCGTCGAGCGAGACATCATCGAAAAAGTAATTCGCGAAGCTGGCGATACAGGCGCGGCGATCGTCGGCATCGTCCCGGTCGACACTGTCAAGCAAGTGCATCGCAACAAGGTGCGCGCAACCCTTCCTCGCGAGCGGCTTATCCTGACGCAAACTCCCCAGGTCTTCCGGCTCGATCTTCTGCGCAAAGCCTTCGAGAAGGCGCGTGAGGATCTCTTTGTCGGTACCGACGAGTCGTCCCTGATCGAGCGGCTCGAACAGGTTGAGGTTTCCGTGGTTCTCGGAACCGACCGGAATATCAAAATCACCAAACCCAGCGACATGGATCTCGCCCGGCTCTACCTCACGCTTGAGAGCGCTGGTCTCGACCTCTCGTAAATGTCGGCGTCCACTCCTATTCCCTTACGCATCGGGCAAGGCTGGGATACGCACCGCATGGAAGCCGGCCGATCCCTGATTCTGGGCGGTGTCCACATTCCGTTCGAACTTGGCCTGTCAGGCCACTCGGACGCAGATGTCCTGTTTCACGCCGTCACGGATGCCATCCTCGGCGCTGTCGCTCTCGGCGATATCGGTATGCATTTCCCCGATACAGCGCCCGAATGGAAAGGCGCCAACAGTCTGCAATTTCTGCGGCACGCCATCGAATTAGCCGCCCGCGAGGGATATCGTCTGGCGAACGTCGATTCAACTATCGTGTTGGAACGTCCGAAGCTCAAGGATTTCCGGCCCCTGATTCGCGAGAGTCTGGCCCGTGCCGTTGGGCTCGCTCTTCCGCTCGTCAGCGTAAAGTTCAAAACAGCGGAAAAGGTGGGGCCTGTCGGTGAAGGACGGTCCTGTGAAGCCCAAGCTGTAGTCCTATTGATGGCATTGGCGCGCAACGAGTGAGCGCCGTACAACGGGAATGAAATTCGTCCTCTTATCCGCGCTTCGTTATGCAATCGTGCTGACGGCGCTGTTCGCCGCTTATTATTCCGCGGTCTTCGCGCGCGCCTCCTTCCTGTTTCAGCAGGATACTGCCGCATCGGTGCCCGCCGCCGTCCATCTCGTGCCGTTCAACGGTAGTTATGTGGCGCGACTTGCCGCCTGGAAGCCCGATAATAAAGAGCAACTGCTGCACCGAGCCGTTCAACTCAATCCGTTCGACTATCAAACCTGGATTCAGCTTGGCCTCACGGCCGAAATGCAGCAGCATGACCTCGCCTCAGCCGAGCGCTATTACCTTCGCGCCGCTGACGTGAATCATATGTTTCTGCCTAAGTGGACTCTCACCAACTTCTACTTCCGCAACGAACAGCCCGACAAATTCTTCCGCTGGGCAAAGGCGACGTTGCAGATCTCGCCCTACCAGGCCGACCCGGTCTTCACGCAAATGTGGCTCATGAGCCAGGATGCGTCTCGCATCGCCGCTGCCGTTCCGGACCAACCGACGGTTCTGCTTCAGTACACAAACTTCCTCACTCGTACTGGCCAGTTCGCTCCCATCCCGCCCATTGTCCAGCGGCTTGTGAATGCAACAGGGAGTCGCAACCCATCCGATTTCGGTCGTGATGATCAAATTTTGCCTGAGGAGGACCGCATTCTTGCCGCCGGCCACCTTCGTCCCGCGCTGGCCGTCTGGCAAACACTGGCGCATGCCGGCTGGATTCATCTGCCCGTTCCCAGCCCCGCTTCGCCCCTCACCAATGGCGAGTTTGAGAGAACCTTTCTTCGACATGGCTTCGGTTGGGTTCCTTCGGCGCCTAATGGTGTCGCCGTTCAGCAATCAGTTGCGGAAAAGAACGTCGAAATCACTCTTTCAGGCGACGAGCCGGAGTACTGCGTTCTCCTGCAGCAGTACATCCCGCTTGAGCGTAACCACGCGTATCATCTTACGTGGCACGCGGAAGGCCAGGCGCTCGAGTCGCCTTCCGGAATTGCTTGGCATCTTCATTCGATCCAGACGGCGACTCCGGCTGATCTCGCCGCAGGTGACGTCCTCGCCGCATCCCGTGGAACTTGGGATTTTCGGTCACCTCTGAATTCCGATGTTTGCCTTCTTACGCTTGAGTACTCCAGACCTCTCGGTAAGCTTCGCGCCAACGGAAGTCTCACCTTACGCTCGGTATTTCTGCACGAAAGATGAGAAACTTACGAAGAGAATAGGTAAGAAGTGGTTAGCCCGGCAGCCAAGCGATGGACCTGGTCAACACAGACAAGAAATCGCCGCTCGCTTTAGCGCAAGCTCATCGCGCGTGTGTTGCCGGGCGGTTACTTAGAAGCCCGGCAGCCAAGCGATGGGCTTGGTCAACAGAGACAAGAAATCGCCAGCTCATCGCGCGTGCGTTGCCGGCGGTTACTTAGAAGCCCGGCAGCCAAGCCATGGCTTGGTCAACCCGGGCAAGAAAGATGGGAAAGGCGGCTTCGGATATTGTTAGTTTGTCCAGTTTGCGGGAGCGAGGATGTACGCCGCTCGCGAAAGAAGACTATATTCGGCTTCATAAACCGATGGCGCGGCCTGCAACGCTACCGTTGCCGCGATTGCACGAAATCTTTTTACCGGCCTCTTCCGCCGGATTTTCGATCCGTGCCTGACGGCTCCGCAGTTGATACCGCACAGGAATCGCGCCACAGGAGCCGTTCGGAGCGTAGCGCTGCTCGCAAAAAACGCCGCCGCCGCAAAGTGGAACTATTTGTCTTCTTCGGCATGCTTGTCATCTTTTATGCCGCTTTGAAGGTCTTGACTCACTCGTCCTAAGTCGAGTCTTTATTTGGCCGCAACCCCGGAGTATTCCTCGTACGATCCGTGGAAATCCTCGATCACTCCGCTGTCAAAATGCCAGACTCGCGTCGCCACTTCATCCACCAGATCCTCGTCGTGCGTCACCAGCAGCACGGTGCCCTCGAACTTCTGTAATGCGATATTCAGCGCATTGATCGATTCCAAGTCGAGATGGTTGGTCGGCTCATCGAAAACCAGCACATTGGGCTTCTGCAGCATGAGCTTGCAGAAAATCAGCCGCGCGGCCTCTCCGCCCGATAAAGCATCGGTTGGCTTCGCGCCTTCTTCACCGCGGAACAGCATCTGACCCAACAAGCCGCGTATCTCTTCTTTGGCAGCCTGTGGATCGAAGTCGTGCAGCCACGCCTCAACCGTTGTACCCCCGCGTATGCTGCCGCGATGGTCCTGGGCGAAGTACCCGATCTGAGCTTCATGCCCCCACGTCACCGTACCTGAGTCGAGGCCCACATCCGGATCGTCAACGCCCGGCGCATTTGCTAACAGCGCCTTCAACAAGGTTGTTTTTCCCACGCCATTGCGGCCCATTAACGCGATCTTTTCACCGCGCTGCAGAGATGCCGAGAAGTTTCTGATCACCTCCACATCGCCGTATGCCTTGTTTACGTTCTTAAACTCCAGAACATGCCGGCCCGACGGGCGCTTCATCTCGAACCGGATGAAAGGCCGTTGAATGTTCGACCGAGCCAGATCGGTCGTCTGCAGCCGTTCCACTTCTTTCTTGCGGGATGTGACCTGGCTCGCCCGAGTGCCGGCCGAGAAACGCGCGATGAACTCATTCAACTGCGCAATCTTCTTCTCGCGCTGTGCATTCTCGGACTCGATCCGGGTACGGACCTGCGTCTTCTGCAGAACCATATCGTCATAGCCACCCGTATACGTGATGATCGTTTGGTAGTCGATATCCGCGGTGTGGGTTGTCACGCTGTTCAGGAAGTGACGGTCGTGCGAGATCACAATCAGCGTGCCGTCGTAATGCGTCAGAAAGTTCTGCAGCCAGTGAATGGATTCCAGATCGAGATAGTTGGTCGGTTCATCCAGCAGTAACGCCGCCGGATGACCGAAAAGCGCCTGCGCCAACAGCACGCGTACTTTTTGGCCGCCTTGTAACTCTCCCATCTGCCGATTGTGCAGCGGCTCCGGAATATCCAAACCATCCAACAACACAGCAGCGTCGCTTTCAGCCGTGTAGCCATCTTCCTCCGACACCACGCCTTCCAGTTCCCCCAGCCGCATACCGTCTTGGTCCGTCAATTCGGGCTTGTTGTAGAGGGCTTCGCGTTCTTCGAGCGCCCTCCACAATGGCATATTGCCCATGATCACGGTATCCACGACGCGGTACTGATCGAACGCGAACTGGTCCTGGCGTAAGATGCCGAGCTTTTTGGGACGGACCACCGTACCCTTTTGCGGCTCCAATTCGCCCGAAAGCAGCTTCATGAAAGTCGATTTCCCGGCCCCATTCGGACCCGTCAAACCGTATCTACGCTCGGGTAGGAAACTGGTGCTGACCTCCTCAAACAAGATCTTGCCGCCGTAGCGCATACTAACGTTGCTAACTGAAATCATGGGAGAAAAACAGGTGGGAAATTCCAGTTTAGCGCACGTTTGCCGCTGCTCGCGGCGCCCTTCGCCCGCCTTAACGTCTCAGCCGGCGTCGCGCCACTGTCCCAAGCAACAACAGTCCGGCGGTTACGAGAGCGC
The DNA here is from genome assembly GCA_963730865.1 of uncultured Acidobacteriaceae bacterium. Lineage (GTDB taxonomy): Bacteria > Acidobacteriota > Terriglobia > Bryobacterales > Bryobacteraceae > Bog-105. Next base: position 49,892 of record CAVSTO010000014.1, on the reverse strand, counting down.
CAGGCGCTGGTTCCGGCGTTTGCGTATTCAGTTGCACAAGCATGTCGTTATAGTCGAATTCGTCCGCGGGAACACACGGACTTGTGCCCGGCTGGAACGAATTCAGACAGGCGTCGGCATCGTCTGCCCCAACATAGTACGTACTTGCGGTCTGGAACACGGAGAAGTGCTGTATCGGATCGGCCGGCATCGAGCCGCTCGCGATGTTAGATGACGCGTTCATTCCGAACCAGTAGGTCGTTTGGAACGCTGTGTTAGGACCCTGAATGTTCTCGATGTAGAAGGCGTATTTCTCGCCTGCGGCAAAGTTCAGCATGTAATTTGTTCCAGTTGGATCATTGCTGGTAAACATCGCATGCGCGCTTCCCGCGATCGGCGCGCCCGCCGAGTTCGTCAGGTAATACCCGAAGACATCATAAGCGTTACCGGCCCCTTTCTGGTCCGTGACGCTGGCGCTCAGTATAGCTGTCTCAGGGTGGCCGCTTGAAGTGAAGTAAAACGTAGAAGGCGCGGTGAAGCTTACGGAGTAGAAGGGCAAAAGCCCCGGCGGGTTCGACATTCCGCATTGGCCGCCACCGATCAAGCACCAGCCGATATTCGCTTGCGGCCCATCCCCCGATCCGTTGTTCCAGTAATACAAGCCCGGCACATAGGACGGATAACCGTTTAAGTAATTTGGATTCCAGTTGGTGATTTGACCACCCGTGACCGTATCCCCTTTCAACCCTGTCGCAATCAGCAGGCAGGTCGAAACGACAAGCGCCGTAACGCTCAGTGTTCTAGTCATGTCAATCTCTCTCTCCCCTGATCGGACCTTCTAAAGCAAAAAGCGTGGAGTAAAGAGGTTCACTCTTTACTCCACGCCAGCACACAAGCTTCGTGGATTTATGGAACGATCGGAGGAACTATTTCCTTAGTTGTGCCACCGCTCGCTAATTCTCAAAACTCCGGGCTTTTTTCCGGCGCAGCACTCCGCCAAGCAAACACAGCCCGCCACCCATCAGCAAAAGAGAGGCCGGTTCGGGTATGTTCGCGCCGCTACCGTTCACCTCAACGATCATATTGTTGTAGTCGAACTCGTTCTGCGGAACACACGGACTGGTCCCGGGGTGGAAACTGCCCTGGCAAGCATCATCGTCAACGTCTCCCAGGAAGTAGTTGCCATTTCCACTCGTGAAGGTTGCGAAATGTTGCAGACTATCCGCCGGCATGGATCCATTCGCGGTATTTGAAGCCGAATCCATGAAGTACAGATAGTTCGTCGCGTATTGCGTACCGCTCCCCTGTATGTTCTCGATGTAAAAACCGTAGTTCTCACCAGCCGTTAGGGCGACAGCAGCGGTGCTGCCGACTTTGTCCGTCGTCGAGTTGAACACCGGAACCAGTGAAGCGGATGCGGCGCTCCCCGAGCCGTTGGTGATGTAGTATCCGAAGACATCGTATCCGCCGGCCGTAGTTGTTTGCGTCGTCAGCAGTGTTTCCAGAGTCAACGTCAACGGGTTGCCGCTGCTTGTGAAGTACATCATGCTGGCGGATGAGGAACCATTTCCGTAATAGGGGATGTTGCCTTGCGTTCCGGCCGGCATCGAGCAGTTGCCGCCGCCGGCCAAGCACCAACCCACATTCTCTTTCGCGCCGTCACCGGAGGTGTTGTTCCAATAAGGAGTTCCGATACCCGGCGAGCTGCTGTTCACTACAAGGCTGCTGCTGTTCCAACTCTGCATGCTGCCGTTTCCGTTCAACGAATCGGCGTAGGTCACCCCGCAACCAGCCGAGAGAGCCAGCGCAAGTAAGTACGACACCTTGTTATTTTTTTTAAACCGCATTTCTTCTCCTCCTCCGAGAAGCACTAGCAAGAGCGCCTATATGCCTAGAGGCTATACAGAGCAACGCGTTTCAAAATCATGTAAAAAGCGCCACCTGCACAAAGTACTAGTACGAAGAATTAGGGCTTCGACCCTGTGCGAGAGGGACTGACGAGCCTCTCGCGGCCGCACGTTCTGTCTTGGCCGCTGAGGGTCCTAGCCGATCGGCGTAAGCCCGCGTGAAAGTGGCGCCAAAGAAAAAAATCTGGGCCGAGTAATAAACCCAGACTATCATGGCAACCAAGGACCCTGCGGCGCCATAGGTCGAGCCTACGCCCGCAGTTGCGAGATACAGCGCCAGAAGGTATTTCCCGACGCTGAATAGGACGGCAGTTGTAAACGCGCCCACCGTCACTTCCCGCCAACGGATCGGAAGATCGGGAACAAACTTAAAAATGAGCGCGAACAGCAGTGCTATGGCAATGATCGAGATCACTATATTGAGGATCTCGCCCAACAGCGCGAAGTGGACGGGCGCCCACTCCCCGAAAAACTTCTCGACCAGCGCGATGGCCGTGGTAACGAGCAACGAGACCAGCAGCAGAAAACCGAGCGCGAGCACCATGCCGAACGAAATAAGCCTTTGCCAGATCACATCGCGCCAAGTGGACGACGCGCGCCGCGGCGCATCCCAGATGGTATTCAGGGAATCACGCAGCTCGACGAACACTCCAGAGGCCCCAAACAGAAGGGTCACCAGCGCGATAACCGTGGCGAAGATTCCTGTGCCCGCCTGGTGCGCGTTCTCAATCAACTGCTGTACCGTTTTCGCGCCGGAGTAGCCGATTAGATCCCGAACCTGCCCGAGCAACTGGCGTTCGGCGTCCGACTTGCTGAGGAACAGACCGCAAATGCCTACCACCAGGATGAGCAGCGGCGCCATCGACAATAACGTGTAGTAAGCGAGTGCGGCTCCCAGGCGCGGCGCATTATGATCGCTCCACTTCACGCCGGCGGACTTCACCAGCTCGACAAAATCCTTCGACGTCATTCCCTGCATCCTGCCCGCATAGACTCCCTGCGCTCCATAGATTCAATGTCCTGACCCTCTGAGACAGATGTAACGCGCCAAACTAAAGTGGCGTCCACGAAGTACGCTCACAGGGGTTTTGCGCAGGTCATTTCCAAAAGTCTTTCCCTTAAGATAGTGGCCAAGTGGATCACGTAATCAACAACAAAGCGCAAAGGGCGCGGCTGCGCGCCGCCAGGCAAGAAGGGAATTCACTGATTCCTTCGGCGGAGCGCTTCATACCGTGCCCGTTTTGCGCAAGTTCCTCACGCAATGAACAGATTGTTACTTAACGGCCGTGCTCCGTTGTTGTTTGCGCTTTCAGTTTTCTTGCCGGCGGTAAGGGCGCAAGTTTCCCGCGTTGAACAGGAGTTCAGCGGGAAAACTGTCATCTCGGTAGCATACGAACCCGCCGCCCAGCCGGTCGATCCGCGCGACCTCCAAAGGATGCAGCTAGTGCAACCCGGAGAGCCGCTGAATCCCACTCAGGTCGCGGGGAGCATCGACCGCTTATTTGCAAGCGGCCTTTATGACAACATCCAAGTGGATGCCGAGCCGAGCGGGACAGGCGTGGCGATCCGCTTCATCACGCGCCCGCGGCGCTTCATCGGGCACGTAGGCGCGCAAGGACAAATCAAAGATCCCCCCAGCCGCGCTGTCATCATCAGCGATGCGCAACTCACTCTGGGATACCCCTACGACGAGGAAACCCTTACCACAGCCAGAAAGACCATTGAGCAGGAACTCCGCCGAAACGGCCTTTACGAAGCACAGGTCGGTGTAGCGACAGCGGAAGACCCCCTCACCCATGAAGTCACCATTCGCTTCCTGGTAACCGCCGGAAAGCGCGCCCGCTATGAAATGCCCGTCATCACCGGCGAAACCAAGCTTCCCAACCAAACGATCGTCAAGGCAACTGGTTGGCGAATCCCCTTAATTCATCGTTGGCGGCAGGTCACCTCCGCCCTTACAGATGCGGGTACCGAAGGCATACAGAAGAAATACGCCAAGGTGGGACGGCTAACCGCGACTGTCGACATGAACTCGCTCGATTATGACCCGGATACCCGTCGCGCCAAGGCAACCTTCGACATAGACGCAGGCCCCAAGGTCACGATCAAAGCGCTCGAGGCAAAAGTCTCCAAGAGTAAACTCCGCGCCTATATACCCGTGTACCAGGAAGGCACCGTCGACCGAGATCTATTGACGGAAGGTGCGCATAACCTGCACGACTACTTCCAGTCCAAAGGCTATCCGGATGTAGATGTAACGTTTCAGCAGGAGCCCATCAAGAACGATCAGGAAGTAATCAATTACTACATCGCCACAGGCCCGCGCCGCAGGCTTGTCAGCGTGCAGATTGAAGGTAGCGACTACTTCGCTCAATCCACCCTTCGCGAGCGGATGTTCCTCCGTCCAAAGACCTTGATTCTCCGCTATGGCCGCTACAGCGAAACCTTCCGATCCGCCGACCAGGACGCCATCGCAAGCCTCTATCGGGCCAACGGCTTTCGCGACGTGAAAGTCACCTCAACCGTCGAAACGGATTACAAAGGCAATCCCAACGATATCGGGGTCGTGTTCCACATCGATCAGGGCAAACAGTGGCGCGTCGCCTCCCTGCAGATAGAAGGCGCTCACCGTCTAGACCTTTCCGCGTTAATTCACAACCAGCTCACCTCCGCGGCCAACCAACCCTATGCCGACGTGAATGTGGCAACCGACCGGAATTTGGTCCTGGCCTACTACTATTCGCAGGGTTTTCCCGCAGCAACCTTCCGGTATACGAGCACGCCCGGTCCCGAACCTCAAACCGTGAATCTCGTGTACGACATCAGCGAGGGACCGCGGGAATTTGTACGCCGGGTGCTTCTGTCAGGGCTGTTTCGTACCAAACCGGAACTCGTTCAACGAAGAATCGATCTGCCGGATGGCGAACCCCTCTCGATGCTGAAGATCAACGACACGGCGCGCGAGCTGAGCGATTTGGGAATCTTCGCCAGCGTCAACTCCGGTCTCCTCGATCCGAACGGCACGAACCGTTACAAAGATGTTCTCTTTGATTTCGATGAAGCGGCGCGCTACACCTTCAACATCGGCTTGGGCCTCGAGGTGGGGCAATTCGGAGGCACAACCACCTATCTTTCCGCTGCCGGCGGCTCCAAAGGCACTTCGCCGATCGTCTCGTTCGATGTAAATCGCTTGAACTTTCTTGGAATCGGTCAAACGATCTCTTTGCAGGCCAAGTACTCCAACATCGAACAACGCGAGTCGATCAACTACATCGTCCCCCGCTTCCTCGGATCTATGAAGCGCACCGTGACATTTACGCTTCTCTACGACACCACGCAGGATGTACAGACATTTTCGGCACGCCGGGAAGAGGCCAGGGTGCAGTCCTCGCAACGGTTCAACAGAGCGTCCACCATGCTTCTGTCCTTTATCTACCGGCGTGACGCCCCCAACACCGTCGTTCCAGCGTTGACCACGCCTGCATTCACACGGGCCGTTCGGCTTGGTATCTTATCCGCCAGCTACATCCAGGATCATCGCGATAATCCAGCCGACGCTCACCACGGTTTCTGGAACACGCTGGACGCGGACGTCTCGGGAAATTACTTCGGATCGCAGCGAAATTACTATCGCTTCCTCGCTAGAAACGCAACCTATACTTCCCTTGGTCACAGCCTGGTATTCGCCCGGCAAACGGAACTCGGCGGCATCATTCCGTACAATTTGCCGGCCGGTATGAACAAATACGACGACATCCCGCTGCCCGAACGATTCTTTGGCGGCGGCAGCGTCTCCATGCGAGGCTTCGGCGATAACCAGGCAGGTCCCCGCGACATCGGCACCGCTACCGAATTGCCCGGCCCGCAGACCACCACCCCGACCGGCTTTCCCATCGGAGGCAACGGACTCTTCTTCAACACCTTTGAGTTGCGTTTCCCGCTGCTTTATCCGAATCTCACTGGCGTGATCTTCCACGACATGGGGAACATCTACACGAACTTCAGTGACATCTCGATGCGCTACCACCAGAACAGCCTGCAAGATTTCAACTATGCAGTGCAGGCGCCCGGAATCGGCATCCGCTACAAAACCCCAGTTGGCCCGGTGCGCTTCGATCTGTCCTACGCCTTAAATCCGCCCAGCTATGCAGGCTTCAGCACAACCGAAACCATCCAGCAGTTGCTTAACTGCCTGCCCGGTCAGATAGGAGTGGTAGCCACTTGCAGCGCCAGCCCGCAGAGACTTAGCAAATTCCAGTTCTTTTTTTCCATCGGGCAGGCTTTCTGATGAATCGCCGAAGTATAGTTCTCCTCGTTACCCTGACCGCCGTTGCCTCGGCTGTCATCATCGATCGCATCGACATCCTGGTCGGAAACTGGATTATCAAGGAGAGCGACATCCAGCGAGACGTTCGTGCCACAGAATTCTTGAATGGTCAGCCGCTCAGCATCAACAATGCTGCCCGTAAAGAAGCAGCGAATCGCCTCATCGATCAACTCTTCATCCGTCACGAGATATTTGTCGGCGGCTATCCCACGGCTACACCGCAAGAGGCCGACGAGGACATCGATCGCCTGATGAAGCAGAAGTACAAAACACATGCGGCGTTGGAGCAAGCCCTGAAGCATTACGGCCTCGATGACGCCGAACTCCGTACCCAATTTCAGCTTCACCTGACCGTTCTGCGATTCATCGATGAGCGCTTCCGGCCCGCTGTGCTGGTCACCGATGAGCAGGTCGAAAAGTATTACCGCGAACATCGCACCGTGCTCCAACGCCAGTACCCCGGCAAGTCCCTGGACGATCTACGCGACAACATCCGTGACATCTTGAGCGGTGAGCGGGTCAACAGTCTGTTCTTCGCCTGGCTCGACGAGCAGCGAAAAGACAGCAAAATTAAATATCTCGAGGAGAACCTGGCGTGACCGCGCGACGGAAAAAAATCCTTATCGGGGTCGGCATTGGCATACCAGCGCTGTTTCTCATCCTGGTGGTCACCTCCATTCTCATCGTTCGCAGCGCGTGGTTCGCCAACTATGTGCGAGAGAAAATCATCGCTACCACCGAAGAATCCACCGGCGGCGTGGTCGAGATCGGTTCCTTTCAGTTCGATTGGATGCACCTCACTGCCCGCATCCGCAACTTCGTACTCCACGGAACGGAGCCCAAAGGCAGTGATCCATTAGCCCGAATTGCGCTCCTTGAACTTAGGCTGAAGCTCTTCTCCGGCTTGTATCACATGGTCGATCTTCAGTACCTCGGCATCACGCAACCACAAGTGAATCTCATCGTGTTGCCCGATGGCACAACGAACATTCCTCAACCGAAAGTGCCATCCAAACCCAGCGACAAATCGGGGTTGGAGACCGTTGTCGATCTCGCCGTAGGTCAGTTCCAGATTCAGAACGGCCTTCTTGCCTATTCCCAGACCAAGACCCCGTTTAGCGCGCGCGGCGAAAACCTTCGCGCCTTGCTGAACTACAACACCATCCACCCAAGCTACTCGGGCAATCTGTCGATCGATCCGCTATTCTTGACCTCCGGTACCAGCCCGCGATTAGGCGTTCACGTCAACCTGCCGGTAACGATTGAGAAAGATGCAGTCCGCATTGCAAATGCCAGGCTGAATACCGATCAATCGCAAGTTACTTTGAATGGCGCCGTTCAAAACATGAACGCGCCCCAGATTTCAGCCCAGGTCAATGCAACCGTCTCGCTGTCCGAAATGCAGCGCAGCTTCGATCTTCCGATTGACCCCAACGCCAAAGGCGCGCCGAAAGTGCTCACGGCCGAGTTGTCGGCCAACATGGATCAAAAAAATAACGCGATTCAAATCCAGACAGCACACATCGCACTCGGCCAAACTAGCTTGCAAGCGTCGGGCGCCTTGGGGCCCTCCAACAATTCGGGCGTGCAGTTCAACGCGAATCTGGCCCTGGGCGAACTCGCTCGCTTGTTGAAAGTTTCCTCCGCGCAGGCCTCCGGCGCACTTGACGCGAACGGAAGAGTGACATTAGATGCCCATAAGAATTACGCAGCGGATGGGACCATCAACTCCCGAGGTATTTCCATACGCAGTGGAACAACCCGCCTCTCCGATCTCAGCTTCTATTCTCCTTTTCATGCCGATCCTTACCTCATCAGCCTGGATGGTCTGAAGCTGAACGCCTTGGGCGGCGCCCTCGGGGCAAAGATCTTCATCGAAAATCTGCAGCGTCTCAGCGTCGAGGGCACTCTGCGCAATTTTTCCTTGCCTGTGCTCGCGGAATCGTTCACCGGAAAGCGTCTCGGTTACGACGGAACCATCGACGGCTCCCTCAAAGCCGCCGGCGATCTGAAGGCGAAGGGCACGACCGGCTACACTGCCGACGCGAATCTGGTCATCGTTCCTGGTCATCGCGGCGTTCCCGTCAGCGGACATTTGGTAGCCGCTTACGGCGGCGCGAACGACACGGTCGACCTGGGCCATTCGTACGTCGCGATGCCCAACTCGCGCATTGACTTGTCAGGCACGCTGAATCGGCAGATCGATGTGAATCTCGTCTCACACAACTTGAACGATTTCCTTCCCGCCGCCAATTTCGGAGCCGCTAAGCCGGAATCTTCCCTGCCCATAACACTTGAAGGCGGCACGGCAAACCTACAGGCGCAAATTACCGGCAATTTGTCGGCGCCCCACATCACCAGCCACGCCGCACTCGACCGTTTCGCCGTGGAGCAGCGGCCTTTCGATCACCTTGCCTTGGATCTCGCTGCCTCGCCTTCCGGAGTAATCGTGCAAAACGGGGTACTCACACGCAAGACTCTTCAAACCAACTTCGATGCTTCGATTGGTCTGCGCAAATGGAGTCCGGCGCCAAGCTCGCCGCTTACCGCGAATATGACGATGCGTAACGGCGACATCGCCGATCTGCTCAGCCTCGCGGGTGAAAGCATACCCGCCACCGGCGACCTCAACGCCGACGTGCATATCAACGGAACCTATGGAGATCCGCTGGGCAGCGCGACATTGCAAGTCGTGAATGGCAGCGCGTACCAGCAACCCTTCGATCGCTTGTTCGCGAACGTAGCGCTGTCCGATCGGCTCATCACGCTCTCCAATCTCGAGTTGGCCGCAGCCGGCGGCCGCATTGACGTGAACGGTACATTCCAGCATCCAAAAGACAGTTTCACTGCCGGGCATGCGCAATTCCACATCGCCAGCACAAACGTACAGCTTGCCAACATCAAGCCTCTTCAGCAACAATCGCCGGGTGTCGCCGGCGCCATCCAACTGACTGCCGATGCCGCCGCGGATCTGCAGCAGGTCAATAAGCAAAACGTAGTGACAGTGTCTAATGTCAGCGCCGATCTCTCCGCGCGCGGTCTGCGCGTTCAAAATCAATCGGCCGGAGATCTGACGGCCACTGCGCGTACCGCGAACGGAACAGTCAATTACAAGCTCGCTTCGAATTTTGCGGGCTCCAATATCCAGGTGAACGGTCACACGGGTCTCACCAATCCGCATGCAACCACCGCCGATGCTTCCATTCAGAATCTCTCGGTAGAGAAGACATTGCAGATTGCGGGTCAAGGCGCGGTACCCGCCCGCGGAACTCTTTCCGCAGACGCCCATGTCGCTGGTACTATGGCGGCGCCGAACGCGAACCTCTCGTTTGCCTTGACACGCGCAAACGTCTATCAGGAGCCCATCAACGCGTTGCGAGGACAGGTTCAGTACAACAACACTCTTATTGACATCCCCTCCCTCCAACTCGACGTTCCGGCCGGCACTTTGACCGCCGGCGGTTCGTTCTCGCATCCGGCGAACGATATGAACGCGGGCGCCTTGACGCTGAACATCAAGAGCAGCGATATAGAAGTCGGCAAGATTGAGCACGTTGAGCAGGCCAAGCCCGGCGTAACCGGCACGCTCCGGCTCGCCGCAGATCTCTCCGCTCAAATCCGGCAACAGAATGGCAATCGCACGCTGCTGATTTCGAACCTGAATGCGGATGCGTCCGCTAACGGACTCGAGATGAACAAGAGGAAACTCGGAGGCGCCGCGTTCACCGCGCGAACGGCTGGGCGAAACCTCAATTTCCGTCTTGATTCCGACCTCGCCGGCAGCCAGATCCATGGCTCTGGACAGTCGCAGTTAACCGGCGATTACCCAGTCCGCGCAAATGTGACCTTCGCCAACATCCGGTACGCGAACATCGCCCCATTCATTGCAGCTGACCCCTCAGTGAAGCCCAGCTTCGATGCCTCGGTCGAAGGTCAGGCCTCCGTCAACGGTCCCATTCTTAATCCGGACAATCTGAACGCCACCCTGCAACTCAGCGAACTGGAAGCAAGAACTTTGCCGCAAGGCTCTCCTACCGGTGCTCCGCCTGGAAAAACCGTGATTATTCATAACGACGGTCCCGTCGTCATCGCCTTGAACCACTCGGTCGTGCAGTTGAAACAGTTGCGGATTGTGGGTCCCGGTACAACCATCGGCGCCTCCGGTGAAGTGAATCTCAAAAATGAGCGTGCTCCGCTTCACGTCAATCTGAACGCAAACGCGGATCTCGGCGTTTTGCAGGATGCCGACCGCGACTTCTATTCTTCAGGAGCCATCGCGATGAATGCCACCATTCACGGCAGTTTTGCGGAGCCCCGCGTCAATGGGCGGATCGAACTGAAGAACGCCAATATCAACTATGCCGCGGTACCCAACGGATTGTCCAATGCCAATGGCGTCATACTCTTGAACGGCACCAGCGCAAGCATCCAAAGCTTAACCGGTGAGAGCGGCGGCGGCAAAATTTCTCTCGCCGGCTTCATCGGCTATGCGAACTCGAACGTCAATTACAATGTGCGTGCCAATGCCACCAAAGTGCGCGTTCGCTATTCCGGAGTGAGCGTCACGTCGAATGCGGCGATTGCTCTCAATGGCAACGCAAATCGTTCTCTCGTATCGGGCACCGTAACCGTCCAGCGCATCGAATATGGATCATCCGGTGACGCGGGTTCCCTTCTTTCTCTAGCCTCCACTCCGCCGTCCACCCCCTCGGCGCCATCGCCTATTTTGGCCAATATGCGGTTGGACATTCGTATTTTGACCTCGCCGGATTTGCGCGTCGTCACCACCTACGCCAACAAACTCGCTATCGCGGCCAATCTCCAGGTTCGCGGTACCGCGGCCACCCCAGGCATGTTGGGGCGCGTCACCGTCACTGACGGCCAACTGGTCTTCTTCGGAAACACCTATACCGTAAACACCGGTACCATCAACTTCTACGACCCCAATTCCATTCAGCCCGTCCTGAATATTTCTCTGGAGACCATCGCCCAGAACGTGGACGTCACGTTGGGGGTCTCCGGCCCGATCAATAATCTGCAATTGCACTACACATCGGACCCGCCGCTCACCTTCCAGCAAATCGTCTAGCTCTTGGCCACTAACACGACCCCCAATGATCCAACCATCGCTGCGCAACAGCCGACGCCGCCGCAACAGTCGTATACCCAAATTGGTGAGTCAGCGGTACTTGGGGCGGCCGTTGCGAATCCGCTCGCCAGCCGCGTTCAGCGCGTTTTTGGCTTAAGCCAGTTCAAGATCGATCCGAATTTCGCGGGAAGCGGCGGTCAGCCCGGCGCTCGCGTTACCTTGCAGCAGAAGATCGCGAATAACATCACGTTCACATACATCACCGACGTCACTCAGACGAATTCCGAGATCATCCGTGTAGAGTGGGCCTTTACGCCCGCCCTGTCCGCTGTGGCTCTGCGCGATTTCAACGGAAACGTGAGCCTGGAGTTGTATTACAGATTCAAGAAGCGATAAGACCGGATCAGCGCAAAGAATGAATATTGTCATCTTCGGTCTTTCCATCAGTTCCGCGTGGGGCAATGGCCACGCCACGCTCTGGCGCGGATTGTTGCGCGCCCTCAACCGCCGCGGACACAAAATTCATTTCTTCGAGCGAGACACTCCGTACTACGCCGCGCATCGCGATGCTGTTTCCTTTCCTTTCGCGGAATTGCACCTCTACTCCGATTGGGTCACCAATCTGTCGCAAGCGCAAGACGAGCTCGCGCACGCCGATGTCGGCCTCGTCACGTCCTATTGCCCGGACGGAATCGCCGCCTGCGAACTTGTCCTCGAATCGCATCTGGACCGCACGGTCTTCTACGACATGGATACGCCCGTCACGCTCAGCCGCTTAGAAAAAGGTGAATCGGTTCCCTACCTTCCCGAAGCGGGTCTTGCCGATTTCGATCTGGTGTTGAGCTACACCGGCGGACGCGCTCTTGAGCAACTTCGTTCGCGCCTCGCTGCGCGCCGCGTTTCCACGTTGTACGGCTGGGTCGATCCAGAGATTTATTATCCGGTTGAGCCCTCCGGCGACTTCGCGGCAGATCTGTCCTATCTCGGCACTTACTCTGCCGACCGGCAAGCGGCGCTCGACGAATTGCTGATCCATCCCGCCGGCCGCTTGAACGATCGACGCTTCGTGATCGGCGGCGCAATGTACGCCGACACCCATAAATGGCCCCGGAACATCCGCCACTTCGAGCATGTCTCGCCCCAACAACACGCCGCATTCTATTCGTCTTCGCCCTTGACGTTGAACGTGACGCGCGGCTCCATGGCCGCCATGGGCTATTGCCCTTCCGGGCGTCTCTTTGAAGCAGCCGCCTGCGGCACCGCCGTCCTGAGCGACTGGTGGGTAGGGCTCGACACCTTCTTTGACCCTGGCGAAGAAATCATCATCGCGAGCTCTGGTGCCGAAGCCGCCGCCGCTATTCAAAAAGATCCTGCGCAACTCGCTTCCGATCGGCGCGCGCGCACGGCAGCGTGCCCTCGATTGTCACACGGCTGAAATTCGCGCCCAACGCTTCATCGACCTGATCGAATCGCCGCGGGATGACGCGGAAGAAGCTCAGTCGAACGCGCTGGCTTCAAGGAGACTCTAGCGTCATGTGGGGAATTATTCCAGCCGCCGGAATGGGCAGCCGCATTCAGCCGCTGGCCTTTTCAAAAGAGTTGTTGCCCGTCGGCAGCTATGTAACGGACGGCGGCGAACGCCCCAGGGCCGTCAGCGAATATCTGATTGAGCGAATGGTCAATGCCGGCGTGGACAAAATCTGCTTCGTGATTTCGCCCGGCAAGTCAGACATTCTGGATTATTTCGGCGGCAGCGCGCTCTCCGCCACCATCTTCTACGCGGTTCAGCCGCAGCCCGCCGGATTATGTGACGCTATCTTTCGTGCGCTTCCGCTCATCGCGCCCGAAGAGGAAGTCTGCATCGGCCTTCCGGATACCATCTGGTTCCCCGAAGACGCCCTCGCTCATCTGCCCGGCGGAAGCCTCTCGCTGTTGCTGTTTCCCGTCGGACATCCCGAGCGTTTCGATGCTGTCATTACAGATGAGTCCGGCACCGTCATCGAAGTGCGCGTGAAGAGTACGCCCGTCTCTACACCTTGGATTTGGGGCGCATTTCGCATGCCCGGCTCCGTGCTGGCCGAACTACACCACATCTGGAAAGATCGCCGCGACGAATATTTGGGAACCCTAATAAACGAATACCTGGCGCGCGGCGGTAAAGCCTACGGATATAAAATCGGCCAATCTTATGTGGACGTCGGGACCTTAAATGGCTATCGCGAAGCCTTGCGGCTGCTGGACGCCAATTGCGCAGCTGAGACCGCCTCCGCTTGACTCGCGTATCCCTCAGCCTCGAAATCATCGAGGATCTCTCTCGCCTGCTCGAAATTCAGCCCGAATGGTCAGTCGTTTGCGCAGACAATCGAAGGACTCACTCCCTTCCAATTGCCCGAATGGCTCATCACTTGGTGGCGGCACTTCGGTAGCGGCGCCCTGCGTTGCTTCGTGTTTCGCGAGGGCGACCAAATGGCGGGTATCGTCCCCTGCTTCCTCCACCCTTGGAACGGCAAGAGGCAAATCACGTTGCTCGGCGCCGGCATCTCGGACTATCTCGAACCAGCGCTTAAGCCCGAACGTGCGGACGAAATAGTCTCTCACATCCAATCGCATTTGAATGCAACTTCGGATTGGGACATCTGCCATTGGCAGGACCTCTCATGCAACACGCCGTTCGAACAACTTGCCTCCGAATTCACCGAAGACACGCCATGCATGGCGATCCCATTAAACGGAACTTTCGAAGCATATTGGGAAAATTGCGCCAGAACTCTGCGGCAAAACATGCGCCGGGACAGAGCCAAAGCCGAATCGTGGGGAGAAATTCGATTCTATGTGGCAACGGACCCCGAGCCTGAGTTGCTCGATGGCTTAATCGAGATGCACCGCGCGCGTTGGCAGCGGCAGGATCAACCCGGCATGATTGAGGCGAATGGCTCAGCCGCTTTTATCCGTGACCTCGCACGCGAATTCGCGCGCCACGGCCTCCTTCGCATCTTCTACCTCCGCTTTGAAGGAAAGCTCGTTGCCGTCATCTTTGCGTTCGATTACCGCGGCCGCATATCGAACTATCTGACCGCGTTCGATCCCGAATATCAGCGCCTGGGCTTCGGGCGCACTCTGCTCTATGAGGCCGTGCGTGATTCCTTCGAGAACGGGTACAAAGCCTGGGATTTCCTTCGTGGCGACGAACAGTACAAGCAATGGTGGAGAGCCCAGGTGATCCCGAAAGCTAGGGTAATAGTGACTCGTACAACCGCAGATAATCACGCACCATCCGCGCTACATCGAAGCGCCGCCGAGCCGTCTCACGACACGTAACAGGCGATATTTCACAAACGCGCTTCACAGCCTGAACCATTTCCTCGTGCGAATCCACCACGAAGCCCGTCACTCCGTCCTCCACCACTTCCGGCAGAGCGCCTGAACGGTTCGCGATAACCGGAGTTCCCGCGCTGATCGCCTCCATCGCAACCAGCGAACTCGTCTCAGCCACAAGACTTGGGATAAGCAGACATGTCGCTTGCGCCAGAAGTTCGATTTTCCCGCTCAAACCAACTGGCCCCACATACCGCCGCTGATCGTCGAGCAACGGCTCAACGCATTCCGAAAAATACCTTTGATGATCGCGAAAGGGATGAACCGGGCCCGCCACTACAGCCGGCAAACCTGCGGCGTGCGCCACTTGAAGGGCGATATGCACGCCCTTTTCGGGGCAGATGCGGCCCATCCAAAGTAAATGTTCTCTCGATGACATGGCCGGCTGATACCTCTCAACATCCACCCCATTCGGCACGACAGGCAGCTTTCTCTTGCTTGGCGTCGCGTCGGCCTGGCTGTTCGAAACACAGTTCAGATGCAATTGCGGCGCCTCGAAAATCGACCCCGGATACCAATCCGGAGGAAGATGCAGCGTCGCAAGTTTCGCAACCGGGCGCGCTGGGATGTAAGTATGAAAATCCAAGCCGTGAAAATGGATCAGATCGATCTCGTACCGCTCCAGCGCGTCATTGATGCAGCGTAGGTGCTCCCGTTGTGCATTCCGGCGCTGCTCATCGGTAATTTCGCCCTGCCAGCGTGGCGTCGCCACAAGCTCGCCGAAAACCTGGGAGCCGCAAGCGGCCACCACAACAGACTCGTGTCCGGCTTGAACAATCCCACGCTCCAGCAGGTAAAGAATCTGTTCTGCGCCCCCCGCTGAATCCGGGCCGACGGGAAGAAGTGGGTACGCAACACTGAGAATCCTCAACGCTAAAAAGCATACTGTATCGGGCCTCCGTGCTCGACAGATCTCAAAGCCTGTCGCACTGCTGAAGCTACAATGCGGTTCATGCGCCAAGCCATTGCTCTTTTGAGTGCCTTCGCACTCGCTACGCAAGCTGCTGATTCTATCCATCCCCTCAGAGGGTATTCTCAGCAGAGCTCGGCCACCGAAATTCAGTGGGAGCAGAAATTTCGTGACATCCCACAAACCGATCGCCTGCGCGAAAACATGCGCAGACTATCCGCACGGCCCCACCACGTTGGGTCGCCTTACGACAAAGACAATGCCGAGTGGATTGCCGCGCAACTGAAATCCTGGGGGCTCGATGTCCGCATTGAAACCTTCGATGCGCTGTTTCCTAAGCCTAAGGAACGTGTGCTCGAAATGATCGAGCCCGTGAAATATAAGGCCAAACTGGAAGAGCCGTCGCTCGCCGTTGACCCGACTTCCAATCAAAAGAGTGAGCAGCTCCCCACATACAATGCCTACTCCATCGACGGCGACGTCACCGCGCCGATAGTTTACGTGAATTACGGCGCTCCCGCTGATTACGAAGAACTGGAACGCATGGGCGTCTCCGTGAAAGGCGCAATTGCCCTTGCCCGCTACGGCCAAACGTGGCGCGGCATCAAGCCGAAAATGGCTGCGGAACATGGAGCCGTCGCTTGCCTCATCTATTCGGATCCGCATGAAGACGGCTATTTGCAAGGCGATGTTTATCCCAAAGGTCCCATGCGCCCACCGTTCGGTGTGCAACGCGGCAGCGTCATGGACATGCCTATCTACCCGGGGGATCCAGCGACTCCCGGTATCGGTGCTGTCGCAGGAGCAAAAAAACTGCCGCTCAGCGAAATTAAAACGCTAACCAAAATTCCAGTGATGCCCATCTCCTATGAGGATGCTGAACCGCTGCTCAAAAATCTGAGCGGAGATCTCGTCCCGCCTGCCTGGCGCGGCTCGCTTCCCAACCCTTATCATGTTGGCCCCGGTCCCGCCAAAGTTCACTTCCGCATCAACTTCAACTGGGATCGCAAGCCTTTGTACGATGTCATCGCCCGTATCCCCGGATCGAAATTCCCCGACGAGTGGGTCATTCGCGGCAATCATCACGATGCTTGGGTAAACGGCGCGGGAGATCCGCTCTCCGGCGCAAGTCCCGAGATGGAAGAAGCGCGTGGCTTTGCAGAGCTGTTGAAGCAAGGTTGGAAGCCCGACCGAACGATCATTTATTGCTTCTGGGACGGTGAAGAACCCGGCCTGTTAGGCTCCACCGAGTGGGCCGAAACACATGCGGACGAGTTGAAACAGCATGCGGTCGCCTACATCAACTCCGACGGAAACGGCCGCGGCTTCTTTCGCGCGCAGGGATCCCATTCACTAGAGAATTTCGTGAACGCAGTGATGAAGGACGTCACCGATCCGGAAACCAAAATGACCGTCTGGAAACGTCTGCGGCTCGCCGATCTGTCTCGCGCATCAGCCAAGAACCGCGCGGAAATCAAGTCCCGGCCAGATCTCCGCATCCCCGCGCTCGGATCCGGATCTGACTACACCGTCTTCATCGATCATCTTGGAGTCGCCAGTCTCAACATCGCCTATGGCGGCGAAGATTCCGGCGCTGGTCAATATCACTCCATCTACGATGATTTCTACTGGTACACCCATTTCGAAGATACTGATTTTGCTTACGGCCGCGCGCTCGCGCAAACCGGCGGCACCATCATCATGCGTCTCGCCGATAGCGGCGTGCTGCCATTTCAATACACGGATTTCGCCGACACAATCCACACCTACCTCGGCGAACTGAAGGAATTGGCGTCAGACGAACGAACCACCATCAAGGAAAAGAATTCGGACATAGACGAAGGTGTCTATCAGGCTCTCGCGGATCCCAAGAAAAAGAGTGTTCCGCCTACCAAAGAACCGCTGCCGCCCTACCTGAATTTCGCGCCGCTCGAGAATGCATCCGACGACCTCACCCGTGCCGCCGAAACGTATGAGAAGGCTTTCCAGGCCGCCGGCGATTCCGCTCCCGATACAGTCAATGCGTCTTTGATTCGGAGCGAGCGTTTGCTGACCGATTCAGCCGGGCTGCCCGATCGCCCCTGGTTCGAGAATCTTATCTATGCGCCTGGTTTCTACACTGGCTACGGTGTGAAAACAATTCCGGGAGTAAGGGAAGCTATCGAACAGAAGCGCTGGACCGAAGCCGACCAGCAGATGGTACGCGTCTCCAAGGCCCTTGAAAACGAGTCCGATCTCCTGAACAAAGCCGCCAAGGAATTGCAGACCCACTAACAAGCGGTCTCTTCAAGCCGTCGCGAACTCCACCACTTCTTCCGTCGACGGCACGTGTATCGGCAAAATGCCGCCCTTCTCGTCGCCGCCGAGTTCCAGAATTTCCCGGAAACTCGCCTCCAGCGTCCGCACCGCGTTGCTCATCTGGTGCAGCCACGTGCTCCAGAACTCCTCAATCGAAGGAACCTGTTTGGTCTTACGGATTTCGCGCTGGATATCTTTCCGATACGCCGGCATGTCGAAGCCCCGCAGCATCGCTGCCCCTACGTCCGTGAGGTTGATCTGGTCATTGATATCGATACTCAGAACATCCTTGCGGAAAGTGCGTTCCTCGCCTTTCTTGCTGAGATACGTGACGCGCTCCTGAAAAGTAATAGAACCCGCTAAAACATGAGCGTCGCTCGTCATCCCCAGCAGCGTTGTCGCACTCGTCGGAGCCTTCACAACAATCGGCTGGCTCGTCGCGTGCAAACGAATTTGCGCCGGCGCTGAGACGCCCGCCCACAAATCGTTGGGAAGCTCCGTCATGGAGAAGTAGTTCGCGACAATCCCCTCCAGTTCCTTATCCTCTAGCTTTTCAATCTCCTTCGGCCTGAAGCGCGTAGCTTCATCGGCACGCTTCTGGAAATCGTCTTGGTACTGAGTATTCTCATACAACTTACTAAGAATGTCGCTCGGCCAAGTCGATCGGCTGTAACTCCATGCCACGGAAATGATTTCCGCTCCCATCTTCTTCAGCAGCTCAGTTACTTCATAAATCGCCTTCTTACTGCTACTTTCGATGTAGATCCGTCCTTCATGGAAATCCAGCAGCACCGGAAACTGCTTGCGCATAGCTGCCGTTATGCCGCGAATGTCACCGTCCACCGACTTTTTATCTGTCGCCTGTAAAAACTTGTAGGGCCGCTCCAAAGCCGCATAGGAATGCTGCTCCTTTAGGGAAGCCACATCGCTCACGTCTTTCCACTGATTCGCTACCGCCCAAAATCCAAACCAGGGCAATGTGGGGTGCAACTCGAAGCTCTGCGCATTTAAACCATATCCGTCGCAGTCCAAAATCTCGGCGGGAACACTAGAATTCGCACGCGCTTCTGCTTCGAGCGCGGCGTAGCGTGCAAGCTCCTTCTCCTCATCTAAACCGAGCGCGTGCTGTTCATCTAAACGTGGAGCGCTGAATGGATTCATCCCCAGGGCATCCACTTTGCTGTGCCGTGTAATCGCCGATGCTGCCAACTGCGAAACTGCAATCATCAGCCCTCGGTCTTCCAGGCTCGATTTGAAGGTCTCCAGCGAATCCTTCTGCAAACCAACTATGGCCCAGTTGCCAAATCCAAACATGATGCGGCTTCTTCTCTCCTATCCACTTGATTGTTCTAATTCCGTGATCGCCCACCTTTTTACCACGTGCTCCGAACAAGCCGCTCCGGCTACGGGTGCGTCGGCGCAGGTACCGTCACCGCCGGTACCGGCGCAGCCATCGCCTGCTTAAAGAACCGCCCCGCGCCTGTGAGATCGAAGTTCCACGACTTCAAAAGCTGCGGCCCCCAATTCGGATCGAAACACCACGCGACCCAACTAATCCCTCGAGTCTCCAGAAAACTCACAATCGCTGGTCCATAATCGCTGTAGTTATATGGCGAGTTCCTGTCTTCATCCGGGTCGCTGTAGCCAATCTCCGTTGCAATCACCGGATAACGCGCGGCGGCGAATCCAAAATCTTCCTCCCACTTCGGCTCCCAAGGCTGCGTTTTTTTGTTCGGATACGGGTGCGTCACATACCCGATGTTGTCCGCCGCAATCGGACTCTCGCGCAAATCTGTCAAATAGTAGGCCCAATCGAATCCGGCAACAAGCGCAATGATGTGCGGATTGTACGCCCGCACCAGATGAATCAAATCCTCGTTGGTATGCTTCCACTCGCTCCAGGAAACCGGACCGAGCCTTCCACCAGCGGTGGTCGGTTCGTTGAACATTTCAAAAAACGCAATCGTGTTGTTGCCCGCGTAATGCGCCGCGGCAGCTCGCCAGAACCCGAACGTTTCCGTCTTCGAGGTGTTGTACATCGGATCCTGAAACAACTCCGTCTCCAGGTTGCCGATCGAGTGCCAGTCGAGATCGATATACAGGTTGAGATCCGTGCACCAACCCACCGCCTGATCCACCAGCTCGAAATAGTCACGCACGCCCCGCTCTCGCCAAGCGATCGGATGTACCGGAATCCGTACCACCATCGCTCCGTACGCTTTTACCTGTTCGAACGTTTCGCGGTTCCAGTGTCCTTGCTCCTGCAGCTTATCGGGGTCGGAAATCGATACGCCCCGAAACAAAACCGGATTCCCTTGCGGGTCCACAAACCGATTGCCTCGCACGGAAATCAGCGGCATCTTCTTCGCATTCAGACTGTTCAGCGGCCGCTCAATGTTCCGATCGTTCGAGTGTTCCCACCGATGCGCGGCAGCGGTCTGCGCCTGACACAAGCAGCCGCAAACAAATCCTGCAATCACAAGTGCTTCCAGCTTCGTTAGAACGTTCACCCTTCATTATCGTGCTTGAATTTCTAGTGATCCAGCTCTACAGCAACAACGCGGCTTTGCACAATCCGCACTTCGTACAATCGAGACCATGCGCCGCGTTGCCCTGCTACTTGTTGCCATCGTATGTTTGCTCCATTCACTGCGAGCCCAAGCGAACCGCCCTCAAGCCATCCAATATGAAGAAAGCCGCAAAATCTGGCTGCTGACAACCGAGCACAGCTCCTATGCCATGGGCCTCAGCCCTGACGGCCAATTGCAGCACCTGTACTGGGGTGGTCCGCTGTGGCGTATCGCCGATATTCCTCAGGCCGTAACACGGCGGGATATTTCGTCCTTCGACCCGCACGAAATGATCGAGAATGAGGAGTTTCCTGGATGGGGTGGGCCAAGGTATTACGAATCCGCTTTGAAGATTTCGCGCGCCGATGGCGATCGCGACCTGGTGCTGCGATACATGTCCCATCGCATCCAAAAGAACCAACTAGAAATCGTGTTGAAAGACATTCACGACGACATAGAAGTGGCGCTTGCATATCGCGTCTATCCGGAATATGGAATCATCCGCCGGGCGGCGACCATTCGCAACAAAACGGCTCAGATCATTACGGTAGAGAGCGCCCAATCCGCCACCTGGTACATGCCGCCCGGTGAGGGATACCGGCTTTCTTATTTGAGCGGCCGGTGGGCTGCGGAGACGCAACTCAACCGTGAGCCGATTCACGAAGGCATGAAGGTCCTGGAGAGCCGCCTCGGGCACACGGGGCACAACTTGAACCCGTGGTTCGCCATCGACTCAGGGGATGCGGACGAAGAGCATGGCCGCGTATGGTTCGGAGCGCTGGCATGGAGCGGCAACTGGCGCATTACAGTGGAGCAAACACCCTATCAACAGGTGCGCGTGACAGGTGGTTTCAACACCTTCGATTTCTCTTATCCGTTAAAGCCGGGCGAGAGCTTGGAGACACCCGCGTTCTATGCAGGATTTTCGGCGGACGGCTTTGGCGAAGCATCGCGCCTCCTGCATGATGTCGAACGCGCGGATATTGAGCCCCATGGAATCGAGGCGCGCGTGCGCCCGGTGCTTTACAACTCATGGGAAGCGACAGAATTCAACGTAAATGAGGCGGGACAGAAGGCGCTGGCCGACAAAGCAGCAAAAATCGGCGTCGAACTGTTTGTCATGGATGATGGCTGGTTCGGCAAAAGAAATAACGATCGAGCCGGGCTGGGCGATTGGGTCGTGAATCCGCAGAAATTTCCCAACGGACTGAATCCGTTAATCCAATACGTGAACCGCTTAGGGATGGATTTCGGGTTGTGGGTCGAACCCGAGATGGTGAATCCGGATAGCGATTTGTATCGCGCGCATCCCGATTGGGTGATGAACTTTCCGGGCCGACCCCGCAGCGAACTGCGGAACCAGTTGGTATTGAACCTCGCGCGCGATGACGTCAAGGAATACATCTTTCAGGTGCTCGATAAGCTCGCGACCGAATACCACATTCGCTACTTCAAGTGGGATATGAATCGCACATTCGCGGAGCCCGGATGGCCGGAGCAGCCAGTCGCCGAACAGCGCGAGCTTTGGGTGAAGTATGTGTGGAACCTGTACGACATCATTGGGCGGCTGCGTGCGAAGCATCCGAATCTGGAGATTGAGTCGTGTTCCGGCGGGGGCGGCCGCGTTGACTTGGGCATCATGCGCTATGTGGATGAGTTCTGGACGTCGGACAACACAGAGGCGTTCGACCGTTTACGCATTCAGGAAGGATTTTCAGAAGCGTATACGGCGAAGTACATGTCGGCTTGGGTGACCGACGTTCCGAACATGAATGGACGCAGCACGCCCTTGAAATTCCGATTCCTGGTCGCGATGCAGGGCGCGTTGGGGATCGGAGCCAATCTCAACAAATGGTCTGGCGAAGACGAAAAATTAGCTATCCAGATGATCGCGCTCGATAAGCGAATACGGAGGACGGTGCAGTTTGGAAACCTGTACCGTTTGCTCTCGCCGCGCACCAACGACACCACCGCGAATGAGTACGTATCGGCGGACGGTAACCAAGCCGTCCTATTTGCTTTCCGGCATTCACAGGAATACAATACGCCGGTGCCTTCGTTGTATCTTCGCGGACTGGATTCGCGTGGGGTCTACCGCCTTGAGTCCATTGATGGGAAGTTGATGGACAAAGACTCGGAGCTAAGCGGCGCTTACCTGATGGACCATGGATTGAACGTTAGCCTGCGAGGCGATTTCGACAGCACCGCGGTCGTGATCGAACGTCTTCATTGAAGCTCTCCTAAGTAATAGCCCGGCAACGCACTGCGCGGGGGCCTTGCGCTAAAGCGAGCGGCGATTTCTGGCCAGTGTTGACCAGGCACCGCTTGGCTGCCGCGCTAGAAAGGAGTCTGGCCACCAGTGATGCCGTATACCTCACCGGTGACGAAACGTGCTTCGTTGGAAGCCAAAAACACAAATACCGGCGCGATCTCTACGGGCTGCGCAGCGCGTTCGAAGGCCGTGGTCTTGCCGAACTGCTTCACCTGTTTTTCCGGCATCGTCGCCGGAATCAAGGGCGTCCATACCGGTCCGGGAGCGACGGCATTCACGCGCACGCTTTGCTTCATTGCCACCTGTGAGAGTCCTTTCGTAAAGTTCACGATGGCGGCCTTGGTCGCAGCATAGGCCAGCAAGTTAGGACTGGGATCGAAAGCCTGAATTGAGGCGGTGTTTACAATCGCGCTCCCTGGCTTCAGATGACGCAAAGCAGCGCGGCAAAGCCAAAACATGGCGTAAATATTCGTTTTGAACGTCCGATCGAACTCTTCCGTGGAAAATTCCTCGATTTCGTCGTGTGTATTCTGAAATGCCGCGTTATTGACAAGCAGATCGATCTTGCCCAGATCCTTCACGACGCGCGCGACCATCTGCTCGCAGTGCCCCTCATCGCGAATGTCCCCAGGGAGTTTCAAAGCTTTGCGGCCTGCGCGTTCTATCCACTGCGACGTCTCGGTTCCATCCTTCTCTTCCTCGGGCAGGTAGCCAATCGCCACGTCAGCTCCTTCACGGGCAAATGCAATTGCGACAGCGCGCCCAATGCCGCTGTCGCCCCCGGTTATCAGTGCGGTTTTGCCTTCCAGGCGACCGAGACCACGATACGATTCTTCACCGTAATCGGGCCTTGCCGATTCCATGTCACCGGTATGACCCGGATACGCAATCTTGTCTTGATTGGAGTTATCTTCCGGTTTCGGTTCCTGAGTTTTTGGGTCCGCGGTTGTTGGTTCTTGCACGGTCTTGTTTTTCGACATAGTTCAGCCTCCCCTTAGACGCGAATCGCTGGAGAAGCATCGCGCGACAATGAGATATGAAGAAAAGCGTGATTGACGCAGCTCCTTCTAAGTTGGAGGAAGGACAAGAATGGTTGCGTCTTGAGCAACTCGCGAATGTGGAAGTTACGTCAGAGGACCCTGATTATCCTGTTGAGTCCGTTTTTACTGGAAACGGGGGGCAAGGGTGGCGCGCCGCCAAGCCGGGGCGGCAAGTGATAAGGCTGCTTTTCCACGAGCCGCAATCGATCCGTCAAATACATCTGGAGTTTTCCGAGACCCAAGTAGCGCGCTCCCAGGAGTTCACACTTCGGTGGGGCACTGCAGCGGACGGCAGCTTACGAGAAATTGTGCGTCAGCAATGGAATTTCAGCCCGCAAGGCGCCATTAGCCAAGTGGAGGACTACCGGGTCAACTTATCCGGGATAGCCGTTCTGGAGCTGGTTGTCGATCCTGATCTCAGCGGAGGTGAGGCGGTCGCCACTCTCGAGGCCTGGCGAATAGCGTAAAGGGCTACCGGACGCGAGTTACCGCAAGAGCTTTTCTTAGAAATAGCGGCCATAGCCGATAAGAAACGGAAGAATGTCCTCGAACATCTCCGGTTCTTTGTCGGCCGGTGCGCAACTGCTCACTAGCGGTCAGCTCTTACTACCTGGCCCTTCACAGGCCGACGTTGGCACTGCAACTCCTGATCAAGGCGTTAAGAAGACCGCTGCGACTGCGCCGCTGCAGACCAGTTCCGTCATCTCCGGTTCTATCACCTCACCCGACGGAGACACCGTAGAGCTAAGTGCGGAGGCTCTGCAGATGCTTCAGCAAATGGGCAGTCCTGACCCAACTCCTTCGCATGCTGTCCATGGGTTCTCGGCAGCAGCGGCGTACGAATCCATTGATTACTTCGGTTAACCGGACCCGAGCGCCGTCTACTGCTTCACTTGGTGCGCAATGATTTGCGACTTGATTTTGTCGTAAGTGGATTGCGGCACAATTTTCTTGGTGACGAGGTCCGTCTTACTTCGGTACGGCCGCCCGGCAATGATCTTCTGAGCATAAGCTGGTCCGATGCCAGGCAGTGCATCCAGTTGATCGGCGGTCGCGTTGTTGATGTCGAGTAGACCACTCTTTTTCGCGCTCGCCGCAGTCGGCTTATCGGAGCTCGCCGCGGAGGGACTTTGCCCGGCCGCGAGAGCGATTGCAGCAAAAAGTACAACCAGATATCGCGTGAATTTCATAAGCGAGGTTTGCGTCTATCCGCAAACGCAAGAGGCGCTTGCCGTTAGACCCTTCTCCGGAACAATGCGTGATAGACCACCAGCACAACAATAGCTCCGATAACCGCCACCAGGAGGCTGTAAAGATTTAAACCCGTGACACCGTGGGCTCCAAACATACTGAATAGCCATCCGCCGACCACGGCTCCTATAATGCCTAAGATGATGTCGAGGAAGAATCCCTCGCCGCTCTTGTTGACAATCTTGCTGCCGATAAATCCGGCAATAAGTCCTAGAATGATCCAGGCTACAAATGACATGTTAATTCCTTTTCGAGAGAGTTTGTAAGTTACTGATTGCGCGACATGTGAGACATGATGAGGGCGAGAGAGCCTGCGCCTAATGCCTTCACCAAAGTGGGATGCTGAGCGTAGAAGCTGCCCGCCTGATCGATGATCGACGGATTGTTCCTTTGCGCCTGCTCGGCAAGTTGCTGGACCGTTTCAGGGGGTACCTGTTGGGCTTGCTGGGGCGTTACTTGCGACCCTCCCCCGAGAAGGCCTGATAACCCGCCGAGCGCGCCTGCACCCGCCGCAGCCGGCCCAAGCGATCCCAATAACTGGTTCAGAATGCCAGCTTGTTGCTGGCCATTCGATTGGCTAAAAAGAGTTCCAAGCATCTGTCCGAACGGTGGAGTCTGGTTGGAACGAAACGCCTCCGCCAAGCCCGCGGCCAATTGCGGCTGGGGAGCCGACTGGGCCACCTGTTCGAAATCCTGGTGCACGTTCGCCGGCGGATTCGCGGCGCTCGCACCGCTGTATTGTTCGAGAGTTTTGACTATATCCAATAGCGACATCTAAAGATCCTTGTGCGAGGGCAGTCTTGTGTTACTTCCCACGCTATCTGGATGGAATACGAGAGAAATTGTTGCGTATGGAAGGGCGCCTGGAAGGGTTTTCAGAAGAAAGGTAGTTTTCTGGTAACTGGCATCCGGGCTGGTAAGTACTCGTGAGTAATTTCGCTCCACGTTCCTCCCGATTCGAGTAAATACTTCAGGAACGCCGGCAATAGAGTTCCCGCTAACCGCAGAGAAGCAGCGCCTTCCGGTTCGACCGCAGCCCAGCCGGTTGTTCTACTTCCGGATCGAGCACGGATGCGATGAATATCTGGCCCAGCTTTGGGTCTGGGTGGAACCGTGACCTCAACTGCGACTCTCCTTTCTGTAAGGCTTCGCCGAACGCTGTTACGGCTCCGGCGAGAATAGGCGGCGGACTGCAACGCTAAGGCGACTGCCCAATCCCGCTGCCGGCCCGCCTCACAAGAGCAATCTTGGGTTGCTAGGCGGCTTGTAACTGTGTTTTTGCGGTTCGGATGGCGGCGTCACGCTCCTTGTTGATCGTGGCGTTTGCGATTTTAGCGGCGCGAACGCCTTCGAGGTACTCTTCGATGTCGTCAATTGAAAATTCGAACCCATAGTCGGAGGGGTGGAACGGCTTGCCATCGTGTTTGGCGGTCAGGTAGAGCTTGGAGGCAGTGGCGAAATCGACGCCTTCGCGCTGATCGCGTTCGGCCTGGATTTTGCGCAACTCGGCCGTGTCCTTTTCATAGCGGCGGGCGAGACGGGCTTCCTGGAGCTGTAGATTGCGGAGCTGCTTCTCGTAGGTAAGGAAGGTTTTGAGTTCAATCATGCTCGGGCGGGCGGCGGGCTGTTGATCGTCGAAGCTGTCGGCGAATTCGAGGCGGCCCTGAGCGTAGATGGCCATTTCGAGAGCGGGAATGCGCTTCAGGCGCCAAGCGGTGTCGGCGATGGATTGGACGAGATCGCATTCACGCTGCGTCATGGGTTTGAGTTCTTTGCTATAGGCGAGGACGTGTTGTTCGTAGAGAGCGGCATCATCCGAGGAGAGCAGGACGGTGCGGCCGGTTAGCCCAGTCTTCACGGCGTTCAGCGAAGCTTTGGCGCGACCTTCGGCGCTGGTAGGGCCGGTAGAGCGGCGCGCATTGGCGCGATTCGCCGAAAGCTGCGCCAGAGAGACGGGCCGCGGGTCCGGCGATGGCGCTTCGCTGACAGGAACTGCTTCTTCTTCCTCGGCGGCCGTCGCGATAACGGCGAATTCAGAGACGGCAGATAACCTCTGAGCTTTGAGGGCGGCTTTCTTTGCTTTACGCTCGGCAGCGCGGCGGATGGAACGTGGGGTCATATGTGTTCTGGGCTCCTCGCAAATAAAAATGGCTCGTCGGAAAAGGCGAAAGACCTTTTCTACGAGCCTGTTCAAAAACTAAATCGCGCACAACGGGCACCAACCGCCCTGTGCGCTCCGAACATACCATACGCAAGGGCGAAAACGTTCTTTGTACGTTTCAGATTGGCTGTAAGTTGATGATTCAGAGCTGGATAAAAATGTAGCCCGATTTGAACTGAGGGGGAGGGTGTCCGGTCGTTTCGTTGAAATGGACGGGTTAGTAGGGATCGTTAGACGGGGAAGATCGTGTTGGGGCTTGCACCCGCCACTACGATGAACGGCTCTAATCTCCGGCTTACGACTTACGTCAAAGTGGATTCCTCTACACTGCGCCGTCACAGTGGACCGATCCGGAAACGTCACGTTCCGCTTAACTCGCCGTAGCAGGCCGGATCGCTTCTCGTAGCAGCCCAAACTCGGATGTTTGACGTACGCTCACGTGCATGGCTATGCTTGTACCGAGCAGATTCCAGTGAATTGGTTCCGCACGCACGGGGCGTTTAGAGCGTGGATCCTCATTGGTCTGATTGTTCTACTGTGCGCAGGTCTGGTTACGCACAGTGCCGCAGCGTTAGCACTGCCAGTTCCTGTTTTCACGTTCGTTTGCTTTCTCGCGTTTGTGGCACGGCTCCGTACGTCCTACGAGCAGGTACTGCCAATTGGACGCGCGAGAGGACAAATACACAGTAGAGCCCCACCTCTCATTTCCAATTAGCTGATCTCAAGTGTTTTCCCGCGATGCTCCGCTGGAGAGCATCGTGTGGCCCGAACGCAACCCGTAAACACGTAAAGGAGGTATTTGTGCGCTCTTTTGATCGCGCTAATTTTCTACTGACAGTCGGTCTGCTACTGGCGATTTTCGGTCTAGTTATTCTCGGCAAGTTACTGATGTACTTCGAAAAACGCGGTTGGATTCGCCTGAGGGGTGGTTATCGGCCCTCTAGCGGAGTTGGGAATTGCTTTCTCGCAGCAGAGATTCTGGCAAAGCCTCAGATGCAGTACGTCGCGGATGCAAAAAAGAACGTGAGAAGGCCAAACAGGCGGAAATCCCGGGGAGGAGCGAGTTCGAAGCCAACTCCCTCAGACGCAAGAGTCCTTACTGCAACTCCTCGCGACAGGAAAGGAGAAGGAAGATGAATGAGAAGTGTCAAAGTATTATTCACAAAGCTGTCGTAGCGTTGCTGGTTTATAATTTCGCGGCGTCTGGCGCGTTGAAAGTCTTCGGATACCAAGCCATGGCTGAACTCTTCCGCCGCTGGGGATATCCAGACTGGATACGGATTACGGTAGGCGGCGTGGAGTTAGTAGGCGCAGCACTTCTGCTTTGGAGCCCAGGAAGGCGGCTCGGCGCTCAAATCATGGTCGCTGTAATGGGGGGTGCAATTGCGACTCTCTTGTCTCACAATCAGTTGCCACAGGCGCTCGGACCCATGGCTGTCATCGGCTTATTATTCCTGCTTGAGCGCCTCACCCTCCGACGTGGCGGATAGCACGTAGACACGTAACGATCGGATTTTCCAGAGTGCCAAGGTGCGCGACACGATTTGCACGGCATTCGGGTATTCGGATCAGAAAAACGCGTTACCGAAAGGTTAGAAGTTAACCCGGAACCCGCGATAGAGCCCGCCTGGTCGGCCAGCATAGATTAATCGCCACATCGCCGTTACACATGATCTATCGCATTGGACACCTTCCGATAACCCTGTTTTCTGATCACGCGCTGGGTCCGAATCTTGTCCGAACCGTTGATGTTCTGAACAGGACAGTAGCGCACGCCCTAGCTGCGCTGTCATTGCAGGTCAAATAGCCAGCTAAAGGCTCGGCTGTTCTAAACGCGCGCGCAGCGGTTTAAGAGGGACGTGATTTCCCCTAGGTCATCGCCGGCCATTACAGGGAAGTATGCGAATTCTTCGTCATAATGTGGAGCAATTGCGACCACCTCATCGCGCCACATCCGATTAAACGTCCAAGGTAGTTCGACCGGGAGGATTTCACCCCAAATAGCGTCACCTGTTGGTTCGTTTGACCTGATCCAAACGTAGACGCCGTCTCTCATCCTGGGCCAGTCGTTTGATGGCTTTCCGACATTTGGGGCAAAGATGACTATTTTCGCAACGGTGCTTTTGCTCGTACTCCCAAGAACGCTGAAGCTTCCCTCATGTCGACGAACCTGCGCGCTCGGAAGCTCTCCGCGTACTCGATCAAAAAGATCGACAGCAACTTGCAAATAGCGAGTGTTGTAAAGTTGCAATTTGTCAGTCTGGTAATGGGGCATGGCTGAGATCATTTCTCGCAAGCGAGGATAGGTTTTGCAGGAGCGCGACTCTGTTGGCCGTAGCGGAAGAACTATTGAGAATCCGGCTACTCCCGCAGCAACAGAATCACCGACCCTCTAAAACCACACGAGCTCTGTTTTCTAATCTCACTTACCCATATCGGCGTGAACTGTCCGCTTGTCACCGGCCTTTAAATTCAAAGTGTGCTGCCAAGTTGGAAATCCCGGCTTCCGTATTACCAAGCTGTTCGGGCCTACCTTTGTCGTTAGCGTGCTGGGTGTATTCCCGATGAACTCGCCATTGATTTCGATTTCTGCCCCGCTGGGTTCGGAGGTGATGATGAGTTGAGCCTTCTCTTCTAGGGTGTTTCTGCCCACAGAATCGTCTGCGGGTGCGGGGGACATGTTCGAGCTGGAAACCGTTGCTTTCTTGGATTCCGCTTCTATCTGGGCCAGAATACTGGACTCGAACATGAGATTCGAGACAAACGAGTACTTGCTCACTTGGCCGAGTGCGTTTCCGATGGCAGAAAAAGTCATTGTCACCTCGGCTGTGCACGATCCGGGCTCTTCTTCCCGGAGAAAAGCAGTGCCAGATTCGACCCGCGATGATACCCATAGTGGGCCGAGTCCTTGGTAATTGGTATACGCAGACAAGAATCTGTTCGCCGACTTCATTCCGGAAATGTCGAGACCCACGAATGTCACGGTGTAACTGTCTCTCTGCATCAGAGTCGGCTGGAGTTTCAAACTAGCAATCACCCGAAGCAAAGAAGTCCAAACTGCGGAACAAGGGACGTTAAGAGTTCTCAAGTTTGGCGGCACATTAGAAGATTCCGCTGATTCTGTGGCATTGATCTCGTACTTCGAGACTCGGACAGGAGTTTTCTCGTGATCGAATTTCAGCGTCGTCTGTCCCTCGAAATATCGGGACGTGCCATCCTCCCAATTGACTGCGCTCAATCGCACTACGCATCCGTCCCAAGATTTATTTGGCGCGAATTGAAGACCGACCGCATCGAAGGCTTTCACACAGAACTCAACGTGAGGCAGCGAGCGCCCTGATATGTTTCGAATGGTTCCGACCCACCGTGCTTCTGCTTTGTTCATCGGGCCGGCTATTGAAATCAGCAGTTGGCCACTATACGCTCCGATCTCATGCCCATCGCCAATAGGGATTCGCTGGAACGCCGGGCCAGTAGCGGTATTACCGAATGCACTGGAAACAAGGCAAATGAATATGGGTAGGCGTATCACTAAGCAAACCCTACTTAACCTTATCGGCCGAAATGGTCTAATTCTCACGCCCTATCGGCGAGTACCCAGATAAATAGAGAGTCATGCAGCTCTGACGTAACCAGTGCTCTTGGTCTTTATGTGACGTGATCGGAAACTGACGTCGGCCGCGCGACAGATCCGCTGTACTCGCGAAGGGAGAGTAATCTGCAATCGCCAGAGCGATGCCTTAGATCGTCACTAGGCCGTTACTCGCGGTCTGCGTGGGATGCGTTCGGCTTTTGGGCTGCCGATGTCGTGAGGTTAATGCTTGCCCCGCTGCTCGCGTAATTCCTGAATAACGTTTTCCGATTCTTTTACCTGCTGCTCGGTTCCACGTACGCCGATGATTCGCTCTGACGTCAAAGACGTGAATCGCGCCGAACTCACTTTGAATGCAACAGCACTCACGATTTTCCGAAAATCTTGAGAGGTCACACCGGGAGGGAAGTAAAAGAGATCGACGACTCCCGTGTGTGCATCGGTAAGCACGGTCGATATTGGTTCGATCCAGTCCGTAGCCGGAGGAGTAGAGAACTGGCGTAGCATCCAAATCGCGAAATCTCTTTGGCCTGCCGTTCCGCGCCAAATAATCGCGCGGCTAGGCGTGTATGCACTCACGCGTTCAACACCACCTAAAGTTCGGATCGCCTTCACAAGCTCGTTAAGCTCCTCTTGAGTTGCCGGGTGGGCCGCGACGCTAGCAACAGGAGCACCGATCTGAGTGTTCGGCAAAACCACAACGATGTCGTTGGCGTCATTCGGCATCACGTATGCATAACCATGCTCGCCCGGCTCTCGATCGTCGAGCGTGTTGACTAGCCATATACCCAGATCGGCTTCTCGCGCCGTCAACCTGATCTTTGCTGCAGGTTTAGCTTCGCTCGTTGATATCTCGTGCGTCGTTACAACGGCGCGGATCACTTCTAGCTTCTGTTCCATTGATGGCCGGTCACTGAACGCGACCGAGTCTTCGTCGACCTTCTCTCCAGAGTCTGTTGATCTCGTCCAGCTTGTGATCACCTGCGGCAGATCCAAAGTCGACGTTGACATCAATGCTGTAAGCAGCAGGAAGTGAGTTCGTAGGGCTGCCAGCGATTCCATTTCACGATTCTGGCACTACGCCTGTCGAGTCCGGGAGATGGAAACATTCCGAACGTGTAGTCGCGCAGTGTAGATCCACCGTTGGCCCTTACAGAGGAAGAACGGTGCAAGGTCCCAGAACGCCATTCGTGGCCTGACACAACGAATTGTCTGGTCAATCCCAAGCACTTGAACGAAAGAGATTCAGAGGGACGCGCGCTAGCATCTTTCGTATGCCGATATTGGTACTTGGCAGTTGGCGAGCAAGTAAGACCGACGCTCGGGAGAGCTACTGGGCGCTCAGGAACCCCGACGAGTTCGGAGCAGCCTGCGTACAACTGGGTGAGCAACTTGCAAGAATTTCTTGTTCTGTCGTCGTGTGCGACGATTCTCCACATTCCGCCGAACATCACCTCGTAAGCGGAATAGTAAGCGGTTTGCGCGGTCGCACGCCCGCTTCTCCAATGATTCGAGTCATCCGTAATTACAGCACGCCGAAACAGCCTTTCGAGGAACTCGCGCGTCAACATGACCGCCATTTCGCTACAGAACCGGATGTGGCGAAGGATGTCCCAGACGCACGTTTAATGGCGGTAAGAATGTCGGATGTAGTGCTGGCTGTTGCGGGTGCTGAAAGCACGTATGAAGCAGGTTTGATTTCTATCATTAACCGCAAGAGACTCGTTCCAATCGGCTCATTCGGGGGAGCTGGAAGTCGACTCATGAGCAAAATCGGCCAGTGGAGATCGTCGGGATTGCACGTTCCAAACACGATTCCTACCAACGATGAACTCGCCCAATTGGCAGATCCATGGTCTCCATCAAAGATAGATACAGTTTCCAGACTTCTTGATATACGCTCATTTCTACGACTGCTTATCATATACGGTCGAAGCAAGGATTGGCAATCGTTGAAAACTCATCTCCATGACAGGCTCAAGCTACCCGAACCGGTTGTTATGAGTGAGGTCTTCGGAGGGACCCGAGCCTTTCCCGAGAAATTTGAAGAAATTGCGACACCGGTGCACGCCGCAATCGCGGTAATCACTCCAGATGATTTAGGAACAGCACTGCTAACGGGTACAGGCGGCCAGAGCGAGTCGACTGATATTAGGTCTCCGCGTGCGCGACAGAATGTGTGGCTTGAGATTGGATGGTTTTGGGGTGCACTCGGGCGGCGACTGATCCTTTTGCATAAGAGAAGCAGTGTCGAATTCCCTCAGACTTACACGGGATCGAGTACGTGACGTACGAGAATGATCCGGGTACCGAGTGTGCGACTCAGATCGATGACTTCCTGACCTCACTTGCCACTCTGGCATGAGTGCTGCGTGTTGACCAGAATTGAGCTTTCTGGAACATAGACCCGCTGTAGTCGCGAAGGGTTTACGAATCACGGGTCCATGAATCAGCCACTTTGGCGCATAACGCGCACGGCCGCCACTTTGAATGTTGGAGTTGGGCGGATGCCTTCGGCAATCACGGACCGACTAAGCGGGCACTTTGAAGAGCAGATGAGGCGTCTCGCCGGCATTCAAATAGTCCTCTCCTACTCATCATTTGCCTGCCTGTCCGTTGTCGAACGCGCCATACTTCCCTGCACAGTAACAAGTCTCTGAAGTGACGAGTTTCCGTGGACCTCCATCGTCGACTACGAATCCGAAACCTCAATGCAACCTGCCGCCGTGCGACAGCAACCGCTCCGACGCGCTATTTCACCGAAGGGCTGTCATCCGCTTGCAGATCGCCGAGGGCGTATTGAATCCCGGCGCGCAGGTGTTCGAGCATCGGCGTTATGGCGTACACCCGGTCACTGTGGCCGTGACCTTCATAGAAGACGCGCCCCTCGCCCTCGCGGCGGATGTAGCTCAGCGCGTAATCGGCATCCGTTCGCGGATTCGCTTCCTTCGCTTTATCCTCCGCGCTCATCTTGGCGTAGTCGATGCTCGTCAACACATGCACGTTCCTGCGTGAGAAAGAGATCTGCGCGAATGTGTAAGTCTCATCATGGATCTCAAAATCCTTGCCGTGAAACATGGCCGTTAACGGGCTATTCGGATCGTCGATCTTGACGTATATCAATTGCGGATCGGGCCAGTGAAATTTGAAGTAGCCGCCGATTAAAGTGTTGAACTCCGGCCACTGTAGAACGGGTTTGGCTTCGCTGAACATATGCGGGCTCGGTGGCGGCAGCAAGGAACGGAAATTCGACACAAAATCGGCCCGGCTGACGTTTCCGCTGCCGCCCGCATTTAACTTCTGGAACCAATCGTCTGCGACGGCGGTCCACTCCTGCCGGCTCACGGCGCCATTGTGGTCCTTGTCGGCCGCCGTGAAGAGCTGGGCCGCCAGCATCATGGCTATGAAATTAGTTCCCGTACCGCTGTTTGCAGCCGCTTCAGCCGCCAGGCAGTCGGTGTGATAGGAGTCGGTAGCGGCATGGATGCCGGCGATGCCCTTACCGCTTCTCACGAAATCCAAGAATGCGGCCCGTCGCGCTGCGGTGACCGCGGGATCCTGGTCGTCAAGGAAACAGGCCGTCGTGCTGTCCAGGAAAATGGCGTCGTATTGCTTCAGGTTATCCGTGTTGATATCTGCGGCATTGTAAGTGAGTGTCGTCGCCCATAAGCCGCCCCGGTTTCCTAGAGCCTCCACCGTCTTCGCAGCGAGCGGAATCGAGGCATGCACGAACCCTCCCGGTCCCGTATGCGCGAGCACCAGCACCTTGCGTGGACGCAACGGCTTCACACCCGGCTTAGTGGGTAAGGCCGCCTTCATAGCATCGACAGCCGCTTGCGATACGGCGATCGGGGTTGAATTACCGGCGACGTTGAACGTGTTCGCCTGCCCAGGCTTGGCGGCCGGCGCGGGCAGCAGCTTGTCCAATCCGGCTGAGATCTGATCCTGTGTTAGTGTCCCGCTGTTCGTGCTGTTCCAGGCGGTAAACCAGGCGTTGAACCCCGACTCGAGTTCGCTGCGTGTCAGCGTCCCCTTGCCGTTCCCGGCGAGAGCGGTAAACAGCGCTTCAGCAGTTCGCCCACCGCCCGGTCCCTGCGCCCATAAGGCGGCAACAGCCGTCGTCAGCAGCACCGCCGCAGCAGCGCCGAAAGATCTTGTTCCGGTCCATCCGATTCGTTTCATACAATCTGCCCACACGAGTCTATCGCGGACGCATCGCCGACCGAGAGAGCGTCGCCTCAGGAAACGGGCCATATTGGAAAATTGTACTGGTTGAAGGCAGCGGCATCTCAGCTAAAACCGGCAGCTTAAAGCGCCGGCTAGCATCCAAAGAACAAAAACAGGGAGCAAAGAACATGCGAATCGGCATCACGTGCTATCCCACCTACGGCGGCAGCGGCATTGTTGCCACAGAGCTTGGCATGGAACTGGCTCATCGTGGGCATGAGGTTCACTTCATCAGTTATGCAAACCCAATCCGGTTAGACCCCGATACGCCTCGCGTCTACTATCACGAAGTAGAAGTCTCCACGTACCCCCTATTTCTGTATCCCCCTTACTCACTGGCGCTAGCGTCGCGCATGGCGGAGGTGGCCGAGCAGCATCGGCTCGATCTGCTGCACGTGCACTATGCCATTCCGCATTCGATTTCAGCGCTGCTGGCGCAGCAGATGACCACCAACCGGCGTTTACCGTTCATCACCACTCTGCATGGGACCGACATTACGCTGGTGGGCTCGGACCGCTCTTATTTTTCGATTACCAAGTTTTCGATTGAGCGCTCCGACGGCATCACGACCATTAGCGAATACATGAGGCAGCGCACACTCGACTTCTTCGGTGTAAAAAACCCAATTGAGGTGATTCACAATTTCGTCAACTGCTCGCGATATCAGCCGAACGAAGAAGCGCGCAGCACCGGACGTAAACGTATCCTGCACATTTCCAACTTCCGACCGGTAAAACGCGTTCTGGACTGCATAGAGGCATTTGCACGTGTACGGCGCGATGTAGATGCCGAACTGGTGATGGCTGGAGACGGCCCAGACCGCGGACCGGCGGAGCGTTTGGCGCGCGAACTGGGCGTTAGCGAATTTGTGAGCTTCCTGGGAAAGCAGGACCACATGGAACGGCTGATTCCGCGTATGCATGCCTTACACTTGCCAAGCGAAACGGAGGCTTTCGGCTTAGCGGCGTTGGAAGCCATGGCCTGCGGTGTTCCGCCTGTCGCCACTCTTACGGGCGGAGTCCCCGACCTGATTACGCACGGGGTAGACGGGTACATGGAGGCAGTGGGTGACGTGGATGGTCAGGCAGCCAGACTGCGGGCGCTGCTTACCGACGCCAACTTGCATGCCCGCATGGCGGCAGCCGCTCGTGAAACAGCATTACGGCGCTTTTGTACTGACTTAGTCATTCCGCAGTATGAGGCATATTACCGTCAGGTATGCGGCTAGTCGCCTGAGGTACTGCTGGGGAACTTCCGGGCGCTCTTCGGAGTCTAACTGGGTAACTGGCGTTTCTGAAGCCGGTAGCGGTAGAATTTCAAGCGATGGCGCAACCCTTGGCGGGGAATTCGGGCGCTTTGTCCATCCTGGCAGGCCCCCAGAGCGGAATTTCGGAAGAGGACGCCAGGATTCTACGTGGACTCCGGGCGGGAATCGAAGAAGCGTATGAAGAGCTGATTAGTCGATATGAGCAGCCGGTCTATAGCGTTGTGTATCGTTTGCTGGGCAATCAGACCGATGCGTGCGATGTCGTACAGGACGTGTTCTTAAAGGTCTTTCGGGGCGTCAACTCGTTTCGTGAGCAGAGCAGCTTGCGGACGTGGATCTACCGGATAGCGGTGAACGAAGCGCACAATCACCGGCGCTGGTGGGCGCGGCACTGCCGCCGGGAGATTTCGCTTGAAAACGACGGAAGCGAACATGAAGCGCCGGTCGATTCCGCGGCGGATCCAGGACCTTCGCCGTACGACCAGGCGCTGGATGGTGAAACGAGAGCACTGATCGAACACGCGCTGACGAAAATCAATCCTGTTTTTCGGGTGGCCGTGGTGCTTCGAGACATTCAGAACCTGAGTTACGAAGAAATCGCGGAGATTTTGCAGGTCTCGCTCGGCACTGTGAAATCGAGAATTGTTCGTGGACGCGATGCGTTACGCCGGGAGCTGACTCACCGGTCAGATCCAGGATTCGCGGAAGCGATGGCATAGTGGATGGCAAAGAAAACGGAACGCACATGAAGTGTTGGAGTACCAGACGCCGGATTGCAGATTACGTCGATGGGAGGCTGCGCGTCAGCGAGCGGGCCCGCATGGCGACGCATTTGCGTGACTGCGTATCGTGTTCTCAACGCTTTGAGGAGATTCGTTCTGTACGTGTCACCCTGGGGAGTTTGCCCAAGAGTGTTTCGCCCGCGCGTTTGAGTACCGCTTTGCGCGTCAAGGCGTCCCAGGAGCGCCAAGCCACTCTTCAGACGCGCGGATCTCGCCTGCAGCTCATTTGGAACCGATGGAGACTGCGCCTGGACGATTTCATGCGTCCGCTGACCATCCCCGCAACCGGCGGCCTGCTGTCCAGTCTGATTCTCTTCGCGGCGTTCGCGTTCACCATCGAGAGCACCGCAAGCGCGGTGACTTACGAAGTACCGGTGTTGAATGCGAATCACTTCAGCGCGAACCTGGTTCCCTTCCAATTGCGCTCTTCGGTGACCCTGAACATGAGCTTGGACGAGAACGGTCGGATCACCGATTACAGCGCGCGCGGGGCTTCCGCCTGGTTCGTGGGCGATGCGACCCGGCTGCAAGGCGACAATATTGCGCTTCCCTCTTTTCGCAGTGTATTGGAACTAGCGCAGCCTGTCAGCAGCGATATCAGCATCAAATTCACTCCGATACTTTTCCGCGAATAGCGGGATAGGCTCACCGCTCTTTTTCGAGCTGGTATAAATAAAAGTCCTCTACTGCTTCCTCTGCGCCCGTAAACTCCGCGAGGCTGGTCACGCGGAAATGGCGGTCCTTGATCAAGCTTCGCTGCATATCCGTTAACCGGTCAGAGAGAATGAGGATCATTTCAGGAGCCTGCAGGGGCGTGAGGCCAGAACCAAGCGGTCAGGGATCTGGTCCCAACGGAACGCGTCTCGCTGTTTGGAAAACAAGAGAAATCCATTGGAGCAGTTGCAATCCAGAAAGTAGATCGGACGCTGTAGCTCCTCAGCTACCGCGGCCACGCTCGTGTCCAGCGTGCCGACTAAGGCAGCGTGTTCTAAATCATGCGCTCGGAGCCAGGCTGCGGCTGTTCCCGCATTTGAGAACGGATGGTGCCACTGAACACCGGCCGCAAGAATGCCTGCCGCTGCGCTTAGACCTAACATGATGCGCCCCAGTACGGGAACTGCCGGCCGGCCGCAACGCTGCAGCCAAAGAGCGGCAAGGAAGGCGATGAAGGTGATTCCGAAGTGACGAGTTCTGCCTGGGTAAACCAAATGATTGAACGCGACCGATTCCACTACAGTTATTCCGATCAGAATCAGTAGATTCGTCTGGCGTTTGAACAGTTTGTAATAGACAAGAAGCACAATGGGGGCCAACACTATCTGTTCCGGTTGCACCACGGGGTGCCAGAAATGATGGGGAAAGCCAGGCTGAATTGGTAACCAAGGTCCCACAATTACCTGGTAAACAGCTACTAGAAGGTGGCCCAACTGAAACGCATAGAGGCCGAACGGATCGCTGGCTCTGCGGCTTACGTCTGGCGAGGGATAACCGGACCACGTTGAGAAGCTGAGGAGAATCACGTACGCTGCAATCGCCTTCACCGCTTTCTGACGAAAGAAGGCTGTCCTGCCTAGTTCACCTGTCTGGCTCCAAACGTACTCTGCACCGAACGCCACGGATAGCATTACTCCCAGAGAATCCGTGTTGGCGAGTATTCCAAGCGTTATCGCATTACCTATGTAGCTATCAGGATGAAGCGACCTACGGCGTAGATATATTAGGGCCGTTAATAAGCACAACCCGTACATTCTCGCCATGACGGTGTACTCGAACGAGATGAAATAGCCGAAGAAAAGCAGAGCCTTCTCTATCCGGGAAAACGGCGAGCACAAACCGACGACCAGATAAATGGCGATCGCGACGGACCCCTCTACGAATTTCAATACGATCGGATCTGACGTAAATCGCGAAAGGAACCAAAGCAGCAAATACCAAAGCAGAGGATGGCCTTCGTAATGCACATAGTGGACCAACGTTGGAAGCGTCGAACTACTTACCGCTAGACCCCACGCATTTAACTCATCACGCCAAAGCTGGTGATGCACCAATTGAACGAAGAATAAGCTTAGGAAACAGAGCGTTAGTAACGTATCGCCGGGCGCTCGTTTTGCGGTTCGTGTTCGCGAGAAAGTCTCAGGGGCGGAGGCGAGTTCAGTTGAACTCGTAATTTCCTCGGACGCAGGCAGAGCGGCAGACACTCGGCTTGAGACAATGGAAGTATCCAATTGACACAGTTCGTTAGCAGTGCAATGCTCTCAAAGCTTTTCTGAAGAAGCGTTTGGCTTGCGAATGCCTAACGCCGCGTCTTCAGCGAATAATCTTCGTCATTGCGGGTCAAATTGGGGCTGTAATACGGATCCGCGGCGATCAAGCGCTCCCATTTGTAGCGCATGCGGGTTACTTCTTCAGGATGGGGGCGCAGATCCTTGGAGCTCTTGGAAAATGCCTCATGATGATATAGCAGCGCATGCGGTGTATAGAGAACGCGCCATCCCAACGCGCCGATTTTCAGGCACAGGTCCACGTCGTTGAAGGCAACGGCAAAGTCGCTTTCGTCGAAGCCGCCCGCCTGCCGGAACACTTCCGATTTCGTCATCAGGCATGCGCCCGTGATGGCGCTGACGTTGCGGATGATCTCTGAAAAGTCGAAGTAGTGACCGGCGTTGCCGTCCAAGGCCTTGAAGGCGTGACCGCAGTTGTCATATAGGCCCATGACGACACCGGCGTGCTGGATGCGGCCGTTGGGGAAGAGAAGCTTGGCGCCGACCGCTCCCACTTCAGGGCGCATGACGAGCTCTATCATCGATTCCAGCCAGTCCGGAGCGATCACCGACGTGTCGTCATTCAGGAACAGGAGCACCGGCGATTCACATTGCCGGGCGGCGGCATTATTGATCGCCGAATAATTAAAGGGTTTGTTGCGCCAATCGATGTAGCGCAGCGCACCTGGTCGGGAAGGGAAATCGCGGACCAGCTTTTCGATCGAATTGTCCTTTGAATTGTCGATCACAACCACCTCGAATTCCGGGTAAGTTGTTTTTCCAAAGAGGCTGGTGAGATTGGTTCGCAGCACGTCCGTCTTGCCGCCGGAAGCGATGATGATGCTGACGCGGCTGCCTGCGGGAATGGCGTACCGCATGCGCCAACGCCCGGCAATCTTGTGCGGCTCCACTCGCATCTGCTTGCCCGATCGTTGGCAGTAGTTCTTCAAGGCCTGCTGGGCGGCGTCCAATGCGTACTGCTTGTTGGAAAGGCCGCTGGCCGTCGATTCGGCTCCCGCGCGCCAATGGTAAAGAACCTTCGGGACGTGTTCGATTTTCGCGGCGCGTTCGGTAGCCCTGAGAATCAAATCGTAATCCTGGCTGCCGTCGCAATCGGCATCGAAGCCGCCCACGTTACGAACCAAATCTTGCCGCACGACGAGCAGGTGACAGATGTAGTTCTCGCTTAATAACAGATCGGGCGACCAATCCGGTTTGAAAAACGGATCGAAGCGTCTGCCTTTGGCGTCGAGCTTGTCTTCATCGCTGTAGATCAAATCCGCACCGGGGCTGCGGTCCAGGGTCTCGCAAAGGTAAGCGAGCGCGTGCGGCGCAAGCGTGTCATCGTGATCGAGAAATGCGACGAAATCGCCAGAGGCTATTTGCCAGGCCGCATTGGCCGTCTTCGATATGCCGCCGCGTTCCGGTTGAAACGTCACCTTGATCCGCGAATCTCTTTGCGCAAAGCTTTCGAGCAAGGGGCGGATGTGAGCACTGGTCGAAGCATCGTCAGCGACGCAGAGTTCCCAATTTCCGTACGATTGCGCGAGCACGGATTCAATTGCGGCGCTTAGCTCAGCCGGTACGGTGTTGAACACCGGCATGACGATACTGAAGAGCGGACGGTTTTGGAGCGAAGGCAGTTTAAGCTCGATCAGCTCATCGGCCGGGCGTTCGAAATCCTGGATCCAGGCAAGATAAGAAGCCTTACTGCTGCCGGAGTCAACCGCCGGTGCGCCCCCAACCGTGCCGGAACGCGTTATCTTCTTGGCCAACTCACCGAAGCTTCGCAAAGTTCGCCAGGTTCGGCCTGTAAGCATCTCCATCAGCGTCCGGTCCAAACGAACGATCGAGGATTGCTGCAGGTCCGCGCGATCCTGCTGCTTCGCGATGAGTTCCAGCAGCCGGGCGATCTGCCTCTGAGATGTTGCTAATTCTGCCTCAAGCTGAGAGAGCTTCTTATTCGCCGCCTCAAGCTGAGCCTCAGTTGTTTGTTGCGCGTGCATCGCCCCTTCGAAAATAGTAGCGGTTCGTACAATCGGATTGGACTGCGGCAAAGGATTCGAGCTTACGTAAAAGGGGTTGTCAGGCGTCAGGCCGATCGACTATTTCCGAGCCGGGCAACCCAAAGGTACCGGGCCTGGATTCGGCACAGAGTGGCGGAACGGCAGCGCGAGTATCCAACGGAGCCACCACAGGGCCTTTTTTCCATTTTAACTGCCGTGTGGGATGGCAGCCCCATCCCACACCTTCGTACGCTCGCCAAGTCCGTCCTTCAGCAGGACGGCGCGTTCGAATGGGTAATCCTAGACAACGGCTGCCAAAATCAGGCGCTTCGTTCCTATCTGCAGGAACTGAGCAGGCGGCGGCCAGTAAAGCTACTGCGGAACGAGACAAACGCAGGAATTACGCGGGGTTTGCGTCTGTGCCTGGAGCAGGCCAGTGCGCGATATGTATTGCCCGTGGACGCCGATGACGTCCTCTACCCAGACGCCCTCAGAGTGGTTGCTTCGGGAGCGCTTGCCGCCGGTTGCCCTCCGCTGCTTTACACCGACGAAGACAAGGTAATTGGGAGCGGCGTGTATCAGCCCTATTTGAAACCTGATTGGGATCCAGTTTTGCTGCTGAATTCGGCCTATATCGCGCACCTGGGCGTCATGGATCGTCTAACAGCATTGGAATGGGGAGTA
Organism: uncultured Acidobacteriaceae bacterium; assembly: GCA_963730865.1. Lineage (GTDB taxonomy): Bacteria > Acidobacteriota > Terriglobia > Bryobacterales > Bryobacteraceae > Bog-105. The sequence continues at coordinate 7,893 of CAVSTO010000014.1, read as the reverse complement.
TACAGCGATGAACAGGTGGAAGGAAGCCCCGATTGGGATGCGTTCGTACGGTTTCTGATGGCCGGATACCGCGCCGTGCACATTCCCGAAGTGGTGTATAGCTGGCGCGTGCATGCCCATTCGACGGCGGACGATGCCGCGAGCAAGCCGTACATTCATTCTTCGCAAAAGGCCGTTCTCCAGCGCTTCCTCAATGCTCGGCCGGAAGGGCGCAATTTCGACATCGATTACAACGCGTTGTTCGGTGGCGCCGCACATTGGAGGTTTCTGCGGCAGCATACCGACGGAAAGCCCGTCGTGACCGTTACGATCGAAGATGCGTCAGCCAAGATCAGCAGTCTCGCCTCCGCCGCGCAACAGGGAGAATTCATTCATCTGGTGGGAGAAGACGTTCAGATCGAAGATCCGAACTGGACTTGGGAAGCGCTGGGTCTGTTCGAGTTGCATCCCGATGCAGTGATGGTGGGCGGTCAGATCAGGAACAAGCAAGGACTGATTCGTGAGGCAGGGCAATACTTCGGATTCGGCGGGGTGTGTGGCTGTCCTTACAAGGGCCGCCCTGGCTCAGATCCGGGATACTTCGGGCAACTCTGGAAGCAGCGTTCCGTGAGTGCCGTTGCAGTTCAGTTTGCCGTCGTTCGCGCGGAATTCTTGGCCGAGCTGATCGACACGCTTCCAGAGCAAGCTTCTCTTACCCTTCTGGGCGCGTGGGCGGGAGCCCATGCATTACGAACGGGCAAACGCGTCGTCTACTCGCCTTTCCTGAGCGGTATTTCGGATCTGGATTGGGGTTCGCTCGTGGATCCCACTGAGTTGAATTTATTTGAAGAGACGAATCGCGACATCATCCCGGATCGGCGATTTTACTCGCCGCATTTTTCACAACGCGAGCCGTTTGAACTGGCATAGTCAGTTCAGAACTTGGCGACCAGCCAAAGCCCGACGACCATGAGACCGCAGCCGAGGATGCGCGGCCATGAGGCGGGGTGAACTTTGAATCCCATCCAGCCGTAGTTATCAAGGACTAGCGACATAGCAAGCGAAGCGGTTACGCTGATACCGGTAAAAACACCTGAGCCCATTTTCTGTGCAAAAGTAAGCCCAGCCACCGTGGCAGCAATGCTCAGCAGCCCTCCCGTCCAGGCCCACCAAGGAGTCGCAGCGAGCTTTTGAGCGGCGGGCCAGGGCTCTCGCACAAAGAGTTGAATCAGCAGCACGCCAATGAGTCCGGATATATATACCGCCGCCGCTGTATAGAGCGCCTGATCGATGCATTTTTTGAGCTCTGCGTTGGCGCCGGCTTGCGCGGGATTCGCCGCACCGGCGGCGATTGCGAGAAGGTAGGAGATCCAATTCACGATTTATGTTTGCAGACAGCGCGGCGATACGCTGCTCGCAGGATTGCTGTTTTACACTTGAGCTTGCCGCGAAAGCTGGGCCAGCATTTTCTTGCAAACGACGCCATTCTGGAACGACTGGCAGTGGCTGCTTGCGGTGATCACACTGGGCGCGTGATTGAAATTGGCGCCGGGCGAGGAGCGCTGACGCAGCATCTGCTGCGGCGCACGGACGAACTGCATGCCATCGAACTGGACGCCTCTTTAGTGGGCCATCTGAGCAGAAAATTCGCGGATGAACCGAAGCTACACGTCCACAAAGGCGACGTGCTCAAGACGGATTTGGAGCAGTGGGGCAGTGCCGCCGTTACCGGCAACCTGCCGTACTACATCACATCGCCGATCATTGAGCGATTTCTTGCGCTCGATGCGGCATTCAACCTAGCGGTGTTTCTGATGCAGTGGGAAGTGGCCGAGCGAATCCTCGCCGGGCCCGGCACGCGCGATTACGGCTACTTGACAGTGGCGACGCAATTGGTTTGCGAGGTGGATCTGGTCTGTCGCGTACCGCCGTCCGCCTTTGTGCCGCCACCGAAGGTGGATTCGGGCGCGGTGCGGTTCCGGCGTAAACGGGCTGCGAACCATTCGCCGGGGCTGCTGTCGTTTGTGAGCCGTTGTTTTGCTCACAAAGCGGAAGACACTGCGTAACAATCTGCGGCCTTTTTATGGTGCGGCGACGGATAGCTTGCCCGAGGCTTCGTTGCGAGCCGAGCAACTCACCTTTGAGCAATTCTTATATCACTGCATGCGCGCTCTGGGCGAACCGAGTCCTTCTGTACACTGAAACTTCATGATTCGGGCTCGTTTTGCGCCCTCACCGACAGGCTATCTGCACATCGGCAGCGCGCGCACTTTCATCTTTAACTGGCTTTATGTTCGCAAACATCAAGGCACCATGGTGCTGCGCATCGACGACACGGATGTCGATCGCAATACCGAGGCTTCGCTCAATTCGATCTATGAAGGCCTGAATTGGCTGGGTTTGGGTTGGGACGAGTTTTATCGGCAATCCGAGCGCCTGGATCTGCATCGCAAGCTGGCGTTCGATCTGCTGCAAAGGGATCGGCGTACCGGGATTTCACGCCGGCGATGGCCGATCTGGAAGACAAGCCGCACGGCGAAGGCCCGTGGCTATGCAATCCGGAGATGCGCGCGCTTTCAAACGAAGAGAGCGAAAAGCGAGCGGCCGCCGGCGAGCCGTTTGTGATTCGTTTTCGGTGGAGCGGGATCCGGCGTGTGAAGTAGCGTTCCACGATGAGGTCTATGGCGCGCAATCGAAGCTGACGGCCGACATTGAAGATTTCGCGTTGCTGCGCAGCAACGGCATGCCGACGTATCACTTGGCTTCGTGCGCCGACGATATCGATCTTAAAGATCACGCATGTCATTCGCGGCCAGGATCATCTTTCGAATACGTTCAAGCACGTTCTGATCTTTCAAGCGGCGGGCTCGCCCGTTCCGCGGTTCGCTCATCTGCCGCTGCTGATTGCGCCTGATGGCTCGAAGCTCTCGAAGCGCAAGCATGGACCGGTGGTGAGTGTCATCACGTATCGCGACAATGGATTTCTTCCGCTCGGGTACATCAATTTTCTGTGCCTGCTCGGCTGGTCGCCAAAAGACAATCGCGAGCAGATGACCCTTATCGAACTGACGAATGCCTTCAGCCTGGAAGGCGTGAATCGAAGCAACGCGGTGGTGAATTTCAGCGAAGCCGATCCCGATCGATCCGAAGGCGCTGTGGCTGAATTCGCAGCATCTGCGGACCATGCCGGTGGCGGAGCTGGCTCCCCTGGTGCGGCGAACGCTCGAAGATCATCGCCTGGCGCCCTATGGCGACGAGGCGTTCTTTGAGCACGTGGTGGACACGATCCGCACCCGCTTCTCAACATTGCTGGATTTCACAACGAAAGGCCGCGCGTATTTCGCAGACGATTTCCACATTGAGCAGCAAGCACTGGACAAGTTGAACGCGCACGGCGCGCGCGAGCTGCTGCACGAGTTGGCGGACCGGATTGAAGCGAATCCGGAGTTCACGGAGGCGAGCGTTGAGGCTGATCTGCGGAAGCTTGCAGAGGAGCGCGGCGTGAAAGCAGGTTTGCTGATCAACGCGAGCCGCGCGGCACTGACGGGCCAACCCGTAGGACCGAGCGCGTTCGCGGTTTTCGCTTGCATCGGGCGCGAACGCGTGATTCAGAGGCTTAGGAAGGTTTAGCGTGTCACGCGTCATTCTCGGGTTGGGCGGATTGCTCAGCGATCCCGCCTGTTGCATTATCAAGAGCGGGCAGATTGCTTCCGGCGTGGAACAGGCGAAGGTTTCACGTCAGGACCGGCCTGGCTCATTTCCCGATGAGGCGTTCCATCTGGCGCTCAGCGTTGCGCGGCGTGCAGGCGAAGGACATCGATTGCGTCGCGTTGGCGCGGCCGTTTGCGCTGGGAGCGGAAAGTGCTGCGCAGTTGGAACTGCGCGCGCGATTCCCGCAAAGCGAAATCGTCGTCGTGGAGCATCATCATGCGCACGCGGCGTCCGCCTACTTCGCAACAGGTTTCGATTCGGCCGCGGTGCTGAGCATTGATCGGGCCGGTGACTTCCGTTCCGCCGTTCTGTTTCGGGCGAAAAGAATCGACTGACTCCGGTTCGTGAGCTGTATTTCCCGGATTCGCTGGGCGACGTGTTCAACCGCGTTACCGAATTGCTGGGTTTGAGCCACGCGCCGACGAGCACAAGGTGCAGTGGCTCTCGGCTTCCGGTAAAGCCGAAGTACGTTGCCTATTCTGCAACGGCTGTTGCATCGGGGCGGATCGGCTTGGCCGCAAATCGATCGAAGCTTATTTCGATGCCGACCGGCTGACGCAGGGCGGATTCAGCGGTCGTTTCTTATGAAGAGCTCGGGCTGCGCGCCGGCGACGTCGCTTCTTCAGAAGTGAAGGCGGACATGGCGGCAAGCCTGCAGCAAGCCGTTTCAGAAGCTGTGATCGCCATGCTGGACCGCCGCAGGGAGCATGCGACAACGTTTGCGTTGCCGGCGGGCTTGCTTTGAATGCGTTCCTGGTTCACGCATCTCGAAGAGAACTTCGGCGAGCACATTTGTTCAGCCCATGGCCGGGAATGCAGGCACCGCGCTCGGCGCCGCTCTTTACGCCTGGCACAACTTCTACGGCGAGGAAACGCGGATTCCGTTCGAGACGGTGTGTCTGGGACCGGCGTATTCGTCGGGCGAGATCAAGCAAGTGCTCGAAAACTGCAAACTGCGTTTTCGCTTTCTCTCGACGGAAGGCGATCTCATCGAGATGCGGTGCGCGCACTGAACGATCAGAAGATTGTCGCCTGGATGCAAGGCCGTATGGAATTCGGACCGCGCGCTCTGGGCAATCGCAGTATTCTCGCTTCGCCTTCGAATCCGTATTCGACAGAAAATCTGAACGTCTACATCAAGCACCGCGAAAGCTTTCGAAAATTCGCGGCGTCCGTGCCGGAAGAACGGGCGGCCGAATACTTCGAAGTGGGGCCGAATGCGCGCTATCTGGCGACCGTGGGACGAGTTCGGCCCGAGCATCGCAAGACCTTTGCGGCGGCCATTCTGGGCGAAGATCTGATTCGTGTGCATACGGTGCGAAGGAGGAAAACCCGCTGTATCACGCTCTGCTGACGGCGGCTGGAGAATCGACCGGACTGCCGGTGCTCTACAACACCAGTTTCAATCTGTTCGGAGATCCGCTGGTTTGCACGCCGCGCGATGCCGTGCGCAGCTTCTACTCTTCAGGCATCGATGCTCTGTTTGTCGGCAACTTCTGTCTGGAGAAAGTGAGCCGCCTTACGGCTTCTGATTGAAGTACGTGCGGATGCCTTCTTCGGCAACGCCGAGCGCGCGCGCGAGCGAAACCTTCGCAACGTTGTATTGGAACTGCGCGGAAATCAGATTTTCATTCGCGTCCGCAACGGCTTGCTGCGCCTGCACCACTTCCACGGTATTCGTCACGCCCGCTGTGAAGCGGTCGCGAGCCTGTTTCAGGGTCTGATTCGCCAGATCCATGTTGCTGCGCGCCACTTCCACCTGATCGCCCGCCGACTTCAGATCGAGCAATGCGTTGCGGACTTCGTAATCGATTTGGCCGCGCAGGTTCTCCATCTCGTTCCGCCGATTTCGCAACTCAGCATCATTTTCGAGAATGTCGCCCTTGATCCGGCCGCCGTCGAAGATGTTGAACTGAATGGAGCCGGTGCTTGAAACACGCCATGCGAGTTTGTAAAGCAGGCCGCAGACCCTCGTCGCCATAAAAGCCGCTGAAGCTGTCAGCGGTGGGATAGCGCTCCGCTTTGGCGGCACGCAATGTAAACTGCAGCGGCAAGCACTCGCGCCTTCGCCGCCTGAAAATCGGGCCGATGCTCGTAGGCTTTTCCGAGTGCATCCTGCAGCGACATGGCCGCGAGCGGAACCGAAGGCGACGGATCGGCGACGATGAAATCCTGGCCCGGTCGGCAGGCCGATCATGCGGCCGAGCGTCAGTTTGTCTTTTTCAAACTGATTTGTGACCGCGACCAGCGTTTGTTGCCGCTGCTTCAACTCGACTTGCGAACGAAGCACGTCGATGCCGATCGCCGTTCCGGCATCGTGCCGGTGGACGGCATTCATGTAGACCGCGTTGTCGGCATCGATCTCGGCTTGCGTCGCTGTGACGCGGGCGGTGTCGGCAATGATCTGCAGATACGCATTTCCTACCGCCTGCACCACCAGATCGCGGGCATTCTTGATGGATAGTGCAGACGCTTTCACGTCTTCGCGCGACGCTCTGAAATTGCTGATGGCGCTGTAATCGAACAGTGGAACGTTGACGTTCGCCAGACGCGGCTCTCGTAATGAGTAAGGTCCGACGATGTGGGGAACTGAGCAACAGCCCGGAGGAAAGCTGAACAGGAATCCCAAGCGCCTGCAGATTCATCTGCTGTTCGGTCATGCGGAACTTGCCGGTTACTTGCGGCAGTAAGCCGCTGAGGGCGCGAAACGTTCGGCGCGTACTTCACGGCTGGACTGCTCATTCGTCAGCAATCCGAGGTTCGCCTTGAGGCCGCGATTGATGGCGTCGCCGAACTCAGCGGAATGGCGTCGCCGTCGCCGTTCCTTGCGGAACGCTGCCCGAAGCTCTGATCGCCGGCCTGGGAGGCATGCGTCATGCATGCTGTCGGCAGACTGCGACATTGCGCCGCCGCTCGGCTGCGTCCAGTTCTCTGCGGACGTGCCCGGGCCGGCGTTCTGCGCAGAATCGCTGGCTGAGATCGCCAGCCAAACAGCGACAAAAACAGAGCAAACAGCGCAGCAACCGTACGTTACTCATCATTCTTCTTGGCAAGCCCAGGCGTAAACTGCTGGTCCACAAGCGTTCGATGCAGCGGCACGCTTTTGCAGCATGTTCGGAGAAAAATATTTAAGCTCTTAACTATTCCGCTTACGATACCGCACGGCGACTACAGAGATTGCGCTTGAGAAACGAGCAGATCTCGTATCCGGTGATGTATTTGAACGGAAACTCGCCCATCGTGTAGTGGCCGCACGGCAGCACGGCGACTTTGTGATCCCACTTGATTTGCGCGCGCCCTCGATCACTTGCGCGCGAAAGATGCAGCGGGAAACGTTGTGTCGTAGCGCGTATAGATGAATTTCGAGCGCTTTTTGCGCGCGGTGAACAGGTCCCAGTAACTGGGCGGGCTGATGCACAGCCAGAGTTTGCGAAGTGTTTCGAGATCGATCGCGCCTTCCAGACTGTCCCGGATGTGCCGCGTGGACAGGCCTTCCCACACGACGTCGGCAACATATGTGGAGCAGTGATTGAAGACGTTCGCGCGGATACGTGCGTCATGCGCGCTGGCCAGAAACGCGTAACAGGAACCGAGGCTGGTGCCGATCATTCCCAGGTCCGTAAGCCCTGTGCTCCAGCCAATCGAAGCAGCAGCGGGTGTCGATCACCGCTTGGCGCGTGGCATCGATGGTGCGGCAGATGTTCGAAGACATGGCGTAATCGGCGCGGTCAAGCCGGCCGGCAGTGCGCGAATCGTGATACGGCAGGCTCAATCGCAGGGCGCTGATGCCCAGACGCTGCAATCCCGCGCAGAGTGCGTTGTGCTGCGGCAACTTCGAGTTCCAATGCGGGCAGCACGACCACGGCCTTGCGGTTGCCATTGCGAGCCGGGAACCAGCGCGCCCGTACGACGTTGTTCTCCGGGAACGGCGTGCGAACGGGCGAGGTGAACTGCAGCCAATCGCCCGCAACCTCGAAATCTCAGGCGGTTCGTAACCGAAGAATTGGCCTGCTGTTCGAGATTGCCGACTCGTTTAAGCGGATGACGTATTCAGCGGGGTCGAGCGTCTCCGGCGGGAAGGCTCTACGCCGGGCCATTCTTTGCTCCACTCGAGACCGTATTCGAACTGCCGCACAACTCGATCCGTAGAGCGGAAACAGAGTTCATTTTCCCAGTTATCTATCCAATCCGGTAGCGGTGAGC
>CAVSTO010000013.1:0-381946 GCA_963730865.1 uncultured Acidobacteriaceae bacterium | reverse complement strand
CGAACTCGAAGATGTCCGATTTCGACAAGATCATCGGCGTCAATCTTCGCGGCGCTTTCATGTGTTCCCGCGAAGCCCTCAAGCATTTCCTGGAGCGCGGAATCAAAGGCGTGATCGTCAACAACTCCAGCGTCCATGAGATCATTCCGAAGCCGAAATATCTTCCGTATTCCATCAGCAAGGGCGGCATGGAAAACATGACCAAAACGCTCGGCCTCGAATACGCGGGTTCCGGCATTCGCGTCAACGCTGTCGGACCCGGCGCCACTGTTACCCCCATCAATAACGCCTGGATCAACGATCCCAAAGCGCGCGCCGAAGTAGAAAGCCACATCCCCATGGGCCGCGCCGCCACCTCGGAAGAAATCGCAACCATCTTCGCGTTTCTCGCTTCCGACGAAGCCTCTTACATCACCGGACAAACACTGTTTGCCTGCGGCGGCCTAACGCTCTATCCCGAGTTCCGCGTCGCCTGGTCTTCTGGAGAATAATTCCCCACCGATTCCGTCAATTCCGCGCCTGCGCTGACAGCCAAGCCAAGCCAGAGCTCCGCAGGCGCACAACGCCGGCCGCCACCAGAAACGACGCGTTCCAGCTAAAATGCTTCGCGATCATGGGCGTCAGCGATGCCGTGAGGGCTCCGCCGAATTGCCCGCCCATATTCATAAACCCGGAAACGGAGCCTGCGGAACGCCCGCCGATATCCGCGCTCACCGACCAGAACGAGCTCTGCGATAGATAAAGCGCCCCCGCTCCGCCCGCGAGCATAAAGCTGGCTAACTCTGCGCTCGCAACCCGCGTGCTCAGTGCAATGAATACCGCGGAGAGGCCGATGCCAACCACCGCAATCCCGCAGCGGCCCACGCGCTTGCCGTACGCCTTCGTCAGCCGGTCGCTGATCCATCCGCCCAACGGTGATCCAACGGCCATCGCCAGGAACGGCAGCATCGCGTAATAGGAGCTCTGCCGCAAATTCAGCCCACGAACATCGTTCAAATAAATAAAAAACCAACTGAAGAAAATGTACGCTGCATAGCCATACGTAAAATAGCTGAACGTCACAATCCAGATGTCGCGATTCGACAAGAATCGTGCTCCACGGCAGCCGCTCCGTGCCGCCTTCCAATGAACTGGCCGGCAGCCCGCTTTCAATTTGTTGCACCTCGCGCGGGGAAACCCATGGGTGCCGCTGTGGCGTATCGCGCGCCAATACAAACCAGATCGCTCCGGCCGCGAGCCCAATCGCCGCGCTGACCCAGAACGCGCTGCGCCAGCCATAATGAATCATCAAGTAAGCAATCAAGGGCGGCGTCACGCCTGCACCAAATCCCACGCCCGAAAAAATGATCCCGTTCGCCAGCCCTCTTTCAGCCGACGGAATCCACGACGAAACCACGCAATTCGAAGCCGGGTAGACGACCGCTTCACCGATTCCCAGCGCGAACCGAACCCCCACCAGCAGGAACAAGATCCCGCCCGCGCCCGCCGGAAGCACTGTGATCAGCGCGGTGAAAACGCCCCACCAAAGCACGCCCAAGGTCAGCGCAATGCGTGGTCCGATCCGGTCCGCAAACCATCCTGCCGGCGCTTGAAACACCGCATAACCCAACACGAACGCGCTGAAAACCCATCCGAGCTGAACATTGTCCAAATGAAACTCAGTCGCAATCGCTCGTCCTGTGATGGAAACGTTAACCCGGTCGAGATAAGCCACCGCGCTGACCACGAAGATCCAGAAAATGAGCAGCCATCTCATCGGCCTTCTTCACGCCTCACTCCGGGGCCTCCCACCAGCAGCACGCGCGGAATGCGCTCTGCAACCGGCGGCAGCGCCGGAAACCTTCCATGCGGTTCCGTCTGGTACCAATACGCAGTCGAAAAGAAATTGTCCGAGCGATGGTTGGCATGCCCATGCTCAATCGTCACCTTGATCGATTTTTCAAACGTAATCGGGCTCTCCAGGTGCCAGCGATAAAGACAATACCGGCCGCCCACGCGTTCCGGATCCACAATGTACGGCGCTCCGTTATGCGGATAGGCAAACGGCGCAGCTCCGTTTAAGCCCCCAAAATTCCAGGCGCCGTTATAGTAATCTTCCGTTCCCGTGCCGTTGATGGCCGGCCGCTCGCCTCCGTCGAGGAAAACCATCTCGTCTCCCTCGCCCCACCAGCCATCCTGGTTCTGCAGCACCGCGTGCGTCACGCCGACGAAATGTCCAACGCCCTGCGCTTCCAAAAAAACGTAATTCCCCTCGCCAGTCAAATTCTTTTTGTCATTCACCGAAGGCTCATAGCCGGTCTTCCAATCGTCGGTCCATCCACGGCAGGGAGCCGCTTGTCTATATTGCGCGTGAAAATACGCCATATCGCCCGGCATCTCCCGGAAGCTGACGAAATCGATGTTGTAGTACACACTCTCCGCGGGTTTCGTCCCTTGATTCGTCAGAGTGATGCGCGCGCTTTTCGCAAACGGCATGGGAAAGTATGCGTTCATCGCCTTGATAGATGCAACCGTGGTCAGCGCCGATTGGTACAGAAAGTAATCGCCCAACCCGAGCCCGAAAAAGTCCCCCAACGGCGCCTCCACCGAAGGCTGTTCCTCTCCGTCCCAATAAGCTCGCAGCACGAGTTTTTTCAAATGAAAATCCTCGTGTGAATTGATGGTGAACCAGATGTGCGTCACCATCCCGGGACCTTCCGTGTTCAAAACTTCGAGCGTAGCCCCTGCCTCGAGCGCCGCAAAATCGGCGTTACCCCCCGTTCTGTCATAGCTCGATGAACGCCGTGTTCGATAATTGCGCGCCCGCGCGAGATCTGTCAGCGGGCTTTGCGCCGCCAAAGCAGCCAACGTCGCCGCGCCCGTCGCGCCCACTAAAAATCCCCGCCGCCCCATGTCACTCTTCATCGGTCGATGTCCTCTCCTGTCGAGAATGTATGAACATATCATCAGACAACATCAACAATGCTGATTCACCGCAATAACGCAAAAGGCACGCCACGCGGTAATCCCGCGGGTGTCCCCGTGGAGCGCTCATGCAAAAGTAACGAAATCAGCGTAAACCACGACACTGTTCACGCGCGAACAGTTTTTCCGGATTTGAACAATCCCGAAATCACAAGAGGGCACAGAACGACTGTTTTTTCTCGTTCTGCAGGTGGCTTGCGAAATGCTCAGAAACGGTGCAATGAACGTGGTCAACCTATTTGAGAGCATCCTGCAAGATTTTGCTTATGCCGCGAGAACCTTTCGCCTCAACAAGGCATTCTTTGCTGTTGCCACGATTTCGCTGGCGCTAGGCATCGGGGCGAATACCGCGATTTTTCAGTTGCTGGATGCGGTGCGGCTGAGAGCGCTCCCGATTGCGCACGCAGAACGGTTGGCAGAACTCAAGATTGCAAAAAACGATCATTGTTGTTCCGGAAATTTCTCCGACCGCCATCCCGACTTCACTTATGCGCAATGGGAGCAGATTCGGGATCATCAGCAGGCGTTTTCAAGCCTGTTTGCGTGGGGCGACCAAAGGTTCAACATGGCCGAAGCGGGTGAACCGCGCTATGCGGAAGGCCTGTGGGTGAGCGGCGACTTCTTCAAGACACTGGGTATCCAGCCACTAATAGGGCGTTTGATCGGCAGCAGCGACGACCGGGCAGGATGCAGTTCCCCGGGTGTGGTCATCAGTTATGCGTTCTGGCAGCGGCACTTCGCGGGCGATTCGGCTGCCGTCGGAAAGCTGCTTCTGTTGGACGGGCGCAAGTTAGAAATTTCGGGCATTACACCGGCGAGCTTCTACGGAGTGGAAGTAGGTCGAAATTTCGATGTAGCGGTTCCGATCTGTGCGGAGCCTCTGATTGCGGGCGAAAACGATCACTTAGCGAAACGATCCGATTGGTGGCTGGCGATTATCGGCCGTACTAAGCCGGGCTGGACCATCGCGCGAGCTTCCGCCCAAGCGAAGGCAATTTCCTCCGGAGTATTCGAAAATACGGTACCCGAAGACTATCGGGCGGACCAGGTGAAGTATTACGTCGGTTACAAGTTGGAAGCGCAGCCCGCGAGTTCCGGCGTCTCTGACCTACGAGAAGACTATCAGGAGCCGCTTCTGCTGCTGTTGGGCATCGCTGGGTTAGTGTTGCTCATTGCCTGTTCGAACCTGGCGAACTTGATGCTTGCGCGCGCCAGCACCAGAGAGCGAGAGATGGCGGTGCGGCTTGCGATCGGCGCGAACCGCGGACGACTAGTGCGGCAATTGCTAATTGAGAGCCTGGCTCTGACACTGGCGGGCGCGGCCGCAGGCGCGTTTCTAGCGCAGTTCCTGAGCCGTTACCTGATCTCGTTTCTGAGCAGTGCAACCAGTCCCGTTTTCATGGACCTGACACTCGACTGGCGCGTTCTCGCCTTCACTGCTGGGGTAGCGATTCTCACGTGCATTCTCTTCGGTCTGACGCCCGCTTTGCGCGCCACGCAAACGGATCCGGCTTCGGCGATGAAAGCGGCGGGACGCGGTCTGACGGCAGATCGGCAACGCTTTGGGTTACGCCGCATGCTGGTGATCAGCCAAGTTGCTCTTTCTCTTGTGTTGCTGGTTGGCGCTTTGTTATTTGTGCGAAGTCTTCGGAATCTGCTGACGCTCGATGCGGGTTTCAGCCAGAATGGGCTGCTGACGATTAGCCTCGACGCTTCCCGTCTGCCCCTCAAGCCGCCCGCTCGAGCGGTTCTCTATCGAGAACTTCTGGCAGATCTGCGCAACACGCCCGGTGTTGAGCACGCCGCTAGTGCTCGCATCGTCCCGGTCAGCGGCTCCGGCTGGAACGAATTCGTCGAGATTTTGGGCCAACCGGCGAGGAAAGATATGATTCCATGGTTCGATCGGGTGAGCGCTGAATATTTCCGCACGATGGGCACCCCCTTCGTGGCGGGACGCGATTTCGATGAGCACGATACGACATCTTCTCCGGAGGTGGCGATCGTGAACGAAGAGTTCCGCGAGAAATTCCTGGGCAAGGCCAGCCCGCTCGGGAAGCAAATCCGAATTTTGGTGGGACCCGGCGAACCGCAGCAGGTGCTTCAGATTGTAGGGTTGGTGAAGAACTCGAAATATCGGGGTTTGCGAGACAACTTTGAGCCGCTGGTCTTTGTCGCTCAAAGCCAAGATAAGGCGACAGATGAAGGGAGCAACTTTCTGGTCCGATCGAGCATGCCGCTCGGGTCGTTGATGCCAGCGCTCAAGAAAACGATCATGGAGCGGAATGCAGGGCTCTCATTCGAATTTCATGCGTTCGAAACTCAGGTTAAAGACTCGCTGCTACGGGAAAGGCTGATGGCCACGCTCTCCGGGTTCTTCGGTCTGCTCGCGGCAGTGCTGGCGACGGTCGGTTTATACGGAGTGATCTCCTATATGGTTGCCCGGAGGCGAAGCGAGATAGGAATTCGGATCGCGCTGGGAGCAAACCGTGCTGAGATCGTGGGATTGGTGACCCGAGAAGCGACTCTCCTGTTGGGGGCAGGACTGGCGATCGGGACCGTGCTGGCGGTCGCAACGGCAAGAACCGCCAACTCGATGCTCTACGGTTTACAGGCAACGGACCCTGCTACGATTGCGGGCGCGATTGCAGCTTTAGCTTTTGTTGCAATGGTGGCGAGCGTGTTTCCCGCCTTGCGGGCAGCGCGCATCGAACCCATGTCGGCGTTACGGGACGAGTGAGCGATTGAGTCTATAGCGTCAGCGCCGGTTTGGGTACGGACTTGCCATCAGACCTTCCCAGACAATGCGGTTGAAGGCATCGGCGTCGATCCGGTCCTCGCCTCGGAAGTCCATTCCTGCCGTTTTCGCGGCCCAATAGCCGGCGGTGTGTGAGATTCTCACCGGCGGGCTCACCGCCGCAGCTCGCTGCGCGTCTTGCGAAAGAGGCAGATCCGTTTTCAAAAGTACCGAGGAGGGCTGCGCCTCGAAGTTCCAGTTCCTTTGATTCAAATCGAACACGTCGGACATCGGAGTTGACGTCGCGGTATTCAGATTCAGGTGTTCGAGCCCCAGAACGTCCTCCATGGTTCTCATCATGTTCACGGTTGTGTAGTACGTCGAGACGACGGCGTGTTGTTTTACGAACGGTCCCACGACGTAAGCGGTTGTGCGGTGCGCGTCGACGTGGTCGGGTCCATCCTGCGAATCGTCTTCAATGACAAAGATGAGCGTATTGTTCTTGAAAGGGCTGTGCGCGACCCGATCGATGAGGCGTCCGGTGGAGTAATCGTTGTCGGCTTGCTGAACTTCGGGTGTATTGACGTTTGAAATCGCCGTTGCAAATTCACCCATGTGGTCTTCTTGCAACTGAACGATTTCGAAGGAGGGCAGATTGTCTTTGGCTACGTATTGATCGAACTCACGCTCCCATTCGGCTTCACGAAAGAAATCCGGATATCCGGGATCGAATCCGCGGTAATAGGGATCGCCGAATTTGTAGAGCTCGGGATTAGCCGGCCGTGACATCACCACTTTGGCTTGGAATGGATGCGGCTCTCTGGGCGCATTCAAAGCGGTATCGCTCATACAACCGTATTCGCGGAAAGTCAGTCCGGCGCGCAAGACGGCATCCCAGATATAGCCTTTTTCACGAGGAGTTCCGTCGGGTCCGTCGGGAGCGACCACATTGACGGCTCCGGGAAGCAGATCGGGATCATCGGGCGTTTTGGGATTGGCGGCCTGGCGCGCGGCCACTGTGGGAAGCCCGACGTTGATGTCACGGTTCGGGCCTTCATATTCGTAGTTGGTGCCACGGTCGGCATAGTTCAGCACAACTGCTTTCTCGCCGTAGTCCGATTCTTTGCCCGAAGTACTCCAGGGCCATCCATCGCCGCTTACTTCGCCGGAGTTGAAGAAATTGTCCAGATCGACGAATTCGCGGGCCACCTTGTGGAAGTTCGGAGTGATGGTTGCGCCGAATTCGGTTAACGACGGGTCGCCGTTACCCTTTCCAAGGTCACCCAGAATCTGATCGTAGGTTCGGTTTTCCTTGATGATGTAGATGACGTGTTTGATCTGCTCGTGCAGACCGGCCATGATTTCTTGATCGCGCGGGTTCGGAGGCACGGCCAATCGATCATTTTCAGCGACGGTTTGCGTTAATCGCGCCAGAGACGTACTATCCGGAACAGGAATCGTCAGAAGCCCGGCTTTCTCCAGTTGGAAGACGTACTCGTTCCTGGAATTCACGACGACGGCTGGTCCGGGCTTCATGTTTGCGCCGGGTTTCATTTTCATGTGGAGTTGCGGATTTGGCCCGGGGATTGTTTTGCTGTTGACGGTGTAGAGCGTCTGGCCATCTCCGCTCACGCTGATGGCGGTAGGAAACCAGCCGGTTGGAATGAGGCCTGATACGGTGAGTTCGCGACCTGATGCGCCGACCCGAATCACGGCAATGGAATTCGAGCCTCCGTTCGTGACGTAGGCGGTTTGCTCGTCGGGCGAGAGGGCGATGGCGTTCGGTCCGCTCCCTTTGTAGCGTCCGTTCAAATTCATCAGAGCCGGCGGGCCGGCGGTTGAAACCGTACTCAGTACGGCTAATTTCCGTGTATCGATAACGGTCAGTAGATCGCTATTATCCGAAGTGACGAATAATCTTGAGCCATCGCGGTTCAGGAGCATCTTATTCGGGTTGCCGCTGACCTTGATGCGCTTCGACACTGCGGGTGATTCGCCGATATCGATCACAACAATTTCGCGATCTCTCAAGCTCGATACGTAGGCTCTCGTGCCATGCGTCACGATCCAAAACGGATATTCGCCGCCAGGGATACCGTGCGCGGAGGCGAGTAACTTGCCCGGACGCAAATCGAGTTCGCGAACCACCCGGCGTGACGGCAGGTCGATGAAAGACACGGAATCGTTATATATGTTCGCGATCAGAAGGGTTTTTCCGTCATCGCAAAGGGCGAGACCTCCAGCGGCGAGCGGTTCTTTCCCCGGCGTGAGCCCTAATCCGGAGGTGTGGCCTAAGGAAATTGGCGGCAGGTCTTCTTTCCAATCGCTCGATTCACGCGAAAACGTGTGAACGTTATCGTCCTTGCCGCCGGAAACATAGAAGTGGTCGCCGTCAGGTGAGAACGCGAGACCGGCGAATGTGTCCGGCACTTGCAGCACTTGCTTTTTGCGGGGCGTATGCGCCGAGACGTCATAGACGAAGACGTATTCGTTCGATGCATCCGGGATCGGTTTGCCGTCCGGGCCATTTATACGATTGAAGCCGCTGGTGAGCACGAGCAACGTTTTGCTGTCAGGGCTGAGTGCGGTGCTGATCGCCTGGCCCGCGAGATAGTGCGGGAAAGCGGGAAGATCCGGATTCAGCGATTGAAGCGTTGCGCCGGGGGCGGCCAGCGGTGTGATGCGCTTGCCGGTGGGAAGCATGACCGGGGCATCGTCGTCATCTGCCTTGCCGGCACTCACGCAGTAAAAAAAGAGCAGAGCGGCAACGAATGCAATTCTCAAAACGTTTCCTCAGCTCTCTATCTTCGGTGTTTACCGGTACTTGCGCAAGCGACGATCGTGTTGTAAGCCCGCGGCCTGGGTCTGGGCGTAAGGTTTTTCGAGAGTGATGACGGGTGGGCAAGGATCATGGAATCCGGGCCTGAGTTTTGGCCCCCGATTGGATTGCGGCGAAGCCGTCGCCGACAAGTGGGCGCGGCGCGCTGGGCGTCCCAAGCTCTACGGAGTAGTGATACTTAGGCCCGAGGCGGTATTTGAGGCGCGGAGATGCCGCAGGCATTGAGCCATGCCTTCGGGCCATAAGAGAATGGTTCGCGCCGCGGACGGCTGTCCCCGCGGGCCGGGCGAGAAGCAGCAGCAGATAAAGAAGGGTAAGTACGCGCGCGACCGAGAAAGCGGACCGTGCGGACAGAGAGAGTGAAGAGGGACATTCAGCACAAGGGTAATAGGGGCTGGCGGTGTTGGATCAAGGCGGCGAGGCGGATGATGTATCCCGTACTGGACATCTTCAATCTTCAGGGGGTTACGCCGATGTGCAATAGCGAGGCTCAGTGTGTTCCAAATTGAGCCACGTAGCCACTAGAGCGGGCTGTCCATTGCAGAGAGAGCGTTCAAGTTTAAGGTTCACATTGCTGGCGGGTGTAGCCATACTCTTGGGGCAAGCGTCAGGACCTGCGCGTGGCGCATTGGACCCGAGTAAGGCGATTACGCAATACGCACGAGAAGTGTGGACGACGGACCGTGGATTGCCGCAAAACTCGGTTTACGCGATCGCACAGACGCGCGATGGATACGTTTGGCTCGGGACCGAAGACGGTTTAGCGCGCTTTGACGGAGTGCGCTTCCTGGTCTTCGATAAGGGCAACACGCCGGAGCTGGCGAGCGCCATGATCAATGCACTGTATGCCGACGCGCATGGCGGATTGTGGATTGGAACGAATGGCGGCGGCTTGACGTTCGAGAAGGACGGAAATTTCCGGACATTCACAACGCGTGACGGATTATCGAGCGATGTGGTGCGTTCGATTTACGAGGATCGCGATGGCGCGGTTTGGATAGGGACGGACGGGGCGGGACTGAACCGGTATTGGCGAGGAGGATTTCGACAATACAGCACAAAGAACGGGCTACCCGATAACTGGATTTCGTCGATTTGCGGGGGGCGCGACGGGAGCCTTTGGATGGGCACGCGCGCCGGCTTGGCGCATTTCAAAGAGGGCAAATTCAGCGTTTACGGGCGAACGAACGGGCTGCCGCAGGATTACGTGAAAGCGGTTTACACGGACCGGCGGGGAGGCCTATGGATTGGAATGAACGGCGGAGGCCTTGCGCGGATGGAAGGTGAAACATTCGAGGTTTACACGACGCGCGAGGGGCTTTCGAGCAATGTTATCTGGGCGATTTCCGGAGATGACGCCGGCACCATTTGGGTGGGGACGAGCGGGGGCGGATTGGACCGCTATCGCAACGGCAAGATCAGCAGCTATACGAGCAAGGATGGATTGCCGGCCGACGAAATCTGGAGCACGCTCGAGGACCGGGAGGGCGGCCTCTGGATCGGTACGCAAGGCGGGGGTCTGGTGCGATTGCACGATGGACCGTTCACGACGCTGACGGCGCGGGAAGGACTATTGAGCGACGTGGTGCTGCCGGTCTATCAAGATCGGGAGGGTGCGATTTGGATAGGAACAAGCCAAGGCGTGAACCGGCTGAAGGATGGGAACATCAGCGCGTACACGACCAAGAACGGGTTGGCCGACACGCTGATTTTCTCGATAGCGCAAGACCGGGAAGGCAGCATGTGGTTCGCGAGCAGGCATGGGCTGAACCGGTGGAAAGACGGCAAGATGAGTCTATTCACGACTCGAGACGGGCTGCCGAGCGATTGGGTGACGTCGACCTACGTCGACCGGCGAGGCGACCTTTGGGCGGGAACGCGCGGAGGGTTGGGCCGGTTTGACGGGAAGCGCTTTAGCGCCTTGACCACGAAGGACGGGCTATCGAACGATTACGTGGGCTGCATTTATCAGGACGTAGACGGGACGTATTGGATCGGCACGATGGGCGGTGGCTTGAACCGCTTGAAGAATGGCCGATTCGAATCCTATACGACGCGTAACGGGCTGGGGAACGACGTGGTGTGGTCGTTGCTGGGGGATCCGGATGGAACGCTGTGGATCGGGACGAGCGGGGGCGGACTGGAGCGGTTGCGAAATGGAAAATTCACGGCCTATACGACGCGGAACGGGCTGTTTGACGATTCCATTTTTGAAATTTTGAGCGATGATTCCGGGTATTTGTGGATGACTTCAGACCGGGGCGTGTTTCGCGTCAAGCGGAGCGATCTGGAGGCCGTTGCGGAGGGCAAGTTGGAGCGCATTCAGCCGGTGACGTACGACACGGCCGACGGGATGAAGACGAAGGAATGCGACGGCGGCTTTCAACCAGCGGGATGGAAGGCGCAAGACGGACGGCTCTACTTCCCGACATCAGTCGGGTTGAGCGTCGTGAATCCGGCGCAGGTGGATAGGAAAGCAAAAACCGGTTGGTTCCGTCATAGAACGCGTGGTGATTAACCACAAGAGCGTGGCGCTCGATCATCGCATTAAGAGCCCGACGGGCGAGGGGCAACTGGAAATTGAATTTACAAGCCTGAGCTTCCTGCCGCCGGAGAAGATTCAATTCCGCTATATGCTGGATGGTTTCGATGCCGGCTGGGTGGACGCGGGAGGACGGAGAACGGCGTACTACACGAATCTTCCCCCGGGTGAATACCAGTTGCGGGTGATTGCTTGCAGGACAGACGGCGCCTGCGACACAACGGGAGCGTCGGTTGCCTTCACGCTTACCCCGCACTTATATCAGACGCGCTGGTTTATCGGCCTGTGCTTCCTGACCGCGGGGGGCACGTTTCTTGGAGCCTACCGGCTGCGCATGCGGCGCTTACGTGTGAGCGAGACGAAGCTGATGCTGCTGGTGGATGAGCGGACGCGGGCGTTGGCGCATCACGCGCGCGCGTTAGAAGAGAGTGAAAAGCGCTTCCGGCAGTTTGCAGAGAACATCCGCGAGGTGTTTTGGATGGTGGATCCGAAAACCGGTGAGTTTGTTTACGTGAGCCCTGCTTACCGCGAGATTTGGCTGGATGAACCGGCGGCGGTGTTGCGGAACAAAAACCTGTGGCTGGAGGGGGTTCATCCCGAGGATCGGGATAGTGTGATGAAGGCGAAAGAGGCGCAGACCGGGGGCCGTAGCGCTGAAGCCGAGTACCGGGTGATTCGCCGCGATGGGTCCATGCGATGGGTCTGGGACCGCGCCTTCCCGGTGTTCGATACTGCGGGCCAACTGGACCGGATTGTCGGGATCATCGAGGACATTACCGAAGATAAGCGATCGGAAGAGACGTTACGGCGTTCGCGCGACGAGTTGCAATTGCGCGTGCTGGACCTGAAGGCCGAGAACCTGGAACGGCAGCGCGCCGAGGAACAACTGAAGGTGGCGAAAGAATTGGCGGAAGCGGCGAACCAGTCGAAGAGCGAGTTTCTGGCGAACATGAGCCACGAGATCCGGACGCCGCTGAACGGCATTATAGGGATGATGCAACTGGCGCTGCACACAGAACTCAGCCGGGAACAACGCGAGTATCTGCAGCTGGTGGAATCCTCGGCCGACTCGCTGTTGAGCATTATCAACGACGTCCTGGACTTCTCAAAGATCGAAGCGAAGAAGTTGCACCTGGAGGCGATTGATTTCGAGCTGAGGAAGAGTCTTGATCAAGCCTTGAAGTCGCTTGCGGTGCGCGCTCACCAGAAGGGACTGGAGCTGATTTGCAGAATTGACAGCGAAATTCCGGAGTTGCTGGTGGGAGATCCGGTGCGGCTGACGCAGGTTGTCGTGAACCTGATCGGGAATGCAATCAAGTTTACCGAGCGTGGCGAGATCGTGCTGGGGGTCCGCAACGTGAATGAAGAGGGTGCCAAGCCGCGTTTGGAATTCACGGTGCGCGATACCGGAATCGGCATAGCGCCGGAAAAGCAGAAGAGTATTTTCGAAGCGTTCACGCAAGCGGATGGATCTTCGACGCGCAAGTACGGTGGCACGGGGCTGGGTCTTTCGATATCCTCTCAACTGGTCACGATGATGGATGGCCGGTTCTGGGTGGAGAGCGAACCGGGACGGGGCAGCACGTTTGGATTCACCGCCTGCTTCGAGGTCGGCAAAGGGCCACAGCCACGGACGAGTTCGTTGCACCTGGGTGGCTTGCCGGTGCTGGTGGTCGACGACAACGCGACGGTACTGCGTACGCTGAAGGATTTGTTCGAGCGTTGGGGAGCGCGGGTGGTTACAGCGGCTGAGCCCGGGGCGGCTCTCGCCGAGGTTCAGCGCAGCCGCGCTGCCGGCGAGCCGTACGCGTTGGTTTTGGTCGATTCGGAAATGCCGGAGATGAACGGTCTCACTCTGGCGCGGCGTTTGCGGGACGATGGCGGGGCTTACGGGCGCGATCGTGATGATGTTGAGTTCCGCCGGAGACCTTACTGACGCGGCAAGCTGGCGGGATTTGGGCATTGAAGAACGAGTGATCAAGCCGATCGATGAGGCGGATCTTCGGGAAGCGATTGCTCGATCGTTGTGGGGCGCCGGCAAGCCGCGCGAGGCAGTGAGCCGGACAGCGAAGCCATTGCCGCAGAGAACGACGTCGGCGCCGCTGCGCATCCTGCTGGTCGAAGATACTCCCGTCAATCAAAAGTTAGCGGTGCGCTTACTCGAGAAACACGGACATTCGGTGACGACGGCGAATAACGGGCGCGAAGCCCTGGAGATTCTCGACCGATTGAACTGGGACGTGGACCTGGTGTTGATGGACGTCCAAATGCCGGAGATGGACGGTTATCAAGCTACGGCGGCCATTCGCGAGCGCGAACCGCAGCTAGGTATACGGCTGCCAATCATCGCCATGACGGCGCACGCGCTGGAACGGGATCAGGAGCGCTGTCTAGCCGCTGGTATGGACGCGTATATGTCGAAGCCCATTCACGTTGAGAAGCTTTTTCAGCTCATCAGTGAAGTCGTGGAGCCGCGTGCAGTTCTCAGCTCCTAAGTAATAGCCCGGCAACGCACTTGCGCGGAGGCTTGCGCTAAAGCGAGTGGCGAGTATGGCAAGTGTTGACCAGCTGCCGGGCTTCTAAGTAATAGCCCGGCAACGCACTGCGCGGGCCTGGTGCTAAAGCCAGCGGCGAGTATGGCAAGTGTTGACCAGGCACCGCTTGGCTGCCGGGCTAGTTAGAGATATTTGCGTTTGATCTTCGCGATGTCCGCGAAGGCTTTGACGAAGTCCGTGGGCCGAACTTTCGAGCCGGCAATGTCCACCCATTTCTCAAGCGGATATTCGTAGATTACTTGCTGTAAGCGTTTGGGATCGCGGTTGTAGGCATTCAGGTATCGGGCGAGGATCTCGACATCGAAGACCCACTTCGAGAGAAAGGGCTGCGCGAATACTTGGCGGCAGTTGCTGTCCGCGCGAAAGAGCTTTGCGCCACATTGGCTGTCGTAGATTGGCATTCTGAGTACGGTGGAAACGGCGGTTGCGAAGACGCGGCCGAGATAATGCCTGGCGGGAAGGCGTTCGACATGGCGGCCCAGTAGCTGGACACGAGAGCCGAAGACCATTTCGATGGCGGGCTGCTGGTCGAGCACATCGAGAAGGCGCGGCACGGCATCGAGCGGAGTTGCGAGGTCGGCATCCCAGAAGCCTATGACATCAGGATTAGAGTCTCGAAATGCCTGGACGATGCCGGCGCGAACTGCTTCCGCTTTGCCCTGGTTCGCCGGCAGGGCAAGAACTGCCGCGCGATCGTCGTAACCCGAGCAAACGTCGTTCAGAACGTCACGCGTGCGATCGCGGCTGCCATCATCGACAAACAGAAGGCGCACGAGATTATCGGAAGATAAAAAGGAACGGAATTGTTCTATGTCTAGCCTTGCCGCTTCGTTGTAGCAAGGGACAATGAGGCTGGTTCGGAGATGCTCTCTCAATGGATCTCGTGATCTTCCAGTCTACTGGTAGCGGTATCTAGTCGATCCGCAACGCCTGCTGGGGCGCAATACGCAGCGCTCGCCTGATGGGTGCGATGGAGGCCAAAACAATCGTCACTGCGATGCACAGCATGGACATACCCAGCATTCTTGGATCGTGCGGCGCGACGCCGAACAATTGTGACTTGACCAACGTTACGGTAGCCAATGCGGCGGGCACACCGATGATCGTGCCGAGGACAATCATTGCCGCCGCTTCCCATACAAGTAAACCGGCAATGTCTTGCGCCGAGGCTCCCAATGCCATGCGGATTCCCATTTCGCGCGTACGCCGCGCCAGCGTGTACGAAAGAACTCCGTAAATTCCTCCGGCAACGAGCAGCATAGCGAGCGCCGCAAACAACGTCGAAAGCAAACCGAGCACTTCTTCGGAAGAGAACGCGCCTTCAATTTCGGTTTGCAGGGTATGCATCGCGAGTATCGGAGTGTTGGGATCGACATTGCGGACGGCAGTTCTCAAAGTGGGCAGGAGGGGCGCACACGGACCATCGCAGCGGACGTACACGGTCAAGCTCGATGTTAGTAATTGCCCGGCGTCCTGATAAACCGTGTCCAGGCTGGTCTCGCGCGGGCCTTGATCGCGAATGTCGGACACAACTCCGATCACCGGCAATTTCCTGCCGTCCTGTCGCAGATAGCGGCCGATCGGATTTTCACCGTGGAAATAAGTTTTCGCCAGATGCTCGCTGATTATGTAGACCTGCGGCTTGTTCGGCGTGTCGGCGTCGTTAAAGTCGCGGCCGGCCAGAATGCGGGCGCCGAAAGTATTGAAATAGCCCGGACTGACGCCGGAGAGGTTCACCTCCTGTTGCGCCGCTTGGTCCGGCGCATCGAGCTTATTTTTGATCGGGCCTGCAAGGTCCATGCCGAACGCTGTCGCCGCGGCCTTTACACCCGGAAGATTGCGAACGCGGTCCACCACGCGCGCATAGAACCGGTCAGCCCGCGTGCCCGAATAGCCCCCCGTCGCGGGCCGGATGTCAATAGTTGCTATCTCGTCCGGACGATAGCTAAGATCGACCGTTTTCAAATTGCGAAGCGTTCCCGCCAATAATCCGGCGGCGAGCACAACCACGAACGACATTGCGATCTGTACAACCACGAACGCCTTTCGCGTGGCCGCTCCGGACCGGGTGTTTCCGGCAGAGGAGCCGAGTGCCGCCGTACGCGCAGCCTGCAGGGCAGGTACCGATCCAAATAGCAGCACGCAAAGAGCGGACGTGACCGCGACAAAGACGAGAACGGTTCCATCAGGCGCGACATGCAACTGGTGAATGGCAGGAGCCGTCCGGTTCAGGAAGGACAGCAAAGTTCGCTCGATTGCATACGCAACTGCGATTCCGCTTACCGTCCCGAATAGTGCTAGCAGCGCGCTCTCCACCAACACCTGTGCGAGAATCCGTCCCCGAGACCCGCCGATCGCCAGGCGGAGCGCAAATTCCGACGAGCGCGCCGAGGTTCGGGATAACAGCAGCGTAGCCAGGTTCGCGCACGCGATCAGCAGCACAGCCAGCGATACTGCGAGAAGTATCGACGCCGGCTTGCGAAGACTGGAAGAGTAGTGCAATCCGGCATCGCCATCCGCAAGTTGCACATCCGAGTCTTTGCCGCGCTTAACAGACGTGAGATACACGCGATTGAGACGGCTCAATTGCCCGGCCGCGCTCGCCCGTGTTGCCTGCGGCTTCAACCGCGCCAGCGCGGAAAAAAGTGAAAGGCGCGACTTCCAATCGAAATGGGGAATGCCAAAGAAGGCCGGCATGTAGTCAATGAGACGAGTGGCCGGAATCTGCAAATCAGTTGGCCGCTGCAAGTCCAGACCAGTAAATCCACGCTGGCTAACTCCCACGATTCTGTAGGGACGCGTATTCAAGCGGATGATGCGTCCGATCACATCCGCCGCACCACGAAATTGGCTACTCCACAGGCGGTAACTGATCACGCAAACCGGATTACCTTCTGCGTTGTCGAGGTCGCGTTGTGTAAGTAATCTGCCGCGTTCCGGCCTGATCTGGAGAGTGTGGAAGTATTCTCCCGTCACAAGTTCCGCGGAGACCCATTGCGGATGATCGCCGAAGATAACGCTGACATCTAGCGGGTGCGTCCCCAATAGCCCGTCTATCTCCGTTGCCTGACGGTTCAACTCGTTGAGTTGTTTGTAGCTGAATATTAGCGGTTCACCTGCGTTCTTCAGCATTACCAGCCGGCCCGTATCCGGCACCGGCAAACGTTTCAGCAAAACGGCGTTCACAAACGAGAAGAGAGCCGTATTGGCTCCAATGCCGAGGGCGAGGGAAAGCACTGCCGCTGCCGTGAACCCCGGATTCTTGCGGTACTGCAGAAGTGCAAAGCGGAAGTCGCGCCAAACATTTTCGATAATCCGAAAGCGCGCCAGATCGCGGTACTGTTCTTTGGCTAATTCGATTGATCCGAATTCCCGTCGCGCCGCAAGCGTGGCTTCTTCCGGCGCGAGTCCCTGCTCGGATTGCCGAGCGGCCAGTGCATGCAGATGATCTTCGATCTCTTCATGCAACCGCTGCTCGCGCGTCCGCGACCGCAGTGTAGCGAGTAAACGCGACAGAAATGAGCGAAACATCGTTAATCCGCGGGCGCTAGGACACGGTGCATCACGCCCGCGAAGCGTTCCCAGTTGGCCGTTTCTTCCCGCAGTTGTTTTTTACCCGCCTTCGTCAGCGAATAGAAACGCGCTCGGCGCTTATTTTCAGATTCGCCCCACTCCGATGTAATCCAGCCCTTCTGCTCCAGACGCAATAGAGCGGGGTAGAGAGTGCCCTGGTTCAAATGTAGGACGTTCACCGAGACCTGCTGAATGCGAACGGCAAGACCAT
Organism: uncultured Acidobacteriaceae bacterium; assembly: GCA_963730865.1. Lineage (GTDB taxonomy): Bacteria > Acidobacteriota > Terriglobia > Bryobacterales > Bryobacteraceae > Bog-105. The sequence goes on along the minus strand of CAVSTO010000013.1, from coordinate 364,528 downwards.
AGCCGTGTGTCGGACCCAGAGTTTCCAGGGTCTTAAGCACGATGAGGTCGAGTGTGCCTTGGAGAATATCGGATTTGCCGGCGGACATAACGCTCTTGTTGAGGCTCAACAAGAGTATGCCACCGCTCATGTTGAATGTCAAAAGGTGGTGTTCCGGCGGAAATCAAAGCAGTAGACATCCTACATGCCAGGGTGTAGGATGGCTACAGCCAGGATGCGCAAGACCTCGTATCAAAACCGAATTGAACTGCTGCAGGGAACGTTGGACATGCTGATTCTGCAAACGCTGCAGTGGGGACCACAGCATGGGTACGGGATTGGGAATGCGATTCGCGCCCATTCAGGGGAGCTTCTAAAGATAGAGACGGGATCGCTCTATCCGGCGCTTCACCGCCTGGAGAAGCAAGGATGGGTGAAATCGGAGTGGAGGGTGACGGAGAGCAGCCAGCGTGCCAAGTATTACCAACTGACCGCGGCGGGTAAGAAGCAGTTAGCGTCCGAGCGCAGCCGGTGGGAACAGTTGGTGGGGGCCATCGGAGGAGTTTTGGATCCGCTGAGGAACGAGGGTTGAGGTATGGGCAAGTGGGATTGGCTGCGAGGCAGGCGAAGGCGTGAGGCGGAATTGGAAGAGGAGATCGCGAGCCACTTTCGTATGGCGGCGCAGGATCGTGCAGCACGCGGGGAAAGCACAGCAGAGGCAGGAGCGGGAGCGCGGCGAGAGTTTGGCAACGTTGGGCTCGTGAAGGAGGTCACGCGCGATGTGTGGGGATGGGGGTCGCTCGAAAGGCTGGTGCAGGATGTGCGCTACACGGCGCGGGTGCTGCGCAACAGTCCCGGATTTGCTGTTGTGGCGATGCTGTCGATGGCATTAGGAATTGGGGCGAATACCGCAATCTTCAGTTTGGTGGATGCGCTTCTTCTGCGCTCACTGCCGGTCGAAAATCCTGGAGAGTTGATGACGGTTGGGGATGCCACGCGGACCGGCGCTGTTTCCGCGGGATCGCCACGAACCGACTTCTTCTCGTATCCGTTTTACCAGGAGTTTCGGGCCAAGAATACGGTGTTCAGCGATGTGTATGCCACGGGGCGAAGCGAACAGCTAAACTTGGCCGGCGGCGGCAGAGACGCGGTGGATGGGAGCCGTGTGCGACCCCGCTTCGTCACCGGGAACTTTTTCGCCGTGTTAGGCGTCAACGCGCTGATTGGGCGCACCTTCACGGACGAGGAAGTGCGGAAAGAGGGCGGCGCGCCTGTCATGGTGATCAGCTACGGTTATTGGGAAAGGCAGTTTGGGCGCAACCCTGCCGTGATCGGACGGAAGCTTACGATCAACGGATCGAGCTTTACCGTTATCGGAGTGACGCCGAAGGAGTTTCTTGGCGATATCGTCGGCGCGCCGACCGATATCTGGCTTCCGATCACGATGCAGGCGGTGGCGAACCCAGGACGGGACTATCTGCGGCAGCGTGATGTTTGCTGGCTGTCGCTGATGGGCCGTCTGAAACCCGGAATCAGTCAACGGCAAGCACGGGCGGCCGCAAATGTAACGGGCGCTCAGATCCTCCGCGAGCTTTACAAAGGGGATGAGAGCCCGCGGGAGTTAGAGACTTTGCTGCACGAAAAAATTCGCGTGAGCTCAGGGGCTAAGGGCTTTTCGCACTTGCGCCAGGAATCTTCGCTTCCGTTGATGATCCTCATGGGAATCGTCGGGGTAATTCTGCTCATCTGTTGTGCGAATGTGGCGAACCTTCAGCTTGCGCGCGCTCTGAGCAGAGGGCGGGAGATGGGATTGCGGCTGGCGGTGGGCGCCGGCCAGTGGAGACTGATGCGGCAACTGCTGACAGAGAGTATAGTGCTTGCGTTCAGCGGGGCGGCATTCGGATTGCTGCTTGCGTTCTGGGGTAGCCACGCGCTGTTGCGGCTAATTTCTCCCGACGGACCACTACCGCTGCACACGGAACTGAATGGTTCAGTGTTGTCTTTCACGGCTGGAATCGCAATTCTTTCCGGGTTGCTGTTTGGACTGGCTCCCGCTGTACGCACGACGCGTTTCGATCTTGTCTCGAGCTTAAAAGAAAGCAGGACGGGACAACAGCCGGACGGCTTTTCGCGAACATTTGGCAGAATACTCGTGGTTTCGCAGATTGTGCTTTCCGTGATGCTGCTAGTGTTTGCGGGCCTGTTCCTGGGTACGTTGAAGAACCTGCGGAGCATAGATGTGGGGTATGCCCGTAAGGGTCTCCTACTGTTGCGAGTGGACCCCCGAACTGGCGGCTATAAAGATGCGCAAATCAAGCAGATGAATACGGAATTGCTCGCAAGATTGCAGCAGATTCCGGGCGTTGAGGCGGTGTCGTATTCCGAGAACGGCCTGTTCAGCGGGACAGAAAATGAGAGTGACGCCCAGGTGGAAGGATACAAGCCTCGAACGGACGCGGATAAAGAGAACGGCTACGATCGCGTGGGGCCGAGATATTTCGAGGTAGTCGGGACGAGGGTCGTCGCAGGCAGAGGGATTGGCCCGGAGGATAACGAACACACGCAAAAAGTGGCGGTGATCAACGAGAAGATGGCGAAGTTCTATTTCCCGCAATGGTCAGGCAATCGGCAGGCGCTTGTTCGACACGATTGGAAAAGACCGCGTCGCATATACGATTGTCGGGGTGGTCGGAGACGCCAGGCAATCGGATCTGCGGCTGCCCGCGGAACGGCGTTTTTACGTGCCCTATTTACAACGCCCGGATTCGATTTCATTTGTGAACTTCGAGATCCGTACTTATGCTCCGTCTGAACGCATCATTCCCGCGGTGCGGCGGACCATTGCCGATTTCAATCGCAATTTACCTGTGGTGAGTGTAGAGAGTGCGGATGAATTGATAGATAACCAGCTTGTCGCAGAGCGGCTGGTTGCGGAAATCTCGGGATTCTTTGGTGCGCTGGCTTTGATATTGGGTGCGATCGGGCTGTATGGCGTCATGGCGTACATGACGGCACGGCGCACCGCGGAGATTGGAATACGCCTGGCATTGGGCGCGGAACGGTGGAAGGTGATTCAAATGGTACTGGGTGAAACGTGGCGACTGGTGGCGTTCGGCCTAGCCATCGGGATTGTGATCTCGACGGCGCTGGCGCGGCTGTTCGAGAAGAGCCTTTTCGGGATGAATGCTTTCGATCCAGCGACCACCATTTGGGCTGTTGGCGTGATCTCTGTAGCGGCGCTCATCGCCGCGTATTTGCCTGCGCGGAAAGCGGCGCGGCTGGATCCGCTGATTGCGTTGCGGTATGAGTAAGTGGAGTTTTGCGACGGCAGGCCGCTCCATTCTGTCGGGCTCCGTCCGGGCCGGTCTAAATACTGCGGACGGGCATATTGACGATATCGTCTACTTGGATGGATTCCTTGACGACGAACGGTTCGCCATATTTCACGCCGATTAAGTTGCCGTAGAAGCGGGCGACGGCGGCCAGACGCTCTTTCACCTCCGCATGCGAGGGGAACAGATCGGAAGCGGTATCGGCATTTCCGTATTGTGAAGCGTAACTGAGCAGCGCCGCCATGCGGCGGTCGAACTGGCGGGAGATATCGACGACGAACGACGGAGTGACGTTGGCGTAGAGAGACGAATACAAGATTTTGAACGGGCGGTGCGGTGGAGTATCTTCTTCGAGACGCCGCAAACCCGCGAGGAAGCAGGCTTCGTAGCCGATTTCGGAGGCGCGGTAATGGTCGGGATGGCGGCCGTTCCAATACGGCAGGATGACCACACGGGGGCGCAAGCGGCGGATGACGCCGGCCAAGGTCATGCGGGCCGTAATCGTGTTTTCCAGACGGGCGTCAGGCCAGCGAAGATTCTGGCGCCAGCTCAGCAGCATCTGTTGAGCGGCGGTTTGCGATTCCTGGATGCGGATATCCGGCGTACCGCGGCTGCCCATATCACCGGCCGTTAAATCGAGCACCCCGGTTCGATAACCGAGTTCGCCCGTTGCGATCAGAGTGCCGCCGCAGGTTTGTTCGACATCGTCAGGGTGCGCGGCGATGGCGAGGACATCGAGAGGGCGCAGATTCTCGAATGGCTCGTTCGGATCGCTATATTCGCGCATTAGTAAGAGTAGCGGCGGCGATTGGTCAAGAAAGACACGCACGAGGAGAATGCCCGCAAGGAAGCCGCCCACGTGAGCGAACCAGGCGATGCCTTGTGCATTGCTGACGCTGCTGATGGTGGTGATACCGCTCAACAACTGTATGGCGAACCAATACAGCAGCATAAAGGCGGCGGGAATATCGACGGTTGTGACGAAGACAATGATGAAGATGAGGGTGACTACGCGCACGCGCGGGTAAAGGATCAAGAAAGCGCCCATCACACCGGCGATGGCACCGCTGGCGCCGATGGTGGGGATGGGGCTGCCGAGGTTAGTGGCGAACTGGACGGCAGCGGAAGCGACGCCGCTGATGAGATAGAAAATCGCGAACTTCGCGGAACCCATGGCGTCCTCGATGTGCGAACCGAAGACCCACAAGAACCACATATTGCCGATGAGGTGAAGCCAGCCGCCGTGCAAAAACATGGAGGTGATAAACGTGGAGAGGCGCAACTGGTCGGGAATGAGCGCGTAGTGCTCGATAAAGGCATCGCGGGCATACATGGGCCGCGCCATCTCATCCAGGAAAAAGAAGACGTTCAGACCGATGATGAGTAACGTCATCACGGGAACGGACTGGCGGGACAGGAGTGCGCGCAGCGGAATCATTTGTTCAGGGCGGGGACGTGAAGAGCCGCGGCGCGAGCGGCAATCTCGCGATCTTCATGGCGTGGCGCGGTGTTGAGGCGGATCAGGTTCTCGACTTCGGACAAGTTCGGAATATGACCGCGCGCTCCGATGGCTGTGCAGTTGATGGCGGCGGCGGCATTGGAGAACTCCAGTGCCGATTGGATGGGCATGTTCGCGAGCATGGCATAACAGAATGCGCCATGAAACACGTCGCCGGCGCCGGTCGTGTCTGTGCAAGGCACTTCGAAGGCGGGCGAATAAGCCCAAAGACCGTTCTCAAGCGCGAGCGAGCCGGAATGGCCGAGAGTCATGGCCGCGATCCGAAAGTTGTATTCGCGTTGCAAATAGCCCAAAGCGATGAATGGATCGGGCTCGCCGGTCCATTTGGCAGGCCAGGAGGAACTCGCGACGAGATAGTCAACGTGCTGCAGCACGGATTCAAACCCAGGATAGAGGGTATCGACGTCGAGAGACACTAGAACGCCGTGCTTGCGCGCCAACCGGGCAGCGTGCGCGGCGGCGTCCACGTCGTACCCGTCGATATGCAGCAGCTTCGAAGCGGCAATATCTTCGTCGCAAATTTCCGATGGAGACAAGCGAAGGCGATCAGGACGCTGCCAGAGAACGGTGCGTTCGCCCGCGCTCTCGTCGACGATGATGTAGGCGGTTTGATTGGGGCAATCGCGGCGGACGAGCAGACCGCTCGTATCCACGCCGGTGCCTTGCAAGCTCCTGCGCTGGATATCGCCCCTGAGATCGTCGCCGATGGTGCCGATATACTTCGTGCGGAGGCCCAGCCTGGCACAGGCGACCGTGGCTGTTGCTACCTGACCACCCGGGCTGAGAAGCTCGCGGTGGAAGGCGATTTTACCGGCGTAAGGTGGATATTCCGGGACAAGGATTAAGGTATCGGTCGCATTGAGGCCGATGCCGAGCACATCGACGGAATTCGATAGCAAAATTCAACCCGGCCTACTTCTGGAACGAATCTGGAACCTGGTAAAGATAGATCACGTGTGTGTCGCCGTGATGACCTTCGCTCTCGGACGTGTCGATCGGCTTCCAGCCGGGGATTGGGTAGTCGTAGGAAACGACACGGGTGTGAGGCCGGAGATAACGCTCCAGATTGGGGCGTACGGTGTCGTTCGCGGCGGTGGCGAGATAGAGGGTGACTACGTTAGCGCTGCTGAGGTCCGTGTGCATGAAATTCCCATGAATGATAGTGACCTGGTTTTGCAGCTTGTGCTTTCTGACGTTTTCAGCGGCCTTTTCGGCCTCCGAACGAGAGATCTCGATACCGACTGCCTTAATGTTGTATCGTTTGGCGGCGGCCACCAGAATCCGCCCATCGCCGCAGCCGAGGTCGTAAAGCGTATCCCCGGGCTTGAGATGAGCCATATCGATGATCTTGTCCACGGCGCGCTCAGGCGCACCTACGGATGGAGCGAGCTTATTTTCGAATTCCTGCAGATTAGGCTGTTGCGCGGCACAGACCAGAGCAAACCCAAGCAGCAGACTCGAGACTCCTAAGCTTCTAAATGATCGCCCGGCAACGCACGCGCGATGGCTCGGCGATTTTTTACCTGTGTAGACCAAGCATCGCTTGGCTGCCGGGCTAACCGGAAGCACACCGAACCTCATAAGTCACTCCCCCTGACTTCATAGCTTACTCCCAAGGGAAAATTTAGGGAAGATCGATTACGAGACAGATTTACGTCGCGTACGATCCGCCTTATTGCGTGCCCCCGGTAGCAGCCGTTGCTAGAGCGTGTTGACGTTTGGAACGGATGGCGCGGTTCAACATTTCGGTGGTGGAAAACCACAGGTCGCGTGGACGAGAAATGGTGTATTCGGTGCCTTTGAAAGCCTTGATGGCGTGGCTGATGGAATCTTTCCAGGGTACTGCCTGTGGATTTAAGTTGTAGTTCATGTAAAACACAGGGCAATCAATATCTCCGATGCGGCGGAGATCGTCCTGGGGTACATCGGCGTCCAGCATGGCTTTGGGACCGGCGAAGACGACGGCATCGGGATGAGCGGCCGTGCCGACCTCCTTTTGGATCAGGTCCTCCAGAAAATCGGTCTCACTGTGCTTTTGACCAAGGCGGCCGACGTTCACAGTGCCGAGTTTCATGCTTTCCAGGGCTTTGCCCAGCGCGGGGAAGTCTATGAAATTGGCCGATTCCTGACGGTAGATAATGCGGCCTTCCTCGATATTGAACGCGACAAGCGAGAGGCGTCCGACGTGAGGGTCGCGCTCGATAGCCTTTAGGATCGTCACGAGCGCGTCGGTGTCGGATCGCTGAAGGGCCGCAGAGTCAAGGGTTTGCGGAGCAAAGTTCACGAGCAGCTTGACGGTCAGCGCGTCGGGGGGCTCTGCGGGACTGCGCTGAAGACCATCGTTTACAAAAGGCTCCGGCGCGGTTTCGGCCACTTCTTTCGGGCCGATAAAGAGCGGAATAGGTTTATCTTTGGCCGGCAACTGCGCTTCCACGTCCCAGCTCGACGAGCAGATGCGCTCGGCGCGATCGCGCATCATCCAATCGACATGATATTTGCCTTCGCCGAGATCGAGGGTTCCTTCTAGAGTGGCGTCCCCCTTCGCCTCATCGTCAATGATGGGCACGCGGAAGTGCTGGGCGAAATAGGAGGGATGCAACTCGTCATCCTGGGGAAAAACGCGGAAGACGACGCTGAGTAGTTCTCCATCACCGGCTAGTTCTTTCAGCGGTAGGGTTACCTCGTAGCCGCTATGGAAGCGCAGGTCGAAGCCGAGCTCCGGTTTGCGCTCGTTGACGGTACAGGGCAGATCCTTGCGAGGTTCAGTCGATTCCAGAATCGCTACATCCGATGGAAGTAGGGTTACCGGTTCGCCAGGCTGCGCCGGTTTAAGAAGCATCTGTGAAGTTGCGGGTGGAACTGAAGCTAAGAAGAAGAATAAACAGAGTGACGCCGGCGCCGCTGCGAGAGCGCAAGCAGCGCGAACAACTGCCGTATTAGGCCAGCACGATCGGGAAAACCGCGATGCCATATCCCCCCAAGTAGGTCTTTTCGGGAAAGAAGTCTGCGGGATTGAAATCCGCTGGTTTCATATTAGCCCCAAACTAATGATGTGCGGCATGGAAATTCTCGCAGGCCGTACATTCGGTACCGGCACTCCCACGTCGCATGCACATTGTGGCCGACAAGATCGCTTGCTCTCATGAGCAGGTAACGATGCGGGCAGTTGCCTCTGAACGGGGCGTTCTTATGCTACAGTTCGAGTGATTATGGCTTCCCGCAGCGTAAATAAAGTCATTCTGGTTGGAAATTTAGGGCGCGACGCCGAGACAAAGTTCACGCCCTCAGGTGCCGCCGTGACGAAGTTCGCGGTGGCAACGAGTCGAAGCTGGAAGGACCAGCAATCGAACGAGTGGAAAGAGGAGACAAACTGGACGAACGTGGTGCTCTGGCGGCAGGAGAACCTGGCCAACTACCTTACCAAGGGTACGAAGGTGTACGTCGAGGGCCGTCTGCAGACGCGGAATTATGACGATAAAGACGGCAAGAAGGTCTACACCACGGAGGTAGTAGCCGAAGAAGTGATTCTGCTGGGGGGCCGCGGGGAAGCTGCGGGCGGATTCGAGGGCGGTGCGGCTACTGGGGCGCGTGCGGGCGCTGGACCGAGTGGACCACGAGGCCGAAGCGCATCGAGCGGCGCGGCAGCGGAAGACGACCAATTTCGCGGGATGGATATTACCGACGACGACGTCCCGTTTTAGTTAGAGTTTTGTCCGGATGAGGCCTGCCTGACTAAGACTTCCACCTTTACAGGCGATCCGTTCGGAAGAGGAACGCTTAAGTCCCGGCCTTGGCTGAGGTACGGCTTCATGACTGAAGCGTCCTGGTACAGAAGGTCCCGTCCATCATCGATCGCGAGCAGGGTGTAATGGCCGGGCGGGACGTCGGGAAGCGTGAAAGTGCCGTCGCTGTCGCTCTGATCGCGGCGGATGAAATCGGCTCGAGCGAAATTCTTTGGGATGAGCAGCACCATGGCGCGTGCGACTGGCTTGTCGTCTTTTGAGGCGATACCGTCGATGCTGGTCAAGCCTCGTGCGGCGATCAGCGAAAGCTGGATTGCGCCGGTATTCGGAATTTCGATCTGACCCTCCGCCATCGCGGTGCCGTTTACCTGGACCGATTTGAGATAAAAACCGGGAGCGTTTTGAAGCCAAACCTGATAGCGGCCGGGAACGAGGGGAGACCCTTCGGGTTGTTTCAAAGTTCCGTCGGGCTCGATAGATAGCGCCGATGGCGGTCCCGACGCGGCAGGGTAGAGGAAGAGCATGGGGTGTCGCGGCGGTGGTTCACTTCCTTCGAAAGCGATGTGGCCCGTGAGTGGCGGCGTGCTGAAGGCGCTGAAGTCCAGGGTGTCGTCACCAGTAAAATCGAACATAGCGGGACCGAGACTTTCCGGATGTCCTTCGGCGACAGCAGCCGGCGAGACGATGTAACGGCCGGGAGCGATGCCGGAGATTTGCAGGTGGTCGTTCGTCAAATTGAGCTGGGCCTGAGCAAACGACTGGTATCCACCGAGCGTTACCGGCATGAAATTGAAATAGAAGTTTCTACCCGGCCCCATCTGTATTCCGGTGACCTCAATGTGCAGCGCACGAACGGCCCTCAGCACGATTTGTACATTAATCGACGCTCCTTCGTTAACGCTAATGGCTGAAGCGGAGGCGGGATCAACGGTACCGGAGTAGTAGGTCAGTGGATACGCGACATCGAGTTCCCGGTCGGAATTGCTTTGCTCATTGCCTGAGAATTGGGGCTGCACTGGAGAGTTTTGCGCGTACCAGGGATGCGCTTGAACGGCAATGAAGTAAGAGCCGGGCTTCAGGTGAGGAAACCTGAATTCGCCGGAAGAGCCGGTTTGGCGCTGTTGCTGCATTACAATTCGCGGGAGGCCTGAGGAGACTCCCTTACGGAACAACATGACTTGGGCTTGACGGACCGCCTCGTTTTCGTCATCGAGCACCGTGCCGGTGATTGAGCCGCCCGCGGAAAGCGGGAAGACGATGTTTTCCGAATTGAGACCCGGGCCGGTGACAATGGCCGTGGAGAACTCTTGGTATTCCTCAAATGTCTGACGAGGAAAGCCTCGCTTCTGCGCGCTGAGACTGTATTTGCCGGCCGGTACCTGAGTAAACACAAAGCGGCCGTCCTCGCCGGTTCGGTAAGAGATGGAGTTTTGCGGCTGCTGGACTTGCGCGATGGTTACTATGGCATCCTTCAGCGGCCGGTTTGTGCCGTGTTCCACGACCGTTCCGCTGACCCTGAAGATCTGGGCCGCTGCATCGGCAGAGAACAAAAGGCTCGCCAGCAAGATGACGCGAAGAAACGGAAGCATTATTTGCCCCTCGTTATGAGATCGAGTTGCACATTGGCTTTTTCGTTGGCACCGACAGTTATGTCTTGACCCGGAAAATCACGGAGAGCTTCGGGATTCCCATACTCGAGATCCGAGATGTCGCTGAAAGCGAATACCCGGTACTCGCCGGGCGTGAGACTTGGGATAGAAAACTTGCCGTCGCTTCCCGCCGAAAATATATCAGGCGGCTTCAGAGGTGAGTCACTCAGCAAAATGACCGAGCTCATTCCCGGCCGTTCACCGGAGGAATGGACCATTCCGGAGATCGTTGCGCAATCGTTACGAAGCGTCACCTCAATGGGCGCTGGTTGTGATCCAGCAGAGACGGTGAGTTGTTCGCGAGTGAGATCGCTGCTCCCCGACATGACGGAAGCGACGCACTCATTATTGAAGGCTCGCGCGGAGACTCTGTAAGTCCCGGGCGGAATGCCATTGAGGAAGAGCGAACCAGGGGCGCCTCCCGCTTCCTGGGAGGCAACGTAATTGCGCATCTGATTTCCGTTCACTCGTGTGAGATTCACCATTACACCTGGTCCCTGAGCCTCCGACTGAGATCGCACGTGCACGGCGATAGAGGGAAGGGGCTGAAGCTGAAGTACCAGGCCCTTGATGTCGGACGAACTCACTTCGATATCCTGCTCCGCCTCGGCGGCGCCCTCTTGCCCCGGCTGGGTGAAAGCGTGGAGTGTCCAGGCGCCGGGCGGAATACCGGTCAGCGTGAATTTGCCGCTGTGCGGATTTACGCCCATGCCATAAGACACGGGTTGTCCGTCGGCATCTTCACAAATTAGCTGGGATCCAGGCTGGCCGCCGGCCACCACGCCGCTTACTCGGAAGCCGGATACGGGCGAGAGAGTGAGATCGATCGCAAGCTCTTGACCAGGTTTCACCTCGAGTGGCTGAACGGAGGATCGATCTGGCGCATCCGGATAGTAGGTCGGAGGGAAAACTTCGGAAAAACTCTCGCCGTTGGACGGCATATCGGCTGCGCCATTCGCCGCGAGCGCGAGCGTGTGGATTGCGTACACGCCTGATACGAGATTGTCTAAGGTATATGCGCCGGCATCGTCTGTGGTCGCTTGTCCGCGGATTTGCCATTGCTTTAGACCTTCCATGATTACCTGCGCAAGCAACTGGACGGAGACAGATTCAATCGGCTCACCTCTTTTGTCCAGAACACGGCCGTGGATTTTTGCTTCCGGCATTAGTTTCAGAACGATGTCGCCGGTTGAGGGACCTAGCATCACGTTCGGATTTCGAAATCCGTTTTGCGGCCCGGGAGAAGCTCCGGCGTCGAAATATCCGGGTTTCTGGGTAGTAAAGAAGACATTACCTTCTGGGACGTTTGGGATCTCGAAGCGACCGTCCTGCCCTGTGAAGGCAGAGTGCGATTCCAGACCGTTTAAGCGCACAAGGGCGCGCCGGATCGGCTCGCCAGTGACGGAATTCACAACCGTGCCCGCGACCGTATGGCGGGCTGCGGATGTAGGCTGCTGCTGCGCTGCGCCGTTTGGCGCATTGAAGGGGAATGAACCCTGCGGTGTGATGAAAACCCCTTCCTGACCGAAGGCTGCGCCGACACAGCCGGCGAGCAGCAGGCAGGGGACGGAGCGCAGGCGCATGAGATTAGATATCATCTTAGAACCCCGAAAAGCTCGGGAGGTTCCAGGAATGCGAGGATTATATGGTATGGGACAAGACGGACAGTACCCGCCAAACGGCTCATCGCAGCAGCAACAGCAGCAACTGGACGTTTTGATTATTGAAAACGACCCCGCAGCGGCGCGCCTAACTAAGGAAGCTTTCCGGGAAGCAGGGCTTATGCAGACCGTCCGCGCTATTCCCGACGGCGACGAAGCCCTCGCCCATCTACGGCGTCAAGGGCAACACGCGAACCATCCGCATCCCGACGTCATCTTCCTCGATCTGCATCTTCCGAAAAAGTCGGGCCTGGAGGTATTGGCGGAACTGAAAGCAAATCCCACATTGATGGCGATTCCCGTCGTGGTGGTTTCAGGGTCGGAGGATCCGAGCGAAGTGCGGGAAGCTTATGAGCTGCACGCCAGTTGCTACATACGCAAGCCTGACGATCTGCACAATTTTCTGAGATTCATCCGGGTGTGTTTTGAATTTTGGGGTTCGGTGGTCACGCTGCCGCCCAAACCGGAACTTGCCGCGGGCATGCATTAGGCCGCCGACCGCAGCCGACCTTTGGCACGGCCACTTCGCTACGCTGTAACCATCAGGCCATGTCGAATCCTTTCTCCAGGCGCAGTTTCGGAAAAACTTTGGGCGCCGCGGCTCTCACCGCACCCGTCCTCACGGCCCCTTTTTTATCTGCCGCGGGCGAGGCGAGAGCCCAAGCTAGCCCTAATCCGGACTTCTACCGATTTCCAGCCGGTTTCGGCTGGGGCTGCGCCACGGCGGCTTATCAGGTAGAAGGCGGAGCCACCGCGGATGGACGTGGGCCCTCGATTTGGGACACGTTCTCGCATATTCCCGGCAAGGTCTACGAAAATCAAACGGGCGATGTCGCTGACGACGACTATCACCTTTATAAAGAAGACGTTCAGTTGCTGAAGAACCTCGGGGCCAAGATCTATCGGTTTTCCGTTTCCTGGCCGCGTGTCTTTCCCGAAGGAACGGGCAAGCCCAATCCGAAGGGCATCGATTTCTACAAGCGCCTGGTCGACGATCTCGTCGCAAACGGTATTGAACCCTTCTGTACCCTCTTTCATTGGGATCTGCCGCAAGCTCTGCAGGATCGCTTCGGCGGGTGGCAGTCGCGCGAGACCTCGCAAGCTTTTGGCGAATACGCCGGCTACGTTGCCAGCGAATTATCCGACCGCGTTTCCCACTTCTTCACCATGAACGAATTTTCCTCGTTCATCGACCTCGGCTATCGCGATGGCCGGTTCGCGCCGGGCCTCCAACTCCCGCCCGCGCAGCTCAATCAAACCAGGCACAACGCTGTCCTGGCCCACGGCTTGGCCGTGCAGGCGATTCGCGCCAAAGCAAAACCTGGCACCAAGATCGGTCTCGCGGAAAATTTCGAAAGCGGCATCCCTGTCATCGAAATGGAACCGCACCTCAAGGCCGCCGCGCAGGCCACGCGTTTCATGAACGCCCAGTATCTGACCGTCATCATGGAAGGCAAGTACATGGACGAATACCTCCAGGCCCAAGGAGCGAACGCCCCGAAGTTTACGCCCGAAGACCTCAAGATCATCGGCAGTCCGCTCGATTTTCTCGGGATTAACATTTATGCGCCCGTTTACGTCCGCGCTGCCGCCAACCACTACGGTTTCGAGCGCGTAAAGAATCCATCCTCGTATCCCCACATGGCCTCGCCTTGGCTCTTTGTTGGGCCCGAAGCGCTCTACTGGGGGCCTCGCAATGTCGCTCAAATCTGGAACGTGAAGGAGATCTACATCACCGAAAACGGAACCTCCTCCGCCGACGTGCTCACGCCCGATGGTCACGTCTACGATACCGATCGTGTCATGTATTTGCGCAACTACTTGCAAAACCTGCATCGCGCCGTGACGGAAAGCTTCCCGGTCCGTGGCTACTTCCTCTGGAGTCTCATGGATAATTTCGAATGGGCGGACGGCTACAACTTGCGATTCGGTATCTATTACGTCGACTTCGCGACACAAAAGCGATATCCAAAACTCAGCGCGATGTTCTACCAGGAAGTCATCCGCAGAAACGCGATTGTCTAAACTGCAATGGCGACGGTCTCGGCCATCATTCCGACATGGAATCGCGCTGATCTCTTAAAATCCATCCTTACCAACCTCAGCGCGCAGACTCGGCCGCCGGATCAAATCGTCGTAGTCGATAACGGAAGCGACGATGCCACACCGCTGGTGGCGCGAGAGTGGCCCATCGATCTCATCGTGTTCCCCGAAAACAGAGGCTTCGCTGTTGCCGTCAACGAAGGCATCCGGCGCGCGACAGGAGATTGGCTTCTGATCGTGAATAACGATGTCGTGCTCGAGCCCGATTGGCTGGAGCGCCTTCTCGCCAGCGCAGAACAAGAAAATGCCTCGTTTGCGGTAGGCAAGCTCCTCCGTCCCGATGCCATTCGTCATGTCGACGGCAGTTTTGACCTCGTCTCGCGCGCCGCTTATGCCTGGCGCTGCGGCTATGGCAAGCCTGACGGCACGGTCTGGTCGGAAAAGCGGCGCGTTTCTTTCGCTCCTATGACCGCCGCGCTGTTCCGCCGCGAGGTTTTCAATCGCATCGGTCTGCTTGAAACCCGCTTCGAATCCTACTACGAAGATGTCGACTTCGGCATTCGCTGCAAGCTAGCCGGAATCCAAGGCATCTATGAACCGGCCGCCGTCGCGCTGCATATGAGTAAGACCACTCTTGGCAAAAGCAGCGCCCGCGTCTACTTCCTCACGGCGCGAAATCAAGTTTTCCTGCTGGCCAAATACTATTCAGGCGGGACGCTCCGGCGGTTTGCCTGGCCCATTTTCGTGGGGCAGTTGCTTGCTCTCGGCGCGGCGGCCAGGCAGCGCAACTTTTTCTCTGCCGTGCGGGGCAAATGGGCAGGTCTCCGCCAATGGTCTTCTTTCCGCCGCGAGCGCGCGACGGAATCACAATGCATCGAAGCGGCCTTTTCCGAAAGCGAGCGCGAGATCCATAGCTTGCAGCGCCAGGTCGGTTTCGACATCTATTGGCGCCTCTACTTCGGCCTGGTGAGGTCATCATGATTGGAGAATCGGTCACCGTTACCATCGTCACGTACAACAGTGCCCGCTTCATCTCTCGCTGCCTCGAGTATGTTCTTGCTCAGGATTATCCCCGCTTCGACATCATCGTCATCGACAATGCGTCTGGCGATGAGACGCCCGTGCTGCTCCGCTCCTTCGAGGATCGGGTGCATGTCGTCTACAATCCAGAGAACGTAGGCTTCGCCCAGGGCCAGAACCAAGCCATCAACCTGTCAAAAGCCGATTGGATTCTCACTCTCAACCCTGACGTTCGACTCGCACCCGACTTCCTTACGATGATGATTGCCGCGGGCCAAGCTGAACCGGATATCGGCAGCGTCAGCGGCAAGCTGCTCGCGATGGCGCCGGATTTCGAAGTTCCGGCAAGCCCCGTCATCGACTCCACGGGAATTTACTTCACGCCCGCTTTCCGGCACTTCGACCGCGCCGGCAAGCAGCCCGACACCGGCGCTTATGAACAATGCGAGTACGTGTTCGGAGTAACCGGCGCCGCCGCGCTCTATCGCCGCCGCATGATTGAAAACGTCGCCATCAAAGGTGATTTTTTCGATCCCGATTTCTTTGCCTATCGCGAAGATGCCGACGTCGCCTGGCGAGCGCAATTGCAGGGATGGAAATGCGTCTACACACCCTGCGCCATCGCGTATCATGTCCGCAGTGTGCTGCCGTCCCAGCGCTCTTCGGTAAGCGCCGTCTTAAACATGCATTCCGTGAAAAACCGCTTTTTGATGCGCATCAAAAACACCACGCCGCGGCTCTATCTGCGCCATCTTGCGGCAGTCACGTTCCGCGACCTCATCGTCGTGGCGGCCTGCCTGCTGCGCGAATGGTCTTCATCTGCGGGCCTTCCCCATGGTTGTTCGCGCCTTCAAGCGCAAATGGATCGAGCGAAAAATCGTCATGCATCGCCGCCGCTCAACGGACGAGTACATTGCGGCCTGGTTTTCGAACAAGCCCGTCAGCTTTCCCGCTCCTCGAATTGCAGTCAAAGCACTGGCGTGTTTGGCTGCCAAGCGCTGATGCGCATCGCTCTTCTTGGTACCCGCGGCATTCCGGCGCGTTACGGGGGCTTTGAAACTTTTGCGGAGGAACTCTCTGTCCGGCTCGTCGAACGCGGTCACCACGTCACAGTGTATTGCCGTGAGAAATCTCCGCTTACCACTTACCGCGGGGTCGAGCTGCGCTATCTTCCAACCGTCCGCCACAAGTACTTCGACACGCTCGCCCATACCGGTTTTTCCACTCTGCACCTCTTGCTGCGCCGCTTCGATGTGGTGCTCTATTGCAACGCCGCCAACGCCTTTCTAACTCTCTGGCCGCGCGCTCTCGGGATGCCTACGGCGCTCAACGTCGATGGCCTGGAGCGTCACCGCAAGAAGTGGAACCAGATTGCCAAAACCTGGTATCTACTCTCGGAATGGATGGCTACCTGGTGCTGCTCGGCCGTCGTCACCGATGCCGATAAAATCCGCGAATATTACAGCGAGCGCTACGGAAAAGATTCCACTTTCATTCCATATGGCGCGGAAGTCGGAAACGTGAAAGAGCAGGACGCATTAGAGCCTCTAGGGCTCGAAGCCGGAAATTATGTGTTGTATGTCAGCCGTCTGGAGCCCGAGAACAACGCGCTCCTGGTCCGCCGGGCATTTGAAAAAGTAAACACTTCCTGCAAACTCGCCCTGGTGGGCGGCGCGCCCTACGCGCCGGAGTACATTCGGCAGGTGAAAGAAACAAGGGATCCGCGCGTGATCATCCCAGGCGCTATTTACGGCGACGCCTATCATCAATTGCAATCGCATTGCGCGGTCTACGTCCAGGCGACGGAAGTAGGCGGCACCCATCCCGCCCTAATCGAGGCCATGGGCCGCGGCGCGCTCGTCCTTTACCTGAATACGCCCGAAAGTTCGGAAGCGGCCGGCGACGCCGCTGTCCCGTTTGAAATGGAACCGAACGGCGCGGCCGAAGAGGACCTTGTCAGAAAGCTGCAGTGGGCCGTCGACCTGCCGCAGGAAGAGCGCCGTGCCTGGGGATGCCGGGCGATGCGCAGAATCGAGAAGCTTTACAGTTGGAATGCGGTCACCGACAAGTATGAGGATCTTTTCCGGCAGCTTGTAACACGCTCATGAGCACCATTTCCTCTCTCCCGGGTAACGGGCCGGAAGCGCCGCCTCCGGAGTTCCTAATCCTCAGGCGCTGCCATATCGATCATGGGTCGAAGTCTCTCGTCCACAAATCGCAGCCAACTTCCATGCCATTCAAAATCTCGTGGGGGCCGGCGTCGAGGTCATGCCCGTTGTCAAAGCTGACGCTTACCGCCACGGCGCGGTGGAAGTCTCGCGCACCTTGCAGGCCGAGGGCGCGCGTTGGCTCGCGGTCAGCAATACCGACGAAGGAGTCGCGTTGCGCGATGCCGGAATCGGCGCTCGCATCCTGGTCATGGCCGATTTCCTTCCTTTCACGCGAGAAGCGGCTATCGCTTACAATCTGACGCCGGTCATTCATTCGCTCGAAGACATTGCCGAGTTCGACCGTCTGGCCGCGGCCCGCGCGCAAAACTGTAATTACCATTTGAAAATCGATAGTGGATTGGGCCGCTTAGGTGTGCGCGACCGTCCTGCCGTTATCGCCGAAGCCATTCTGGCGGCGCGCCATGTGCGGCTCGAGGGTCTGATGACCCATTTCGCCTCGGCGGCGAATTACCAATCTCCGCAAACCGATGACCAGTTGCGCAAATTCAACCAGGTCGTCGAAGGGCTTGCCGAAGCCGGCATCCGTCCGCCGCTCGTCCATCTATCCAGTACCAACCCGATCGCTTACGCCCGAAAGCAAGCGTGGCGTTCCATGATCCGGCCCGGGCACTCGATTTACGGCTACGTTTCCCCGGCGCGCGGACCTGCCCCGGCGAGCGTTCTCGTAGTCAAACCCGCTCTCACCTGGCGAGCCACTGTTCTTTCGGTCAAAGAGTTTCCCGCCGGTTGCTTGATTGGCTATGGCGGGATGTTTCGTACCTCCCATCCGACGCGTGTCGCTGTTCTCGCGGTGGGCTACGCCGACGGCATCCCGCACCGCCTTGGCAACCGCGGCAGCGTCATCGTAAACGGCAGGCTCTCGCCCATCATCGGCGCCGTCTCGATGGATCTCACGACCGTGGATGTCACCGCCTCACCGGAAACGCGGGTCGGAGATGCGGTTACTTTGCTCGGCAGCGAGGGCGAGGTCACGGTCGATGCCCAGCAAATGGCGAAATGGGCCGGGACCATCTCCTACAGCGTGCTGTGCGGCATTCACGCCCGCGTGAAACGGATTTACGTTTAGGCAAGTGTGGAACCACTGGTAAAATTGGGAACATTTGCCGGTGTATTTCCGTCTGGCAAAAGGGCGGGGAGACTTTGACGTTTGAAGAAAAAGTGGAAAATCATCATTCTAATAGGGTTACTACTGTTGATCACGGGCGGTGTCGTGGCCAGCGTCAAGATCAGCCAGCGCGGCATTGTGGTCGTGCAAACCGGCAAGGTCGGCCGCATGGACCTCACCTCCGTCGTCACGGCCTCCGGCGAAGTAAAGCCTAGGAACTACATCAACATCGGCGCAAATACAGCGGGTCCCGCCCCCATTACGGCTATCTACGTGAAAGAAGGCGACCACGTGCATAAAGGCGAGGTGCTTGCGCGCCTGGCTTCCGTACAGGCAGCCGCCGCTCTCAGCGCGCAACAAGCCGCGCTCAACTCGTCGCTCGCCGACTCGGCCGCTACCGAAGCCGCTTTGAAGTCTTCCGATGATGCCATCGCTGTCGCCCAGGCGCAGGTGGATCACGATCAGGCCGACCTGGAACAGAAACAGGTCGACCTGAAGCGCAGCAAGGAGCTATTCGATTCCAAGCTCATCGCCTCGCAGGACTATGAAGCCAAAAAGGCCGCTTACGATTTGGCCGTTGCCACGCTGGATTCTTCCAAGCAGAAGGTAGCGCAAGCCCGCGCCCAGCGCGCGCAGGCAGCCGCTCAACTCGGCTCCTCGCAAAAGAAAGTCGCGCAAATGCGAGCCATGGTCGCCAGTTCCAGCAATGTGCTTGAGCAGTACGAAGCGGTGGCGCCTCTCGATGGCGTTGTCACTAATCTGCCGGTTCGTGCCGGTGAAACGGTGGTACCTGGTCTTCAGAACTCGGCCGCGTCAACCATCATGACCATCGCCGATATGTCCATCATCACCGCGGAGGTGAACGTCGACGAAACCGATATCGTCAGCGTCAAGTTGGGCCAGCACGCGGACGTCACCATCGATGCCATGCCGAACCAAACCTTTAAGGGAAAGGTGATGGAAATCGGCGACACTGCCATCGTACGCTCTACCGGCGTGGCCGCATCCCAAAGCACTACGTCCAGCCAGGAAGCCAAGGATTTCAAAGTTGTGATTGCGCTCGACATTCCGGAGAATCTGGTACGGCCTGGCCTTTCCTGTACGGCGAAGATCGTCACGGCGACGCGCTCGCAAACACTCACTATCCCGATACAGGCGCTTACCATCCGGCAAAAGGGGCAGTTGGAAACGCCTAAGCCAGGTCAAAAAGTACAGTTTGATCCTGCCGCGCAAAAAGCCGCCAAAGAGGAATTACAAGGCGTCTTTGTGGTCAAAGATGGGAAAGCGCAGTTCCACGAAGTGAAGACCGGTATCACCGGTGCGACCGACATCGAAGTTCTGAGCGGTCTTAAACCCGGTGACGAAATCGTCACAGGCAGTTACCAAACCATTCGTACCATCCGCAACGACGCAAAAGTCAAGGTGGATAACAAGCTACCCGCCACGAGCACGGGTATCCCCACTTAAGCCGTCCCTAGGAAAACTCATGGCAACTCTGGCAACAACCGTTCATGACCTGACTCCGCAAGAGCGGGAGCAGCGGGGCGACCAGCTCAAGCAGGAAGGCATAGTCATCCGGACGTACGATCTCTGGAAGACCTACATCATGGGCGACCAGGAGATCCATGCTGTCTCCGGCGTCGATATGGAGATTCGGCGCGGTGAATACGTGGCTATCATGGGCCCGTCGGGTTCCGGCAAATCGACTCTCATGAACTTGATCGGATGCCTGGATACTCCCACAAAAGGTCTGTATTATCTGAACGGCAAGCTCGCTAGCGATATGGAAGACGATGAGCTAGCCCGTATCCGCAATAAGGAGATCGGATTCGTCTTCCAAACCTTCAACCTGTTGGCCCGCGCCTCCGCGCTCCACAATGTCGAATTGCCTCTCATTTACGCCGGCATCCCCTCTCAGGAGCGGATGGGACGGGCGCGCGAGGCCCTCCGCGCTGTCGATCTCGAACAGCGCATGTACCACAAGCCCAACGAACTCAGCGGCGGCCAAAGACAACGCGTCGCGATTGCGCGCGCGCTGGTCAATCGTCCTTCTATCCTGCTGGCGGACGAGCCCACAGGCGCCCTAGATTCTCAAACGGGTAAGGAAATCATGGCGCTGTTCGAGCGCTTGCACCAGGAAGGGAATACCATCGTGCTCGTCACGCACGAACCCGATATTGCTCTGCATGCCCACCGGATTATCCATATCCGGGACGGAAAGGTAGAGCGCGATGAGCCGGTGCCCCGCTCTCAATCGCTATGACCTCTTACCAGCGGCGGCCTAGGGCTGAGTTGTTCCGGCTAAATTTTGCTCTTCCTCAGTCGATGTTATGTTTATACGGGGAGCAGCCGACGGCCGTCTAGACCGCGCATCTCGCTCCCTGTCGCCCCTTCGGATGCAAGCCTCTCCCGCAGCAATAGATGGATCCAAGGCCGAAAATCCTTTGCGGATCATGATGGCGGAGGACAACCCCATCAACCAGCGAGTCGGCAAGCTCATCCTGCAAAGAGCCGGCTTCGATATCGATTTGGTGGGCGACGGCAACGAAGCCCTGGAGGCGCATCGCGCCAATCCGTACGACGTGATTCTCATGGATTGCCAGATGCCCATGATGGACGGCTTTGAAGCCAGCCGTCAGATTCGTTCGCTCAAAGGTCAGCGCCAGCCCGTTATCATCGCCGTGACGGCAAACGCCCTCGTCGGCGAGCGCGAGCGCTGTATGAATGCCGGCATGGACGATTATCTTTCCAAGCCCTTCCAGGCCGAACAACTGGTGGCGGTAGTCAAGAAATGGTCCGCCATCCGCCGCAGCGCCTAACATTACCGCCGCCAAAGTAACAACAACGCGAACAAAATAACCCAGAGGAAATCAAGGTAGTGCCAGAACAGCGATACGCCCGTCGCGATCGCGCGCGTAGTCATCTGGTACTTCGGACCGCTTGCCGGCCTTCGCGTCCGCACCAACAAGTAACCCAGCCCGCCTAGACCGAGCAGGATATGCAGTCCATGCAGTCCGCTGAAAAGGAAAATGAACCACGAATGCGGATTGTGCGCCAGCACCACGCCGGAACCGAGCACTTGGAACCAAGCTGTGAGCTGTGCAAGCAGGAAAAGCACTCCCAGACCGGTCGCCCACGATGCGAGTTGGAAAAATCGAGCCTGATTGTGCCGGGCAAGTTCGCGGCGCGCCACTTCCAAGACCGCGCTACTGGCCAGCAGAATTGCAGTCGAGGCCCACAAGACGGGCGGAAGCCGGAGCCGACCCCAGTATAGGGCCGCTTCCGACCGCACAATGAAAACGGCGATCATGGCGCCAAACGTCATTGTGACGGTCGCCAGAACTACGATGACTGTCACGAGAGACAGCGAATTGAGTTCACGTTCCCGGGTGGCGGGTTCTGATACGGATTGCACTTCACTTCCTATAATGCTGTAATCGGGTTTAAAACTATGCGCCTTCTTCTGCCGTTGCTCTTCTGTGGGGCGTTGGCGACACTCCACGCCTCGCCGACGGATTCCTCAACAGACGCCCGCTTACGCGGCGGGTTTCGGAATCCGGTCAAGGATGGCTGGATCTTCGTCCACCTCGAAGGCAACCCCGGGGCCATCGGCTTCCAGCACGGCTATTTGCTGGCCCCCGAAATCGAAGACTCCAAGCGCGCCATCGAGCTCAGCACCACACACGAAGTGAACCACCCCTGGACGGAACTGCGCGCGCTCTCCGAGAAGTATTTTTTGCAAAAAGTTCCGGCGGAATATCGCGAGGAGCTCGATGGCATGGAAGCGGGGCTCAAAGCGCAAGGATCGCAGCTCGACATCTTGGACCTCGTCACGATGAACGCTTACATGGAGTTTCCTTACTACTATGGCGACGCCAAAAAGCGCGAAGCCAAGGGCGTGGCCAGCCATCCGCCTGAGCACTGCAGCGCGTTTGTAGCGACCGGCAGCTACACGAAAGACGGGCGCATCGTTATTGGTCACAACAATTGGACCGACTATCTGACCGGCACGCGCTGGAACATCATTTTCGATATCGTTCCATCCGCCGGACACCACCTCATCATGGATGGCATGCCCGGATTGATTCATAGCGGAGACGATTTCGGCATGAACGACAGCGGGATCATGATCACCGAGACCACCATCGGGAATTTCTATGGCTTCGATACCAATGGAGTTCCGGAATTCGTCCGCGCACGCAAGGCGATGCAATATTCTGAGTCTCTGGACGATTTCGTCCGCATCATGAAAGACGGAAATAACGGTGGCTACGCGAATACCTGGTTGATCGGTGATCGCAAAACCAATGAAATCGGACGGCTGGAACTCGGATTGAAGAACGTCACGTTCGACCGCCAGAAGGACGGCTATTTCGTCGGTTCAAACTTCCCCATTAATCCCAAATTGATCGCCGAAGAAACGGATTTCCCGGCCAACGATCCGAATACGCCCGACCAGGTCCGGCACCGCCGCTGGGACCAACTGATGGCCGAGTATAAGGGCCGGATTGACGTTCAGGCAGGCGAGAAATTCGAGACCGATCACTACGACGTGATCACGAAGGAAATCGATCCCAACGAGCGCACCATCTGCGGTCACATCGATAAATCCAGTCGGGGACTGAAAGGCTGGCAAGCGCCCTATGGGCCGGCGGGCACGGCCGAAGCCAAAGTGGCCGATTCCGCCATGGCTGAAAAGATGTCCTTCATTGCCGGCATGGGCCATCCCTGCGGCGTCGAGTTTCACTCCAAAGAGTTCCTGAAAGCCCACCCGGAGTTCAATTGGGAGAGCAGTCTGCTCGAAGACTTGAAGGCGAATGCCTGGACCGTCGTATCGGCCCAAAACTCGCCTGCCGCGGTTGCCTCAACTCACTGACTGTGTTCCGAGGCGTCGAGTCGCGCTTGCGCCCGTTCCATGGCGAGCAGAGCGGCTTCCGATTCGGCCGTGTCTTTGGCGTCGTGTAGTCTGCGGTTCGCTTCTTCCAACTGCTGACGAGCCTTGTTGGCGTCTACGTTTTTCGCCTCTTCGGCATGGTCCGCCAGCACGTGAACACGATTGTCGAACACCTCAACAAATCCGCCGTCGACTACCAGCACGTGATTGTTGCCGCCGCTGCCGCTGCCATAGGTCAACAAGCCCGGCTTCAACGCACTCAAGAGGGGCGCATGACCGGCGAGAATACCCAGGTAGCCGTTTTTGCCGGGAATCTCCGCTTCCGAGACCTGCTCGTCCACGAACGAGCGCTCCGGCGTCGCGACTTGCAGTTGGAACGTGTCGGCCATCTGCTATTTCTTCATCTTCTCGGCGGCTTCAATTACGTCATCGATATCGCCCTGCAAATAGAAAGCCTGTTCGGGTAAGTCGTCGTGCTTGCCATCGACCACTTCCTTGAAGCTGCGCAATGTGTCTTCCAGCTTGACGTACTTGCCGGGGCGTCCCGTGAACTGTTCGGCGACGTGGAAGGGCTGTGAGAGGAAGCGCTGAATGCGGCGCGCCCGTCCTACCACCTGCTTATCTTCATCGCTCAACTCGTCAATGCCGAGAATCGCGATAATGTCCTGCAGATCTTTATAACGTTGGAGTATCTGCTTCACGCGCTGCGCGATGTCGTAATGCTCCTGACCGAGAATGTTGGGATCGAGAATACGCGAAGTAGAAGCCAGCGGATCGACCGCCGGATAGATGCCCAACTCAGAGATGGCGCGCGACAAGTTGGTGGTCGCATCCAGGTGAGCGAACGCGGTGGCAGGGGCTGGATCGGTGTAATCGTCGGCGGGAACGTAAATGGCCTGCACGGAAGTGATGGAACCGCGCTTGGTAGACGTGATGCGCTCCTGCAGATCGCCCATTTCCGTTGCCAGATTGGGCTGGTATCCGACGGCGGATGGCATGCGGCCGAGAAGCGCCGAAACCTCCGAACCGGCTTGCGTAAAGCGGAAGATGTTGTCGATGAAGAGCAGTACGTCTTGTCCTTCTTCATCGCGGAAGTACTCGGCAACGGTGAGGCCCGTCAAGCCGACTCGCAGGCGCGCGCCGGGCGGCTCCGTCATCTGGCCGTATACCAGCGCGACCTTCGATTTGCGCCAGTCGTGTGGATCGACAATGCCCGATTCCTGCATTTCGAGCCATAAGTCATTGCCTTCGCGCGTACGCTCGCCCACGCCGGTGAAGACCGAGACGCCGCCATGCTTCAGAGCGATGTTGTTGATCAGTTCCTGAATGATGACGGTCTTGCCGACACCGGCGCCGCCGAACAATCCGATCTTGCCGCCGCGCACATAAGGTTCGAGCAGATCGATAACTTTGATGCCGGTCTCGAACATCTCGAGCTCGGTCGATTGCTCATCGAACAGCGGCGCCTGGCGATGGATCGGGGATCGCGTCTCCGTTTCGACAGGGCCCATGTTGTCCACCGGCTGACCCAGCACGTTCATCACGCGGCCGAGCGTCTGTTTCCCAACGGGTACGCTGATCGGACCACCCAGGTCGTACGCCTTCATACCCCGGACCAGCCCATCGGTAGGCTCCATCGCGATGGTTCGGACGCGGCCTTCGCCGATATGCTGCGCTACTTCAGCCGTGATGTCAATCTTCGTGGGAACGTCGAACCCTTCACTGGTGACATGGATGGCGTTGAAGATTCTGGGTATGTGCCCCTCGGCAAACTCAATCTCAATGGTGGGACCCGCCACCTGTACGACGTGGCCTTCTGCTACACCCTCTGTTGCCATAACACAATCTCCTACACGGCGGCTGCGGCGCCGCTCACAATTTCGATAATCTCGCGTGTAATGCTGGCCTGCCGCACGCGGTTTAAATTCAAAGTCAAATCCTGGATCACGTCGCCGGCGTTCGAACTGGCGGTATCCATGGCGGTCATACGCGCCGCGTGCTCGGCCGACACGGATTCAAGCATGGCGCGATAGATCGACATCTCTATATAGCGGGGCAGCAGCTCGCCCAGAAGCTCCGCCGGAGGTTGTTCGTAGATGTAATCGATCTGTTCGCCGCTCGCCGGCATTTCCACGGGAAGAATTTTCTTCAGCGTCAGGTTGGGCGCCATTACGCTCTTAAACTCGTTCACAGCGATGTAGACCGCATCCACTTCCGCATTGCTGTAGAGTTCGATCATTTTGGCCGCGATCTCCGCGCCTTGTTCATAGGTGGGGCGTTCAATGATGCCGATGTGCTCACCCGTCGCGTTGTAATTTCGCTTGCGGAAGTAGTCGCGCGCCTTCCGTCCGATCGTTTCGACGCGAATGTCAGCGCCGCGATGTTCATCGACGAAGCGTTGCACCATGCGGAACAAGTTGGCATTAAACGCTCCGGCAAGACCGCGATCACTCGAGACCACAATGAGTTGAATGCGTTTTTCTTCCCGCACCTGGAGAAGCTTCAGCTCTGCCATCTCCTGGTTTCCTGCGGCGGCCGCAGCGACGTTCGACAGCACACGGCCCATCATCTCCGCGTAAGGACGCGAGGCGACAGCCCGCTCCTGAGCGCGGCGCAGCTTCGCAGCCGAGACCATCTTCATGGCCTTGGTGATTTGCTGGGTATTCTTGACGCTGCGGATGCGGCGCCGGATGTCAATGAGACTAGGCATCCCTTACGCTTTGATTTGCCCCTGCGGAACCGGTTGGCCCGGTTGTGATCCGTTTGGGACCCCGGCTGTGGTGCCGCGCTGCGCCGCGCCGTTTCCCGAAGCCCCGTTCTGGTTCACCGGCTTGTTCTTGTCAGCCGGCTTCTCTTGTTTTTTGCCTTGGAAGCGACCCTTGAACTCTTTCAGCGCGTCGGTCAGCTTGCTCTTCACGTCATCGTCGATCTGCTTCTTCTCGCGGATCGCTTGCAGTACATCGGGCTTGCTGTTATCCAGGAACTGGTACAGCTCCGATTCGAAGCGGCGAATATCTTCCACGGCTACGTCATCCAGAAAGCCATTGTTTCCCGCAAAGATGATGGCGACCTGCTTTTCGACGGGAATTGGCGAGTAAGGGCCCTGCTTCAGCACTTCCACCCAGCGCTTGCCGCGATTCAACTGGTCTTGCGACGCTTTGTCGAGATCGGAACCGAACTGCGCAAACGCCTCGAGGTTGCGATACTGCGCCAGATCGAGCCGCAAGGTTCCAGCCACCGAACGCATCGCTTTGATTTGGGCGCTGCCGCCGACGCGGCTCACAGACAAGCCAACGTTAATGGCGGGGCGGATATTCGAGTTGAATAAATCGCCTTCGAGATAGATTTGTCCGTCGGTGATGGAAATGACGTTCGTCGGGATGTAGGCCGAAACGTCGCCCGCTTGCGTTTCGATGAACGGGAGCGCGGTCAGCGATCCGCCGCCCTTCTCATCCGACAGCTTCGCAGCACGCTCCAGCAGGCGGCTGTGCAAATAGAAGACGTCGCCCGGGAATGCCTCGCGTCCCGGCGGACGGCGCAGCAGCAACGAAATCTCGCGATACGCCGCCGCGTGCTTCGACAGGTCGTCGTAAACGCAGAGCGCATGGCGATTCGAATCGCGGAAATACTCGCCGATGGCGCAGCCGGCGTACGGGGCGATGTATTGCATCGGCGCCGGATCGGAAGCGGTCGCCGCAACCACGATCGAGTATTCCATCGCGCCGTGCTCTTCGAGCGCCTTGACAACCTGCGCGACCGTAGACCGCTTCTGGCCAATGGCGACATAGATGCAAATCATGTCCTGGCCCTTTTGGTTGATGATGGTGTCGAGCGCGACGGTTGTTTTGCCCGTCTGGCGATCGCCGATGATCAACTCGCGTTGTCCCCGGCCGATCGGCACCATGGCGTCAATCGCCTTGATACCGGTTTGCAGCGGTTGCTTCACCGGCTGCCGGTCGACTACGCCCGGAGCGAGCCGTTCGAGCGGGTTAAATTGCGTGGTCTCAATCGGGCCTTTGCCGTCGATTGGCTGGCCGAGTGCATTGACCACGCGCCCGATCATGGCTTCGCCGACCGGAATCGACATGATGCGCCCGGTCCGCTTCACCTGATCGCCTTCTTTAATGCCCGTGTAATCGCCCAATAAAACACAGCCGACCTGGTCTTCTTCCAGATTCAGCGCGATGCCTACGGTTTCCGGTCCAAACTCCACTAACTCACCGGCCATGACGTTCTCCAGGCCGTACAGGCGGGCGATGCCATCACCTACGCTGATGACCGACCCCGTTTCCGAAACGTTCTCCACCGCATCGAAGTTCTCGATCTGGGACAGAAGTACACGCGAAATTTCATCTGCTCTGATCTGAGCCATAGGTTTCCTTCAGAATTCCTCTAATGAGCCGCAGCCAGCCGCTGGCGCATGCTCTCTAACTTGCCGCGCAAAGTGGCGTCATATTCCTTGGACGCCACGCGCGCCCGCACTCCCGCTAACAGGGCCGGGTCAACCTGATAATGAGCGCGGATAAACTTGCCTAATTTCGTGCCGAGAACGCGCTCAATTTCTTCCTTCTGCGCGGCAGCCAATTCTTTGGCGGACGCGATATCCGCCGGAATCCATCCCAGCCGTTCGTCCACCACGAGTTGAAACTCGCGGCGCATCGCCGGCAATTCCTTGGTTCGGCGATGCGAAACAATTACCAAGAGAAAGTTTCGAATGACGCGGTGGAGGCCCAGCTCATCGGAAAGCCGTGAAATGACCGCCCGCTTGCGAGTCTTCAAAACAGCAGGAGAGAGCATCGCACGCTGCAGTTCTTTGGAAGAAGAAATCAGCTCGTCGGCGGCCCCTAACTGATTGACGGCCTCTTCCGGCGACAGGCCGGAATTCGGGCCAAACACCGCGTCCGCCAAGGCGCGCGCGTAGTGAGATGCAAGGGCTTCCGGCACTAGTTTTTGCCTCGCTCGACAAGATGAATGAAGTCCTGTACCAACTCTTCCGGTTCACTGCCGGTAAATCGCTCCGCGAGGCGCCGCTCCGCGAGATCGAGCGCAAGTCTGGCCGTGTGCTGTCGAATCCGTTGAGCGCCTTCCGCGCGTAAGGCGTCCTGTTCCGCCTGCACATTGCGGCGGATGTGGTCGAGTTCCGTCTCCGTTTCGTGCAACATTCGCTGGTGCTCGCGCTGCATTTCAATTTCGGCTTCTTGCTCCAGCCTCTTCTTCTCCGCGGCGAGGTGGGCCATTTTCTTGTCGATCTCCGAATAGCGGAAATCGGCCTCGATTTTCAGACCCGTAGCGTCCTTGATGGCTTTTTGAATGTCGGCGGAACGTGCGTTGAAGAATGCCGGCGCGTATTTCCAAAGAGCCCAGCCGAGAGCAGCGGCGAACAGAAGAGTGTTAATGACCTTCCATTTCGTAACGGCATCCAGAACAGCCCTCTGCTGATCCGTCATCTCCTGAGCAAAGGCGTGCGGAACGCAGACGATGGTCAGAAAGGCTGTCGAGAGCGCAACGCATGCCAGTCTTCGCACTATGCCGCTCTCTTTCGCAGCAGCGAGTCTACAATTTCGTGTCCGAGCGCTTCGACCTTGGTGTCCAGTTCCGCTTGCGTTTTTTCTACTTCCTGCGCAATCTGACGCTTGGCTTCAGCTGTCTGCCGATCAGCCTCGGCGCGCGCCTCTGCAAGCGTCCGAGCCTGCTCTTCCGCCCATTCGCGGCGCCTGGCTTCATGCTTCTCGTGCAGCTCCAGGCGAGCCAAATGCAAGGCATACTCCCATTCGGCATTCTTCTTGTCGGCGGCTTCGAAGGCTCGCTGCGCGAGTTCCCGAATGCCCTCGGTCGCTTTCCTGCGCTCCTCCAGTATCCTGGCGAGCGGACGGAACAGCACCGCCTTCAAATAGAAGGTTAAAAAGATGAAGAACAGTACGGTGGGTATGGCCTCGATGAGGAGGTTGCCGAGCGCGTGTAGTGTTTGGTCCATCTATAGCGTTTCTACTTGGAAAGAAGAGAATGGGGCCGGGCTCGAAAGGCTTGAGGCGCACTGCGAGCGGGCGGACTTTCCTCTACTGAGTTTACGCTAACATACGGGATTTTTCGGGCTTACTGTGAGCTTACTGTGTATGATAGGCATACTTCCGCGGGATGTTCTCTCCTCTTTTGCACGGCTGGCGCTCCTGGAAGTCCGCACGCACGGTAGGTCTGCTGGCGATTGCGGCGCTGGCCATTGGCATCGGCTCTACAACAGCTATCTATACAGTGGTTCACGCGGTCATGTTGAAGCCGCTGCCGTACGCCAATCCGGAAAGATACTTCTTCGTTTTCGGCGCCTGGCGTCCCCATCCGAACCAGTGGACAGTTTTCTCATATCAAGATTACCTGGATTACGTGCCGCAGGTTCGAACCTTGGACGTGTTCGGCGTGTTCGCTCCCGGCAACTTCAACGTCATCGTGGATCGCGAGTTGACCCATGTCGTCGGAACGGAGGCCTCGGCTGGTCTGATGCGGTCCTTAGGCGTCCCGCTCGCCGCGGGCCGATGGTTCGAAGACCGCGATAAACAGAAGAATGGCCTTCCCGGAGCAGTCATTTCCAGTGATCTTTGGCGCCGCTCCGGTTCGAACCCCAAGATTGTAGGTAAGGGGATCACGCTAAACGGGGAGCAGTTCACCATCACGGGCGTAGCGCCAAGCTGGTTCCGGTTCCCGGTCGATGAGCCCCACAATGATATCTGGATACCGCTCAGCGGCCGGGGAAACCGCACCGATCACTATTTGCGAGGCATCGCCAAGCTGAAGCCGGGAGTCACCCGGCAGCAAGCCTCGGAAGATCTGAATCGCATTCAGGCTGCGCTTCAGAAACAGTATTCGCAAGGAGACGAACCAGACTTCGTTTATCTTAGACCGCTCCTCGATTTCGTACTGGAAGGCATCCGGCCCAGTCTGCTTCTGCTGCTGGCCGCGGCCATCGCACTGCTCCTGATTACCTGCGCCAATGTAGCCAGCCTGTTGTTGGCGCGGGCGGTCCAGAGAGCGCGAGAAACGGCTACCCGGGTGGCTTTGGGTGCAACCGGCTGGCAACTCGGCCTTCAATACTTTTACGAAGGTTTGCTGGTTTCCTGCGCCGGCGCCGCCGCGGGAACACTGCTCAGCATTGCATTAGTCCGGGCTGTGCTGTCGATCGCCGCCGAAGAGATTCCACGAGCCGATCAGATCGCATTCGACAAGCCGGTTTTCGTGTTCGCGCTCCTGGTAGCCATTTCCTGTGCCGTGTTTTTTAGCCTGTCTCCTCTGTGGCAGGCGCATCGCATCCCGCCGAACGCCGTTCTATCGCAAGGAATTCGCGCTTCGGCGGGTTCGGCCAGCCGAAAACTTCTGCGCGTTTTCGTGGTGGCCGAGATTGCCCTCGCTTTCGGGCTTTTAGCCGTGGGCGGAATGGCTTACGAACACCTGACGGAGCTGTTGCATGTGCAGCCAGGTTTCGACCCCGCCAATCTCCTGGTCATGAACATTTTCGCGCCCAATGCCAAGTACCACACGGATGAGGCGCTGATGCAATATGAAGCGGCATTAGGCGACAGCATCCGCCACGTTCCAGGTGTCGAGAACGCCGGCTTTACAAGTGTGATGCCCATCGCGGACTGGGGCAATAACACGTGGCTGTTTATAGAAGGGCGACCCAAACCGAGAGCTGGGGAAGAGCTAACGGTTGAACATCGTTGGGTCAGTCCGGAATATTTCGAGACCATGAGGATTCCGCTTCTCAAGGGGCGATTCTTCACCGACAGCGACCGGCGCGGCGCAGTGAACGCTCTGCTGATCAATCAGACGCTGTCGAAGTTGTACTGGCCTCATCAGGACCCCATCGGCGCCTATGTTACGTTGTTTGGCTTTCCGCCAGACCGTAAATTCCAAGTAGTGGGAGTGGCGGGAGATGTGCGCAACGGCAAGGAAGGGCTGAATGCGCGTACGCTACCCGAAGTGTACGTTCCGTTCCGGGAGTTTGCTACCGGCCATATGTCGTGGGCCGTGCGCTCATCCAAGGACCCCATGAAGCTTGTTCCCCAGCTTCGCCGGGCCGTTCTAAGTGTCGATCCTACTCAGCCGCCATTCGACGTTCAGCCCATGAGTGCGGTGATTCAGACCTCACTAGTGAACCAGCGCCTCGAATCTCTGATGGTGGGTTTTTTTGCGATCTCGGCCTTGCTCCTCGCCATCTTGGGAGTCTATGGCGTGGTGGCCTACGCGCTAAGGCAGCGTTTGAGCGAAATGGGCACGCGTATCGCATTGGGTGCGGAGCCACGCGATTTACTGCGCCTGGTATTGCGGGAAGGCTTCAAGATAGCAGCCATCGGGATCGCGATTGGGCTCGCTATGGTTCTCGTAGTTCTGCAAACCCTCAACACCCGTGCTCTTCATACAGACATTCACAGCGTGATTCCTCTTCTGGTCTCCGCCTTACTCATTACGGTCTGCACCCTGTTGGCCTCCTGGGTTCCCGCCTGGCGAGCGAGTACGCTCTCTCCCATGGTGGCCATCCGCAACGATCTACATCCGAGCTTGGCCCGGCTGCGTGTCGGCTACCGAGAAATGGCCGGGCGCGTGTCCGCGCTGCTTTCAGACCAACCTCAGCCGCTCACCGCCGGAGCGGAACTGCTGGCCGCGCTTGCGGACGCAAGCCGTAATGCAGAATCTTTCGCTGAAGCGATTCAGATCGCTCTAAAGACTATCCGCGATGAAGTGCGTGCATCGGGCGCGACTTTGCTGACACGTCGAGCGCCCGATCAACCGTACCATTGCGCAGCAACGACGTTGGAAGGACAAATTGAGGCTTCTCTCCCGCCTGATGCGCTCTTGCTCAAGCGTTTGCGAAGCTACTCGTCAGCCCTGCCGATGTCCCCGGCCGATCTCGCTGCTTTGCGGCAGTGGGCTGCCGACCATGCGCCCGAAAAGCTCCCCGAGATCGAGACCTTGGAGACTCTTGACGCTGCGCTCGCGGTTCCGGTCCTCTCGAAAACGCAAATGGTTGGCGTGCTGCTGCTGGGAAGCCCCGTCGGCCGAGCGGAATACAGCTCGCTTGAGCGCCGGGCGCTCCGCAGTGCGGCTACGCAGCTCGCCCTGATGCTCGACAACGCTCGCCTCACCGACCGCATCGTGCAGCAGGAAAGATTGACGCGTGACCTGGAACTCGCCGGGGAGGTGCAAAAACGGCTGTTTCCCGAAAAAGCACCGGAATCGGCCGCCGTTCAACTCATCGGAATCAGTATCCCGGCGCGCGGCGTAGGTGGCGATTACTATGACTTCCTCGAATTGGGAAACAACCAGATCGGCGTCGCTCTCGCGGATGTCGCCGGAAAAGGAATTCCGGCTGCGCTGGTGATGTCGGTGGTGCAGGCTTCATTGCGCAGCCTGGCGGATCAGAACGGATCCTCCTTAGCCCAACTCGCAACCAGCATGAACCGGCTGCTGCATCGCTCTACCAGCGTAAACAGCTACGCGACTTTCTTCTATGCCCAATTCGATGAAGAACGCCGCCAGTTGCGCTATGTCAATGCTGGACACAATCCGCCGTTCTTGCTTCGTAATACTGCGAACGCTGCCATCGAGGAACTCGCGGCCGGAGGCACGATTATCGGCATGTTTCCGCAATCGAGCTATGAAGAGACGACGCTCGATTTAGCATCGGGCGACGTGCTGATGCTCTTCAGCGACGGCGTCAGCGAGGCGAACAATCCCAATGAGGACGAGTTCGGCGAGGAGCGGCTGAAGGATGTGCTGTGCCGAACGGCTCACTTGCCAATCAAAGAAATGGCCGCGCAAATTCTTCAGGAACTGAAGAACTGGATGGCCGATGCGCCACAGTTTGACGACCTGACGTTTGTGCTGATGAAAGTCGCGTAACAGGCTCCTCAGCGGCGTGGTACAAGAAACGAATGCGCCGGACTGTACTTCTCGCGATTGTAGTTGCGTGTGGACTCTCAAGCCTTTGGGGTCAGGACCACAAGAATTTGGAGGCCCTGCACCAGATCAAGGTAGAGGCTTTCGACCACTCGAAAGTGATGGACCACCTGGCCAACCTCAGTGATCTTTACGGCCCGCGGCTCACTGCTTCCCCCGAATGGGAGCAGGCGGCGCGAATGGGCGATGGACGCCATGAAGGGCTTCGGCCTCGCGAACGTGCACGAAGAGAAATGGGGACCGTTCGGAAGAAGCTGGTCGATCGAGTCGTACACCATTGACATGACCGCCCCGCGCTATTCCCACCTGGTTGCGGTGCCTCTTGCCTGGAGTTCATCGACGCAGGGCGTGGAAACAGGCGACGTAGTGTTTGCTCCATTCGAGCGCGGAAGTTGGTTCGAGTTCAAAAAGAACCGCGAGGCCTTGGAGCGTTACAAGACAGAATGGCACGGCAAGCTGAAGGGCAAGATCGTATTGATCACCGACGCCAAGCAACCGGCGCCTTCGACACGGCCCTTGTTTTCGCGCTACACGCGCAGAGCAGTTAGCCGACATCGCGAAAGCCCCGGAGCCTGGCATCCGCCGGAACATAACGGTGGATCAAGTGGAAATCCCGAGCGACCCGGAAGAAGCGCGGAACTATATGCGAACTCTTCCCAACCAGGTGGAGGATGCGCTGTTCGACCGATACGACGAGTTGCTCGCCGACTGGGGCGCGTATCTCAAGAGCGAAGGTGTGGTGGCGGCGATCTCAACCGATCGAAGAGCGCATAACGGGCTCTTATTCGCCGAAGCCGCGGGAGCATTCAAGGCCGACAAGCCGATGGCCCCACCCACTTTCGTTGTCACCGAAGAGCAGTATTCGCGCATGCAGCGGCTGCTCGAGAAAAAACAGCCGGTCACGGTCAAGCTGGAGCTGAAGGCGAAATATTCGGACCACGATGTAGACGCGGCCAATATCGTCGCCGAGATACCGGGACAAAAGAACTCCGGACGAAGTTGTGATGATCGGCGCGCATTTCGATTCCTGGCACAGCGGCACGGGCGCAACAGACAACGGCGCCGGGAGCGCCGTGATGATCGAGGCGATGCGGATTCTAAAGACGTTGAACCTGCCGCTGGATCGTACCGTGCGCATTGGCTTGTGGAGCGGGGAAGAGCAGGGACTCTTCGGTTCGCGCGCTTACGTGAAGCAGCATTTCGCAGAGGTCAAAACGGGCGAAGTGAAGCCCGAACAGGCGAAGCTCGACGCCTATCTGAACCTTGACAATGGCAGCGGAAAAATTCGTGGCATCTACCTGGAAGGGAACGACGCCGTTCGCCCGCTTTTTGAAAGCTGGCTGGCCCCGTTCCGCGACCTCGGCGTCACCACCGTGACGCTTCGGCACACCGGCGGAACCGATCATCTGTCGTTTGACGACGCAGGGTTGCCGGCATTCCAATTCATTCAAGACCCGCTCGACTATTCGACGGTGACTCATCATTCCGATATGGACACCTATTCGCATGCCGTTCCAGAAGACTTGATGCAGGCTTCTGCGGTGATCGCCACGCTGGTGTACGATATCGCGAACCGGGACGAGATGTTGCCGCGCAAGACAGTCGTTCGAAATGGAAAGCTGGCCGATTGAAATGCTACAGGAAGAGCGATCAAGCCTGATCGCGATTGACGAGTGCACGTGATCCTCTTCCATCTGGTCCAGTAAATCTCGACTTCTGATACACTCGACGGGCATTGACTCACGGGCCCTAAAAGGAGCAAAACATGAACATCATGCAAAGTCCACTCACGCTGATCATGAAGATCAAGTCGCCGGAGGACTACGCTCAATTGAACGGCTTACTGGCTAAGATTCAAAGCGCTCCCCCGGAACAGAATCCAATCTGGACCGCACTGACAAAGCTTAAAACGGTACACTTTGCGAGGTTCGTCTTCCTTTCAGATAACACCCAGCTAGCGGTAATCACGACCTATGATGGGTCTTTCGACAAATACATCAACGACTTTATCGATGAGATCGGAGACGTCTTCAATGCTCTGCTCTCACACATGACCGAAGCGCCAGCCTTACCTGTCCAGCAAAACCGGGACGCTTTTCTCGCTTATGTAAAGGCAAACGATCTGAGGGGGATCGATCCTTTTTACAGCGCTTATCCCCAGGCTTCTGTCATCACAATCCTCGATGCTCTGAATCAGGAGTAGGCGATGGTGCCGTTGGGCGATGTGCAGGGTCTGATTCTACGCAGCTATGGAATGGATTGCGCCGCATTCTTCTTGCTCCGAGTGGACAACGCACCAGTTGCCCGAAGAACGCTCGGGAAGCTTTCAATCACCCCGGGTACGCTCTGGGACAATAAGCCCGACTTTTGCCTTAACATCGGATTGACCTTTGATGGTCTTACTGCACTAGGGCTTTCCGCCGCTTCTCTCGGCTCTTTCCCTCAGGAGTTCGTCTCCGACGCATTCAGACGTTGTGCGGAGCTAGGCGATATAGGGTCCTGTTCTGCCGATCATTGGGATTACGGATTGGGGAAGCCCGGTCTGCATGCACTGCTCCTTCTTTTCGCGCAGAGCGATCAGATCCGCGATGCTCAAACTGCACTGCTCCGTCAAGCGTTGCTCGCCGATGGCGGGTGGTCCGAGATTGCCGTGCTCCCGGGCGACGTTCTCCCCGGCAGCACGGCGCATTTCGGATACCGCGACGGGTTTTCTCAGCCGACGATCGATTGCGGGCTTGGAAATCCTTTTCCCGACACGCAGCCCATTGCGCCGCCCGGTGAGTTTCTGCTCGGCTACCCCAGCCAGTTCGACCAACTCACTTATCCTGTTCCTGTACCCGACGAACTCGGCCGCAACGGCAGTTTTATGGTTTTGCGGATCTTAGAACAAGATTGCGCGGCGTTTGACAGCCTGCTTGCACAATCGCAGGAGCGATACGGGATAGATGGAGAGCTTCTGGCAGCCAAGATAGTGGGCCGCTGGCGAAATGGAACGCCGCTTGCTTTGTCGCCCGATTCTGATTCGCCGGCGGAGCCGTTAGCACTGTCAGAGCTGAATCAGTACGACTATGCACCGACAGATGCCAATCCCGGAGTATACGACGATCGGCGAGGTTATCGTTGCCCAATTGGCTCACACATGAGGCGGGCCAATCCGCGCGGCGCGACCATTGCAGGGAATGGAGGTTCGCGCCATCGCATTATCCGCCGCGGCGTTCCCTTCGGTCCGCCGTATGACCCTTCCCATCCAAACGACGGCATCAAACGGGGACTTCTAGGTCTGTTCATCGGAGTAAGCATCAAAGATCAGTTTGAATTCCTGATCTCTGAATGGATCAACGGAAGCGCCTTCGCGCCACGCATCGACGGAACGACAGATCCGATACTCGGAAACTCTTCCGAGGGACAAAACAAGTTTGTCATTCCTCGGGAGAATGCGGCATCGATTGTTATCTCCGATTTTCCTCGTCTTATAACCACTCGCGGGTCCGCCTACACGTTTCTGCCCAGCCTCACTGCCCTGCGTTTCATCTCGGACCTTTGAGCGGAGGTCGGGACGAGACAAGAAGACGGAAGACATTCAGAGCAATCCCCGTCAGCAGGGGAGTGAGATGCCTGGGTAGCAGCAATGGAAGCTCTGCTTCAGGTAACTTGCTACTTCGTGTGGCGAGAAGCTTCGGCCCTCATCGTAAATCGCCACCGTCTGACCATCCAGGTCGAGCGCGAGCGGTAATTCGAACTCCTCCGGAAGGGCGCTTTGCTGGTTGCAGATCGTGGCGGCGATGACCGGTCCCCACGAGCGGAAATCGAGGTTGAGTTTGACTCTGGTTGAGGGTACCCTCTCCCATCCGATCTGCAGACTGTCAGGTGCAACGGTGCATTCGAGGAGGGCGTCGCGGTTAATTCCATTCCGAACCAGTGTGGCGTTCACGCATTCCACGTAACGTTGGCACTCGTCCGTCAAATCCTGCCAATATTGCTTCGCCTCTTTGTACAGCGGGATGGGAGCGGAAGCGGCTGCTGCACACATGATGCCTCCTTGTTCGGCCGGCCCGGCCTAATCAGATCAGGCTAGTGTAGCGCGTTAGAGCGAAATCGAAAAGAGGCAAATTTCGTTAGCGGGAAGCGGCCACCGCGGCGTTCAGTTCCTTCACAATGCTCCCGACGAAGGATTTGGCGTCGCCGAAGAGCATGAGCGTCTTCTCCATGTAATAGAGATCATTGTCGATCCCGGCGAATCCGGGGCTCATGCCGCGCTTGATGACCATAACGGTTTGCGCATCGCACGCGTGGAGAATCGGCATTCCGGCAATGGGGGAAGTTTTGTCGTTGCGGGCGGCGGGATTGACGACATCGTTTGCGCCGATGACAAGAGCCACATCGACACGCGGAAAATCAGGGTTGATTTCCTCCATTTCGATCAGGCGCTCGTAGGGAATGTTGGCTTCCGCCAAAAGCACATTCATATGGCCGGGCATGCGGCCCGCTACCGGGTGAATGGCAAAGCGGACCTCGACCCCACGCCGGCTCAGAACGTCGTGCAACTCACGAAGTTTGTGCTGGGCCTGCGCGACGGCCATTCCATAACCCGGGAATAATTACCACTGTACGTGCGGCATCCAGAATTTCCGCGGCCTCTTCCGCGGTAGCGGAGCGAACGGGCCGCGCAGTCGAGGTCTTCGTGCTTGCCTGGACCGTCCCGAATGCACCGAACAACACGTTTGAAAAAGACCGGTTCATGGCGCGGCACATGATGACGGCAAGAATGAATCCGGATGAGCCATCGAGTGCCCCGGCCACGATCAGCAGCTTGTTATCGAGCGCGAAACCCATTGCGCTGGCGGACAGCCCGGCGTACGAATTCAGCAACGCAATGACAGTCGGCATATCGGCGCCGCCTATCGGAATGATGAGAAGGACGCCGAATATCAGCGACAGCACCATGAAGATCGGATAGAGCCAGGTCTGCTCGGGCGAGAAGATGAGATAGATTCCAATTGCAACCGCTAAGCCGAAGGTTGCGAGGTTGACCATGTTCTGCCCGCGAAAAGTGATGGGCCGGGTGGGTAGAACCTCCTGCAATTTTCCGAACGCCATCAGACTGGCGGTACACGTCAGAAAGCCGAGCAAAGTTTCAAGAATAAGCGCGCCCATCATGAAGCCGTGAGGCGATGCGCCGATAATACTCCGCGGTGCCGATGAGGGCGGAGGCGAGCGCGCCGCACGCGTGCGAAAAGGCCGTTCGCTGCGGCACGGCCGTCATCGGCATGATGTAGGCGATCGGAACGCCGATGGCGGAGCCGACGAAGAATGCGATGAGAATCCACTCGTAATTGATGACTTCGTAACGCAGAAGCGTGCCAACTACGGCCAGCAGCATGCCAACTTCGCCGACGATTACGCCGCGCCGGCGGTCGCGGGCGAACTCATCCATTTGATGGCAAGAATGAATCCGGCGGCCGCAAGGATATAAAGCGCGGGAAAGATGCTCTCAATCACTTGCTCGCCGGCCCCCGCTTCTTAAACATCTTCAGCATGCGATCCGTAATCAGATACCCGCTGACGACGTTTACAGTGGAGGCCACTACAGCAATGAAACCGAGCGTCCGTGTAAGGGTTGACGCTTCCTTTTCGCCTGTGATCAAGATGGCGCCGACCACCGCGATGGCGGAGATGGCGTTGGTGAGCGACATCAGCGGCGTGTGCAGGAGCGGAGAAACACGACGGATAAGCTCGAATCCAAGAAAGGCCGCGAGCATGAAGACCCAGACTCCGATTTCGTAGGAAGTCATGCGGACACCGCGGTTCCCGCGCCTTGCGACGCGGCCGGCAACTCGGCAATACGCGGATGAACCACGGCGTGTTCGTGAGTCACCAGAGTCTCGCGAATGATCTCGTCGCCGGTGTCGATGGTGAGGTTTCCGTTGGGAAGCAGCAGACGCAAAAAGGCAGTGATGTTCGATGAAAGCATCTGGCTGGCGTGATACGGCACGGCGGACGGTACGTTGAGTGGTCCCATCACGGTGACGCCGCCGTGCACGATGGTTTCGCCCGGCCGTGTCACTTCGCAATTTCCGCCGCGCTCCGCCGCGATATCGACGATGACCGAGCCGCTGCACATCGCTTCCACCATTTCTTTCGTGATGAGGATGGGAGCTTTGCGGCCCGGTACTGCCGCGGTTGTAATGACAACGTCCTGCTCGCGAAGCACTTCGGTGAGCAGTTGACGTTGCCGGCGATAGAACTCTTCGTCCATTGCCTTTGCATAGCCGCCTGTGCCCTCGGCCGACGCGGCGCCCATATCGAGGACGACGAATTTCGCGCCCACGCTCTCGACCTGTTCTTTCACCGCAGCTCGCACGTCGTAAGCGCATACAACGGCGCCCAGACGGCGGGCGGTCGCAATGGCCTGTAGACCGGCTACTCCGGCGCCCAGCACGAAGACCTTGGCCGGCGTTACCGTGCCCGCCGCCGTCATCAGCATAGGGAACATCTTTGCGAGTTGCACCGCGCCCAGTAGAACGGCGCGATAGCCCGACACCGTCGCCATGGCGGAGAGCGCATCCATGCTTTGAGCGCGCGTAATGCGAGGCATCAATTCGAGCGCGAACACAGATGCCCCTGTTTTCGCCAGATCCGCGTTCTCCTTCAGATGCGGTAAGCGGCTCGCCGAATCCGATAAATGCCTGGCCGGGACGAATCATCGGGAGGTCTGACCGGCCCGCATCCGGGTTAGCGCCCAGGCATCGAACTTGAGCGACGACATCGGCTTGCTGGAAAACAGTTGCGCGATCTCCGAAGCGCGCTCCTCGCGCAACGTAAAGATCGTCGGCGAACCCAGCCTCAGCGCCCGCTTCATTTTCGATCAGTACTTCTATTCCCGATTTCCGAAGTTGCTCGCATTGCCGCGGCGTAATGGCGACGCGGCGTTCTCCAGGGAAGGTCTCACGTGGAACTCCAACTGTAGTCGGCAAACGGCCTCCGTCAGTAGATCATAATCATTGCGACGGCAAAGGACAAGAGCGGGTTACTCCGCAATGTGTATAATAGGCAGCCGAAGTACCGCCTTGGCCCCCAAGTCGTGGCCGTGAACTCGTGAAGCCTACTGACGTTCAGAACCCGGAGTATTTTCATAAAGTAGTGGACTGTCAGTGGGCGTGTCCCGCCCACACGAACGTTCCCGAATACATACGGCTCATCGCGCAAGGCAGATACACCGATGCCTACATGCTCAACCGGGAGTCGAACGTCTTCCCCGCGATTCTCGGGCGCACCTGCGACCGGCCTTGCGAACCGGCTTGCCGCAGGGGGCGGCTCGACGGAAAACCGGTAGCGATTTGCAGGCTGAAGCGCGTAGCCGCTGATCTTCGAGGTGACATCGAACATCTTCTTCCGCCCATTCCGAAAGAGAAGAATGGTAAGCACATCGCCTGCATTGGCGCGGGTCCCGCTTCGTTAACGGTTGCAAACGATTTGCTGCCGCTCGGTTATCGCGTGACGATTTTCGAGAAGCAAAACAAACCCGGCGGACTGATGCGATCCAACATTCCGGCGTTTCGCTTGCCGGAACAGGTGCTGACGGAAGAGATCGACGTCATTCTGAACATGGGAGCGGAGATACTCTACAACACTCCCGTCGAAAGCATGAAGGCGCTGCTGGACGCGAGGTTCGATGCGATTTTCGTGGGAAGCGGCGCGCCGCGAGGCAAAGATCTCGAGATTCCCGGCCGCCATGAATCCGACCGGATCCATATCGGTATCGATTGGCTAGAGTCTGTCGCATTCGGCCATATCGATTCCATTGGCGAGCGAGTGCTGATTATCGGCGTCGGCAATACGGCGATGGATTGTTGCCGCTCATCCAGAAGGCTCGGCGGCAAGGATATCAAGGTGATCGCGCGCAGACCGCGCCGGTTTTTTAAAGCCTCGCCCTGGGAACTGGAAGATTCCGAAGAGGAAGGGATCGACATCCTGATCAATTACGCGCCCAAGCACTTCGTAATGCGAAACGGCAAGCTCGAAGGAATGGTGTTCGAACGCCTGGAATGGGATGCGGAAGCGAAGCACTCACGAATCATCGATGAGATCTTTCTTCCGGCCGACGACGTGATTCTGGCGATCGGGCAGGAGAACGCATTTCCCTGGATTGAGCGCGATCTGGGGCTGGAGTTCGGAAAGTGGGATATGCCCGTCGTAGACCAGTCGACCATGCAATCGACCTGTCCGGGCGTATTCTTCGGCGGCGATTCGGCCTTCGGCCCGAAGAACATTATTTGGGCTGTTGAGCACGGACATCAGGCCGCCATTTCCATTCACAATTACTGCCGAGCAGTGCCGGTGAACCAGCGCCCGCCGCACGGCATGAACCTCGTCAGCCAGAAGATGGGGATCAGTGAGTGGAGTTATCACAACGACTACAATCCCGTCGCGCGGCAGCGAATGACGCACGTGGATCTGGTGGAACGGTTTGAGCGGCTGAACATCGAAGTGGAGCTTGGGTTCACGGCGGAGCAAACGGCACGCGAGGTGGAGCGCTGTCTCAACTGCGACATCGAAACTGTTTTCAAAGCTCCGCTATGCATCGAGTGCGACGCGTGCGTTGATATCTGCCCCGTGCAGTGCCTGACGATCACACGCGATGGCGAAGAGACCGAACTCCGCACGCGGCTTTCGGCGCCCGCGACAAACCTCGAACAGCCAGTGTACGCTTCGGCGCAACTGCCCCAGACCGGCGCGAATCATGGTGAAAGGACGAAGATGTTTGCGTTCACTGTGGCTTATGCGCGGAGCGCTGCCCGACGGCTGCTTGGGACATGCAGAAATTTGAGATCTTGATTTCGTACGCAGGCACAAACACAAAAGCATGCAGCACGACTTGCGTCCAGGCATAAACGATTTTGCAGTCAAGCTAGCCAACGTAAACGGAACAGGATCTGCCAGCGCCAACGGCCTGCTGATGCAGGCCATTTTCCGCATGGGCATCCCGGTTTCCGGCAAGAATCTTTTTCCCTCCAATATTCAGGGCCTGCCGACTTGGTATGAGATCCGCGTCAACAAGGACGGGTACACCGCCCGTGCGCTCGATTACGATCTGATGGTCGCGATGAACGCGCAGACGTATGAACGCGACCTGCGCGAGGTGAGATCCGGCGGATACGTTCTCTACGATTCCAGTTGGCCGCTGAATCCGTCTCTCCTGCGCGAAGACGTTCATCTGCTGCCAATCCCGCTGGCCGAAATGTGCAACGCCAAATTCGCCGAATCGCGCCAGCGGATTCTGATGAAGAATATCGCCTACGCGGGCGCGCTGATCGCGTTTCTGAACATCGACATGCACACGGTAGAAGCGTTGTTGGAGGAGCGATTCTCCGGGAAGGCGGCTTTACGGGATTCAAACCGGCAAGCGATGCGTCATCGGCTATGACTACGCGAGTGAGCACTTCGAGTGCCCGCTTCCGTTTCACCTGGAGTCGATGAATGCGAATGAAGACAAGATCCTGATTGACGGCAATACGGCGGCTGCGCTCGGCTGCATCTATGCAGGGGCGACGGTCGCAGCCTGGTATCCGATTACGCCGGCGACTTCCGTGATGGATGCGTTTCGTGAATTTTGCCAGAAATACCGGCGCGATCCGGAGACCGGTGAAAGCAATTACGTCATTCTGCAGGCCGAAGATGAGTTGGCGGCCATCGGAATGGTCATTGGCGCGTCCTGGAACGGCGCGCGCGCGTTTACGTCCACCGCCGGTCCTGGAATTTCGCTGATGAACGAATTGCTCGGGCTTGCCTACTACTCCGAGATTCCCGCCGTGGTGATCGA
The DNA here is from genome assembly GCA_963730865.1 of uncultured Acidobacteriaceae bacterium. GTDB lineage: Bacteria > Acidobacteriota > Terriglobia > Bryobacterales > Bryobacteraceae > Bog-105. The sequence goes on along the minus strand of CAVSTO010000013.1, from coordinate 321,587 downwards.
TGTGCAGCGGGTGGGGCCGTCCACTGGAATGCCGACGCGCACGCAACAGGCGGATCTGATGGAATGTGCCTACGCATCGCACGGCGACACGAAGCACATCCTGCTGTTTCCGGCGAATCCCGCCGAGTGTTTCGAATTTGCGGTGAAGTCGTTCGATCTGGCGGAACGTTTCCAAACGCCCGTGATCATGCTTTCGGATCTGGATATCGGGATGAATGACTGGGTAGTGCCGCGACTTACCTGGGACGATTCGTACCGTCCGGATCGCGGCCGCGTGCTTTCGAAGGAAGAGCTGGATCGCCTTCCGGCGTTTTACCGCTATACGGGCGAGGACGAGAACCATGTTGCGGCGCGAACTCTTCCCGGAGTCCATCCCATAGGAGCGTATTTCACGCGTGGTTCAGGGCATAACAAGATCGGCGGTTACACGGAAATCCCGGCCGAGTATCAAGAGGTCATGGATCGACTGGCGCGCAAACAGAAAGCGGCGGCAGGATTCGTACCTTTGCCTAAGACGCGGAGTCACCCGGAAGCTCAGTTCGGGGTGATTACTATTGGCGGCTGCGATCCTGCCGTTGACGAAGCGCTGGACCTACTTGAAGAGCGCGGCATCTATGCGGACTACATGCGCATTTGCGGGTTCCCTTTCCACAAGAGCGTGGAAGAGTTTCTGTACAGGCACGATTTCTGTTTCATCATCGAGCAGAATCGCGATGCGCAGCTTCGCTCGTTATTGACTCTTGAGACTTGTGTTCCGAAGAACAGGCTGCGATCCATCCTTGTATACGGCGGATTTCCTCTCAGCGCCCGAAACGTCGTGGAGGGAATTGTCCGCCAATTGGAGTCTGAGCGTGCCATCCATAGCTAAACCAGCCGCGAAACATCCCAGCCTGCAGCGCAACGAATTAGGGCTGACGGTGCGCGATTACGAAGGGTCTATGTCAACGCTATGCGCGGGATGCGGCCACGACTCGATCACGGCGGCCATAGTCCGGGCTTTGTGGGAAGTCGCGATGCCCCCGCACATGCTCGCAAAAATGAGCGGGATTGGATGTTCGTCGAAGACACCGGCCTACTTTGTGTACGGAGCGCATGGTTTCAACTCGGCGCATGGGCGCATGGCGGCGATTACCACCGGCGCCGCTGCCGCGAATCGCGATCTGACCTACATCGGAATATCGGGCGATGGCGATTCCTTATCGATCGGGCTAGGCCATTTGTGCCATGCCATCCGGCGCAACGTGCGGATGGTTTACATGATCGAGAACAACGGCGTCTATGGGCTGACCAAAGGCCAGTTCTCCGCCTCCGCGAGTGTCGGTTCGAAAAGCAAGCGCGGCGAATCGAACCAGATGCTGCCGATCGATCCCGTCATGCTGGGGCTTAGTATCGGCGCGACCTTTGTGGCGCGCAGCTTCTCGGGTGACAAGGAGCAACTCGTGCCCATCCTGAAGGCGGCGTTGGCGCATCGGGGTTTGGCGCTCATTGATATCATCTCGCCGTGCGTGACGTTCAACGATCATTCGGGCTCGACCAAGAGCTACCAGTACGCGCGCAAGCACATTGTGAAGGCAACGGAAGCGGATTTCGTGCCTCCCGCATCCGAGATCCTGGCCACTATCTCGCAACAGGGCGTGACGGCGGTGACATTGCACGACGGCACGGTGTTGCGGCTGAAATCCGTGCCCTCGGATTACGATCCGACGAATCGGCGAACCGTGATGGCATACCTCTCGGAGCAGGAGAGCCGCGGCGAGATTGTGACCGGACTGCTGTTTCTGGACGAACGGGTTCCCGATCTTCACGAAGCGAACCACAGTTCCAGAACGCCGATGACCGGGCTCCCCTTCGAGAAGCTTTGTCCAGGAGCAGCGGAACTGGATCGCTTTCAGGAAGAGTTCCGGTGATACTTTCCTCATGCTTCCTCGGGTTCCCCTTCGGGCTTGGGAAGCACGTCGTTGTTGCGAGCGACCCATACATAGAGCGTCGGCAGAAGAAATACGCCAAGTAAAAGGGCCGCAACCAAACCGCCGACGATGACAATGGCGAACGGACGCTGCGAGTCAGAACCGATACCGTGGGAAAGCGCCGCAGGCATCAGACCGACGCTTGCCACCAACATAGTCATCATGATGGGCCGCAGGCGGCGAACGGAGCCATCGATGGCGGCGTCCATAATGGTTTCCCCGCGGGCGCGCAGTTGATTGATGTACTCCAGCATGATCACGCCGGTTTGCACCGACACACCGAACAATGCGAGAAAGCCGACGCCCGACGAGACGCTGATGTGCGTGCCCGTCAGGAGAAGAGCCAGCAGACCGCCGATGGGCGCCATGGCCACGTTGGCCATGATCAGCAGCACCCATTTCACCGAGTTGAACATGGTGTAGAGGATCATGCAAATGACGAGCAGCGTGATGGGTACGACGATGGCGAGGCGCTTTTGCGAGCGCTTCGCGCTTTCGTATTCGCCGGCCCAATCGATTTTGTAACCGACCGGCAGTTTCACCTGTTTCGAAACTTTCGCGATGGCTTCTTCAACAGTGCTTCCCAGGTCCCTGCCCACAACGCTGTACTTCAAAGCGACATAGCGCGAGTTCGCTTCCCGGTAGATCTCCGAAGCCCCATCCAGCACGGCGACGTTACACAACTGAGATAAAGCCACGCGCTCACCGGATGGAGCAACCAGCCGGATATTCTCCACCTCTTGCATGGTGCTGCGAAACGGCGCTCCATAACGCACCACCAGGTCGTACCGCTGTTCGCCCTGAAGCACCTGCCCCACGGCCTTGCCCCCGACGGCGGTCTCAATGGCGTCCTGAACATCGGAAATGTTTATTCCGTACCGGGCGGCTTTCTGGCGGTCGACTTGAAATTGCAAATTCGGCTGACCGATGACACGGAACAGACCGAGATCGGAGACGCCGGGGATCGAACGCATGACATTGACGATTTCCTGGCCCTTGCCTTCCAGCGTCTTCAGATCGTCGCCGTAGATCTTGATGGCGAGTTCGCCCTTAACGCCGCTGACCGCCTCTTCCATGTTGTCGGCGATAGGCTGCGAGAAATTCCAAAGCGCCCCTGGAATCTTCTCGAGTTCGCGGTCCATGGCGCCAATCAGCTCTTCCTTGTTCTGACGGAAGACGGGACGCCAGTTCTCTTTCGGCTTGAGATCGATGAAGTATTCGGTGTTGAAGAAACCGGTGGTATCTGTCCCATCATCCGGCCGCCCCACCTGCGAGACGACTTGCGTAACTTCTGGAAACGACGCCATCACGATGCGCGCGCGATCCATAACCGCGATCCCGGATTGGGGGCCGGTGCTGGGCGCGAGTGTGGCGCGAGCCCAAATGGCGCCTTCGTCCAGGTGCGGAAGGAATTCGGAACCGATGATTCCGCTCATCATGATCCACACAGACGCGGCGAAGACGAAAACCGCGATACCGGCCGTGATCCAGCGGAAGCGGATAGCGCGACGCAACAGCGAAAGATACCCCTTGGAGAGCGCCGTCATGACCGGGTTGCGCCATTCGCGAACCTGCTTGCCCAAAATTAAGCTGCAAAGGACCGGGGCGACGAGCATGGAGAAGATCAACGCGCCGAGCAGCGCGAAGGAGACGGTCCAGGCCATCGGCTTGAAAAGACGGCCTTCGACGGCCTGCAAAGTGAAGATCGGGAGATAAGCGGTGATGATGATGCCGATGGAATAAAAAACCGGCCTCTGGACCTCGTGCGCGGCTTCACGGATGGAAGACATCGGTGCTTTCCCATCACCGTTATGGCGCCCCAAATAGCGGATGATGTTTTCCACCATCACGACTGCGCCTTCGACCACCATTCCGAAATCCAGCGCGCCCAGTGACAACAGATTCGCGGGAATTTTGTTCAGGTCCAGACAGATGGACGCGAAGAGCAGCGAGAACGGAATGGTGAGAGCAACGATTAACGCACCGCGTACGTTCCCCAGGAACAAAAAAAGAATGAGCGCGACCAGGATGATGCCCTCGGTCAGGTTGTGGAGCACCGTGTGTGTCGTGTAGTGCAGCAGATCGCTGCGATCGAGATGCGGAACGATCTTGACTCCAGGAGGGAGTAGATGCTCGTTGAGATCCCTTACTTTTTCATGGATGCCCGCTAGCGTCGATTGGGAATCGGCGCCCTTCCGCAGGAGCACGATGCCCTCCACCACATCGCGATTATCGATAATCTTTCCATCCTCGCGATGAATCGCCTTGGCGATTTGCCCCAGACGGATGCGAGGCCCCTGCACTACCGTGGCAATGTCCTTGACGCGAATGGGAGTGCCATTCTGCGTTTTGATGACAGTGTGCTCGATGTCGCTGATGTTATCTACCAATCCAAGGGCGCGAACGTTAATCTGCTGCATCCCAGCTTCTAGGAAGCTGCCGCCCGCATTGACGTTGTTATTCGCCAACTGCTGCTCGATTTGCCCAATACTGAGGCCGTAGGAAACCAGCTTGTTCGGATCCACGCGCACCTGGTATTCGCGAGTGCTGCCCCCAAAGCTACTGACGTCGACCACGTTCGGAACCGATTTGAACTGCTTCTCGAGGGTCCAGTCCTCCAGCGACTTCAGCGCCATCACGTCGTAACTGGGGTTCGTGCTGTGCAGGGTATACCAGTAAATCTGGCCAACCGGGCTGTAGTCTGAGCCGATCTGCGGCTGCAACCCCGCGGGTAGGTTAACTTGCGAGAGCCGTTCCAGCACTTTCTGACGATTCCAGTCATTGGCCGATTCGTCATCGAAGATCATGTTCACGCTCGACAGGCCGAAAATGGAAACCGAACGCAGATGCTCGAGATGGGGAATGCCATTCATGGCAATTTCGAGCGGTATCGTGACCTGTTGCTCAATCTCTTCGGCGGCGCGGCCCGGCCATTGCGTGATGACCTGAACGTAATTATTGGCTACGTCGGGATACGCTTCCACCGGAAGGTTGTGGAATGAGATCGCTCCCCAGATGAGGAGAAGGGCGGCAGCCAAGACTATAAGAAATCGATTATTAAGTGCAAAGTCGACTAAAAGCCGGATCATGTGGACGCGATCTCAACCTAGCATTTCCGGCGCAAGCCATGACGAAAACAGCTCACTTACCCGCGCCGCGATCCGTTTCCGTCCCGTTCTTCAATTTGCTTTTGCGCGCTTGTTTTACCATCTCGAGGAAGCGGCGCGCGAGTTCGTGAATCCACTGCGAATTTCTGGCGCGGATCGCCTCGGGCGGAAGCAAATCACGGCCGATGCCAAGCACATCGGCTCCGGCGCGGATATAATCGGCGGCGGTTTGCTGGGACACTCCGCCGGAGGCGATCAATCGCGCGTCGGGAAAAGGGCCGCGGAGAGCGCGCACGTACGAAGGACCGCCCACGCTGGAGCAGGGGAACAGCTTGATGAAGGCGGCTCCAGCCCGTTTTGCCATCATGAGTTCGGTGGCCGTCAGTGCGCCGGGAATCATTGGAATATCGTGCTCGCGCGCGAATTCAACCAGTTCGGGATCGAGGCCGGTGCTGGTGAGAAAGGAAGCGCCGGCATCGAGCGCCGCGCGAGCTGTGTCGAGGTCGAGCACCGTTCCAGCGCCGACGATAACGCTGGAACTGGCGCACATGAGCTGAGAGATCACACGGGACGCACCCGGCGTTGTCATGGTGATTTCGACGACCGGGATGCCGCTTTTGAAAATGGCTTCTGAGGCGAACAAAGCGTCAGCGGGCGAGGAGGCGCGAACGGCGGGGATGATTCCGGTTTCCTCGATGGCGGCGAGCATCTCCTGTTTATTCATCGCTTCGCGATTCTACTGCATTCAGCTTAGACGAGGACTGCACGCCGGCTCGCACGCACGGCCCAGGTCTGCGAGTTAGCCGCGTTGGTCTATCCGCTCACATCTTGGAACGGGAGATTCGAAGGGCGCCGGAACGCCTAGAACACAAACCGGGCGCCCATCGTGATGACGCGCCCGGCGAGAGCAGCAGAATCCTCGCCGAAATTTGAGGCGGTGATGTTATTCGATATGTCGGCCGGATTGAAGTTCAGAATGTTGAACACGTTGTACGCGTCAACTCGGAACTCAATCTTGCTGTTTTCACCGAGTATCGGCAGTTTCGGAATGCCGAAAGCCTTGGATAGCGTCAAATCCACGCCTCTGTAGTCCGGGCCATTGAGTGAATTTCGACGAACGCCCGGGGACTGAGGCAGTGCGGACCCGTAGCCGGTTTGGTAGGCAGTGTAGGTCGGCATCGTGAAATATGCCGTCCCTCCGTTGGGATAATTCGAACCGGTCTTGAACTGATCGTTGCTCGTGCTGGTGCCCGCGCCGCCGGAATACGCGGCCGGGAACAGCGTAGTATACCCACAGGTTCCGCAATAGAGGCTTCCGCCAACGACTGGCACAACAGGACTCCAGGGGAACCCCGAGTGAATATTTAGAATGCCGCTGAGGGACCACCCGCCTACAATTTTTTCCATCCAATTTCTACTGCCGTGAAAGAGGATTGGCTGCCATGTGCCAAACAGTTTGAACGCTTTGCTGATGTTGTAGTCACAGCGTCCGGAATTCAGGCCGACATTGTACGGATAAGGCTGCTCATAATAGGGACCCGAACTGGTGTCCATGCACCCGGACCAAGTAAAAGTAGACTCGGCCATGAATTGGCGCGAAAACTGATGTTTTACGTCGGCGATCATGGCGTTGTAGTGGCCGCGGCCCAACAGGCTCCAGTAGTCCCCGCCGCCGATCTGGGGATTCAAAGGATAACCCAAAGCGGCAGGTGCGGCATTGGGGTTCTCATGGAAATAGATGTCACGCGACAAGCTGCCTTCATACCCCAACATCGCGATCCAGTTATGACCCAGCTCATATTGCAAATCGAGCGAGTAGTGATGAACGCGCGAGGTCGGAAGGCTCCTGGGAAAAATTTCGACATTAACTTGGCCGGTTGTCGGCAACCCATTCGGGCCAAATGTCGCAATCGTGTTCGGATTCGCCGGGTAACTGGTAAGTGAGTGAAGATCTGTCGCGGTAGCGTATACGATGCCGGGATTCGGCGATGCGGGCGTGGACATCACGAAAGTGGGGGCCACCACCAGTCCGGGATTTTGCTGGATGTTAGCCGAGATAGCGATTTCCTCCTGGTTATAGTTCAACCCATAACCACCGCGGATCGCGAGTTTGTCATGGAACAAAGAGGGACTCCAGGCAACACCGAACTCGGGTCCGAAGTTTTGCGTCTGCGGTGTCCAGGAACTGGCGGGTTGGACGACCAAGCCGGTCAAGAAACTCGACCCCGGACCCGGAAAAGCCGCGTACATATTATTTTGGGTGTCGGAGAGCGCACTGAAGTAGGACCAACGCAGTCCCAGGTTGAGGGTTAGGTTCCGTCGGACTTTGAAATCGTCCTGGACGAAAAAGCCCCATAGATTTTCGCGGTCGGACTGTTTCTCAATTGTTGGAGCGCCGTTATGAGGATCGAAGTTTCCATTTTCCTGGTGCGGCGCGTCATTGAGGAAGTCCCATATGTTGAAGAATTGGTAAGTGGGCACGCCGCAACCCGTACACTCGTCGAGGTAAAAGAGGCGTGTAACATCACCGCCGAATTTGACAGTGTGCCGCCCGGCAACCTTGGTAGCAACATCCTTGATGGTACCGGTCCGTTGGTTCAAGATGCTGCCGATCGAGGCCCCAAAAGCCTGTATCCCATTACTGCCGTTGAGGCTGCCGATCTGGCCGATGGTGTCCAAAGGAAGCCCCACAGGCTGCTGCGGGTTGGACGCGATCTCATTCCAGTTCCACCCCGCAAGATTGGTGCGGAATTCATTGAGGAGAGTCGGCGTAAACGTGTGATTCCAGACTACCGAGTAGGCTTCGTTGATTTGATTGTGATGGAACAAGTTGTAGCCGCGAGCCGGGCCGTTCAGGTCAGTAGTATTTTGTGGAACCCAATAGATGGCGAATGCGAGGTGATCGCGGCTGGTGACATCTGCATCAAGACGACCGTTGTATTGGTATTTCGAGGTGGTGACCGCGCTCACGGTTGTGTAATTCGCGATGTCTGCCACGTTGCTCAGTCCGCTACCCACGCCGGGGCTCGTGGGACTGGTCCAAGAGGGGTCTTGCGTACCTAAGGGTGTTGTCAAAGGCGAACCGAGGTTCAGACCCTGGCCCGGAATCGTTCTACAGTTCACGCCTTCGATCAGGCCGGCATTCGCGCAGGTGGCGTTATTGACGCCTTGGTTGATGACGCCATTGCCAGGGTAGGAGAGATACTTCGCTGCGATGCTCCCTGGGGGCGCCAACGCGTCGAAGGCCGGGGTGTCGTACCATCCGCTGGAGGTGACGCCGGAGTTGGGTTCGTCAATTGTCTCGACGTTGAAATAAAAGAAGATTTTGTTCTTCCAGATCGGGCCGCCAATGCCGCCGCCGAGTTGATTGAACCGGTTTTCGTCTTTCAAGACCGGATTGCCCAAGCCGTTGAAGCGCTGGAAGGCGTTCAGGCCCGGTCGATGAGCGGTGAAAAAGAAACTTCCGTGGAATTCGTTGGTGCCGCTCTTCGAAGTGACCTGAATCTGGGCGCCGCTGAAGCGCGCATTTTCGGCGTCATAGCTATTCGAGACAACCTTCACGCTTTCAACCGAGTCCTCCGACGGCGTGATGATCGTGGTGCCGCCCCAGACGGCGCTGGCCGTGCTGATCCCGTCGACTGAAATGCCGTTGTTCTCATACTGCTGGCCAGTGGCCAAAGCTTGCGGCCCATTTTCCGTCTGAAAGATCCCGCCGGTTCCGCCGGTTGCGCCAGGCCCCTGGGTTCCTGGAAGATTTTCGCCGTTGCCGCCGGAACCCTGAGCACCATCGCCCGTCATTCCAGGCGCTAACTGAACCAATTGAAAAACATCCCGCCCGAAGGACGGCATGTGCTGGATTTGATTGCTGGTAATGGTTCCGCTCAACGTCGCGGTTTCCGTATCCAACCCCTCTGTCGTCCCTGAGACCGTTACCGTCTGCTGAACTTGTCCGACGTCCATTTGCAGATCCACCGTATTCGGCTGTTCGGGAATGATTTCTACGTGCTCCAGCACTTTGGTCTGAAATCCTTGCGCCTCCGCGGTAAGCCGGTAGGGGGCGGCCGCCAGTGCGTTGAATTGGTAAATGCCGTGGCTGTCGGATGTCGAAACCATCTTTTGATTGGTGCCTGTGTTCTCCAGAGTCACGGTTGCGCCGGCAACCGTATTGCCCTGAGGATCAGTAACAGTCCCGCGAATAGAAGCGCGGAACTGAGCGCGCCCAAGGGGAGAAAAGAGGAACAAACAAATCCCGAGCAGCACGCAGCGCATCAGGTTGCGATGACTCATATACGAGATCCCTAAGCACATTTCAGAAGCACCCTTTCCTTCATTTCGAATATTGTCGGCGCGATGAACTCTAAGCAAAGCATTTTGGCACTAACCAGAAGCTGTTACCGAGAAACTATCACACTTAAGGGCGAGCAGCGATGCAGCGGCCTTAGAATTGGCGATTATGGCAGTACGAAACATATGTCTGTTATTGGCACTCATGCTCGTTTGCGAGTGCCGAGCTCAAGAGGACGTGCGGATTGACGCAACGGCGCAGACGTCCCCCTTCCCGCATTTCTGGGAAGAGATGTTTGGGTCCGGACGCGCTATTCTGGCCCTTCGAGAGAGCTATCGAAACGATCTGCGCGCCGTTAAGCAAGTTACCGATTTCCGCTACGTGCGGTTTCATGCGATTCTCCACGACGAAGTAGGCGTATACAACGAAGACGAGCACGGCAACCCGGTCTACAACTTCGCCTACGTGGACGAGATCTATGACGGGTTGTTGAAGAACGGCGTGCGGCCCGCCGTGGAAATCAGCTTCATGCCGAAAAAGCTGGCCTTTAATCCTGATGCTTTGCATCCGTTCTGGTACAAGCAAAATGTCTCCCCACCCAAGAGCTGGGAGAGATGGGATGGCCTGATGACGGAGCTAGCGCGGCACCTCGTGCAGCGCTACGGCGAAAACGAAGTCGCTCAATGGTACTTCGAAGTCTGGAATGAACCAAACATCGACTTCTGGAACGGCATTCCGCGGAAGGAGAGCTATTTCGAACTGTATGATCATACGGCGCGCGATCTGAAACAAGTCAGTCCGCGATTCCGTGTTGGCGGTCCGGCAACCGCCGCGGCCGGCTGGGTGGACGATTTTTTGAAGCATGTGTCGGACAAGCATGTACCCGTGGATTTTGTGTCGAGTCATGGTTACGCCGACGATACGGTCCGGAACCTGTTTGGCACGGACGAAGATATCCCGATGGATGATCGCGTGTGCCGGGCGATAGCTAAGGTTGGAAAGCAGATCCGAAACTCGGCTTTGCCAACTCTGCCGCTGCTTTGGACGGAGTGGAACGTGCCTGGAATGGACGGGGCGCGCGATACATCGTACGTCGGTCCCGCGCTCGCGAACACAATTCGTGAGTGCGACGGCTTGGTGGACATGATGTCGTTTTGGACGTTTTCCGACGTGTTTGAAGAAGGCGGACCGATCCGGGAACCATTCGAGGGCCATTTTGGATTAAGAGCCAAAGGCGGTATCAACAAGCCAAGCTATTATGATTTCGCCCTGCTGCATAAGCTCGGGGAGCGGCGTGTTCCGAACTCAAACTCAAACGTCATTGTGACGAAGCGCAAGGATGGAACGCTGGTCGTCGCAGTCTGGAACCTGGTTGATCCGGATAAAGCGCCAGGCACCCAAAAGAGGATTCGTTTGACGATCAACGGCGTCCCGAGCAATGCCGCTTTCACTTTGAGCCGAGTGGACGATGAGCATTCCAACACCCTGGCGGCGTACAAATCCTTGGGCAGCCCGCTTTATCCAACAGAGGAACAGGTGGAACGCATGAACGCCGCCACGGCGTTGGGCCCCCCGGCCGAGCAGCACCTGAATGGGAATCATCTGGATTTGAGTCTTCAGCCCAATGCGCTTGTTCTGCTCGAAGTGCAAAGCGGTTCTTAGTTTCAGGGATCGGGCAACTATGGTGAAGCCTCGGCGGTAATTGCCACGCTGGTCTATGACATTGCAAACCGCGACGAAATGTTGCCACACGAGATGAGCGTGCGTGATGGAAAGCTTGTTTAGTGAAGATGACGGCGTGACTTAGTCATTCGCGCGAGGGCTGTTACGGTGCCGGGCGAACAAGATCGCGGTCAGTAGTCTGAGCGCGAGTAATCCTGCCGTCGGGCTCCGGGGTGGGCGAAGACGCCGCGTCTACGTAAATTTCCGGCCTAGCCTGCCGAGTCCTGAATGAGTTGCTTAAGATACTGCTTGGCTCCGAAATCGTTGGTTCACCAACAGTAACCCGGTCTACGGTAACTTGACGGTGTAGCCGGTAATCGTGCAAGAGAGGGTCACCGACGGGTCTGAGCTGGAGTTCGTTAAGCTGCCGCAAACTGCACCAGAGCCGGGGTCCACATATTGTGTGAGCGGTTGAGCAGTCATATAGGCGGAGTTAGCCTGTGCAGACAGGGGAATATTAGTCTGGATTTGAACACCGCCTCCGGTTGTGAAGAGCGTAGTACTAACTGGAGCTGTCGTGCCAGTTAGCATTATGCTGACGGTTTGGATTACGACCTCCGTATTTGCAGGAACAGTGGGCATGTAGCAGTCGAGGAAACCAACCTGTTCGGTTCCGCCGCTGCTTTGGCAGGCCTGTTGGTACGGATGCCGCCCAGGAGCGCCTACGTCCTCATTGGGGATCGGGTTGGACGCGGTATTCGTCACTTGCACAAGCGTAGCGGCAATGGCGTGGGCGGCACGAGGAGCGGTGAGGATGAGCGCGCCTAGCGCAAGAGCTCCCGCTCCGAAAGATAGGACGGATCTGGATATTTGAAACATGGATGTGGCCATTCTTTTCTGTTTGTGGATGTATTGGAGCAGAAATGTCAGTTGGCGGTTAGATAACCGTAAATAGTAATGCCCCCGAGAGGGCACCCTGCGAGTTGGATTCCCGGTACAGTTCCCGTCGGCAATACGAGCCCGGATCGGTACTCGAGATGACTGGAAAACGGAGTCGGCAGCTGTAGGTAGACCAGAGTAGTAGACTCTCCCCCGGAGGGATTGGAGCTGAGAAAGAAAGCGATTTCGCCGCTGTTGCACAGCGGCGTGATATCGATGTCCGTAATTACAAGAGATTGGTTTGCCGGCACAGTGTAAGTGCTGTTCGTGACGCTGCCATTCACTAAGGGGTTGAGGTAATAATATCCGGTCGCCCCGATCTCGGTGATGGTACTTTTGAGGGTCACTAAATGGGAGGCTTGGGTCGGGGCGCTCTGGGTGATCGCTGGATTGGCGGATGTATTCGTGACCTGGACCAGGATGGCGGTGATGGCGTGGGCGGCACGAGGAGCGGTGAGTATAAGGATGCCGAGCGCGAGTGCGCCTGCTGCTAGAGATAGGACGGACTTAGGTACTCGAAACATAGATTTGGTCTGCTTTTGGTTGTTACTTAGCGGTCAGGTAGCCGTAAATCGTCACGTCTACACTACTACCGGAGGCGCCGCCGCCAGTCTGCACGAAGACATTGCTTCCAGCGGGAGCGACGATTCCGGAAGGGTACCGAATCTGTTGAAGTCCAACGTTGGGCAGGTAGGCAGTGGAAACCGCGAAATTACCGAGGTTAGAGGGGAGGTATAGCTGTACGAAAGAGGCCCCGCCATACACGTTAATGTCCATACCCGTAATCACGAGGTGCTGGCCTGCCGGAACGACGTAAGGCGTTGTGCTTTGGCCCGACGGTATCGAAACTTGGCTCATTGCAATCGCCCCGCTATTCGGCGGTAAAGGTGATCCCAAGGGCAGTTGGAGCTCGACTAACTGTGAGGCTTGCGCATTGGTGCTTTGTGTGATAACCGGATCGGCCGCTGTATTCGTCACAACGACGAACGCGGCTGCCAGCGCGTGAGAGGCTCGCGGAGCAGCGAGTATGAGCACGCCGAGGGCGAGAGCGCCCACTCCGAAAGATAGGACGGACTTAGATAGTCGAAACATGAATGTAAATCTCCTTGTGTTTTGTGAATGGTTTTTCTGGGTGGCTAATTCGAGGTCAGGTAGCCGTGGAGCTGCAACTGCACACTGCAATTCGGTTCGGAGGACTCGATATACACATAAGGCTCTGTATCCGACGCGAGCACGATTCCCTGGGGATAGTCAAAATGGAGTGTATTTAAGCCCGAAACTGTCCACCATTTGACAGGGCCCTTAAGCTCGTTGAGAAATACTTGAGTGGCCGCGTTGCACGCCGTCGACGTGAGATCGGCGGTCGTGATAACCAGAAATTGGCTGGGTGGGACGGTGTATCCGTGGGAAATGAATCCGTCGGGAAACAGGCTATCCAGTAGCGGCGTCTGACCCTTTTTCACGAGCGTATTGAGATTAAGTATTTGCGCGGCCTGAGCGTTTGTGTTCTGTGTTGTCGCCGGATTGGCGGCTGTATTTGTCACCTCGACGAGGGTGGCGGCGATGGCGTGGGCCGCACGCGGGACGGCGAGTATGAGCACGCCGACGACGAGAGCGCCTGCTGCGAAAGATAGAACGGACTTGGGTGGTCGAAACATGGACATAGATCTCCTTTTAACTGTGTGACGGTCGCTTTGCTAGTCGTGTGCGCCTACGGCAAACTGACGGTATATCCGCTAACAAAGCATTCGAAATACCCTGAGGCAGTGACTATGGCCGTGCAAACTATTTGAGTGCCGGGGCCTGCGTATTGCGTGGTCGCCTGAGTCGCTATATATCTCCCAGCCACGGAAACGAGGGGAAAGTTTGTTTCTCCATCGAAACCGCCTCCTGCGGTACGCAGCAGACCCCATTCTTGTGGGCCGGGCGCGAGGTTTACGTCGACGCTGACATTCTGAATCACTACTTCCGTACCTGGCGCTACCGCCGGCATTTCGCAACCCATTTGACCGTCTTGGAGCTGTGCACTGCCGGAATTGCACTCCTGCTGATACGGATGCCGCGCGGGGTTGTCTACATCCCGGTTGGGCACTGGGGAGGATGGCGTGTTGACAACCTCCACCAGTGTTGCGGCAACCGCATGGGCCACTTTCGGGGCAAGCATGGCCAGAAGTGCGGCGATAGCAATTACTCCTCCGATACCCGTGAACAGTGTTTGTGCGAATTTCATTTTGATTCTCGTGTGGCGGTTCCTTCGTTGGAACCTAGGGCCGCCGCTTGCGGAAAGAAACCCGCGAGGCAATCGCGAGCCCCAGCCCGAGCAATGCGAGCGAGGCCGGCTCGGGAGTGGACGTAGGGGCATTGCCCGGAGTTGTAATGTCAAGCGCCCAGTTCGCGGTATCCGTGTTACAGTCGCTGGCGTCGTAGCAGGTCTGGAACACGCCCGCAGTAAAGTCGGTAAATCCGTCCCCCAGATAACCTTTGGTCTCATATACAGCGTTCGGAATATAATTGGCGTCGCTCAACAGGATTGTGTAAGTTCCCGCAGCCAGACCCGTGAACTGAAGTTTGACGTCGCCGCATTGTCCTGCCACGCTGCCGATCGTCACGAGCCCTGCCGGCGAACACGCCGAAGGCTCGCTGCTGTAGTTACTCAAGTTGTCGGCAGTGCCATCCAGAAAGAGCGCCGTGGGTCCGGTTCCGGAATACAGACCGACGAAGGAGTCGAATCCGCCGGCCGAGATCACGTGTCCGGCCTTGTTGGCGCCGCCGCCGAAGCCGTAGGTCTGGAGTGTAATGCCGCCGGTAGTCGCCAGGTTGATTGTGGTGAGGAAGGTGTTCTCTGGGTTCGTCAGAGTTCCTGTCTCAGAAATCGTGCTCGCGGAACAGAGGCCCGCAGCGAAAAGAAACAGAGACAAACTCCCGGCGATGCGCGCGCCGAAGAAAGGCGTGCCGATGCAGGTGGTCATTCATTCTCTCCAATGTTGGAAATACGTTTGCGATGGATGCTGGTCCGAAACAGATGCATGGTGGGCTATCTATCCGGGAGCGGGGATTCAGAATCGTTCCGAATCAACCTTCATTGATCAAGTGCGCAGAATGCGCGGAAATTTTGGAAACTATTTTTGGCAGCGAAAAGGGAGGGTGCGAAACGAAAACACAAGAGATGAAAATCGTGCGACTATGTAGAATTGCCAGGTCCATCAACTACGCTGATCCTGCAGGACCTCGCCCGGGGCGACAAGGAGGCGTTAAACCGCCTGATGCCGCTTGTCTATGCTGAGTTACGCAAGCTTGCGGACGGCTATTTGCGGAACGAACGGCCTGGGAACACGCTACAACCGACGGCTCTGGTTCACGAAGCGTATATCCGCCTGACCAAGCAAGAGCAGCCCGGATTCCGGGGCCGCGTACACTTTCTCAGCATTGCCAGTCACATCATGCGGCAGATTCTGATCGACCATGCGCGCCTTCGGAATGCCGGGAAGCGGGGCGGCGGTGTACTCAAATGTTCGCTCGATGAAACCATAAACGCGGCGGTCGAGCGGCCGTCGATCATGCTCGCTATTGATGACGCATTATGCGATCTGGAGCGGAAAGATATGCGCAAAGCGAAGTTGATAGAAATGCGATTTTTCGGGGGCCTGACAGCGGAGGAATCGGCTGAAATGCTCGATGTGCCTGTAGAAAAGGTGCGTGGTGAGCTTCGCGTTGCGCAGGCCTGGCTCAAGAAGAAATTAAGTGGCAATACCGGGGCCTGAAAAATAGATTCCTAATTTCTCGCCCGGTTTGCGCATTAGTTGGTGAATGGCGCCACGCCATAATTGCAAAGGATCGATGCCCTCCGACAATTGGGATCGCGTTCAGTTCATCTTCCTTGCCGTCGCGGATGCGCCGCTTGGGGAACGCCCCACACTGCTTCAGCGAGCCTGCGGAGGTGACAGCGAGCTGCGCGCGGAAATCGAGTCGCTCCTCGCATTCGACAACGACGACGCGTACACGATTTCAGGCGCGATTGCAGACGAAGCGGCCCTGCTGGCCGGCGGCCCTGGAGCACAGGCGCAAGCGGCCTTCGGCATGGAAGGAAGGCTGATCGGGCACTGGCGGCTGATCCGTGAACTCGGACATGGAGGCATGGGCACGGTATACTTCGCCACGCGGGCCGATCAGGAATACGAGGCGCAGGCCGCGATCAAGCTGGTGCGCCAGGACCTGGATACCGATTTCATTCTGCACCGTTTTCGCCGCGAGCGACAGATTCTGGCGCGGCTCGAGCACGCTAACATCGCGAGGATGTTCGACGGGGGGACTACAGACGACGGGGTTCCTTACTTCGTAATGGAATACGTGGACGGGCTCTGGATCACGCACTACGCGGCCGAACACAAGCTGAGCGTGGAGGACCGCATTCGCCTGTGCCTGCCGGTTTGCGCCGCAGTGGCATACGCTCACCGGAATTTCATCGTCCACCGCGATCTGAAACCCGGCAACATTCTGATCGATTCGGGCGGCATTCCAAAGCTGTTGGATTTCGGAGTTTCGAAATTACTGCATGGCGATCAACCCGAGGCAATGGAAGCGCCCGGGGCGTCGATGATGACTCCCGAGTACGCAAGCCCGGAGCAGATTCTGGGCGAGCCGGTTACCATCGCTTCCGACGTCTACTCGCTAGGCGCGGTGTTCTACGAACTGCTGACCGACGCCCGCCCGCACCGCATCGATCTTTGCACTCCGCTGGCCTTCGAACGCGCCATTTGCCTGGACACCGTTCGGCCGCCAAGTGCGGTTGCGAGGGGAGATGGCGTACCGGCTCGGAGACTCAAAGGCGACCTGGACAGCATCATCCTGCGGGCGATGCAGAAGGAACCCAGCCGCCGCTATGCATCAGTGGAGCTTCTGGCCGAAGATTTGCAGCGCTTTCTTGACCACCGTCCGGTAAATGCGAGGCGGCATTCGACCGGGGATCGAGTGGGCAAGTTCATCCGTAGACACCGCGTGTCCGTGGCGCTCGGCGCAATTGGAGCCTTGGCCATCATTTCAGGAGCGGTTGTCGAAAGGCAGCAGTCCGTCATCGCCCAACAGCGTTCTGAGGATGTCCGCAAGCTCGCCACCTCCATAATGTTCGAGGTCGACGATGCGCTGCGCCGTCTGCCGGGATCGACTCGCGCGCGACAACTGATCGCGAGCACCGGCATGGACTATCTCACCAATCTGTCGCGCAGCTCGGCCGGCGATTGGGATCTCAAACGCGAACTGGCTGCCGCCTGGACTCGCATCGGTATATCGAAAGGCGGCCTGAACTCCTCCAATCTTGGTGATGCGGGTGCGGCGCTGATCAGCTTCGGGAACGCCAGCCGCCTGCTGGATGAAGTTCAACAGCACAATCCTTCCGACGCCAAAGCCGCCCTTGAACGTATCGCCCTGCTGTACGAAACGAGCAATGTACAGTGGACACTCGGGCGATACAAAGATGCCACCGCCAGCGCGCAAGCGGGGCTGCGCCTTGCCGAAACTCGAAGGGCCGCGGATCCGAAAAATCGGGATGTAGAGCAATCCGCCGGACTTCTCCACTTGGCACTGGCGCGCTTACGGCAGCAACTCGGTGATCTCGCCGGAGCGGAGTCGGCGGCTGCAGTGGGCGCACGACTGCTTCGCGAACTAGCGGAGTCGAGTCCCGACGATCGACAGACGCAATTCAATCTCGCCGCCGTGGATGTGTGTGTCGGGAATATCAAGGCGGCGCAAGGACGCACCGGGGAGGCGCTGAGCAACTTTCGCAGCGCAGTTGCCGAATTGGAAGTGTTGTGCCGTCGATACCCGACTGATACGCTGGCGCGCCGCAAATTGATATTTGCATACGGCTGGTTTGGCGATACGCTTGGCAACCCGATGGTGCGTAATTTAGGAGATTCGCAAGGCGCCTTCAAGGCGTACGGGCAGATGGCGGAGCAGGCGAAGTTTCTTTACGACGGCGACCCGGCGGATGCTCGGGCGGTGGGTGACTATGGCAGCGCGCTGCTGAAGCTCGGACTAGCCACTCCTAAGGCCGAACCGTTGCGGAAGGAAACCCTGACCAATTCCCGGGAATTGCTCCAGCGAGCAGCGGGCACGAATCCGCAAAATAGAACGATTGCCAACAATCTGACGCGGGTGGAAAGCGAACTGGGCCACTACGAGGCAGCAATTGCCGAGGCCGAACGGACGCTGAGTGGTGGGCCGGACGATTGGAGCGCTCTGGGGCTGATGGAATTTGCGGTCCGCCCGCTGGCGGAACAAGAAGCCCGGAACGGCCGACGCCAAGAGGCGCTGGCTACGCTCGACCACTCTTTACGTTGGGCCGCGAAGGCGGACAGCGCCGTTCCGCAGACATCCAGGACTTTTCCGTCTGTCGCCGTCGCCTGGCAGACGGCCGGGTCAGTCTATGGGATTCTCGCCAACGATGAAACCGGTCAAAAGGCCGCTGCGGACCGCGGGACGGCGCGTGCCTGGTATGGGCGGGCGCTGGATGAATGGCGAAAGATGGAACACGACAAGGGTTTTCTCCCGGCGTACGCGGCGGACATGAAAGCCGACGAACAGGCGCTGGCGATAGACGGGATAGATCGGCAGATGCAAGGCCATCGATGAGCACAGCGAATCTCACCACGAATTTCAATCGCCAACTACGCGACAGTCTATTGTTCTGTCATTGTAGGCTTCAGTCGCTTTAAGAGCAGAGCCTCGACATATTCCGGTACAATCTTGCTTGCAGGTCCGTACACGGCCTCATGAAACAAGGAAGCTCCGAGGGACTGCTCCAGGTTCAACTCAACAGTACGAGCGCCGGAGCTGCGAGCGATTTCGCCGAACCACACGACGTCTGGTCGCATCTCCCCTACTGCTCTACAACTCGAACACGTCGATTCAGGGCTGAGATCCCCCTTGCATTCAGTGGACTTATCACAGGCAGTGCAACGTGCCTTCAGGAGTTCACCATGAATGTGGATGACGCCCAAGGTGCCCGCCCGTTCGTGTAAATCATCGATGTTCTGTGTGATGACGGTGACATCTCCCTCCCACGAACGCTGAAGGTTCGCTAACGAGAGGTGGGCCGCGTTGGGATGAATAGCTCCGGAAAGGAGCTGCTGACGGCGGAGATTGTAGAAGCCATGCACCAGCGCCGGATTGCGGGCGAAGCCGGCTGGACTTGCCACATCGTCAACGTTTACCCTGGCCCAAATACCATCGGGATCACGGAAAGTATCCAGTCCCGATTCGCGCGAAATCCCCGCTCCGCTGAGAATCACCACATTCTGAAACGCGTCTCTACGTGAGGCACTCTTCCAAGCCATTTCGTAATTCTAGTAAACACGTTCGGCCCTGGTGATGTCCCGAGATTAACGAGTGCACGTAATGGTCTTTCTCCCAATGTCCTGCCGTGGAAAGCATCCCCGCGAAAGTATAACCCGCCTTTCATCGTAGTGTTTTACCACGGTTTAGCGGCCCCATCTCGCAGGGAAGCGCAGGGGATGAAATCCCGAAAGTTAATCCTTTTGAGATACGGTCCAGTGGTCCGTATCCCGCGCTATTTGTAGATTTGAAAGATTGCGAGCCGATGTCAGCTTCGAGGAACAGTGATTCTGCTTCTACTCTCCGTGCTGGAGGAAGCGCACCTCGACGGCGATATCACTAGACTACTCTTATTTGGACTTCAGTCTGGGAAGCGCTGGCGGCGTACAAATGTTTGGGCAGCCCGCGCTATCCGACAGAGGAGCAGGTTGAGCGAATGAACGCCGCGACGGCGTTGGGGCCGACGGCCGAGCTGCACCTGAGTGGGGATCATCTAGATTTGAGTCTTCAGCCCAATGCGCTTCTTCTGCTCGAAGTGCAAAGCGGTTCTTAGTTTCAGGGCTGAAACTTAATCTAGGTGTCAGCAGTAATTGCCCCGCTGAGATTGCGAGCCGGGGATGCTACCGGCGTATGGCTGGATCAACGAAGACGCCTATAACGGCATATAATTCCCACGATGCAACAACGCGATCAAGCAGCATCTTTAAAACGACGACACGGTTGGTGGACGGCGGTCTTCCGGGACGTTCAATTCTGGGTTCCCTTAATCGTTCTCCTGATTGGATTGCTGCTCCTCCGGATCGCGCGATGAATACCGGAAAGACCGCCTTGAGCGGTGGAATCGAAACGACGCTGACGGACCGGTCGCGACAGCGGTCACTGCACAGGCTGGGAGTCTTCTGTGGTTTTGCGGCGGCGCTCTGGTTGGCGGGAGCGGAAGCGCCAACCAAACTGGTGACCGTGGCGGTTTCACCCATGGTGATCTCTTTCATGATGGTTTCCGGCGCCTTCATATCGCGCTGGAGCCTGCCGGCCTTGGTTCGTGGAACCGGTGACACATTCCGGGACGCCCGGCATGTTCCGCACCTCGTGTTGTGGGGCGTGATGGCAGGTTGCCTGTGGGCAGTCGGCAACACGCTGACGATTTTTGCCGTGCGCGACATCGGACTGAGCCTCGCGTTTCCGCTGTGGAATTCGAACAGTTTGATCGGCATACTTTGGGGCACGCTTCTGTTCAAGGAACTGCGGGGGGCTGGTTGGATTCGAAAGGCGGGTGTAGTCGGCGGGGCAGTCGTCATTTTCGTTGGGGCGATACTCATCTCGGCAGCGACAACCTCGGAGGCCGCACATGGTAGCGCACTGCACGGTATTGCGGCCGCGGTGGGCGCGGGACTTATGTTCGGGTCCATGTACATCCCCTATCGAAAGGCGTACATCACCGGCATGAATCCGCTCACGTTCCTCACCTTTTTCACGTTTGGCGAGATGACGATGATGACGGTGGTAGCGCTCGTATTTACCGGCGGCGTGGGACCGTTCTGGCATGAACTGGTGGCGAATCGAGCAATTCTTCTGTGGCCGATGCTGGGCGGCTTTATGTGGGTCGTGGGCGATCTGTTTCAGAACTATGCGACAAAGTATGTCGGGATCAGCCGAGGAATCCCGTTGTCAAATACAAACCAGCTTTGGGGGCTGTTGTTGGCAGTGCTGGTGTTTCGCGAATTGCGTGGATTGACAGCAGGCACTTACGCCGAGGTGATTGGCGGTTCGGTCATGATGGCGCTTGGCGCGTTGGCTATTGCCTTGTGCTCCGCCTCAGAGGGAGAATACGCGAGCTGGAAGCAGGCAGCCCAGCGGGAAACCGAACTATACGGGATCGATCCGGAATATGTAAGGGCGCGCATGGAAGGTCACGATGTGAGCACGGCCGAAGTTCGCCGGACTTGGGGGGATTGGCTGCTGATTGCAGTGGCAACGCTGATATTCGTGGGATTGGGGGCAATTGCGCGCGCACCCCACATGCAGATTCAGATGGGATGGTTGGGCCTTTTCGCGGCAGCTCTGATCGTGATATTGGCAGCCGGCGGCATCGCGCTGTGGCGGGTGACGAGGTTCACTTGATCGTTACAGCCTTACCGGGGCCGAAGATGCCCTCCATACCGGCTGAGATCACCTCTTGAGCGCGAAGGCCGTCCCGGTGGGTGGCCGGGAAAGGTGCGCCCGTCCGGCAGCAATCGATAAAGGCAGCGAGTTCCGCTTTGTAAGCGGCGCCGAAGCGATCGACAAACTCCGGCAGCGGCTGCTTGTAGTCGCGCATCGGGAACGTTTTGAAAGCGAGCGGTTCCGACCGGCCACGGCGGCCATAGGCTTCGACCGTCACAGTAGTTAACTTCTGATCGAAGTGGCCTACATGAATTTGTCCTTCTTCTCCGAAGATAATCGTTTCCACGCGATACCCGGAGACGTGGTTCCGGCTGACCTGCACCTGTCCCAACAGATCCTCACTGAACCAGAGGTAGAGCAGAGCGTCGTCGAAATCTTCCTGACAAGTGGTGAGCGCGTGGCTATAAACTCGGGAGCCGATGGCGAGCGCTTTGTTGGGCATGCGTCCGGTGAGCCAGAGTATCTCGTCGACGTTGTGCACGGACATGTCCGGCAGGATGCCGCCGCTCTTGTAAGCATTGGGCGCGGGATTGGAATCTTCGAGCGCGGAGTAGATTTTGAAGACCCTGCCAATCGCGCCGCTTTCCATAAGATTTTTGGCGTATAGCAGCGGCTGATCGAAGCGCCGTTGAAAAGCGAGCATCAGTGCGTCCGGGTGAGCGCGGTTGAGTTCGGCGGCGAACGCGCGATCGCCTTCTAGTGTCCCGGTGAGGGGCTTCTCCACCAACACGCGATAACCGGCCGAGATGAGCGTGGCTGCGTGCTCGCGATGATTCTCCGTGGGCGTAACAATGACGGCGGCATGGCAGATGCCCGATCGAGCCAAGGCGTCGACGGACGGGAAAATGGGCACGGCCTGGCCGATTCGGGAGAGAAAGCGGCTGGCGCGGTCGGAATCAGGTTCGGCCAGCGCTACCAGTTGACAAACTTGGGTGTCCCGAGCCAGTTCGTGTACGTGAAGTGCATGAATCGCACCCATTCGACCGAGACCGGCGACCGCGACCTTGAGAGGTTCAGCCATAAGAGTTTTAAAATTCTAACAATACAGTTGTGATGCCGGACTAGCGGAGGGCAGGGAACTCGGATTCATCAGGCTGCGACCCCCATTGCAATCCTCTATTTATGTGTGAAACTAGAAGAAGGTAAACTTTTTGAAATATCCCTTTTTTCGTCCCCAGGCGCTTATCAGCGTCGTCAGTTAGTCCGGCATGTATCCACCCCGAAGTTTCCCGCCGCGCCGGCCTAAAATCCGCGAAAACGTTAACGAGGCCATCCGAGTGAGAGAAGTACGCGCCGTATTTCCCGACGGATCGGTCGAAATCATGCCTACCCCCGCCGCTGTGCGCAAAGCTCAGGAGATGGGGCTCGACCTCATCTTAATCGCACCGACAGCCGAACCGCCCGTCGCCAAGGCGATGGATTACGGGCAGTGGCAATACGAACAGAAGAAAAAACAGCACGAAGCGAAAAAGAAACAGCACATCATCCAGGTAAAGGAACTGAAATTCCGGCCCAATACGGATGACCACGATTACGATTTCAAGAAGCAGCACGCCATCCGCTTTCTGAAAGACGGGAACCGGGTGAAGGCAGTCGTGCAGTTCCGCGGCCGCGAAATCGCCCACACCGATCTCGGTCGTAAGCTGCTACTGCGCTTTGCGGAAGACTTGGCTGGAGTGGGAGCCGTGGAAGGCCAGCCCCGACTCGAGGGTCGTAACGCCCATGTGCTCATCAGCCCCGTGAAGGCGACGCCGCCACCCAAAGAAAAGAAGGAGCATCCTCCGGAAGCTCCCGGCAGCGTCAGCTAGTCGGAATAGAAAAGATACTTGCGCCATTGATCGTCACTGCGCCCCAGCAGGCGCATCAAATGGCGGCTGGTGTGCAAGCTGAACGGTCGCGGCGGACGAAGCAGTTTCAGCCCTGCTTCTTCCGGCGTCCGGTTGCCTTTCCGGTTGTTGCAAGAATGGCAGCAAGCCACCAGGTTCTCCCACGCCGTCTCGCCCGCGCGGGACCGCGGGATGACATGGTCGAGCGTCATCTCTCCCGAAGGCAGCGTCTTGTGACAGTACTGGCAGGTATAACGATCGCGCATCAGAATGTTTTTGCGCGACAGCGCCCGCGTCTGGTGAGGGATACGGCGGTATTCGAGCAAGCGAATGACGGAGGGCACGCTCAGTACACGCTTGGCCGAATGCACGTGCGACGGAGCCACTTCTTCCGCCGAAGCGACTCCCTTCAGAATGAGGACCAGCGCTCTCCGCGCCGCACAGATGTTGATGGGCTCGTAGCTGGCGTTCAGTACGAGAACAGGTCTATGAAGTCGATCCATACTGGGCATCGGCAAGCTCCCTAAGCAATCCTTCCTCTCCCTCTGTTGGCTCAAGTGTCAGCTCAATCCAGTTCCGGCATGCCGAACTCTTGCGGGCTTCTGCTTGTGGGGAACAGCATCGAACTGAACATTTCTACGGTCCACTCGCGCCAGCGTCACGGCCGTGACGTGCGCCGCACCAGCCTCTTTCAACGCCGCCGCCGCCGAACGCAACGTGGCCCCGGTAGTGAAGACGTCGTCCACCAATAAAATTTGTTTGCCGCGGACCTGCGCCGGCCTGCGGACACGGAACGAGTCTTTCAGGTTGTCCCGGCGCTCAGCCTCCGTTAAGCCGGCTTGCGCCTTCGTGTAGCGCTTGCGCGCCAGATTCGTGGCTAACCTGAGTCCGCGGCGCTTGGCAATCGACCGCGCCAGCAGGTCCGCCTGATTGAACCCGCGCTCCCAGTGTTTGCGCCAATGCATCGGCATACCCATGACCAAGTCGATATTTAGATCCAGGGGTATAGCCCGGAGCACGAATCGGCTTAAGGGTCGCGCGAGGCTTTCAACTTTTCCGTATTTGAAGAGATGGATCAGCTCTCGGAGGGTGCCTTCGTAACTGCCGAACGAGTAGGCTGAATCGAAGTTCACCTGACTCACGCGGCAGATGGTACAGAGGTCATACTCATCTAGTGGATAGGAATCCAGGAAGGGCGTGCGGCACGCCCGGCAAAAAAACTCCGCTTGCAGCGGCTGGGGAGAAAAAAGGCAGGAAGAACAGACAGGAATTCGCGATATGGTCGTTAACGGGCTACCGCAAATTCGGCACTCGTCAGGGAAGACGAGGTTGAACAAGCGTGCTGAAATGCTGCGAAAGGCGGCAAACGACGCTTGCGTTGACCTGCCTATTTGAGGTATGACGGTGCGAGTCGAAAGACTAGGGAAAGCACACCCCCGGTAAAACGCGATTATACATCATACGTAGATAAAGGTAGAGGATTGAAAAGAAAAGTTGCGGCGAATCCGGAGATCGGGCTCACGAACGGCTAGTGAACTATGAGTGCATTGCGGGTCCTTTTAATTGGCGGTGAAACGGCCGAATCCGAGCACATATTTTCCCTGTTGGAACAGGCGCATCATGCCGTTCTTCCCGTGCCCAACTTCGATGAGGCTTCCGAAGCGCTGCTGATCCAGAAGTTCGATGCTGTCCTGATTACGCCCGCCTTATCCGCGCATGGCGTTGACCATTTCACAGCACACTTGCGCCAAACGGAAAAGAACCAACGCAACGGCGCCAGAACGCCGGTATTATCGGTGGTGCAGGGCGGCTCTCAATCCACAGCGGGCGCCAACGGCTCCGTCGATGCATACCTTCCGGAGCGCTTCGAGCCGGCTGCTTTCGCTCAAACAGTGGAAAACCTGGCGAATGCGGTTGCGCAATCGAGCGAAGAATCGGAAGGCTTGGCCGGCGCACCCGAACTGCCGGTTTTCAATGTAGCGGAATTTCAAGCGCAAGTCGCTTACGATCGCGAGCTGATGGTCGAAATCATCGATCTGTTTCTAGAGGAGCGCCGGCAAGACCTGACCGACATGACGGAGTCGCTCGCCTCCGACGATTTCGATAAGCTCATGCGCGCGGCCCACACCATCAAAGGGTCGCTCGCAAGCTTGCATGCCAGTCTGGCGCGCTACCGCTCGCAGGAACTGGAAACCGCCGCGCGCAACGGAAACAAGCAAGCCTGCATTTCATTGCTGGGCGCGCTCGAAGAAGACTTGAACGAACTCGAGCCGCAACTCCTCTCGTTGCGCTCCTCCGCCAAAAACTGACATCGACCCTCACCGCGACCGTGTTTGAGAGAACGGTTGATTTACAAAACCAAGGGTCCAGCATAGGGTGGCGCTCACGCCTCAAGTACACGTGATTCCTTCACTTTTTGTCACCTCGTTTGAATCCCGCGGCAAGCACCTGCTGGACGCGATTGAAGCTGCGGCCGCGAAGCGAGGCTAACACGATGGTTCGGACAGCACGGCTTTCGCGAAGGCGGAACATAGCGGCAGCCTGCATGGCGATCAATGGCCATTTCCGGCACCAACGACAGGCCAATACCGGCGGCGACCATACCTAAGATGCTGCTGAACTGGCCGCTTTCAAACGCAATGTTCGGATTGACATTCGCGCTGCGGCAAATGGCGAGACTGAGGTCTCGAAAGCAGTGACCGTCCCGCAGCATGACGAGAGATTCGCCGCGTAGCTCTGCCAAAGAAAGAGAATCGTTCGAGGCCAGCGGATGCTTTTCCGGCAGAGCGGCCAGAAGGGGTTCGGTCCGGATGGGCTGCAGTTCGAGATCCTTGTGACGGAGCGGTAGAGCGAGCAGGGCGAAGTCGATCGACAGGTCGCGCAGGCCTTCTATGAGCACCGGCGTGGTCTCCTCCACGATGCGCAACCGAGCGTCCGGGAAGCGCTTAGTGAAAGCTGCGGTGTAGCGCGGAATCAAGTATGGCGCGACGGTCGGGATTGCGCCCAAGGTGACGCTTCCGCGAACATCCGCATTGTTTGAAGCGACGCTGGCGCGGGCGACATCCACCTGATCAAGAATGGCGCGGGCATGTGGCAGGAACGCACGCCCGGATTCCGTCAGACGAATGCCACGGCCGAGCCGGTCGAAGAGCTTGGCACCGAGTTCTTCCTCAAGCTTGAGCACCTGTTGCGAGAGCGAGGGCTGGGCGATCTGGCAACGCTCGGCTGCGCGGCTGAAGCTGCCGGTTTCGGCGACTGCGCAGACATAGCGAAGCTGATGAAGTTCCATAGGTATAGCCTATACCTGGGAAGGTTTTTTGATATTGGAAATATAGCTCGCTTGGTGCTACTGTGAGACCGGAAGCTATAGGGAGAACCACGTGGAGACCTTGAACGCAGAGAGAGCAGAAAAGTCGGCAATCGAACCGCAATGCCCCGTCAATCACGGCAACGGCAACGGCAACGGCGGCGGCAAGAGCGCGCGTAGGACGAATCGTGACTGGTGGCCCAACCACCTGCAGTTGGAACTGCTGCACCAGCACTCCAACCTGTCGAACCCCATGGAAGAGGAATTCGACTACGTGGAGGAGTTTAAGAAACTCGACTATTGGCAGTTGAAGAAAGACTTGGCCGCGGTGATGACGGACTCGCAGGATTGGTGGCCGGCAGACTTCGGCCACTACGGCCCGTTGATGATTCGTATGGCGTGGCACGCGGCCGGCACTTATCGGACATTTGACGGCCGAGGCGGCGGTGGACGCGGACAGCAGCGCTTTGCGCCCCTGAACAGCTGGCCTGACAACGTGAACCTGGACCGCGCACGCCGGCTACTCTGGCCGGTGAAGCAGAAGTATGGCAAGCAGATCTCCTGGGCCGACCTGATGATCCTGGCCGGCAACGTCGCGCTAGAGACGATGGGCTTCAAGACCTTCGGCTTCGGTGCCGGACGCCCGGACGTGTGGGAGCCCGATCACGACGTCGATTTCGGCTCCGAGGCGGCTTGGATGGGTACCGATAAGCGTTTCACCGGTGAACGTGAGCTCAGCCAACCCGCACGCTACGACCACGATGGGTTTGATCTACGTAAATCCCGAGGGTCCTGAAGGAGTGCCCGATCCGGTTGCTGCGGCACACGACATCCGCGTGACCTTCGGCCGCATGGCCATGAACGATGAGGAGACGGTTGCCCTGATCGCCGGCGGCCACACCTTCGGAAAGACTCACGGCGCGGCGCCGGGGCATCATCTTGATAAGGAGCCTGAGGGCGCACCGATCGAGAACCAGGGCCTTGGCTGGACAAGTGCCTACAAGACCGGCATTGCCGGCGATGCCATCACCAGCGGAATAGAGGTGACCTGGACCACGAAGCCGAAGCAGTGGAGCAACGACTATTTCGACCACCTGTTCAAGTACGAGTGGGAGGTGACCAAAGGCCCCGGCGGCGCAAACCAGTGGAAGCCCAAGGGCGATGCTGGCGCCGGAACCGTGCCCGATGCGCACGATCCCAGCAAGAAGCACCAGCCGGGCATGCTGACCACCGACATTTCGATGGTGGCGGACCCCGAGTACCGGAAAATCTCAGAGCGTTTCTACAAGAATCCGGATCAGTTCGCCGATGCGTTCGCCCGTGCCTGGTTCAAGCTCACCCATCGCGACATGGGTCCGCGCGCCCGCTACGTTGGCCCTGAAGTGCCGAAGGAGGAGCTGATCTGGCAGGATCCGGTTCCGCCGGTGGATCATCCGGTGGTCGACGAGGCGGACATCAAGGCACTGAAGGAGAAGGTGCTGGCTTCGGGGCTTTCGGTTTCGGAGCTGGTCTCGACCGCATGGGCTTCTGCCTCAACCTTCCGCGGATCGGATAAGCGCGGCGGTGCGAACGGCGCACGAATCCGGCTCGCTCCGCAGAAGGATTGGAAGGTGAACCAGCCGGCGCAGTTGGCTCGCGTGCTGAAAGTGCTGGAGAAGATCCAGAGCGAATTCAACGGCTCGGCCACGGGCGGCAAGAAGATTTCGCTGGCTGATCTGATCGTGCTCGCGGGCGGCGCAGCCATCGAGAAAGCGGCAAAGGACGCCGGCACTGACGTGACGGTGCCGTTCACGCCGGGCCGCACGGACGCTTCGCAGGAGCAGACCGACGTCGAATCGTTCGAGCCGCTCGAGCCCAAGGTGGACGGCTTCCGTTCCTACGGGTACAAAGATTCTGAGCCGGCTGAGGTGGCGCTGCTCGACAAGGCGCAACAGCTGCGGCTGACCGCGCCGGAGATGACGGTGCTGATCGGCGGCTTGCGCGTGCTAAACACCAATTTCGGTGGTACGAAGTTTGGTGTCTTCACGGACCGCCCGGAGACGCTGACCAACGATTTCTTCGTCAACCTTTTGGACATGAAGTATGTGTGGAAGGCGACGAGCGACTCGCAGGACACTTTTGAGGGCAGCGAGCGGAAGTCGGGCAAGCCTAAGTGGAAGGCGACGCGCGCCGACCTGATCTTCGGTTCCAATGCGCAACTAAGGGCGGTGTCGGAGGTGTATGCGTGCTCGGACTCGCAACCGAAGTTCGTCAAAGACTTCGTAAGCGCCTGGCATAAGGTGATGAATCTCGATCGCTTCGATATCATTCAGACCGTCTAAGTGCTGCTCACCGCTGCTCCACAATCAGCTATTCACGGGAGAAGTGAAAAATGGAAGAGCGGATCAGCATCCGATCTTCCCTTTTTCGATGATTCCAGGCAAGCATCGAGGGCTGCAGCCAACGAGCACATCGGGCTTCAGCCTGAAGCGCTAAGTGGCCGATGCAAACCGAGATCTCGGTACTAATCCGGCAGTATCACTTTCCGACATGGCGACTTTCCGTCAAAGTGGATTCCAGACGCCATCGACGTTTCCGAGACTGATCGGGAAAAGCGCCCCGGCCGGCCCCAGACTTGCCGTCATCCGAACCGCGCCACGTTACGGATTGTTGAAAGGTGGCAATGCTGTGCAGTTAGCCCCATCGAGGCTGCTCATCAAGACTGATCCCGAGCGCAGTTTTGCCAACGACCTCGTGAGTCAAGAAGGCATTGGCAGGATGAATTCGCCCAAGACGTGCGTCTCGGAGCAAGCGTTCGTATTCCGCGGATCGAAATATGCCACCGCCGCCAGCGACATCGAGCCCGAGATCGACGACACGCCAGGACCCCTCGACCGCAAGGTATTTGGCGGCGAAGATCTTCGATGGCCATTCGGCGCCATGACCGACCCCATCCGACCAATCGGCCGCGATCCGGTCCAGATGCGGGCCGATGGACTCTAGCTCAATCACCATCTGAGCAATGGTGTGCTGAATCTCGGGGTGGTAAGCCATCGACCGCGAGAGAGCGACAGAGTTCTTGCTCTGGACGGTAGCGACGCTCCTGTCGAGAGCGCGTTTGGCTAAGCCGTAATAAACGTTCCCGAAGCCCATCAGCGCCCAGGCAAACACCGATAGCACGAACGCATCAATGCCAGCAGCGCCAGCCGGAACCACGCGCGCAATATACCGATCCGGTATGAATGCGTTCTCCAGGACCGTGTCGTCGCTGCGCGTGGCACGCATGCCGAGCACATCCCAGGTTTCCTTGATGATGTACCCGCCGTTATCGCGCGGCATAAACGCGTGGACAATCTTCGGACGGCCCGGGTCGCTGCTGTCCATGGCATGGAGGCCGAAACGCGTCCAAACCGGCGTGAGGCTACCAAACTGTTTGCGTCCCGTGAAGCGATAACCGCCATCTACCCGTTCCGCCTTTGTCGTGGAAAGCAGCAAGGGGATGTCGTTGCCGGTCTCGGCGTGACCGGCTGCGAAAATTTCGCCGGCGGCAGCTTCACGTAACATCCATTCAAGCGAAGTGTCTCCGCCACGCCAGAGGTCGGCCGCAACTCCGATCCAATAGAGATGCATATTCACCGCGAGTGCAGTTGCAGGTGCGTAATACGCCAGCCGGCGCTGCGCGCTGCACACTTCGGCAAGGCTCAAGCCGGGCCCGCCAAATTTCTCTGGAACCGGCATGGCCAGATACCCCGCTGCACGGAGTTCCTCGAAATCTTGATCGAAGAAGCGGTTCTCCCGGTCATAGGTTGCAGCGCGAGAGTCAAATCGCGCCAGCATTTCTTCAGTCACAAAGATGTGCCCTGACCGGCGCGAGATATCTTTGTTAGTCACTGTCTTTGCGGAGCCCCAAGCGCCGCCTGAAGGTTCGATCAGTGGTGTGTTACTAACTTCCGGCATAAGCACCTTCCCTCAGTTGAAAGACTCTGATTTCCGTCCATTTTACAGCCCATTGAGTCAGCGGGGGAGCTATCGTCGGGCTGCTCAGTGGCTCTTACGCGGTTTAGGGCCGTGCCTCATAAACGATGTTGAAGGGCGTCTCGGTGGCGCGGCGAAATCGGCTGAATCCTGCCGAGGTTACGACCTCCCGAATGCGCTTCTCGCCCGCTTGCGCGCCCAGGCAGAGCGCAACTTCCTGCGATCGCGAGCAAGGCGTGCACAGCAAAGTTGAGAATGAGTAGTAAACGCGCCCGACCGGATTCAGGTTGTCTTTCAACTGATCGTTGGCAAAGGGCTCAACAATCATCCAGGTGCCATCCTTGGCCAAAGAGTTCCGAACGTGCGCAGCCGCGCCAACCGGGTCGCCCATGTCGTGCAGGCAGTCGAAGACGGCAACCAAGTCGTAATCCTTCCCGGGGAAACTCTTCGCCGGCGATATCTCAAAACTAACGCGGTCGGCCACGCCGGCACGCTTAGCGGATTCGCGCGCTGCTTCAATCGACTTGTCGTGATAGTCGAATCCGAAGAACCGGGAGTTGGGAAATGCCTTGGCCATGAGCAGCGTGGAAGCGCCTTTTCCGCAACCAACGTCGCCTACCCGCGCTCCCGCTTCGAGTTTTTCTTTTACGCCGTGGAGTGAGGGTATCCACGAACTCACAAGATTTGCCGCATAGCCCGGCCGAAAGAACTTTTCGCATCCGTGAAAAACGCCCTCGTCGTGCTCATGCCAGCCCATACCGGCACCTGTGCGGAACGACTCAACAATGCGCGGCACTGCAGCCAGAGAACCCAGCGCAAGTTCAAACGCGCCAGGCAGATATGCCGGACTGTCCTCCTGCGCGAGCGTGAAAGCCTGTTCTTCGGTCAGTCTGAACTTGTTTGCCGATTCGTCATAGCTGACATAGCCACCGGCGGCCTGCGACGCCAGCCATTCCCGCAGGTAACGTTCGTCAGTGCCGGTCTTGACAGCCAGTTCTGCAGGCGTCATGGCGCCCTCAGCTAATGCCCTGTAGAGACCAAGTTTCTCACCGATCACGACCATTCCGGCATGGACCGAAGCGCCGAGATCAGTCACGAATTGTCCGATAAATGCGTTGAGCTTGTTCATATCGATAACCGGAGCCTGTGTTGTACTCATTTGCAATCTCCTTTTTGCGAAAATATGTTACTGTTCCTGACATTGGTCGCGGCTTTCTTAAGCCACGGCCGGTTTGTTAGAATCGCCGCTATGCGAGCGCTGCCTCCTCGGTAGCCGCTGCCGGAACCGAGTTCAACAGTGCCGGATTTCCCCGCCGTCGCTAAATTAGCAAGCGTGGGTGCATCGCGTAACGAAGAAAGGCCAAAAAAAGGCCGAAGATTACAAGTTTCCAGTTTCGTGGGGTGCGGAACCTCATTCGAGATGATCGCCTCAACCTATCGCTTTGGCGAGTTCACTCTGGACACGACCAAAGGCTGCCTCCTTAAGGCCGGAGAGGAAATTCGCCTCCGGCCCAAGGTTTACGAGGCCCTCAAATACCTGCTGCAAAACCCCGGCCGGCTGATCGCGAAACAGGAGTTAATTCAGGCGGTATGGCCAGACAGCTTCGTTACTGATGATTCGCTGGTGCAGTGCACGGTTGAATTGCGGCGTGCCCTCGATGATCGAGACCAGCAATTGCTCAAAACCGTCCCGCGGAGGGGATATCTTTTCACTTCCCCCGTCACGCAGGAAGTCATCCAATCTGCGAAGCCGTCAGCGCCTTACGAGGTTGATCCTCTTGAGCCGACCAAGAGAAGGAAATTCGCGGTTGTTAAGCCTGCGCGAAAGTTGATTGATCTACCGACACCCCGTACTTCACTCATCGGTCGAGATAGGGAGCTTCAGGAGGCCGCGGAGATTCTTGTTCAGCCAAACGTTCGTCTTTTAAGCCTGACGGGAGCAGGAGGCGCAGGCAAAACACGCTTGGGCATTTCAGTAGCTTCCTCGATCGCCCACAAGTTCACGGCCGGAGTCCAATTTGTTGGACTGGCGTCCATCACGCATCCGGATTTGATGCCAATAGCTCTCGCGAAAGCTCTTGATATTCAGCAAGTCGCGGGCCGCACGCTGGCAGAACTCATTAGCGATTACTTTCAGGATTCAGGGCCATTCTTAGTTCGTCCTGGACAACTTTGAGCAGGTGCTGTCGGCTGCGACCGTCGTGGCCGAAATACTGGCTTCGTGCCCAATGCTCAAAGTACTCGTCACGAGCCGTGCCTGTCTGCGGATCTACGGCGAGCACGAGTTTCCGGTTGCGCCCTTGGAGCAGAATTCAGCCGTTCAGTTGTTTGTGCAGCGCGCAACGGCAGTTCGTCGCAATTTCGCCGTGACTGCCGAGAACTCGGCCGCAATTCGCGAAATCTGTCTGCGCCTGGATGGCCTGCCTTTAGCGATTGAACTGGCAGCGGCCCGGACCAAGCTTCTCTCGCCCAGTGCGATACTTGAGCGTCTCCAGAGCCGCCTGCAATTGCTCACCGGCGGTGCGCTAGACCTGCCAGAGCGACAACAAACTCTCCGCAATACCATTGACTGGAGCCACGGTCTGTTGAATGAAGCCGAGCAGAAACTGTTCCGGCGATTCTCCGCCTTCATCGGGGGCTGCACGTTGGAGGCTGCCGAAGCCGCCTGCAACACCGGCCGTGATCTTGGGATCGATTTATTCGACGGCTTGGCCTCATTGGTCGATAAGAACCTGGTCCACCGCATCGACCAGCAAGAACCGGAAGCCCGTTTCACGATGTTGGAAACGATTCGTGAATACGCGCTGGAACGTCTCGTTTCTTGTGGCGAAGATGTCGCAACGCGACGAGCGCATGCCGCGTATTGCCTGGTGCTCGCGGAGGAAGGTAATCCTGAACTGAGCCCGGACGAAAGGGCGGCGTGGCTGGAGCGATGCGATCTTGAGATCGACAACTTCCGGGCGGCTCTCGATTATCTTTTTGCTCATCGCGATCTCGACTGGGGCTTGCGGCTCTGCATGGCGCTGTTCCGATTCTGGGACATGCGGGAGCATCTAACTGAAGGCCGCGCGCGGCTTGAGACGATCCTGCGCCTGGCGGATGCGGGATATGCAAAGGAACGTGCTCGGATTTGCATTTTTCTAGGTGCGCTATCGACGGCCCAAAGCGACTCTGCTGCTGCGGAACGATTCACCCAGCAGAGCCTCACGCTGTATGAGCAGTTGAACGACCGTTCGGGAATCGCTGCATCGCTAAACGCCCTTGGAATCGAAGCACGAGATATCGGCGATTACCGGGCGGCGCAAGTTTATTTCGACCGCAGTCTGGCGCAATGGCGCACGCTGTCCGATCATCTGTCGACCGCTCGCTGTCTGCACAATCTGGCGAATGTCGCAAAGATCCAGGGCGATTATGCGCGCGCGCAAATGGCGCTCAGCGAAGCGACGCAGATCTTTGAGGTAGTCGGAGATGCCAGTGGGGCTGCCTGGTCCATCAATCAGCAGGGCGACATAGCGCAGGAACAAGGCGATCTGAAACTGGCCAGAGACTTTTATGAACGTGCACTTAAGGCGTTTCGCGCAACTGCCGACCGTTGGGGATCCGCCCGCTCTCTCGCGGATTTAGGGCTTGTTTACTGCAAGCAGAAGGAATATGCCCCGGCGCACGCCGCGTACCGTGAAGCTCTTCAAGTGTTCTTCGAGTTGGGACACAAGCGCGGTATTGCACGCTCTCTGGAGGGCTTCGCCTGTTTGGCTGCAGCCCAAGCTCAAGCCCCACGAGCGTTGAAGTTGGCCGCAGCAGCCGCGCACCTGCGCCAGATGATCAACGCGCCCCGGCCTCAGGCGGAGCAGGCAGAACTTGATCGGAACCTGTCATCTTCGTGGGAATCACTCGGTGAGGCCGGCGGGAAAGGCGCTTGGGCAGAAGGATCCGCCCTCAGCGTCGAGAGCGCAATCCAATACTCCCTGCAAGAGACTTAGACGACTATTTCACATTGACAGGGTTAATGAGACGGCGCACGGCGGAAACCCGGTCCGCCGGGATCCCAACGCGCCGGGCATGCTCCCGTATGCTGTTTTCGTCTGGAGCGAGGTAGACGCAATAGACCTTGTCTTCGGTGACGTAACTGTGTAGCCATTGGATCTGCGGCCCCATCTCGTTCAACGTTTCCAAAGAGCGAAGGGACACTTCACGAAGCTGCTCTTCGGATAGAGATCCAGCCCCTTTAATCTCACGTTCGATCACAAACTGCGGCATAATAACAAGCAGTCTCCCAAGGAATCCTGTCTGAAGCGGGCGACAAGGCCGGATCTCAGCCTAGAGATCGAATCTCCGTCGCCATGCCCGCGGTACCTTCAGAAGGATTGTCGCATTCCGGAAGTCTCCGATGTCGCTTAAAGGGATTAGCAATGAAAAGTCACGCTAAGTAGAGGTTAGCGTGACTGACCGTCATCGACAGGTTTGGACGTCCATACCCAAAACCAGTGTCGAGGACGTTCAAATTAAAAAGTCAACATTAGTCGCGAAAAATCCGCTTCGCATCCGCTGGACTGGACGGTTCATCTCAGCGTGCTCGCGTTCATGGCACGTTCACCTTGCCGTAAAACGCGCATTGCGTCACTCTGAATACCTGCGGCTCAAAGGAAGCAACGCCGACTGCGCGCTTAGCTGACTTTGCTCGACGTAGATCGTGTCTTAGGGGACGCCGTTTGAAGATTTATCCAGCGTTCGAACACTCGAAGCGCAAAGCGGCCAACCCGATTTCGCAGCTGATCAAATCTGGGCGTGGAAGATCCCATGACTGCCGACATGGAATCCACAAATGACTCAGCGTCGAGCTCAAAGGCCTCGAGATGCAACAAGCGCCAATAGAGCTTCTCGAAGTCGCTTACCGTCCTATTGAAAACGAACGATTTCCTCTGTCGTGAGCCTGTCTGTAAGAGAGCGTGACGAATGTGGATATCTCTGAGTCGGTAACCCAAGAATACAAAGCTCCGGTTTGCAATTAGGGCAGCGATATGCGTGGGCACCAGCGTGCCCACGTGCTCACGCCCAGCAAGTCGATAATAGTCTTCTTCGGAGATGACGAACGAATCAGAGAAGGGGTGTGGAAGCCCGACGCTGCCATGAACCTTGAAAATTATTGGGAATTCGTCGAAACTTTGATACTCATCTTTGATTCGTTCCGGCGCTTTCTTACCGGGTGGGAACCACACGGCATCGAGCTGTCTGTGTGCCCCTCCAGTCAGTGTATTAACGACCAGATGGTATGGCCGTCCAATGTCGTCGAATGCTCGCTCGACGTGCCGGTCATAATTCGTCGTCAGAATCGGTATTGAAGCGGGCAGCGTGGCCAGAAAGCGGTGCAGCTTGCCAGGGGCATAATGAACATCGAATAGCTCAGCGAGTCGCTCCGCAAGCGTAAAACGGCTCGTGAGAATTTCGAAGTAGCTGGCGACTTCCACGAGGTTATTGGATGATCCCGATGGAAGGGACCGCCCCAATAGAGCTGCGAACTTCTCGGAAAGCTCCACTGCAGTGGGCAACCGGTTTGTCTTGGAGCCGTCAGTATTCCCGTTCGTGGGATCGTAAGCGGTATGTAGGGACGCTCCTGCCCCCAGGAAGAAAGCCAAGCATTGGTCATCGATGAATTGACGAAGCAGTTCAAACGTTTGCATAATACGCAGGCGATCGGGGCTAAGAAGGGCCTGTCCCCGGTGCCTTCCACTCGCAACAAGATTGTCGCAAAACAGCAACGCTTCACGCATTGGCCTATTACATGACGGAAGTCGGCCAGCTAGGTCTATATCGCCTGGACGTGTAACGCGCATTGCGTCGCTTTGAATGTTGGGCTCGAAGGGAAGGAACGCCGACTACGCGTCATAATGGACTGGCTGGCCTTCTATACCTTGCGAGACGGCCCGCCGGATCGGAAACAGACCCGAGCTGGTCACCGGACGAGTACAAGATAGCGTGCGCCACCAACATCTTTCGCGCCTACGTGCAACCCAGTGACATTCGCATTCTTCACCTCAGATGACAACCCTGCCCAATTCGACCGGCAAATATTTCTCGGCGGTTCTCGACAGGGAGCACAACGCCGCTAACAATATCCTGGCGCGCAGGACGCAAAACTTGAGGCGGTAGCCGGAGTGCGGCCGGAAACATCACCATGAACCAAGCTCAAGGGGGGAAAGTCGGGACAAGGGGAAAGTCGGGACAATAGGGGAAAGTCGGGACAATACACACAAACTCCCTTTCGAGAATTCGCTCCCCCCGGCGCACACACTGTGGAGATCCGGGGTCGGAGATCCGAGAGATCCGGGACGATCACCGCAATGCAAAGTTCCGATGGATCATGCGCACGGGACACCACTTCTGGCGTTCCGACCGGAAACATGGAATCATAGTGGCCGGAGGCCCGTGGCTGTCAAAGAGACAATCGACTGGTCGGAATGCCCTTTGGTCGAAGTCAAGCCCGCAGTGCAAAGCGGCACTCCTGTGCTGCGTAATACACGCATGCCGGCCAACGCCATTGTCGATAATTTCGATTTCGGCGTGAGCGTTGCCGAAATCGCAGAACAGTTCCAAATCCCGGTGGATCAAATCGAGGCGATTTTGGCTTACGCCCGAACTCACCGTCTTGCGCATCCTCTTCGATAAAAACGTCCCCGCAGGCATTAGTCGCTTCCTGGTCGGGCATGAAGTTCATACCGTCGTCGAAATGCTTTGGCCTGACCAACTGTAAAACGGCGAGCTTCTGAAAATGGCGGACCTGTCAGGATTCAACATGATGGTGACGGCCGATCAGAACATCCGATATCAGCAGAATCTAACACACCACAGCCTGGCGTTACTTGTGCTCGGTTCCAACATCTGGCCCATCGTGCGGCAATACAGCTCGGCCATACTGACGAGGGTCAGTGCGGCAACGCCGGGCAGCTATGACTTTATCGAGATGCCGCTTACCCGAAACGTGAGTGAAACCGCTGTTTAACTGCCCTCCGCGCCAAGAGCTACCGTTACAGATGGAAACCACCGGGCTCTCACGCTTTCACCCTCGCGGAGATCCGTGACGGAGACCCGGGAAGCGCGGGCCAGTCAGCACAGGACCAAGTCCCGGCGGCGTAGCTTGCGAGCGGAAATCGTTCTCTGTCCCAGCGCCCCACCCCAGACACTCCGGCCGGCACCCGGCGAATTTTGCTCAGTGGGTCACGGCCCTCGAAAATTTTCCTCAGCGCTTTTTCTCAACCGCTTACAGCCCAAATCCGGCAATCGTTATTCTCATCCTTTGCCGCAGGATGCTAGCTTCCAATCGGGCAAAGAACCGTTTCTTGCCCATTTCATTTCTAGGAGGCACAACACCCATGACCCCTCGTCAAGCTCGCCGGGAGCGCCGCGAAGCCGAGCGCAAGGCGAAAAAACTCGAATTCAAGAGGACAAGGCAGGCAAGCGGTGCTTGCTTATCGGCGATGGAGAATCACCAACCCTCTGCGCCGCCGCTGCCGGGCATCGCAGAAGAATTCCTCGAAATCCAGCCGCGCTGGAATCCCGACTCAGCCGGGCAGCCGAGTTGCGCTTGGTCTCCATCGCAGACCCATTCCGACGAATTCGCCAAGCCCCAGCGAACTGCGTTGCCCGGCTCCTGCCCGGCGAGTGAATTTCCCCGCGAAGAACAAATCCGCAACAACGCCCTCGCCGACCGCATCGCGCTCAAAGCCGGGCTCCCCATCCCGCCTCCTGGCCCCACCCCCGGTCCGTTTTCCTCGCTCGAAGAGATGCGCGCCTACTATCCAGCTAAGAGAAATCCAGCCGATGACGACGGGCATGCCCGTCCCGCGCCAGCCGCAAAACCGATCAATCCAGTCCCAGAAATTGGCTTCGTTTCGCAGAAACGCGCCGAAGCCAACCGCGCTAACGCCAAGCTCTCTACCGGTCCGCGCAGCACAATCGGTAAATTCAATTCGTCTCGCAATTCGACCAAGCACGGCCTCGCCTCCGGTCAACTCATCATCCCCGGCGAAGACCCAATCGAATTTGAATCCCTCCTGACAGACCTGTTGAATGACCGTCAACCTGTCGGCGACACCGAAGAACTGCTCGTAACCGAAATGGCCCAGTCCCACTGGCTCGCGCAACGCGCCATCCGCCTGCAAAATGGCTGCTTTACCGAAAACGGCGTGGACGAAAAGAGCCTTTCTCTCTTCCTGCGCTACTTCACCACCCACAATGGCGCCTTCCACAAGGCGCTGGCCGATTTACAACGCCTGCAAAAGGAAAGGAAAAAAGCGGAGCGTGGGTTCGTTTCGCAAACCGCTACATCAACTGCCCCAACCGATGGCTTCGTTTCGCAAAAACGCGCATCGGCTGGCGGCGAAGGCGAGTTCGCTCGGCAAAACGACCCCTCAACCGAGCTCAAAGCTGGGTTCGTTTCGCAAACTGAACCCGCCGAGCCCTCCAAAAGGAGCCAGCCCGCCAAGCAAGCCGCCTAAGGCCGCTGTATAGTATCCGCTGGAAGCCGTATGCACGCATAGTGCAAAGTGGCCGAACCAAACAGGAGCGATTCATGTTCAATTTCCGTTATCCTCGCGAAGTCTCGTTGCTGATCGCCGCCGTTTCGGTGTTCTTCGCCAATACATCACCTGCGCGGGCAGAGTCTGCATACGTACGGGTCAGCCAGATTGGATATGAAGCGGACCACGCGCCTTACCGCGCTTATCTCATGTCCAGGATCGCCGAAACCGGTGCAACCTTTCGTGTGGTCAACTCCAACGGCGCAACCGCCTACTCTTCGAGCATCGGCGCACAGCTAGGGACGTGGAGCCATAGCGCGAAGTTGAGCTATTATGTCTACGCTCTCGATTTCACGGTCCCGCCACGGGAGAGCTACACAATTGCTGTTTCCGGCCCCGCCAAGGCAAGTTCGCCTGTTTTCGCGGTAGATTGGCCGGCCGCGCTTTATCCCGGTCTTCTGTTGAACACAAAATTCTTTTATGAATCCGAGCGGGACGGGCCGAACTATATCCCAAACGCGCTACGCACTGCACCCGGACACCTGAACGATAAAACTGCTGTGGTCTTTCAAACGCCTCCGCTGGATGAAAACGACATGATCGCGACAACCGGAACGCCTCTCACGTCGACTGGCGCGGTGATCGACGGGTCAGGCGGTTGGTGGGACGCCGGCGACTACATGAAATATGTCGAAACCATCAGCTATACGGTCGCGCTGCAAGAGATCGGCATTCGCGATTTCCCCGATCGGATGGGTCGCCATGCGCCAGACAATCCGCCGGTGCCGTCCAACGCTGTTTCTTACGCTGGCAACGCTTTCGGCGCTCCGTCTTCCGCCGATTTCCTCGGTGAGGCAAGATTCGGGATCGATTTCCTGCTGAAAATGTGGGACGACAAAACCCGAACCCTCTACTATCAGGTGGGAAATAGCCAGGACTGGGACAACTTCAACCTGCTGAGTGATTACGATATCTGGCGTCTGCCGCAAGCCGACGACAACTGGGACGGCTGCGACGCTGCGTCGCGCTTCATCTGCCATCGTCCGGCATTTGTAGCGGGTCCGGCCAATTCGCCCATCAGCCCGAATCTGGCGGGCCGTCTGGCTGGCGCGTTTGCCGTCTGTTACCAACTGAATCGCAGCACCGATCTTCCACTCGCGAATCAGTGCCTCCAAAACGCTGAGCATATCTTTGCCCTGGCGAATACGTCGTATGCCGACCCCGCTGCCTCGGTCGGTTCCGGGACGTGTTCCTCGGGGTGCCTGCTAACCATCATTCCGTTCGACGGTTATCCGGAAACGGTCTGGGAAGATGACATGGAACTGGGTGCGACTGAGCTATATCGTGCGCTCGAATGTGCTGACCCGCGATCCCTGGCTAAGGCGAATCTACCCCAAACGGATCCCAACTATTACCTGGCCCAGGCGGCGCAGTTCGCAAAAAACTACATCACGAATATCTACAACACGGGAAATGCAGACACGCTCAATCTCTACGACGTCAGCGGGCTCGCTCACTTCGAACTCTATCGAGCCATGGAAACGACTGGACACCCAAGTGGCCTAG
This sequence comes from uncultured Acidobacteriaceae bacterium, assembly GCA_963730865.1. Lineage (GTDB taxonomy): Bacteria > Acidobacteriota > Terriglobia > Bryobacterales > Bryobacteraceae > Bog-105. The sequence goes on along the minus strand of CAVSTO010000013.1, from coordinate 280,969 downwards.
CGCTGACACAATCGGCGATTCGCAATCAACTTCTCAAACAAGTCAACGACGCGATTCGGGCGAGTGATTCGGATGCCTGGGGCTTCGGCGCCGCCTGGAACAGCGATACCACCTCGCACGGCGCGGGAATTTCAGTGATGGCAAGCGAAGCTTATTCCTTGACTGGCGAAAAGAAGTACGATCTGTACTCGCGCAGATGGCTTGCCAACATCATGGGCGCAAACGCGTGGGGATCTTCCTTCATCGTAGGCGACGGATCCACTTTCCCGAACTGCATCCAGCACCAGGTTGCGAATTTGGTTGGAGCGCTGGACGGAACCTCCGGTGGAACTCCCGTATTGTGGGGCGCGGCGTCGGAAGGACCGGCAAGCGCTGCTACATCAGGCGTTGTCGGCGGTATGATTCTGTGCCCGGCCAATGGGACAAATTCATTCCAAGTTTTCAATGGAGCAGACGGCGCCTTCGGCGCCTCCGCGCGCGCAGTCTATCGGGATAATGTACAGTCCTATAGCACCACCGAACCGGGCATCGATCTGACTGCGACGTCTTTCTTAATGTGGTCGTGGAGACTCGCCGGCCAGACCGCGCCCTAACGGCTCGCGAACGGCGCGACGGAAGTAGCCTGTTGAGCTTCCTTCAAGTTCTCAGCGGCGGACGCATCATCCGGATCTTGCCGCAGCGCTGCTGTCGAGAGCTTCACTATTTCTTGGCAATGCTCTTTCGCAATCTGATCTGGATGAATGACTCGCTCGGCATCGAGCGCCCAAAGCTCACAGCGAGCAACTGCCGCCGCAGCTTCCGCGTCGGACGGGTCTTTCGTATAGAGCTTTCTCAAAGCTGAGATTCCGCTCTCGAGAAGCGGAAGTCCCTGTCGCGATCTTCCATTAAGGATCAGAGCTCTGCCCATTGCTACCTCGGCGAATGCCTGGACGCTCTCCCAACCGGGATCTTGCCCCTTCTGGGCGGCAACCTGCTTACGTGCGAACGCGAGCGCTTCTTCGGCATGCGGCAGCGCAGCTTTGTATTCCCCGCGATCCGCGAGCAGCATCGAAAAGTCGACCTGGGCCATCACCAGGTAACTCACAGCCAAATCATGTGAGAGCAGTCCGTGCGGGCCATGCAAGATCGTGAGCGCTGCTTCGAAATGCCGCTCCGCCTCGTCGTACCGGCCCATGCGCCAGAAGTCCCCGGCTGTCATCGCTTCCATGCTGGCTACATATGGGTAGCCAATCGCATTCTCCGGGTTTGCGTCACGCCATCGCTCAAAACGCGCGAGACTCTCGAGTTGCCCCTTGAGCCCTTCCTCGAACCGGCCGAGATAGGGAGCTTGTTCGTTGCCGATGTAGTCCGTCGCGAGATTCCAACAGGCGTTCGCAGCCCGGAGGTAATTCAATCCTTTGGCAGGGGCCGCAAAGATTGGCTGCGCAAGCGCGCACGCGTCCTGGTGATACTTGACGGCTTCGCGTAACTGACCCGATTGGACCAGAAGGGCTCCTGTCTGGGAGAGTAAATACGCCAACTGTCCTCGATCCACAATGTCTCCGGTGGTAGCGAAGATCGCTCGCCGTAACTGGACAGCTTTGTCCATGTTGACGCGGGCCTGCTCGCGGTCAGCCTTCGATTGCGCCATCATCCGCTGCGTTCGCGCAATCAGAAAGTACGCCTGTGCCAGTTCGCGCTCGAGAGGCAAATCGCCCTTCGCATCCGCCGTCATGCGGTCTAGATACTCAAGGTTTCGATGTGCGATCAAACTCCGCACATCCGCCGTGCCTGGCATTGCCTCTAGTTTGCGGTCGACTTCGGTCAAATAGGACTGCACCAGCTTGCGGCCGTTCTCGTAACGGTGTTCGGCGATTGCACGTTGTGCTTGCGCGACTGAGTAGCCGTGCCACATCCCAAGCATTGCTAGCGTTATGGCGACAAGCGAAACAACGGCAATGGCAGCCGTCGCCCTTCTACGTTTCACGAACTTGCCGACTCTGTAAAACACTGTGTCCGGGCGCGCTTGCACCGGCAACTGCAGCACGTACCGGTTCAGGTCGGCGGCGAATGCCTGAACCGTCGGATAACGTCGGCTTGGTTCGCGCCGTAATGCCTGCCGCAGGATTGTGTCCAGATCGCCTTGCAAGGTGCGTCGTAACGCTTTGGGGTTTGTTCGTCTCAGCTCCGCCGCTTCGTCCAGAACGGCCTCGCTGGCAAGTCTCGGTTCTGTTTCCAGCAGGCGGCGAATCGCTTCGTGCGGCGGTAGGCCCGCAATTGGATGTGGAAGAGAACCGCTCAACAGTTCGAACAGTAGCGCTGCCAGCGAGTAAACGTCAGTCGCCGTGCTGACAGGTTCATGACACGCCTGCTCCGGACTGGCGTAACTGGGTGTCAGCATCTGGACTGTCGAAGCACTCTGCTCCGGTGCAGTATCCAGCCACTTTGCGATCCCAAAATCGAGGAGTTTGGGGTCGCCGCCGGCAGTAACCAGGATGTTCCCAGGCTTCAAATCGCGGTGAATGATTAAATTCTGGTGCGCGCACTGAACCGCTTCACAGATCCGAATGACAAGCGCAATGCGCTCCCGGATACTCAGCTTCTCCTCGTCGCAGAACTGGTTGATGATCCGTCCCTCAACATATTCCATGACGAGATAAGGACGGCCGTCCGGCGTGACGCCGCCGTCCAGCAGTCGCGCAATACCAGGGTGATTTAGTCGCGCAAGCGTTTGCCGTTCACGCACAAACCGCCCGACAGCATCACCGGACGCGATGCTGCGCTGCACCACCTTCACCGCGACTTGCTGCGAATAAGCTGTATCGGCACGCTCCGCAAGATAGACAGAACCCATGCCGCCTTCGCCGAGCAGACGCAGGATGCGATACGCGCCCACACGTGTGCCGGGCGTGAGTGAGTCAATAGCAACCGATTGGAAATCCCAACGGATCTCTGTAAACAGGGAATCGGCTTGCTCTTGGAGCGTGAGCAGTTCTTGCACTTCCGATCGAAGCTCCGGCTCGTCGCCGCACATCAGCTCGAGGAAGTCGGAACGCTGATCGTCAGGCAGTTCCAGAGCGGCTTCCAGCAGCGAACGGACGCGAGACCAGTCTTCGGAAGTCACGTCGCTACTCCGCGGCGGAGCTCCCGCGCCAGCCAAAGCCTTGCCGACGCCCAGTCCCGATCGACGGTTGCGACAGAGACCGAAAGAACTTCCGCGACTTGCGTGGAATTCAGGCCGCCAAAGAGGCGCAGTTCAGCCACCTTGCCTTGCCTCGCATCGAGAGCGCCTAATTCGCTCAGCACGCGGTCAATTTCGCAGAAATCGATATCGGAGCAGTGGTCCACAAGGCTTGGGATCAGGCTCAACGTGACTTGCCGAACGCCGCCGAAACGCTTTTGTGCGTTGCGCCGCTCTGCATAGGAGGCCAGCACGCGCCGCATCAGGTGCGCTGCGACGCCGAGTACCTGGGCCTGATTCTTCCAATCCACCTTGTGCTGCTGAAGGAGCTTTAGATACGCTTCATGAACCAGCGCGGTTGGCTGCAGAGTATGGTTCCGTCGTTCACTCCGGAGATAACCCTCTGCCAAGCGGTGCAGCTCAGAGTAAAGGCTTGGAACGAGGTCATTCAGCGAAACGGGCGCGGACGTGGCGTCGTCTTGTTCTTCCATTTGAGCGAAAGTCACGACTTCGGAGGAAGTCGGTTGGCTAACATTCTAACTGCCAGCCGGAGACTTCGCCACGTTCCGAGCGATACCCGAGTAGTGGTACCGTTTAGCCCTACCGCAGTTTATGCTTTGCGGAACTTACGAGCGGCAATGCCGACCAAACCAAGACCCGCGCCTAACAACAGCTGAGTGGAGGGCTCGGGTGTAGCGGATCCCGTTCCCGGAGGGGTTCCCACCGCAGTGATGCTCGTGAAGGTAAGCGACCCACCCGCGGCGGCGGTCGAGAACTGTAGGATTCCTCCACTCGTCGGCCCCACAGTGTTCGAACTGAAGCCGATGAAGTCGTTTGAGTACTGACTGAGGAAAGCCAACAGCGTGGTCTGGTCCCCATTTGCTAGAGCAGAAGCGATGGAGGATTCCTGGGTTCCCGCAAAAACCTGATCCCAGGTCTCTTTCCCAAGCGCAGCGTTGTAAACACTTTGATTTACGGCAACGCTGACCCCGGTCGGTGAGTACATGCCCAAGGCTGTGGCCACACCGTTAGTGATGTACTCGGGAATGCTCTCGCTCACCGGGAACGTCCCTGCGGGAACGAAGTGCTGTTGACCCGTAAACGGGTTGGTGATACCGACAGCTTTAGTGCCGGTGATAGCTCCGGCGTTGGCATCGTAAACGAAATAATTGTTGAATTGATCGCTGTTCAGTGTAATGCTTCCAGCAAAGGTGGTAGAGTCCGCGGCTGCAGCGGAGAGTAGCCCAACACTGGCGAGACCCAGTGCAAGTACGGGCGCTGTTTTGGTAAAAAAAGATTTAAACAAGATGGTTCCTCCAGGAAAAGTGAGACTAGTTCTGAAAACTGGCTCCATCCCCTAACGTCGGAAACCTAAAGAATGCGCCTCAAGTCCGGGTACCAGCGAATAAGCAGGCAAGTACCAGAAGTACTCAGTCCTGAATGGAATACAATCGATGCCAATGTCTGACGATCAGAAGCTACAGATTTTTTGTTCCGCGCTGACCGGAATCCTTTCCGTTGCTTCCACCAATACGATTTTGACGGGAGATCCCGCTGCGCATGCGTTCCGAATTGCGAATAGGGCCGTGTTTCTGCTGGAGGAAAGAGGATTCGTTAACGGTGATCGGCAAGTTTCGCCGCCTGAGCCAGTTTCAAACGTGTAGCTCTGCTAACGGCGTTTGGCTGTCAGGCGGTAGATCTCGCGTTTCGGAAGACCCATGCGCTTGGCAACGGTCTTGATTGCTTCCATCCGATCGAGACCGGCTTCGTTCTGTAATTTTTCAACCTCTGCCAGCGGGTCTTCGAAGCCGGCGTGTTGCTCAGTGCGGCCGATTACCAGAGTGATCTCGCCCTTGACAGACCCTCGCTGTTCAAGCGTTTCGAGAATGGAGGCTGCCGAACCGCGCAGGAACTCTTCATGCAATTTGGTCAGTTCTCGCGCGAGCACGGCTGGCCGTTCACCGAGCGTTTTGTGCATGGCGCGCAAAGTATCCAGGATGCGGTGAGGACTCTCGTAAGCAATGATGGTGGCGGTTTCTCCTGCCAGCTCATCGAGCAGTTTCTGTCTTGCGCCGCTCTTGGCCGGAAGGAATCCGATGAAGCGGAACTCGTCGGTCGGTAGCCCGGAAGCTGCGAGAGCTGCGAGAGCTGCGGAAGCGCCTGGAAGGGGAATGACGGCGTAGCCCTTTTCTATGGCCGCGGTGACGACCCGGTAACCAGGGTCGGAGACGAGCGGCGTGCCGGCGTCGCTGATGAGTGCGACCGAAGCACCGCGCTCAAGAGCTGCAAGAATTTCCGCTGTACGGGCGACCTCATTATGTTCGTGATAGCTGAGAAGCGGTTTGCGGATCTGGTAGTGTTCGAGGAGTTTTTGGGATTGACGCGTATCTTCGCAAGCAATCAATGCGACTTCATCCCGAAGGATGCGGAGGGCTCGAAGAGTGATGTCCTCGAGATTCCCGATGGGGGTTGAGACCAGGTAAAGAGGCAAACCTGTAATTTAGAGGATGAAGCGAAAAGATGCAAAGCGGGCCTGAAGAGCGGGCGAGCGAAGAAGCGCCGCTATACGTGCGTTGGAATCCGGACCGGTCATCCTATGCGGTGGAATTGAAGTTGGATCTGGTGGCCGAGATTTCCAGTGAACTTGCGCGGGCGGAGAACTTGGGGACGGAGATCGGTGGCGTTCTGGTGGGCTCGTTTCCGAATGCATACAGCCCGACGTTGCGTATAGACGAGGTGGAGATTGTTCAACGCGGTGCGGAGGAGGGGACGACCTTCGTGTTGGACCCAGGTCAGCATGACCGTTTCGCGGACATTCGCTCGCGAGCCAGAATGCGCCAACGGGATGCGGTGGGGTTCTTTAGAACTCATTTGCGGCCGGGTCTCCTACGGCCGTCCTTAGCGGATCGGAGCCTGCTGTCGAGAGCGTTTCGGGAGAGCCCGTACGCCGTTCTCCTCATCCAAGGGCGGGAACCACGCACGGCGACCTTTTTTCTGGCGTCAAACGGGCATCTTTCGGGTGAGCCTTCCGTGCGGAATTTCCGGTTTGACGAGCGGGAGTTCAGAGCATTGCCGGAAGTGCAGCCCGAGGCTGCGGCGCCGGAATCGCCGGACCCGCTGCAGGAACCTAAACGGCACTCCAGCGCGAAGGTATATGGAGCGAAGGTGTATGGGAGCGTAGCGGCATTGTGCGCCATTGCCGTGTTTGCGTGCATTCTGATGTGGTCGTTTTCGCGGCAAACGCCACTTCCACACATCCTGGGCGAAGCGAATCCGATCAACCTGTCGGTGACGGACAGCGGCGGTTTGTTGCGCATTACCTGGGATCACGCATCGCGTGAATTGGACCGCGCATCGGGCGCGACCCTTGTAATCACAGATAGCGCAAGCCGCAGAGAGGTTCAATTAGGACTGGACGAGCTGCGGCTTGGAGCGGTTGAGTATGAGCGAAGCGGTTCGCCCGTTCAGGTCAGCATGACGGTAAACAGACCCGGTTCCACAGCATCGAACCAGACGGTTTACTGGACAGCGCCGTAGATATCACTGACGTAACAGAATGGTGAAGTCGCCGCCCTTGGCATCGAGAATGACCGCGCTGCCGGGGGGGACCTGCCCATCGGAGACGAGCGCGGCGACCGGCTGAATGAAATTGCGCTGCACAGTACGTTTCAGTTCACGAGCGCCATACTCGACACTCACGCCGGTATCGAGCAGCAGATTTCGGCCAGCGGCCGTGCATTGAAGGCGAAAGCTCCGCATGCCAAGGCGGCCATGAATCAGACGGGCGAAATTAGCGAAGATCTGATCGAGAATCAACTCACAGGCGTCGCGGCCGAGCGGCTTATAGGTGATGACGGAATCGATGCGATTCACAAACTCCGGAGAAAACTTTTGCCGGACGGCGGACATACCGATACTGCTGAGTTTAGAGGAATCCGTGATGGGCTCGACCGGCAGCATGCCTTCAAAGCCGAAATCGGGCCTGGTGAGCCGCTGAATGGATTTCGCGCCGAGATTGCTGGTAAGAAAGATGATGGTGCGTTCGAAGTTGACCGTAGCGTTGTCGCCGAGCCGTAGGGTTGCTTTGTCCAGGATGCCGAGCAGCAGGCGCGTCATAGACGAAGCGGCCTTTTCGATTTCGTCGAACAGAACGAGTGAGATATCGCTCTGGTCGGAAGCGACGCCGTTCACTTTGGCCTGCGTCAGCATGGGCTGTGTTTCCCGGTGGCCTAGATAGCCAGGAGGCGCGCCGATAAGCTTGGCGACTTCGTGCTCCATTTGAAACTCACCACAGTCTACGCGCAACAGATTTTTGCTGCTGCCGTGGAGCACTTCAGCGAGCGCTTCGACGGTTCGGGTTTTACCAGTGCCGGTGGGTCCGAGCAGCAGGACGACGCCGATGGGACGTCCCTCCGGGGAGAGCCCCGCCTGATGCATCTGGATGTAGGGAATGATCGTCTGGATGGCTTCGGGCTGGCCAACGAGCAGATTGTCGAGCTGGGCAGCTAGTCCGTCCGACTCTTCAGAGGGAACCGGACGCTTCAGGCGTCCGACTTGGGATGAAGCTGGCACTGTATTGAGAACCCCTTTCGTGCACGACTGTATAGGCGCGGGAGGTTAGATTTGCAAGGGCAGACTTGCGGGCTTCCCGACAGAGTATGCGGAAATTGTTCAAAACCGGAAGCTTACGCCCGTTCACGGGATGATGAAAAAATTACCGGGAGCGTGTGACCGGGCAAAGCATGGCGCGGAATCGCGGCGGTGATTACTTACTAAGGCTCCGAGTGATCTGTTGGCGGTAGTGTTCGGCTTCAGCTCGAATTTCCGGTGGGTTCAGAGTGAGGGGACGGCGGTCGCTTACAATCTGGCGGCCGTTGATAAACACGTCTTGCACGTCGCCTGCTTTGGCGGCGTAGGCGAGAAACGAATAGACGTTGTAGAGCGGAATGGCGTTCGGACCCGACAGAGAGATGGTGATCAAGTCCGCGCGTTTGCCTTCCTCGAGCGAACCGATTTCTTTGTCCAAGCCGATTACGCGGGCTCCGCCGATTGTGGCCATTTCCATGACCTGTTCCGCCGGGAGGACAGTGGGGTCCATGGTGGTGACCTTCTGGAGTTTGGCCGCGAGATCCATTTCGAGGAGAAGATCGGCCGTGTCGTTGCTGCCGGCAAAGCCGTCCGTGCCCAAGCCGACGGTGACACCCAGCTTCAGCATGTCCGTTACAGGAGCGACGCCGCTGGCGAGCTTCATATTGCTCGACGGGCAGTGCGCCACGCCGGTGGAATGGCGGAGGAGAATTTGCAAGTCGTTTTTGTCTTCCCAAATGCAATGCGCTGCGACGACGCGGCCGTCGAGCACTCCGAGCTTTTCGAGCGTTTGCGTCGGCGTCATGTGGCGCTGGGCGAGAGCGTCGTCACGTTCCTTTTGTGTTTCCGCCAGGTGGATGAGCAGGGGCACGCCGTATTTCACCGCGAGCCGATGGGAGGCGATCAACGCTTCATCGGGCGTAGTGTAAATCGAATGCGGCGCGACAGCAGGCACGATCAGGTCATCGTGCTGGAAACGCTGAATGTACTCTTCGGTTGCGGCGAGCGTCTCTTGCCATGTCTTATGATCCGGGGCGGGGAAGCCAATGACGGTTTGACCGAGAACGCCGCGGACGCCCGCTTCCTTGGCAGTTTCAGCTTCGATGTCTTCGAAGTAGTACATGTCCGTGTAAGTGGTGATGCCGGCGAGCACCATCTCCAGGCAGGCGAGGCGCGTTCCCCAGCGGACGAAATCGGGAGAGACGTTTTTCGATTCAGCGGGGAAGACAAAGCGCTCCAGCCAGTCGTGCAGGCGTTTGTCATCCGCGAAGCCGCGGAACAGAGACATAGGCGCATGCGTGTGGGTGTCGATGAGGCCCGGGGCGAGCAAGGCATCGGGCTTATCGAGCGTGTGCGCGGCTGTGAAACGCTGGGCTATGTCTTGTTGGCTGCCGATGCCGACGATGCGCGCGCCACGGATCGCGACGGCACCGTTTTCGATCACTTGCTGCTGCGCATCCATGGTGACGACGTATTTTGCGCGGATAATCCAATCAGCGGGATTTGCCGGGGCTGCTTGGGAAACGGCCATTGCGAGGAGACTAATCGCGGAAAAGATAGGACGCATCGAAGGGCCTCGGGAAGATTTCTTTCAGGGACAGAGTCTCGACCTGGCCGGTGAGATTGGCAAGCGTCAATGCCGCGTCGCCGCAGAACTCCCATAGAATCTGGCGGCAAGCGCCACAGGGCGGAGTGAGGGAATCCGTGTCGGCGACGACCGCAATACGCTTGAACTTTCTGGCGCCTTCCGAAATTGCTTTGAAGACGGCGACACGCTCGGCGCAGATAGTCAGGCCATAGGTCGCGTTCTCAATATTACAGCCGGTGAATACGTTGCCGGTTTCATCTTCGAGAGCGGCACCGACCTTGAATTTGGAAAAAGGCGCATGGGCGCGTTCACGAGCTTGGATGGCGGCTTGAATGAGGGATTCTGAAGAAGACACGTTCTTCTTACAGTAATCCGCGGGATCTCAGCTCTGGCGGAGAGCGACAGCCGGATCTACATGCGTAGCACGGTTCGCCGGCCACCAGACGGCGACCATGGCACATACGAGGAGCACGACCGGAATGACGCCGAATACCACGGGATCCCACGCACTGACGCCGAATAGGAAGCTGGATATTTGTTTTGCGAGGGCGAAGGCTCCGATCATGCCGACGAGCAGACCGACAACCGCGAACATCATGCCTTGGCGCACGATCATGGCGCGCACATTGCCACGTTCGGCGCCGAGCGCCATGCGAATTCCGATTTCTTGGGTGCGCTGTTCGACTGAATAAGCCATGAGGCCGTAGATGCCGATGGCGGCGAGCAGCAACGATACGGCGCCGAAGACACTCATCAATAGCATGTGGAAGCGTTCGCGTGAAGTGGAGCGGGCGACAACTTCATCCATCGCGCGCACATCGGTTACCGGAAGACCTGTCACCTGCCGCAATACCTCCTCGACAGCCGCGCGGAGTTGCATCGGGTCTCCGCGCGTGCGAATCACCCAGGAGAGAGGACGGATGCGCGAGTTGAGCGCTTGGATGGCGTCGGTTAGCTGCCCGGTGGGAACGTACATTTCGGGTTCCGGGTTTTGGTTCAGGGATCCGTCTCTCTGGTCGGAAACGACGCCGATAATCTGCCGCGCCGGTTCGGCATCGAATTCCGGCATCATTCCCTTCCCGATGACAATGCGGTCCTGGAGAGGATCGCTTTTCTGCCAAAACCGTTTGGCCATGGATTCATTGATGATGACGGCGGGAGGGCCGGCGTGGTTGTCCCGTTCCGTGAAAGAACGCCCGCGAATCACGTGGATGCGAAATACTTCGAAAAAGCCCGGGGAAACGGATTTAAATCCGCCACCGCCATTGAACGGGCCGCTCTGCAATGGGCGGCCTAGGATTCTGAAACCGATTCCGTAACCGCCCTCAAGAGGGACGCAACAGGTCGCGCTGGCCAGTTCGACGCCGGGCAGCGCATTCAAACGTTCCGTGGCTTGCTGGATCAATTGCTCAACCGCCTGGCTGGTTTCAAACGACTTACCCGACAGTGACATGCGCATGGTCAAAACATGTTTTGTATCGAAGCCCGGCTTCACGGCGTAGATGGCGGCCGCGGTGCGGATGAGCAAACCGGCGGCGACGAGCAGGACGACGGCGAGAGCTACTTCGGAGACCACCAGAAGCGTGCGCGCTTTGTTCTGGCGGAAACCGGTGCCGGAACGGTTCGTGCCCTCTCTGATGGTTGCGTTCAGGTCCGCGCGGGCCGAGCGCCACGCGGGGAACAAGCCGAACATGAGACTGGTGAGCAGCGTGATCAGCAGAGTAAACAGAAGCACGCGCCAATCGAGCGAAACCATGGAACCGTCTGTACCGACGCGAGGCAAGCCGGCAGTGTTGACAGAAAGCAGTGCGCGGATGCCCACCAAGCCCAGGGCCAGCCCCAGCAACGCGCCGGCGGCAGCCAACAGAAGACTCTCACTCAGCAATTGGCGCACGATTCTGAAACGGCCTGCCCCCAGGGCGGCACGGATTGCGATTTCTCGCTTTCGCACTTCGGCGCGCGCAAGCAGCAGGTTTGCGACATTCGCGCACGCAATCAGCAGCACAAACCCAACCGCGGCCGCGAGCACCCAAATAGATCTTTCGGAGCCTTGCACCAGCGCGCTCTTCAAGGTTTCCGCGCTGAAGCTGTCTCCCTTGTCGAGGCCGTTGGGGAACTTGTGGCGGAACGCGACCGCGGAAGCGTCCAGGCGCGCGTTGGCTTGCTGAAACGTGACGCCGCTCTTTAGCCGCGCAGCGACCTGGAAGAAATGGCCCTGATCGACGGAATTCGGATCCAGTTGGAAAGGAACCCATACTTCGGGAGGATCCCCGAAATCTTGGAAATCGAAACGCCCCGATACGACGCCGGTTATGACGTACGGTTGCGAGCCCAGCATCATCGGCTTGCCAAGAATGTTCGGATCGCTCGCGAAACGGCTCTTCCAAACGCCTTCGCTGATGACCACAACAGGAGCAGCGTTGGGCATATCCTCGCGCGCGTTAAAGGGCCTTCCCAAAACCATGGGGACGCCAAACAAGCGAAAATAGGCCGAACTCACGCGTTCCGAGCGAAGCTGTTGCGGGAACTGGCCGCCCGTCCAGTTCAAAACACCGCCGGCAAAGGCAGACACGTCCTCCAAGATTTCTGCCTGCTGAGCCCAATGAGCGAATTTGGCGGGCGAGCCGCCTGCGAAACTGCCGTGCGGTGATTTCGTTTGCAGGATTACGATGCGGTTTGCACTTGGGAAAGGCGGCTCCTTCAGCAGCACCGTGTTCACGAGGGAAAAGATGGCGGTATTCGCGCCAATACCTAGCGCGAGAGCGATCACGGCCGTGAGCGTGAACGCGCCTCCTTTGAGAAACAGGCGTAGCGCGTGACGAAAGTCCTGGAGGAAGGTATCCATGGGTCTCTTGAGCTAAGACGCACTTTCCCGATCGAAGTTCCGAGCATTCGGCAGATGGCCGGATTGCTCCTGTTCATTTCAGGAGTTACTTCACTGCCGCGGGGTGACGCTCCAAAGAATCACGATCCCACTTCGCGAGCTTGGCAGCCGCCGCATACGAGCTTTGCAGAAAGGCCAGCAGCGCTTCGTCTGGAGAAGCCTCCGCGCGTAAATCCTCGTACTTGAAGATGAACTCGCCTAGAGCGCTGTTGTATGTGCCGGCGGCGGGTTCAATCGGCTCGGCATCCAGGCCGAGAGGCGCCGGTGCTGCGTAGCAGTAGAAAGCTGCCTCCCCAAAACCGCCATTGCCGGGCCAGAACCCCGCGCTGATCACCTCGTGAGAATAGGCCTCACGAGTAATAGGATCTGCTCCTTCCCGCGGCGGCGCACGGCGGCCGGAGAATCGCGTCACGGCCAGATCGAAGCTTCCCCAGAAAAAATGCACCGGACTGATCTTGCCAGTGAACGCGGAAGAAAACTGCTGGAAGATCTGGTCTGCTTGCACGAGGATTCGCCAAAACCGGTGTGCGTACTCGGGATCGTATGATGTATGTTCGCGGTCTTTGTCAAAAGGTATGGGCGCTGTTACCTCAACCGGCGTGGGGTGAATGTGAACCGATACACGTAGCACAGCGAGCGCTCGCTGATACTCAGCAAAGAAATCGGCCACCGGTTGCGCTCGCAGGGGAAGGCGTAAGCTCGCCCCGGAGCTGAGCCGGAAAAGCAGATCGTGGCTCACAAAATCGAATTCGACTTCTAGCAATTCTCGGCCATATGGCATGGCGGACGTGCTGAGCCCACGCGCGCTCACATACAACGGAACGTTCCACCAATGCGCCTGCAGCGGAGCCAGCGCCAGCCGTGTTTTGCCGACGATCTGCGTCCACATGTGTAGCGTGTCCGCCGTTGTTTGCCACTCTGACCAGTTCAGTTCGGGCCAGCTTTGGGAATCTATTCGCGAATCCTGCATTAAGTCACCTCGTCCAAAGAGCGAACCGAAGTCAATGACATGAGGGAAGGACCGATGCTTTTATGAGGCCACGAAAATTTGATCCACGTAGCACCATCGCCAGCTCTCTCCCGGCTCAATGGACTGCGCGATCGGATGATGCGTCGCCGCAAAGTGTTTCGTTGCGTGGGTATTCTTCGAAGAATCGCAACAGCCCACGTGGCCACAGATTGTACACATTCGAAGATGAACCCAGGTATCGCCTGTCTTAAGACATTCCTCACAGCCATGGGTCTTCGGTTTCACATCCCGCTGTTCGGCGACATGTGGGCATGTTTTCGCGTGCATATCGGTTCTCACTCGGCAGTCTGTCTCCTCATCGCTGGTGTATCCAATGTTAATACCGCGGGAGAATCAAAAGCCGTCGGGCGGATTATCTGTTGAGGACAGAGAACCGGTACTAGTACAAGGTCAGGTGCGCACCTGGGCGATAAAGCCTATGATGGTTTCAGCTCCAGATCTGTGGCACAGCATAGTGTTTCCGTTATCATTCCGTGCCACAACGCGGCCATGCAGCTACGCCGCTGCCTTGCTGCACTTTCAGCCGCTCAGCGCTCTGGTGCGGAATACATCATCGTCGATGATGGCTCGACCGACGATATTGATGCGGTTCTGTCGAGCGCTCCTATTCCGTTGAAGATTATTCGAATGGGCGCGCGGAGGGGCTCTGCGGCTGCCCGCAATAGGGGCGCGCGGGAAGCTTGCGGCGACGTGTTAGTCTTTATCGACGCCGATACATGCGTTCATCCAGACACTCTGCCAAAAATTATTGCCGCTTTTTGCAGTGAAGCGGCTCTCGGGGCTCTAATCGGGGCTTACGACGATCAGCCATTCGAGCGCAATTTCCATTCGCAATACAGGAACCTCTTGCACTGTTACGTGCATCGCACAAGTTCCAGGGGAGCCTGCACTTTTTGGACCGGCTGCGGTGCGGTCCGGCGCGATCTGTTTCTTGTTTATGGCGGATTCAATGAATCGCCTCGAAACGTGGATGATATCGAGTTCGGCCGCGAACTTACTCGCAACGGAGTACGAATCGACCTCAGATCGGACATTCAAGTTACCCATCAAAAGAAATGGACGTTTTACTCCGTCTTAAAGACCGACTTACTGCTAAGAGGCGTTCCGTGGACTGAGCTGATTGTGCGCGAACGGCGGCTTCCCGACACGCTCAATGTGACATATAGGAATCGCGCCAGCGTGGCTCTGACGGCCTTGACCCTGCTTGGGTGCTTTGCCGCATTATGGAGACCCGAAATGGGCGAGCTTTCGCTCGCCTGCTTCTGCGCGACGATCTGGACAAACCGATCGTTTTACAAGTTTCTGTTGGATCGGCGTGGGCCTGAGTTCGTATTCCTGGCGGTGCCTGCCCATCTGCTGCACTTTGTGGTCTGCGGGTTGTCGTTCGCAATGGGCTGCGCGCTCTTTGCGTTCTCAGAGGCGCACGACCGCTGCGGCACGTGCGCAGACGATTGAAGCCGATGCCGATTAGTAACTATGAAGTGGATCGATGCGGCCGCCATTGTTGTCCTAATTGCCCTCGTCGTTGCATTTCAGTACGGTTCGGGCGCCTACAACAAGGATTTCAGCGCCGACAATGACGAAGCGGCGCATGTTGTCTCAAGCTTGCTGGTGCGAGACTACATCGCGGAAGGTTTTCCGGGCAATCCAGTTCACTTTGCCGAGCGTTACTACATCCACTATCCTAAGGTGGCAATCGGGCACTGGCCGCCGCTCTTCTACGCGGCAGAGGGTGTGTGGATGCTGCTCTTCGGGCGAACGCGTGCGGCCATCCTTGCGCTGACTGCAACTGTGGGCGTATTGTTTGCTGTTAGCGTCTTCGCCTGGATCAGGATCGAATGCGGAACATTATGCGCCTTTGTTTCAACGGCGCTCCTAACGATCACGCCCATCTACCGGAGCGCTGTATTTACTGTTGAGCCGCAAGTTCTTCTGGCTGTTCTCGCGTTCTGGGCTGCCATCCTCTACGGCGCTTTCCTGGAGAACCGCGGCCGGAGATACGCCTGGCTGGCCGGGTTCGTTGCCGTCTGCGCGTTGCTGACGCATGGCCGGGGCGCAATGCTGCTGTTTGTGCCGGCGGTGGCGGGCTTACTCATCGGAGACGCGACGACGAAAAAAAAGTGGCTTGTACTTCTGCTATTGGTCTGCGCAGTGACGCTGACTCTGCCACACTTGCTGGGACAAGCAGACGCCTCGTCGCCCGTTAACATCGCCTGGAACGCATGGATGTTCATTTACCGTTTAGTCGCTTCGGTAAGCTGGCCGGTCGCAGTGATCGCCACTTTTGGGGCCGTTTTGGTTTTTCGTTCAAGGAAAACGCACGTTCGTTGGGTTGCTATGCTCGCGTTGATTTGCAGCGGATGGATTTTTCACGCCCTGGTGAACGTGCCGCTCACGGACGGCTACCTCCTGCCAATTGCGCCTGCCGTCGCGACGCTGTTTGCGGCCGGGCTTCAATTCTTTTTCGAACTGTTCAGAAAAAGCAGCTTGAGGCATCGATCGGTTCAAGTGGCATGCGCGGCAGTGGCGCTTCCGTTTGCTGTGCACGGCGCGTTCATCAAAACGGTCAAGCCGGATACGGGGTGTCATCGATTGATTGGCGAAGTCGAGGGATGGAATAGCCCTTCCGAGATCTATCTTGTTGCCGGAGACCCTGTGCACGAAGGGGCGCTCATCGCTGAGGCAGCGCTGGCGGAACGGAAACCAAAGACTTTTGTTCTTCGAGCCAGCAAGGTGCTAGCGGCCAGTTCATGGGCAGGCCGCGGTTATCGCCTGAGATTCACCACTCCAGATGCAGTCGAGGCTTATCTCGACGATTCCCATGTAGGACTCATGTTTGTCCAACAGAAAAGTACGCCAGAGCATATGCGGTTGTTGGCGGAGGACATTCGCCGGCATCCGTCACTATGGACGGAACTGTTGAGTAGCCCGTCGCCTGACGGATTCCAGATCTTCCGTAGAACGGGGCCGATGCCCCCAGGCAACGCCGTCATCCGCATTGACATGCGCGACAAGCTCGGCCGTTTTCTGAAAAACCGATGATCACTTCCATTTACATCGACGTATACGGTTATCGTGCAGTGATCAGGTCCTCCTCGCAGAGCGCGCTGACCGGACTTGCCGAAGATTTTGCTTTCTTCCGGCGCGAAACGTTGTCCCCGGAGCATTCAATTGAGCTTTTTGAGGACGAGCCGCACTATCAGGCACTGCCGGCGTTAGGCGTGGCGGCCGTCTATACGCCGCGGAACGTTTCGTATCGCCTCGGCAGCATCACGGTGGTGGACTACTCCAGTCGCGCGCTGGGAATTCACGATCGCGCAAGCGGTGATTTCCGGGTGTACAGCCGGGATCCCGATCTCCTTTACGAAGCCGCTTATTTATTCCTGCTATCGCAGATAGGAGAGGCGCTGGATCAAAGCGGGCTACATCGACTGCATGCTCTTGCACTTAGTGTGGAAAATCGCGCTGCGCTAGTGCTCCTTCCGATGGGCGGAGGCAAGAGCACCTTGGGGTTCCATTTGTTGCACTATCCCGCGGTGTCGCTTCTTTCCGATGATTCGCCGCTCATCGACCGAAGCGGCAACATTCATGCGTTTCCTTTGCGTATTGGCCTGCTGCCGGGTGCGGGCGCGCACCCTCCGGCAGACGACATGCGAATGATTCAACGGATGGAGTTTGGGCCGAAGCTACTGGTGCGGTATAGCTACTTTGCCGATCGAGTGCGAGCCAGCGCTACTCCCTGCCTGCTTTTTATCGGAGAACGCAGTCTAGACAATCGTTGTCAAATCCTGCCCGCCACCAGGCGCTCGGCATTGCGCGCGATGCTTACGAACTGCGTTGTCGGCCTTGGACTATTTCAAGGGCTGGAGTTCGTGCTGACGCGAAGTCCGAAAGAACTACTGTCAAAGGCGCGCATAGCGGGTTCACGGCTGTTTGCGAGCATCCGCTTGCTGCGGCGGTCGCGCCGCTACCATCTGATACTGGGCCGCGATCCGGAAGAGAACGCCAGGGTGGTTTTCGACTTCATGCAAGCCGCTACGGCGGACGAAGCTTTAAAAACAACGCGACAGCGCGTGGAATCGGCGCCGGAACATCCTTGACCGGATACCCGAGAGTGACGGTTGCGGTGCCGCTCTATCGTTCGGCGCAATTTCTACCGATCGTCACGGAAACGCTGCGGGGCTTTGCTTATCCAAACCTGGAGTTCCTGATTTCGGATCGGCACTGTCAGGATGATGCGATTGAGCGGATTCAGGAGGCGTTCGCGGCAGATTCACGGTTCCGCTTCCTGGCCGCGACGGACGAACTGGATTGGGTGACGCACTACAACCTGCTTTTACGTGAGGCTTCCGGGGACTACTTCGTCTGGGTTTCGCACGACGATTCCTATTCCACCAACTTTCTGGAGAAGCTTGTGGAAGCCTTGGAGGCGCAGGCGGATGCCGTTGTTGCGTACGCTCGAGCCGAACGGATTAGCATGACGGGGCAGCCTATCGATCACATCACGGCGAAAATTCCCAGCGCGCCGCTGAGTCCCGGTCCGCTGACTGCGTATCGCATCGCGCTTAGCGGGGGTTTGCAGTTCCATGGACTGTTTCGCCGGAAATGGCTGCTGGACCGCGAACTCTGGATCCGGCCCACTATCCAAAACATCGCGTCGGACATGCTGTGGATCTTTACGGTTGCGATGCTCGGCAAAGCCGTTTACGTGAAGGATTGCGTGTTCAGGAAACGATACTACGCAAGCAGCACGCACCAAGGCTGGCGCGCGAGTATGCGCGGTCATCACATCTGGAATTTCGCACGAGTGGCTCGTTCTTATGCAGAAGATTACGTGAGTTCAAGGGCACAACGGCTGCTTGCGATAAGCATCATTTACGCGGCCTGCAGCGTCTGGCGCGTCAAAGTAGGCCTATGGAAAATGCGAGGAGTGTTTTAGATGCCTGACATAAGGCAAATTGCACTTCTGATGCCTGACAATCCCGGGCGCGTTCGAGGCGGACGTTTTCTCTCGCGTGCGAAATGGGGAATTCGCCGCGCAATCGCTGCGTCAGCCAATACTCCTTTGAAGCATCTTTATCGTGCAGTGTATCGAGCGCACGTGCGGTTGGCCGTACGCGTTGCAGGCAGCTTTCCCCTTACGCGCTCTGTTTATGTTTCCCGATCCCTGGCTAGGGACGAGATCACTTACGGTGTTAGTGACGTGGACATGGTTATCGTCGGCGAATGGCCGGAAGAGGAGCAGATTCGCCTCATGCGCCGGCTGGGTGTTCTGACGAAGCTTTCGCCGCTGTATGATTCGGGCCTTTGGCAGCAGGTCCACCACCGCGAAAGCCTGCGCGAACTTTGGGAAACCGATTACTTTTTCCAGTCCCGTTTCGACGAAGGGCGCCGTCAGTGGAAGCTGGAATATGGAAGCGACCTCGCCGCCACACTCCCTCCCGTTCCCGACGATCGCCGAGCCGGTGGATATTACATGGAGGCACGCAACTGGTGGCTTCACTTCATTGGCAGCGCGTTCGGGTCAGGTCCCACTGCTCAGGATGAAGTCTTCCGCAACAGCATTGCATATAAAGCGGTGACGGAAATCCTGGAGATCGAACATGCCCTGAAGACGAACGGTTCTCCGGAGGAATCGCGGACCATTGCACTCCGCAACTCTATCGAACGGTCCCAGGGGAAAGAGCACGACTTTCTTGAAAGACTGGAAGCGAGCGCGCGAAGGAATCACGTAGTGTTCCGCGGCGATCTACAGGCGGAATCGACGGAAGTGCTCCTTCCCGCGCTTGATCGAATTCATAACCGTCTCGCCATGACGCCCCCGTTCAAATCGGCCGGGGAGTTCGAGATTGACGCGAATCCTGAGGAGGTCTTCCGCGGGCCGCAATCGATTGCGCTTGCCCGACGGCTTGTCGCTCAGGCGAAGGCCGACTGGATGGGGTATCGCGCCGCGTATCTTGTACCGGGCACCGCCTCCTTCGCTATGGACGATCTGCTTCTGCTCATCGAAGTAGATCCCGCAAATCCTCCTTCCTTTCACAGCCTGCGTGAGTTTTGCAAGTCTCATGAGCGCTGGCGTTCCCAATCAGTACAGCGGATTGTGCCGTACCTGTTAGGTCCGTCGGGCGCCTGCCAGCTTCAGTTCGTCAGCTTCGATGAGATGTGGCGCGTTTTGCTTTTTCCGCCATCCACACCCGATGTGTTTACGCTGATACAGTGGCAGGAATTTGTGGTGGATGGCGCTCCTTCGAATCCACTTGTAAAGCCGGTCTGGAGCCGCTTCGCGTATGACTTGGCTGTTGAAGAAGTAAACGTGCGCCGTTCCGTTCTGTCGAAGGTAACTCCAGATGTTTTTCCCAGCCCGCTCGAAATCCTGCGGAACGTCTGGCGTCATTTACAGCTGGAAGTGATCGTGAGAACTGCCGATCGCGGCTGCGTATCGCTTCCGCTTTCATCGGCCGCGGTTCGTCGCGGTCTCGAGCATTTAGGTTTATCCGACGATGGGTTACTCCTGCGATTGCAGGAAGCGTATGTGAGCGAACTTCAAAGACGGCCGTCAAGTATTCGAGACATGATTCCTGAGCTCATCGTGTATCTGAAGAGTTTCTGTTAGCTAGCTAGATACGAATCGCCTCTGGCGTGCCTTTCGAGAGCATCGCACGCCTGCGTCAATCCGTCCTCGCTTCGGATCTGTTTGCACACTGTCTGTGCGCGCGCGGCATAACGTGGCTCGCTGAGAAGCGACTGAAGCTCCTTTCCGACTCGGCCGGAGCTATAAGCGTGTCGCGGGATGGTTCGGCTAGCGCCGGTGCGAGCAAGGCGACAGGCGTTGTCCGGTTGATCGGCGGCATGCGGAACTACGACGCTGGGAATGCCGGCCCTCAATGTCTGCGCGATGGTACCGATGCCTCCCGAATGCACTACCGCGGCCGCGCGCACAAACAAATCAGAGTAGGATGCGTACTCCGCGACAAACACAGAGTCCGGGACGTCGCGCGGCGAGATGCGATTCCTAGGATCGACGCCCGTGAGGATCACAGCCCTCCATCTGCGTTCGCGCGCGGCTTCGAGGCTGGTGCGATAAAAATCGCCCGCGACTGTAACTGCGGAAGTCCCCAGCGTGAAGACCACCGGCGGGTCGCCCGCGTCCAGAAAGCGACGCAGAGAGGAGTCATTGTCGCTCGCACCTTTGCTATTGAAAAAAACAAATCCCGTGACTTCGGTGCGCGGCGGCCAATCCCGTTGCGGCTCTCCCAGCACCGTCGAGAACCACGCGAGCGTACCGGTCGGCGACAACATTCCCTCCCTGACCGGGTTTTTCGGCGACGGGGGCAGATTCAACTCTTGCCGCAGCTCGTCAATGGGCCGCATCCAGCGCCGAGTAATCCGATCGACGACGGTGTTCAGGAATCGATAGGGCGCGGGACCGAGCTTCCGAAGAGGGTAAAACCAAGCGAGCGGCGGAAGTAACGGCGGATCGTAGGCGGACAGGAAAATACCTGGGGAAAGGATGACCGATGTCCATCGAATTCCTAATTTTTCAGCCACCAGTGGCGCGGGAAACAGCACAGGGTGAATCACCAGCAGGTCTGCGCCTCGGCAGACGTGCAGCAGATCGTCGTAGGTCTCGCGCGACTTCGGCAGAACGAGGGTTTTCAGGATGAACTCGGTCCCGCTCTTCAGGCTGTTACCTCGAGCGGAGTTCTCAGGCGAGGAGTTCATCAGTTCATTCAGGTCGGGGCGCAGGGGATAGAATGCCAATCCCTCGTCCTCCACCTTGGACCGATAGGACGCGCACGTCGCGAGAGTGACGTGATGTCCCCGATTCTTCAGCTCTGCAGCAACCGCAATATATGGATTAACATCTCCATGCGTCCCGGAAGTGGCAAGTACGAATCGCATTCTGGTGGGTCGATTTTGATTGTAGATACGACCGTGTTCCTGACGACGAATTGGTCCTTACGCTTCTAATGCGCGGCTTGGGGACGCCCTTGACCGGGCTTGGGACGGCGCATGACAAACGGCAGGGGCACCAGGCACAACACAATCAGAGACATGCCCCAGAAGCTGTTCTTAAAACTTAGTGCGTTCGCCTGTGCTACCACCGACTGATAGGCCAGGGCGAGCGCTTTCGTGGTTGCGGTGGCAGCGTCGAACCCTTGTGAAATTCCGATACTGCCGCCGATCTTGCAGGCGAAATTCGTGCTGTTCTCAAGATACGGCAATAGATCTGTTCGCACCCCAGTAAACGTCGGTGACTGGATGGCGGCCAATGATGCCGACGAGTCTTGCTTTTGCATGTTCCATTTTCGGATCGCCGAGGACCCAGAAGTCGAGTCAAAACTAGGAGGGGCCGCCGCAAGAACCTTACCGCAAGACAAGTGGAATTCATCACCGTCGGAGTACCGATCCGGATTCCAGCCGACAAGCGGACGATACTGGCTCCGTTCACTTGTCCGACGTTTCCACCAAGCCGTTCAATCTACATTGCGTCGCCTCGAACCGCGCTTGAGCCCCACGGCCGCAGTCAGCAACCCAATTAGAAGCAAGCCGCAAGAACCGGGTTCCGGTGTGGCAACAAGGCCTGGAGCACTCAGTTCGCCTGTGCCTGAGGTCGTAAAGTAAGTCGGATAGATAAAGCCTCCGCCATTAAGTGATCCGGATACGTTGGTGAATTGTCCGGTACCGCCGGTAAGCGTCAAGAGCTGCGTGAAGGGGCCGCTGAATGTGGCGAGCGAAACGTTCACGTCGTCCTCGTATAGATTTCCGAAAGCCGTATCGCCGTCGGCAAATATCATCGTGAAGGTACCGTAATTCTGGAGCGTCGCTAAGTTAATGTCGTTGTGGGTGTCGAAGACGACGCTCCAGTCGTCAAGGGTACCGGAAGCAACCCCGTCGGCGGTTAGGAAACCGTTTGCGATGACTTCATTTTGAGCGCTGCCAGTAAAGCTATAACTTGCTGAAATGGTGCCGCCGAGTAATGACACAGTCGTGCTCAGAACCAAGGCGAGGAGCGAAATGCTCCCGACGATGGGTGTTCGTTTGTCCATTGTTTCGTCCATTCTTTCGATATCTGTGGAGGCCATGCGTCCCCCCTCGTTGAGCCTCGCTCTAAGCAGCGGTGGATGACGATGTCATGCGTAAGGTATTTCCGCGGCATTTTTCTGACAGTCCAAGCTGCTGAGCAGCTAGGGTTTATGCGCCACCCGTGGAAGAAGCGTACGTGTTATATTGCTCACGCGGGTTACAGGATGCCAGCCGCGCCGAGTCATCAGTGTTTTACCTTCGGGGATTATTCGTTCGATCCCAGGTCGGCCATCTTGTTCAAAAGCGGCAACTGGATACGAGTTCCGGACCAGTCATTGAAAGTGTTATCAGCGCTGCTCGAGAAACGCGGGGAAATGGTAACTCGCGAGGAATTGTCGCATCGCCTATGGCCGAATGGGACGCACGTCGAGTTTGAACAGGGACTCAACTCTGTCGTCAAGCGCCTCCGGGCAGTACTGCTCGATTCGGCAACGGCTCCTCGCTACATCGAAACGGTCCCGAAACGTGGGTATCGTTTCGTCTGTCCAGTTGACCAAAGGTCACCGGCTCAGCAGGACTCGGACCTACTGCCTCAGAGCACAACCGCTGTAGCAGCATCCGTTTCCCGAGCCGCGGGTTTTCTACCAGTCAAGACTTCATACCCGATTGGCATTCTGCTTACGGCTCTACTCGTCGCCGGATGCGCAGCGGCTCTGTATCAGAGGGCTCGTAGCAGATCGCTAGCGATAGACGACAGTATTAAAAGTGCGCTTTCAGTGGAGGCAAAAGGCGAGTACGGTTCAGCTTACGATCTGGTCGCTGCCGCCGCCTCGCGAGTGCCGGCGAATGACCCACGTTTGGAGAAGCTTTGGCGGTTAGTCTCCAGAAACATTACGCTATCTTCGGAACCCTCTGGTACAACGGTTTTCTGGCGGCCATACAGCGATTTGAAATCGCCTTGGCGTCTTCTCGGCAAAACACCTCTGCACGACCGACGCGTGTGCGCCGGGACGATTCGCCTGCTTTTAGTAAAGCCAGGATATACGGATCTTGAGATCGCCGCCCCTGAGTCCAAGTATCAGTTGCAAATGGAGACCACCAGCACGAATAGTGGCATGGTTCATATTCCGACTGGTCCTGTGTTCGCTCAATACGCCGGTATTGGCCGGTTAGGCCCGGTGACTGTTAATGATTTCTGGATTGATCGAACTGAAGTCACTAACTCGGAGTATCAGCAGTTCGTAAACGCGGGCGGCTACCGCAACCCGAAATATTGGAAGTTTCGATTAACTGAAAACGGCCACATCCTGGGCTGGCAGCAAGCAATGAAGAAATTCATTGATCAAACTGGAAGCGCTTCCCCGGCAGGTTGGTCAGCGGGTTCATACCCCGCAGGTGAAGGTGCTTACCCGGTCTCTGGAGTGAGTTGGTACGAGGCCGCTGCTTACGCCGATTTCGTGGGTAAGGCGCTTCCCAATGTTTATCAATGGTTTCGCGCAGCACACACGGACGACAGTGTGTTTCTGATTCCACTGAGCAACTTCCGCGGGCGCGGGTTGCTGCCGGTTAAGAGTCAAGGGGCGCTAGGTTCGTTCGGAGTCTATGATATCGCGGGTAACGTTCGCGAGTGGTGCTTCAATGGATCCGACGATATGAGGTTCATACTTGGAGGTGCTTGGTCTGATCCTGCCTACATGTTTGTAAGGGGACAGAAACTTCCGCCGCTGAATCGATCCATAACAAACGGCTTCCGCTGTATCAGATATGCGGAGCCAGTCGTTTCCCAGCCACAACTCGCTGGCTCGATTTCGCCAGCGGTTTCCGATCACATATCTATGGTTCCGGCTTCGGACGAGGTTTGGAGGACCTCAAGCTCTTTGTATGCGTACGATCATTCAGATCTGAATCCAACGGTCGAATCCATTACAGATTCGGAGTTATGGCGGCGAGAGAAGGTGCGGTTCCGGGCCGCCTATCAAAATCAAGAAGTGACTGCCTACTTATTTCTGCCAAAGCAGCGACGCCCCCCTTACCAATGCGTGGTGTTTGTGCCGGGCGGCGATGCTTTTCAGGCAAGATCGGGCGATACGATTCAACCCCTAGAGTACCTCCTACGCAGCGGCAGGGCCGCGATGTATCCCATTTTTTGGGGGACGTTTGACCGCTTCGTGGGCCTGCCGTCCGATCCGGCAAACGGTGGTTACCCCAGTCCGATGTTTATCCGGGAGGCCTTGATTGCCTGGAGGAAGGATCTTGGCAGAACTCTTGACTATCTACAGACACGTAAAGATATTGGAGCAATCGGTTATCTGGGTGTAAGCAGTGGTGCGGAATATGCACCGGTGTTGCTGGCTGGAGAGGAGCGGGTTAAAGCCGCCGTTCTGCTATCTGGAGCCATGCCGGTGCAATTGAGACTCATGCCGGAATCGAATCCCGTCAACTTCGCGGCACATGTGACGATCCCGGTCTTGATGGTTAATGGAAAGTATGACTCGATTCTGAGTGAGCAAGCGCAGGACTGGATGCTGCGCGCATTGGGGACAGCCGCACCGCGCAAGAAACACAGTTGGGTAGATAGCGGCCATAGCGTTCTTGCTCCTGAAGTGCGAAATCTCACAATCCATGAAACGTTGGATTGGTTTGACCGTAACCTGGGCCCTCGCTGATTTAGACGTGCTTCGATCAGGAATGAAGGGGTCCCCGATTCGAGGGGCGTTCACTCTGAGAGACGCTCGCTTGGCAAACTCCCGATAACATCGCCATCTAAACTCTGCCGAACCGATTCCGAGCGAGGTCACGCGCCACACGGAAATGTTCGGGCGGCTTTGAGAGGAGCCGCACTGCGAGGCGTAGATCGCGAGTGGTCGCGCGACTTTTGCTACCCCTTAGCTCGATCGCACTTGAACGGTGTTATCGGATGCTCAAAACGGTCCGTTTTGGTTGGGCACTCAGGTCGCTGTACAGGCAACGTTTGCCATTGTTCCGGTTCGTGGTTCGGGACCAGAATCATTAGACAAATTCCTCGTTACGCTTCTAATGCGCGGCTTGCGGGCGCCCTTGACCGGGCTTGGGACGGCGCATGACGAACGGCAGCGGCACCAGGCACAACACAATCAGAGACATGCCCCAGAAGCTGTTCTTAAAACTCAGTGCGTTCGCCTGGGCTACTACCGACTGATAGGCCAGGGCGAGAGCTTTCGTGGTTGCGGTGGCAGCGTCGAACCCTTGCGAGACAAACAGCGCCTTGAGTCCGGCGAGGTACTGCTGGAAATTGACGTCGCCGTGGCTGGTATGAGATGAGAAAGCGTTTTGGTGCGCCTGGTTCTGGCGCGCGATAAACGTGCTGAGCAGCGAGGTTCCGATGCTGCCGCCGATGTTACGGGCGAAGTTCGAAAGGCCCGAGACCTGGTTGTTCTTCTCACGCGGGCACGCCGATGTAATTGAGCGTGCTGATGGGGATAAAGATGAACGCCATCGGCAAGACCTGGATGACGCGCAGCATGACGATGGTGCCGAAGCTGATGCCCGGATAGATGATGGTCATCATATGCAGCGTGATTCCCATCGTGAGAAAGCCGCACGCGACAAGAAGACGCGGATCTATTTTGGAGCCGGTGAGACGCCCCGCGATGGGCATCATCAGCATGAGAGCGAAGCCGCCGGGCGAGAGAGCCATGCCGGCGCGCTCGGCTGTGTAGCCGAGACTCTGTTGCAGGAATTCGGGGATCAGGACGGTGGAGCCGAAGAGCACGATGCCCAGGATGAACGAAAAGAAAACAGCGGTTCCGAAGTTGCGATTGCGTAAGAGCCGGACGTCCACGATGGGGTTTTCGTGGTACCACTCCCAAAGGAAGAACGAGATCAGGACGGGCAGACCGATGCTGAACATCGTGGTGATGACAGGCGAACCGAACCAATCGTCTTCCTGACCTTTGTCGAGGACCATCTGAAAACACGCGACGCCGATGACGATGAGGGCGAGACCGATGTAGTCGATCTTGATACCGGCGCCTTTTTCTTCTTCGAGCCACGGCGGATCTTCGACCAGGCGCTGTGTAAGAAAGAGCGAGAGAAGGCCCACCGGCAGGTTGATGAAGAAGATCCAGTGCCAGCTGAAGTTATCGGTGATCCATCCGCCGAGCGTGGGGCCGATGGCGGGCGCGACGACAACGGCCATGCCGTACATCGAGAACGCCATGCCGCGCTTCTCCACGGGGAATGAATCGGCCAGGATGGCCTGCTCGGAGGGCTGCAGACCGCCGCCTCCGCAGCCTTGCAGAACGCGCGCCACGATGAGCATGGGCAGGCTGGTGGCGAAACCGCAGAACACCGAACAGATAGTGAATATCGCCACGCACGTCATATAGAAACGTTTGCGGCCAAAGACGGTGGAGAGCCAGCCGGAGACGGGCAGCACGATGGCGCTCGAAACGAGATAGCTGGTGAGAACCCAGGTGGATTCTTCGTAACTCGCGCCCAGCGAGCCGGCGATATGCGGCAGCGAAACGTTGGCGATGGAAGAATCCAGCACTTCCATAAAGGTGGCGAGCGTTACCGTGAACGCCACAATCCATGGATTATGCGAAGGCTTCCAATTGTGGTGCGTGAGATTTTGCGCGTCGGCCACTTTGGTTTAGCCTCCGATGCGGACGTCGGGCTCGACGGACATGCCGGGGCGCAGGCGATCGAGTCCTTGCTGATTCGGTTTGAAGCGTATGCGGATGGGGATGCGCTGAACCACTTTTACGTAGTTGCCGGTAGCGTTTTCCGGCGGCAGGACGCTGGCGATAGAGCCGGTGGACCCGCCGATGGTGTCGACGTAGCCTTCGAAGTCCCGCTTGAGCGCGTCGACATGGATGGAGACGGACTGGCGGGGGCGCAGATTGCGGAGCTGCGTCTCTTTGAAATTCGCGGTGACCCAGAGATCGTCGATTTGCGCGATTTCCATGAGCTGTTGTCCGGCGGAGATGTGTGAACCGATTTCAGCGGAGCGCTTCATGACGATGCCAGGGACGGGAGCGGTGATTTTGGTATAGCCGATGCGGAGCTGCGCTTGCTCCACTTGCGCCTGGGCGCTCTGCGCGCTGGCCTGATTGGATTGAACGGTAGCGCGGCGAATGGCCAATGTGGCCGGGACCGTTGCGGCGATATTGCGCGAGCCGGCTCTGCGCTTCGAGAAGCTGGGCGTGGCGTTGCGCCACAGTCTGCCCGGCGGCTTGCAGGTTAGCCTGATTCGCGGAAACGGTGGCGGCTTGCGCTTTGGCGGCGGCCACAATCTGATCGTATTCCTGCGCCGAGACTTCTTCTTTGGCGATCAGAATTTTGTAGCGCTCAAGGTCCGCCTGCGCCCGGGCGTTGTTGGCTTCCGATTGCGTGAGCGTGGCGGCGGCGGATTCGCGATCGCGTTCGGAAACGGCGAGCGCGGCTTGCGCATTGGCGACGTCGGCTTCGCCTGTGGAAACGTTGGTGGTGTTCTCCACTTGCGTGATGGGAACGTTCGGTTGCTGGGCGATGACCATGCTGCGGGCCTGCGCGAGTTGCGCGAGGGCTTGATCGAGGGCGACCTGATAATCGCGCGGATCGAGATCGACCAGCGGGTCACCGGCTTTGACCATCTGGTTGTCGTCGACATAGACGTGAGTGATAGTGCCGTCGATGCGAGCGCTGATGGGGTTGAGATGCGCATCCACCTCGGCATCGTCGGTGGATTCGAAATCGCGGGCGTGCAGCCAATAGAGCAATCCGCCGATCCCGATGACCAGCAGGATGAGGAAGAAAATTGTGAAAGCTTTGCGGCGTCCGCGCGTGAGGGTGCGGGCTGCGGCGGCGGGCGGTGTCATGTTGCGGGCGGCACGGCATCAGGCGGCGGAGCGCTGCTTTCGTTCGGCGATTTGTTGTTCTTCGGTCTTCATGGGCGGTTCCCCTTGAGCAGGTCTGGTAATGCGGTTTCGGATTCGCCGGTCGCTCGGGCCAGAGACAGTTTGGCGAGGTTGAGAGAGAAGAGGCTGGAGATATAGTCGCTTTCGGCTCCGGCTACCTGCTCTTGCGCCTGAACCACTTCCACAGTAGTTGCGACGCCTGCACTAAAGCGGTCGCGGGCCTGGGTGAGCGTTTCGGCGGCATAGGTGCGGTTGCTGGTTGCCAACTGAACCTGGCCCAGCGCAGTCTCGAGTTCGATGAGAGCGTCGCGGACTTGCTGTTCCACTTGGCCGCGCTGGTCGGCGAGTTCGGCGCGGCGCTGGCGTAAGGTGATTTCGGCTTGCTGGATGTCGCCGCGCGTACGGCCGCCTTCCCAGATAGGTACGTTGACCGAGGCTGTGGCCGCGAAGACGCCGTGCATGGTAGCGGGATTAGGGCCGATGACCCCGTAATCGCCGCTCAGCGAAACGGAGGGAAGACGTTCGGCGTGGGCCGCCGAGAGGGCGAGTTCGGCGGCGTGCACCTGAGATTCGGCCGCTTGCAGATCGGGTCGAAGTTTAAACGCGCGCTGAATGGTTGCTTCCGCTTCCGGGAGGGCGGCGTTCGCGGAACCCAGCGGGTCGATTAGCGTCAGTTCACGATCCAGCGGTAAGCCGATGAGGCGTGCGAGAGCGATTTTCTGCTTGCGCAGGTCGGATTGAAGCGAACTCAACCGTTGCTGCTCGGTTTGCAGCTCGACGAAGCTGCGCGTCACGTCGATTTTGGCGTTGGTGCCAGCCTCTTTGCGAATGACCGCTTGGTTGTATACGGCTTGCGCATTCTGTACCTGCGCCTGCTGTGAAGCCACTCGCGCGGCGGATGTTACGGTCTGCAGATAGGTCCCGGCAACTGCCAGCACAACCGTCTCGCGAGCATCTTTCGCCGCCAGCACCGATCCTTTCTCGTTTTCCTTGCTCACCTGCCAGTTGCGCCTTTGTACAAGATCGAAGACGGATTGGCTGAGCGTGCCCTGCGCTTGCGAATAGGCGAAAGGGTCCGACGACTGTCGGGATAGAGAAATTGAAGTTTGCGGGTACTTTGAACTGGAAGCCGTAAGCGGCGAGATCGATTTGCGTGACAGTTTCACTCGCATTCGCGGCGATGTTTGGGAGCAGCGCGCTGAGAGCCTGAAGCCGGGAGGCACGGGCGGAAGCCACGTTGTTGCTTGCGGAAATGGGACCGAGATTCGCCGTTAGACCACGCTTAACTGCGTCTGCGAGGCTAAGGGTAATCGGCCCATTCGGAAGATCGGTGGACGGAACGCTACCTTGATAGCTGCCGCTGACCTGCACGGAACTGTTGATTGTGGCTACGCCGCTGCCCGGACTGGCCGTTTGCTGCGTTTGCGCGGAACCGACCTGCGCCGTTCGACCGGAGAGGGGTAGAGGGGTGGCGCGGGCCGGGCCGCTTGGTCCGCCCGTCGGGGAGAGCTGGGCCCAAGCTGCGCATTCCACGATACAGAAGACCAGAACAGCACGGCGTCCAAACATAAATACATACATAGGTGTATCACATTTCGTGCATCCGTGTATATAATTTCAAATAGGAAATGGGTTCAGCTGCTGCGGGCGTAGCCAACAAACATCAACAAAGAACCGAGGCAACACGCCGGAAGCTGCTGAAATCGGCGCGGCGGGTCTTTGCGCGGGATGGATTCGAAGCGGCGCGTATCGAGGAGATCGCAAAAGACGCGGGGCACACGCGGGGCGCTTTTTACGCCAATTTTGACAGCAAGGAAGATCTGTTCTTCGCGTTGCTCGAGCAGCAGGCGCGCGAGCACATCGACAAAATCCAATCGATGTTGGAAGGCTGTACGACAGAGGAACAGCGGCTGAGCACCTTACGCGAGTACTACGTCGGTCTGCTGAGTGACAGACAGTGGTCGCTGTTGATGCTGGAGTTCAAATTATTCGCATTACGTCACGGTCAGCTCCGGCCCAAGCTTTTGAACACTCACCGCCGGATTCGGGCGCTGCTGGATACGACCAAGGTTCACCAGTTGAAGGGTTTCGAAATGGCGGAAGTGCTGAAGACGGAGGAGCCGATCAGGAGAGCGTTGGAAGCAACCCTGCACGGACTAGTGCTGGAGCACGCTTACGATCCCGCCACCATCTCGGAGCAGCAGCTCATTGCATTTTTACGGCAAATCTTTGATTTGCTCGTACAGCCTCAGTGAGGCGGGTCATAGGTAAGAAGATAGAGAATCACTGCGCGCTGTTCTTCCTCGCTGTAACCCGCTTCGTGATCGATCCAGTAGTTGTGACCGACACCTTCGACGTTCATGCGCCGCAAGCCGGCAGACGCGTGGTTCGCGGCAACTACTTGGGCGCGCAGACCTCGATCGATCAACGCGCGCAGGCTATTCGACGGGTCAGGCGTGATGTTACGCTCCACTGTTCCGGGCAGGCCTAGATCCGTTCCGGCGTTTGCTCCCACCGCAACCCCTCCGTCATGCAGGTAAGGCGCGCTCCAATAAAGACCCACAAGTGTAGGAGTTTTATAACCGCCCCCGGAGCCGTGATGAGCCCAGGCCAAATCGAGCTGCTGTTGATCCAAATCGTTCGTCGGCACTGGAAGCGGGCGAGTATTCGGCGGTATAGGCACGCTGGTATCGAAGCCGTAGATGATGGGCGAAGTGAAGTTCAGCTCCGTCTTTTGCAGGGCGACAGAGCGGACCGGGTTGACGCCGAGATCAACGCTGGGGACAACGCGATTGTTGGTCAGAAAAGGTCCGGCATGGCAGCTGCTGCAATTCGCGCGTTCGAAAACCCGCCGACCCAGTTCGCGAACCGCTGCACTCGCCTGAATAGGGACAACCGGGGGAACCAGAGTCTGCTGCCACGCTGCCATGGCGTTATTTTGCTGCCAGAATGGATAGCCGGGCGAACTGGTCAAGGCGCCGTCGGGGCTGAGGAGCGTGCCTTTCGGATAAGTGGGCGGGAGCACTACCTGATTTAATCCGGGGCTGCCGCGCGTGGGATCGATGGAGGCGAAAAACTCGGAAGGTTTTCGGCGCGTACGCGGATTGTAGCGGAATTTCTTGACTGCCGCATTTTGCAGCTCGATCGCAAGGAACGTCTCTTTGTCTATACCGAACATTGTGCGGCTGCTGTCAGCGAGTAGTAGCGCGTCGGAGTTCAAGGCATGCACGTTGTTGTTTTGCGCCGTCAAGCCGTGAAAGGGACCAGCAATGAAATTGCCGCTCCAGCCATACGGATAATTTTGCCACGCAAAAGAAATGGGATTCTGAGTGGGATCGGCTTTCATGTCCGTTAAGGAATCGAAGTTGCCGCGGGGCCACATCAGAAGCGCCGTGTCCACAGCTTGCTCCAGCGCGGCAACGTTGGGCAGAGCGACGCTTTCGCCCCGCGAAGTTGTAACGGTACGCGAACGATCGGGCGCAACATCGCGCAACGGGTTCACATCCGTATGCATGAAGTAGGCGGCGGAATTTGTGGCTAACGCCAGAAGCAACCCGGCGTTCAGGTCCTGATTCGGTGCGCCTTCCACCACTTTTTTCGTTTGCGGATCGACGGTCGCGTGACAAGCGGCGCACGTTATGCCTACGCGGATGTGAAAGCCTGAAACGGAAATCGCCATGCCGAGCGGGAAGAGCGCGCCCCGAGGTACATCCAGGCCCGTATCAAAATACGAACCTTTTGCAAACGTGTGGCCGCCGATGGTGACGGTTTCGGGCACTTCAACGCGCAGATTGGTTGTCCCTTGGCCTTTGAGCGCGAGCACGGCTTTAGTGGTATTGGTAATCCCGAACGGCCCATCGAGGACGCCCAAAACATCGCTCAGAAAAAGCTCGTTGCCGAATGTCTCTTTGTAGAAAGCAGTTCTGCCGAGCTTCAGAAGCCGATCATCGATGTGCACCGCGCCTTGTTCAGCGTTTCCCTGATTAACCGCACGACCCCAGAGATCGTAAATCTCGGGACTCGGAGGAGTGCGGCTGATGACGTTATCGCGCGAGGGTTCGTAGGCGTATTTGACGCCGTGGAATAAGAGTGCCGCTGCGGCGACGATCAATAAGATGAGGACGAGCAGGATTGTGCGGACGAAGCGTGCCATTGATCGTTTAAGTGGGGACTGCTCAGTCGAATGGACTCTGAACCATGGTCACGTTTTCACGCACGATCATCCGATGGGGAGCCATCTCACGCAGCTTGGGAAGCACTCGCTCGATGTGTTCTTCTGTATCGACAAACGTGAGGATGACCGGCAGTTTTCCACTCGCCTCCACTAATCCCGCCATGTGGACCTGATTGCGGCCGAGGAAACCGGCGACCGCATGAAAAGCGTGAGCGCCGGCGATGTTCTGTTCACGCAAGAACTGAAGGATTGCGTTGTGAAGCGAACCGTGTTTGAAACGATCCGATTCATCCAAGTACATGGTGATGCGAATGGCCGTACTCACAATCTTACGCAACTGCTAAAGGGCGCGAGCTAGCGCCGCGCCCGCGAACGCCGCGGCCAGGCACAACACGTTCGTGGCGAGGATATTGAGCCCAGCGAATAGCCACTGTCCTTGCTCAAATAACGCAAAGGTCTCATAAGCGTAACTCGAATAGGTTGTGTAGCCGCCGCAAAATCCGACCGCGATAAACAAGCGCCAGCGTGGATCGGCGAGCACCCGTTCGGTTGTCCAGATGATAAAGAAAGCCAAGATAAAGCTTCCGGTGATGTTGATCAGCACGGTTCCGAAGGGGAGATTCGAGTGGGACCACCTGCCGGCAAGTTGCCCCAAGAAGTAGCGCAGGTTCGCGCCGAGAATCGCTCCTAGCGAGATAAACACTATCGTCTGCAGCATAGACTCCAATCAATAAAGATAGGAGTCATCAGCCTCAGAGGGCGGTTATGGCGAACTCCATCGCCGTCGCCTCATTTTACGAAAAGGCAATTTGGCGGGAAACATCCGAGCGTGAAACGGGTCTGGTTCGACGTGCGCTGGTTATGGACTGTTCTACCGGGCGTGGTCATTGTTGGCTGGGCGTTCCGACAAATCTTCCAAGATCTTTTCCATCCCACGGAAACTGGGTCATTGAGTACTTTTGTGGGGCGAACGACGTTCCGTTTCCTACGCAGGTGGCCGTCGAAGCTTTCGATGGCCGGTCCGATGACGCTGGTGATTGTCATCTTGAGCTGGGCCTTTCTTCAGGCGCTAGGATTCGCTTTCATTTATTGGAGTGCCTATCCTGGTGAGTTTCGAATCCAAGGAGATCACCCCGCTGGTTTGCAGGGCTTCTTTTTGATTTTCTACTTCTCGCTAGAAACTCTCACGACCTTGGGATTGGGAGACGTCCTCCCGGTTGCGAACTGGTTGCGTTTCCTATGCACCTTCGAGGCATTAGTGGGATTCGCGCTGGTAACCGCGAGCGTCTCTTCTATTTTGCTGATCTTCCCGGCACTTGCGCGGTTGCGAAATCTGGCGAGCCGCACGCAAACGCTGCTGATGGCGCAGCACAAAACAGGCGTGGATGCGATCTCGGCGGATGGCGAGCGATTGCTGAGCGAGCTTGCGCTCGACGTAATTCGTGCGCGCATCGATTTCATACATTTTCCGGTGGTGTATTACTTCCACGCCGAAGGACGCCGCTCATCATTGCCGCACTCGCTGCCGGACTTGTTACGGCTGGCGGAACTGGGCTCGCGGCCCGACGCATCGCAGCCGGTGCGGCTCGCTGCTTCCACTCTTCAGACGGCCTTACATGATCTAGGGCAGGTGCTCTCAGTCCGCTTCATCCATGGCGACCGAAACGACACAGCCAGGATTTTCCAGGTGTATGCTAAGGACCACGTGCTCGGCAAGAATGCGGATGAGATTTGATGCCGCCGCAACGTGCCGCGATGTGACATCTGTAAAATTCCCAGACGTAACCAGAGTTGAACGTATCGTCTACAAAAAGAAACGAAAGTGAAAATCAGCAACAAGCGATTACTCGCAGTGCTGCTAGTCGTCGCGCCTGTGTACGGGCAGATACAGAATCAACCAGACGACGGCCAGTGGATCATGCCGGCGAAGAACTACGCCAGCACACGGTACAGCACCCTGGACCAGATCAATACCGGGAACGTTCAAAATCTAAAGTTAGCCTGGACCTTCTCGACGGGAGTCACCCGCGGGCACGAAGCGGCGCCGCTCGTCGTGAATAACACGATGTACGTCGTGACGCCCTGGCCGAATTATCTGTACGCTCTGGATCTCACGAAGCCAGGCGCGCCCACCAAGTGGGTGTATCAACCGAATCCATCGCCGGCTTCGCAGGGGGTAGCTTGCTGCGACGTTGTGAATCGCGGAGCTGCGTATTACAACGGCAAGATTTACTACAACACGCTTGACGTCCACACCGTGGCCGTAGACGCGAACACTGGTAAGGAAGTTTGGAACACCAAGCTGGGCGATATCAACTTGGGCGAATCAATGACCATGGCGCCGATTGTCGCCAAGGGAAAAGTAATCGTCGGAAACAGCGGTGGTGAATTCGGGGTCCGCGGTTGGGTGGCGGGCTTAGATGCCGATACCGGCAAGATCGCATGGCGCGCCTACGGCACTGGACCGGACTCGGACGTGCTGATCGGCGCTAATTTCAAGCCTTTCTACGCCGCGGAGCGAGGCAAGGACCTGGGCATGAAAACCTGGCCCGGTGATATGTGGAAGATCGGGGGCGCTACGGGCTGGAGCTGGATTTCCTACGATCCGGATCTGGACCTGATCTATTACGGCACATCGAACCCTGGGCCGTGGAATCCCGAGCAGCGGCCCGGCGATAACAAATGGGGATCGTCTCTCTTTGCCCGCCGGCCGGAAACGGGCGAAGCCATTTGGGCGTACCAGTTGAACCCGCACGACCTTCATGACTACGATGGCGTGAACGAAAATATTCTGCTGGATCTGAATATCGGCGGACGTATGCGGAAGGTGCTGGCGCATCCGGATAGAAATTCGCGCATGTACATCATGGATCGCACGAACGGCGAAGTGCTGTCCGCTGAGACGTTCGCCTACGCGAACACGACCGAAGGGGTGGACCTAAAAACCGGCGCGTTGAAGATGAATCCTGAGAAACAAACGGGATTCCATACCATACGCGATGCTTGTCCCGCGCCGCCGGGCGGCAAAGACTGGCAGCCATCGTCGTACTCGCCGAAGACAGGGTTGATTTATATACCGCATAACAATCTCTGCTATGAGAGTCAAGGCGTACAGGCGAATTACATCGCGGGCACGCCTTATGTCGGTATGAATGTCCGCATGTACGCCGGCCCGGGCGGCAATCGTGGCGAAGTTTCCGCGTGGGATCCAGTAAAGGCGCAAACCGTTTGGGCGGTAAAAGAAAACTTCCCAGCCTGGAGCGGCACAGTGGTAACGGCAGGCGACGTTGTGTTCTACGGGACCATGGACGGCTGGTTCAAGGCTCTCGACGATCGAAGCGGTAAATTGCTTTGGCAATTCAAAGTTGGATCGGGCATCATCGGTCAGCCGGTCACGTATAAGGGGCCTGATGGCAAGCAGTACGTGGCGGTTCTCTCGGGTGTCGGCGGTTGGTCCGGCGCGGTAGTGGCGGGCGGTCTGAATGCAGTCGATGGCACAGGCGCTTTGGGGTTTGTGAATGCCATGTCCGATCTCGGCAAGTACACGACGAAAGGCGGCATGCTGTATGTTTTCGCGCTGCCTTAGCTTTCTACTGGCCGGCGCGATTCCGATAGTGGCGGCACCACAGATGACGTTGCGCGTTTGCGCCGATCCGAACAATATGCCGTATTCGAACGAACGGCAGCAGGGTTTTGAGAACAAGTTGGCGGAGTTAGTGGCTCAACAAATGGGAGCGAAGCTCGAATACACGTGGTGGTCGCAGAGGAAGTCGTTCGTGAAAAACTCGCTCGATGCAGGTCGCTGCGATGTGTTGATGGGCATCCCCACATCGCTCGATTCCGTAGAGACGACCAAGCCGTACTACCGGTCTACCTATGTATTTGTTTGGCGGCATGACCGGAATCTACGGATTACTTCTCTCGACGATCCGCGGTTCGAGCACTGGCGAATTGGCGTACACGTTGTAGGCGATAATCTGGCTCCTCCGGCCGCTGCGCTGGCGAGGCGTGGCATTACGGCGAACGTGACGGGATTCAGCCTCTTCGGTCCGTATGGCGATGCGAACCCGCCGCGCAAGTTGATCGATGCCGTGGCGAACGGGACAGTGGACGTGGCCATCGTCTGGGGACCGTTTGCCGGCTACTTTGCCAAACAGGAGCCCGCTGAGCTCGATATTGTTCCGGTGTCACCGGCCATGTTTCTTGCTGTGCCGTTCACATTCGACGTTTCCGCCGGCGTTCGGAAAGGGGATGTGCGACTGAAGAACGAGGTGGACAGCGTACTGCAAGCGCAAGCGCCACAGATTCGGGAGATCCTCGCACAATATGGCGTGCCGCAGGTTCATTAAAGGGGAAAGACAGAGCGTGCGACTTGTTGGCGTCCTTCTGTGCTCCTGTTTAGCTCTGGTGCTGAGCTCGTGCCAGCGCGAGAAGCGCGATCTCCGGCCGTCGCCCACTCGGCTGGCGATTTACGGCGATGCAGCGCGGGAAAGTCCTCTGCGCCCCGGCGGTCCGGTGCAGCCTCAAGGGGTGGTAACAAATCCGTACAACGGCAGCGCATACGACATCTCAGAAGGACAGCGCCTGTATAGCTGGTATAACTGCGCCGGCTGTCACGCGCAGGGTGGAGGCGCTATCGGGCCTCCGTTGATCAAGACGTCCTGGATCTACGGCGGCGAACCGGAAAATCTCTTCGACACGATTGTGAAGGGGCGTCCGAATGGCATGCCTTCGTGGGGCGGGCGGATACCCGAATATCAGATCTGGCAAATCATTGCTTATGTCCGGTCTATGAACGGTTTGCAGCCTAGATCGGCGACGGCGGGCCGCAGTGACAACATCCAACCAAGCCCGCAAACCCTGCAAAACCGCACCAGTGGAGAAACCAAATGAACGGCACGAGCAGGCGGAGCTCGCACGTGAGCTTCGCTTGGGTTGCTCTGCTGAGTTTCTGCTGCGTGTTGACCGGGTGCGCGGGGCATCAGCAGTCAATGATCGATCCTGGTGGGCCGCAGGCGGGCAGGATTGCGAACCTGTTCTGGTTTTTCGCCATCCTGCTGGCCGCGATCTTTGTCGTGGTACTCGTGCTCGCGCTGTGGACTTTGGTGCGAAGGCAGCCGAAAGTTGACGCAGAGTCGGTGAAGCTTCATCACGCTGCATCCGCGGGTACTGAGAAGCGGCTCGTTCGGGTAATCACCGGCGCCAGCATCGCCACCGTTCTCATTTTGTTCGTTCTGCTCTTCTCCAGCGTTTTCACAGGGAAGGCCATTGCAGATTTGGGCCAGCCAGGGCGCGGGATGGTCATTGAACTGACCGGAAACCAGTGGTGGTGGCAGGCCCAGTACGACAACCCCGACGCCAGCCGCATTCTGGTGACTGCGAACGAAATACATATTCCCGTCGGACGTCCGGTGATGATTATGGGCCGGTCGCAGGATGTGATTCACAGCTTTTGGGTGCCGGGTTTGCACGGAAAGCGCGATCTGATTCCGTCTCGTGTAACGACGGAGTGGATTCAGGCCGACAAGCCCGGCGCCTATCGCGGACAGTGCGCGGAGTTTTGTGGGCTGCAGCATGCGCACATGGTGCTGTGGGTAATCGCGGAGCCGGAGGCTAAGTTCGATGAATGGCTGCAAAAGCAATTGCAACCGGCAGTGGCGCCGGCCGATCCCGTACGGCAGCATGGGCAACAGGTATTTCTGAACAGTGAATGCATCTTCTGCCACTCTATTCGCGGCACTACGGCGGCCGGGCAAATGGCTCCCGATCTGACGCACTTCGGAAGCAGAAGAGGCATTGCCGCGAACACGCTTGTCAACACGACGGGGAACCTGACCGGTTGGATTGTGGACCCGCAGAGCGTGAAGCCGGGGAATCACATGGCAACGATCGCGGTCAACCCAGACGATTTGCAACCGCTAGCTGAATATCTCGAGAGTTTGAAATGAACGCGACCCCGGCAACCGTTGACAGACAGACCGAGCCGCACGAGATTGCGAAGCTCGAGCGCTCGTGGCAGCATCCGGCCGGATTTTTTGGCTGGCTTTCCTTTACGACTCACCAGGCCATCGGAATGCGGTACATCGTGACCGCTTTTTTCTTTCTTTTGATCGGCGGGGTGGAAGCGCTGTTGATGCGTCTTCAACTGGCGCACGCGAACAACACGTTCCTGGGTCCGGATCGCTATAACGAGATCTTTACAACGCACGGCACTACGATGATGTTTCTGTTCGCTGTGCCGGTAATGGAAGGTATGGCGGTCTATCTGATTCCCATGATGGTTGGGACCAGGAACGTCGCATTTCCGCGTCTCAATGCGTTCGGATATTGGATGTACCTGGGCGGATGCATCTTCTTATATTGGGGCGTCTTCAGTAACTCGGCGCCGGATGCCGGGTGGTTTTCCTACGTGCCGCTCTCCGGTCCGCAGTTTTCGCCTGGCAAGCGCGTCGACTTCTGGTGCCAGATGATTACCTTTACAGAGGTATCGGCCATGTGCGTCGCCGCAGAGATCGTCGCCACCATCCTGAAGATGCGCGCGCCCGGAATGTCGCTCAACCGCACTCCTCTCTATGTCTGGTCGATGCTGATCCAGTCGGTGATGGTGATCTGCGCCATGCCGGCAATTATGGTCGCCAGCTCAATGCTGCTGATCGATCGCACGAGCGGTACAAACTTTTTGAATCCTGCTGAGGGCGGCGATCCGATTCTCTACCAACACGTGTTTTGGTTTTTCGGTCATCCAGAGGTCTACATCATATTTATTCCGGCTCTGGGCTTCGTGTCGGCCATTGTCGTGGCACATTCCCGCCGTCAGATTGTTGGATATCCTGCGCTGGTTCTGTCCCAGGTGGCGAACGGGTTTATCGCATTCGGTTTGTGGGTACATCATATGTTCGCGACCGGCTTGCCCCAGATCGGTGAAGCGTACTTCACCGCCTCGAGCATGATGATTGCCATCACCAGTGGCGTACAGATCTTTTGCTGGATCGCCACGTTGTGGACAGGCCGGATCCGAATGAGTACAGCGCTGCATTTTGTGATGGGCTTCATTGCAATTTTCGTGCTGGGAGGCATGACCGGCGTGATGCTGGCTTCCGTTCCCTTGGATTTGCAGGTCCACGATACGTATTTCGTCGTCGCGCATTTTCATTACGTGCTCATCGGCGGCGCGCTCTTCCCACTGTTCGGAGCCTTCTACCACTGGTTCCCAAAGATGACAGGACGCATGATGAACGAGACGCTTGGCAAAATCAACTTCTGGGTTTTGTTTATCGGTTTCAACGTTACGTTCTTCCCCATGCACATCCTTGGCATCAAAGGGATGACTCGGCGAATTTACACTTATCCGCCTGAAATGGGTTGGGACCCGCTGAATACATTGGCAACGTACGGAGCATTCATCATCGCGCTGGGCGGGATACTCTTCATAGCTAATGTCTTTTGGAGCCGTAGGAGCGGCAAGCTAGCGGGCAATAATCCCTGGGATGCGGACAGTCTCGAATGGGCAACTTCATCGCCGCCGAAGAACTATAACTTTGAGCATCTGCCGGTTGCCACGAGCCGCTATCCGCTGTGGGTTCCGGAAGAAGAGAAGACGATCGTCACCGGCTTGCGTAACGACCGGCGGGAAGGTCTGGTCACGACTTTGATGGATGCCGAGCCGCATCACCGCT
This sequence comes from uncultured Acidobacteriaceae bacterium, assembly GCA_963730865.1. GTDB lineage: Bacteria > Acidobacteriota > Terriglobia > Bryobacterales > Bryobacteraceae > Bog-105. The sequence continues at coordinate 240,964 of CAVSTO010000013.1, read as the reverse complement.
ATGTTTTTCCAGGGCCGAGTATCTGGCCTCTACTTACGGCAATCGGGGTGACTGTCGGCTTCGCGGGGTCGGTCTTCAACAACTGGTACATCGTCTATGGCTCCGTTTTGAGCGGTCTTGGATTCATTGGTTGGTTCTGGCCTCGACGTCCTGTGGAGTTGGAACCATGAGAACGCTTGATGTAGGCGAGTTGAAGCCCTACGAGATTTCGAGCCAGGCCCCCTTGTGGTGGGGGCAGCTTAGCATCGTGGTGATCGAGGCTATGATGTTCTCGATTGTCATCGCGGCTTACCTGTATACGCGGTTGCGCGTGGATGTCTGGCCGCCTCCGGGTGATCAGTTCCCGCACCTGACGCTTCCCACGCTTGCGCTCATCCCGCTGTTGCTCAGCGCATTGGCTTCCTATTGGGCCAGTGAGGCTGCGAAGAAGAACGATCGCGGCGGGATGATCCGCAATTTGATTCTGAATCTGGCGCTTGCGGCCCTCTTCTTTGTCATGCGCCTATTCGAGTGGCATTCGTTGAACTTCAATTGGCAAACTGATGTACACGGTTCTTATGTGTGGGCCTTCCTCGGCCTGCATAGTTTTGACTTCATTGCGGATGCTGTGTTTACCGTCGTTCTGCTGGTGATCCTCGGGAGCGGACGCTACGGAGAAAATCAGCGGCTGGGCGTACACGTGGATAGTATTGTGTGGTATTTCGTCGTTGCGATCTGGCTGCCTATTTACGTGGTCATTTACTGGGGACCGCGCATTTTGGGATCTGCGCAATGAATCGCAATCTGATTCTGTGGATTAGTATTCTGGCTGGGCCGATCGTTTGGCTGATCAGCTTTCAGGCGAATTTTGCGCTCGTGCCGTGGGCGTGTATCTGGCAAGGAAAACTGGCGCTGTATCTCGTTTCTGTTCTCGGTTTGATCGCTTGCGGCGCATCTAGCTTCGCAGCGTGGCGCGAATGGCGGGAGCTCGGCAGACAAATGGAATTCGAAGGCCCCGGTGCGCTTCCACGCAGCCGCATGATGGCGCTGAGTGGCATCGTCCTGAGCATCGGCTTCTTTGTGGTCATCCTGGCACAAGCGATTCCGGAAGTGATTCTGCGGGAGTGTCAATGAGATGGGGCCGGGCAACTGGGCTGGCACTGCTTTTTGTGGCGGTCGCTTCGGCAGATCCCGGCGAAACGCTCCAGCCGGGCCATCTGTGGTCGGCATGGGAATTCGATCCGGGTGTAGTCGTTCCGCTGGTACTCACAGCCGTCCTGTACACAGCGGGCGCGCGGCGGCAACGGATTGCGACGCCCGGTCAAAGCGTTTGCTTCTGGCTCGGCTGGGTCGGTCTGATTGTGGCGCTTGTCTCCCCGCTCCATCCGTTGGGGGAAGCGTTGTTTTCGGCGCATATGGTGCAGCACGAAATTTTGATGCTGATATCGGCGCCGCTATTGGTGCTCTCACGGCCGCTGGTCACATTCCTATGGGGAATGCCCTTCGAGTGGCGCCGGAACGTGGGTCGCTGGAGCAAGCAGAAGCAGGTTCAGCGGGTATGGACGTTCCTCACGGAACCGCTAACGGCCTGGTTGATTCACTTCGCCGCAATCTGGGCTTGGCATGTCCCCTTTCTCTTCGATCTGACTCTCAAAAGCGATCTGGTCCATACCGCTCAACATTTGAGCTTTTTTCTTTCCGCTCTGCTGTTCTGGTGGGCGCTGTTTTACGCGCACGGACGCAGAGCTTATGGCGCGGGCGTATTTTATGTCTTCACGACGGCGGTGCATACCGGCATTTTGGGCGCGCTGCTCACGTTTGCTCCGCACGTTTGGTACTCCCCATACCAGACGACGACACAAGCCTGGGGCTTGACGCCGCTTGAAGATCAGCAGATTGGCGGTTTGATCATGTGGGTCCCGGCGAGCCTCGTGTACTTGGCAGCGGGCTTGTGGCTCTTCGCCGAATGGTTGAAGGAGAGCGATGCCATGCTCGAAAGGGTAAGAGATGCGAAGTAGGGAAATCGGTTTGCTGGCGCTATCAATTGTGACCTTGCTGGGGTGTGGTCGAACCCAGGGTACCCATATCGCAGAAGTGACAACTGGGGGTAATCCACAGGCGGGCGCGCACAAGATTCAGTATTACGGCTGCGGCTCCTGCCACATCATTCCGGGCATCTCGGGAGCAACGGGGCGCGTCGGCCCGCCACTTTCGGGCGTTGCGGAGCGTGTGTATATCGCGGGCGTGCTGCAAAACACGCCCGGCAACATGATGCGCTGGATTCAAAATCCGAAGGCAGTCGACGAGAAGACCGTGATGCCGAACCTGAACGTCACCGCACATGACGCAGCCGACATAGCGGGGTATCTGTATACGCTGAAATAGCGGCTTACACGCTGTAGTAGTGCTTTAAGAAGTGGCCGCTTGACGGTTCAGCACGGTCTCAAACGCCGCCACGGCGCTGGATTTGAGCAACGCCCACGATTTTTCGTAATCGTCCTTTTCTTCCAGTTGCAACTCCCGCGCCAGGCGCTCGGTTTCTGTATCGCCCGCCGCCGCTGCCACCGACGCAAGCGATTCATACATGGCCATCTCGGCGGATGCCGCGCCAATGCAGATGACCAGATGCTGCGTATTCTTCTCGGCGGGCTCGTGGCCGATTTGGGCGATTGTGGGCGAGAACGCCAGCAGGTGCGCCAGGATGCTCTTCGCGGTCGACGGGCTGCCGCCCAACTGTTTCAATCGCGCCTCCAGCCGCTCATGCTGGCTCTTGGCGCGTTTTGAGGCGAAGTCGAAGAATCGCTTCACTTCGTTCTGCTCGCCGGTTTTGCCGAAGGTCGCCAACGCGTCTTCGAAATTTCTTTCGGCTGCTTCCGCATCTTCCAGGTATCGAATTATGACTTCTTGCGAGGTGCTCATGTTTTCCTTAAAATTACTGTCGCCAACTGACGCGGCGAGGCGACACGAATCTTGATCCTTGGGTGTCGCACGCCGCCTCGTAGCAACTCTCCCGAACGGATAGACTCAGGAATAGCCCAAACCGATACTACGCTTCGTAATTGTTCCGGTGCTACCGCCGCTGTTCAGCGCGCAGGAGTCGTACAAACGAAACCGTTGAATGCTATCGGCGCTCCAACACAAGAGCAAACATGCCTGAGATCCTGAAGAAGCGCATCAGAGAAGGTCTGCCTCATCCACGCGGTGCCTACTACGACGGGAAAGGGGCCAATTTTGCCCTGTTTTCAGCCAACGCCACCAAGGTTGAGCTGTGCCTTTTCGATGCCGACGGTAAGAACGAAGTACAACGTATTGCACTCCCTGAATACACGAATCAGATTTGGCATGGTTATCTGCCGGATGTGACGCCGGGTACGATTTATGGTTACCGCGTGCACGGGCCGTACGAGCCCGATGCAGGCCATCGTTTCAACCCCAACAAGCTGCTGCTGGATCCATACGCGTGCGCCAATTTCGGGGACCTGGTATGGAATCCCGCCGTGTTTGGCTACAAGATGGAGACGGGCGACGACACTACTTTCGACGACCGCGACAGCGCTCCTTATATGCCGAAGTGCACGGTGGTGGACCCGAACTTCACTTGGCACGGCCAAGTTGCCACCCGCAGGCCCATACGCTGGGACGACACGATCATTTACGAGCTGCACGTGAGGGGGTATACCAAGATGCATCCTCAAGTGCCCGAACACCTCCGCGGCACGTATGAGGGACTCGCGACCAAGGAGGTGTTGGATTACATCAAGTCGCTTGGTGTGACCTCCGTTGAGTTGCTGCCCATTCACAGCTTTATCAACGACAGTGGTTTGCTCGACAAGGGCCTGACGAATTATTGGGGCTACAACACCATTCAGTTCTTTGCGCCGGACCCGCGCTATGCCGCGCGGCGCGAAGACAGCTTACGCGAGTTCAAAGAAATGGTGGCGCGCATTCACGACGCCGGGCTCGAAGTTATTCTCGACGTCGTCTACAACCATACGGCCGAAGGTAATGAGAAAGGGCCCACACTATCGTTCAAAGGTATCGACAACGCGAACTATTACCGTCTACTGCCCGATCAGAAGCGCTATTACATCAACGATACCGGTACCGGAAACACCGTGAATTTGAGCCACCCTCGCGTGATTCAGATGGTGACGGATAGCCTCCGTTATTGGGTGGAGCAGACGCACGTGGATGGATTCCGCTTCGACCTCGGCACCATCCTGGCACGCGAACCGAATGGTTTTGATAACCAGAGCGGTTTCTTGAAGGCAGTCAGTCAAGATCCCGTGCTGATCACGGTTAAGTTGATTGCGGAGCCTTGGGATTGCGGTCCTGGAGGCTATCAAGTGGGTGCTTTTCCCCCTGGCTGGGCCGAATGGAACGATAAGTTCCGCGACACGGTTCGGGATTTCTGGAAAGGAAATGCTCCTGCGGCCGCATTGACAGAGCGCCTGTGCGCATCCGGTCAATCATTCAATCATCAGGGACGTAGGCCGTGGGCTTGCGTCAACTTCGTCACGGCCCATGACGGGTTCACGCTGAACGACGTTGTCAGCTACAACGAGAAGCACAACGAAGCCAACGGGGAGGGCAATAAAGACGGCAGCAACGATAATCGGTCCTGGAATTGCGGCGAGGAAGGACCGAGCAACGATCCTGCGGTTTATGAGTTGCGCGAGCGCCAGATCCGCAACATGCTCGCGACGTTGCTGCTTTCGCAAGGAACCCCGATGATGCTGGCCGGTGACGAATTTGGCCGGACGCAACACGGAAACAACAACGCCTATTGCCAGGACAACGAAATCAGTTGGTTGAACTGGGACATCAAGGAAAAAGGACAGTCGCTGATCCACTTCGTCAAGAAGCTCACAGGCATGCGGCACAGGTACCCCATCCTGCGGCGCAACCTGTTTTTCAGCGGCGAATATAACGAAGAATTGGGAGTAAAGGACCTGACGTGGATCAACGCGAACGGTTCGGAGATGGAAGACCGGCACTGGGGCGATTCGGACATGCGGTCCTTCGGTATGCTGCTGGATGGCCGCGCGCAAACCACTGGAATCCGGCAGCGCGGAAAAGAAGCGACGCTGCTGATTGTTATCAATGTGCATTATGAGGGCGTGAATTTCAAGCTTCCGAGCGTCGCGGGCGGCACCGCGTGGTCCTTGATGCTCGACACCAACACTCCTGATTGCGACGAGAAGAAAACGTTCAAAATCGGCGACGAGTATTGCGTCACGCCACGATCTCTGCTGCTGCTGGCGCTCGAAGCCGAACCAGCCGGCTAACACACTGCGATTTTCTCTTCGTCCGCTACCGTTCTTCACGGGGTGCGAATCGGGGACTATACTCCGAAACGTTTAAGCGTGCGTGTGAGTCCCCCATCTTCGAATTAGCTCGCAAGAGCTGAATTGAATTGCGATATAACGTGACCTAAGGCTCGCCCCCCTGGATGCCACAGTATTTCTCTCGCAGCGCAAATACGTTCGCCAGACTAACGATCTTTGGCGGACTCTTGTCGCTTGTTATCGTTTCGTGTTTGGCATACTTGATCGTCCGGTCTCCTTACGAGATGATGCAGAACGTTCCGCGCGAGCAGCCTGTGCCTTTTAGCCACGAACATCACGTAGGCGGTTTAGGTATCGATTGCCGCTACTGCCACACGACCGTTGAGACTTCTTCTTACGCAAATATCCCGGCCACGAAGATCTGCATGAATTGCCATTCGCAGATGTGGGCCGCGAGTCCCACGCTCGAACCCGTTCGTGAGAGCTATCGGACGGGCAAATCGATCGAATGGACGCGCGTGAACGATCTGCCGGATTTCGTTTACTTCAACCACAGCATTCACGTTCACTCCGGCGTGGGCTGCACTACTTGTCACGGACGCGTAGACAAGATGCCGCTGACCTGGCAGGCGCAGCCGCTGACGATGGAATGGTGCCTGGATTGTCACCGCCATCCGGAGCGTTACGTGCGGCCGCGTGACCAGGTCTTCGCGATGGATTATGCGCCGCCGCACGATCAGATCGCTCTCGGTTCACGACTGATGAAGGACTACCATCTTCACAGTCTCACCAGTTGTTCAACGTGTCACAGGTGAAGATGCCGTCTCACACTCCATCTCACGGGTTCATCCCGGTTGAAGCGCTGACAACGCCGTCTCGTGCGCCACGATACTGGCAAACTCTCGAACAGGCGGAAGGATCGGTCCGCGAGGAAACGCCGGAAGAATTCAGCGAAGCGGGTATCGAATTTTCCGCAGGCAGCCGCCGCCGGTTCTTGTCCTTGATGGCGGGCTCGATGGCGCTCGCCGGTCTCACGGGCTGCACGCGCCAGCCCACCGAGACGATCATGCCGTATGTCGATCCGCCCGAGAACGTCATTCCCGGCAAGCCGAAATACTATGCGACGGCCGCACCCGTGAACGGCATCGCGGAAGGCGTCATCGTGGAGAGCCATCTCGGACGCCCCACAAAGGTGGAAGGCAACCCCGATCACCCCGCGAGCCTTGGCGCGACCAGCGTGCTATCTCAGTCCTGTTTGATGGACCTTTACGATCCAGATCGTGCGAAAGAGATCTATCATCTTGGCGTTCCGCAGGACTGGGATTCATTTCTTGTCTGGTGGCAGCCGGCCCTTCGCACGCTGCAGGCGAAAAATGGCGAAGGGTTTCGGATTCTAAGCGAGACGGTCGTGTCTCCCACCTTGGGCGCGCAGCTCAAAGCCGTTCTGAAGAAATTTCCTGCCGCCAAGTCGCATCAGTTCGATCCTGCCGGCCCCCATTCCGCCCGGGCCGCCGCGCAAACGCTCTTCGGCCAACATATACATGCCTATTACAAACTGGACGAAGCCGACGTAGTGCTTGCATTGGACGCGGATTTCCTCGCTTGCGGCCCCGGCTCGACGCGCTATGCACGGGATTTCTCGACCCGTCGGCGGCGTGGCGACCGTCTCGACATGAACCGGCTCTACATGGCGGAGACCATCATGAGCGCTACGGGTGGAAAAGCGGATCACCGGCTGTCGTTACATTATGGCGGGATCGAAGCCTTTGCCGCCAGCGTAGCGGCCGCTGTCGGAGTGTCCGGCGCCTCTGCGGGCACTTCCAACACAGCTTGGGTCGCCGCTGTAGCGCGCGATCTGCTGGCGCATAAGGGAAGGTGCGTAGTGATTCCGGGCGAGCATCAATCGCCCGCAGTGCATGCGCTGGCGCAAGCCATGAACGTGGCGCTCGGGAATGCCGGCAAAACGGTTATCTACACGCAGCCGCTTGAAGTCGAGCCCGTGAATCAGATCGAATCGCTGCGGGAGTTGTCGAGCGATATGCAGGACGGCAAAGTGGACGTGCTTCTTATTCTGGGAGGCAATCCGGTCTACAACGCTCCGACCGATTTTCACTTTACAGACAGTCTCAACAACGTTAAAAATTCCGTCCACGTCGGCCTGCATTTCAACGAGACCTCACTGAAAACCCACTGGCACATTCCGGAGCCGCATTTTCTGGAAGACTGGGGCGATGCGCGCGCGATCGATGGGACAACCAGCATCATTCAACCGCTGATTGCGCCCCTTTACAACTCTCACTCGCAGATTCAGGTTCTCGATTCCATCGTCCAGTTTCCCGGTCGCTCTTCTTATGAGATTGTTCGCGCCTATTGGACGGCGCAGAGCGGCGCACAGGATTTTGAACCTTGGTGGCGTAAATCCGTGCGCGATGGAATGATCGCAAATTCGGCGTTGCCCGCAATCACTCCCAGGGCGGGCAATGTTGCCGCTGCCGTGAAGCCACCCGCCGAGCAAACCGGACTTGAGCTGGTGTTTCGGCCTGACGTCTATCTCTACGATGGCCGCTACGCCAACAATATGTGGCTGCAGGAGCTACCGCATCCCATGACGAAGCTGACGTGGGACAACGCAGTGATGCTCAGTCCGGGGACGGCGAAGCGGCTCGGAATTGAAAATCAGCAGCACGTGGAGCTTCGGCGCGGCGGAGCTTCGCTGAAGGGCTCGGTTTGGATTCTGCCCGGACAACCGGATGAATCGATCAGCGTGGATCTTGGGTGGGGGCGAACTCATTCCGGCCGCGCGGGCGATGGCGCCGGGTTTAATGCCTATGTGCTCCGTACCTCGGATGCTCTTTGGCATTGCTCCGGCGTAGAGATTCACAAGCTGGATACGCCCTATCCATTGGCGACGACGCAGATGCACCAGTCGATGGAAGGCCGTGACATCGTCATTGCGAACAGCGTTTCCGCATACAAAGAGAATCCGGATTTCGTCACCGAAAAGACTCACCCGCCGAAAGACAACCTGACGCTCTATCCGCATTGGGAGTACAAGGGCTACGCGTGGAGCATGTCGATCGACCTGACAGCGTGCGTGAATTGTCAGGCCTGCGTGGTGGCCTGTCAGGCTGAAAACAACATTCCCGTCGTAGGAAAAGAGCAAGTGCTCGCGCGACGCGCTATGCACTGGCTGCGCATCGATACCTATTACGAAGGCGACATCGGCTATCCAGCGGCTTACTACATGCCAGTGCCATGCATGCAGTGCGAGAATGCGCCTTGTGAACTGGTTTGTCCGGTGCAAGCGACGAATCACAGCAGTGACGGTCTCAACGACATGGTTTACAACCGCTGTGTGGGAACGCGGTACTGCTCGAACAATTGCCCGTATAAAGTGCGGCGATTCAATTTTCTGTTGTTCCAGGACTGGACGACCGAAACCTGGAAGCTGCAGCGCAATCCGGATGTTTCGGTGCGCAGCCGCGGCGTCATGGAGAAATGCACGTATTGCGTGCAGCGCATTCGTGAAGCCGAGATCCAGGCGCGCACCGAAGATCGCTACATCCGCGACGGCGAAATTAAGACCGCGTGCCAGCAGGCGTGCCCAACACAGGCGATCGTTTTCGGCGACAAAAATAATACGGGAAATGAAGTGGCTAAGCTCAAGGCCGAAAAACTGCGCTACGACCTGTTGGGCGAGCTGAATACGCGGCCACGCACGAGTTACCTCGCTGAATTGCGCAACCCGAATCCGGAGTTTCCCGCATGACCGTCGAAGAGAGACAACGCCATACCGGTCGCGAACTGGATCCGAATAATCCGCTCGCGGTGGTGGCGCCCAGCCAGACATTCGAAACGGTCAGCGAACAGATCAGCTCGATCGTGCTTACGCGCAAGGTACCGCTGTTCTGGTGGATTACGTTTGGCTCCGGCGTGCTCCTGCTCGTTATGTTTGGCATCGCTGTCACTTATCTGCTGGGCAAGGGCGTCGGCGTTTGGGGCATCGAGATTCCGGTCGCCTGGGGATTCGCCATTACGAATTTCGTATGGTGGATCGGAATCGGACACGCCGGCACTCTGATTTCCGCGATTCTGCTGCTCTTGAATCAGTCTTGGCGCAATTCCATCAATCGATTCGCCGAGGCCATGACGCTGTTTGCAGTCGCCTGCGCCGGTTTGTTCCCCCTGTTACATTTGGGGCGCGCCTGGATCGCCTATTGGGTCTTTCCGTATCCGAATACGATGACCATCCAGCCGAATTTCCGCAGTCCGCTGGTTTGGGACGTGTTCGCGGTCTCAACATACGCGACCATTTCACTGCTCTTCTGGTATCTCGGAATGATTCCGGATCTCGCCACCCTGCGTGATCGCGCCGATACAAAGTTCAAGTACGGCGTTTATGCCGTGATGTCGTTCGGCTGGCGCGGCGCTTCGCATCACTGGAAGATGCATCAGAGCGCTTCTCTTTTGCTCGCGGGATTAGCGACGCCGCTGGTGCTTTCCGTGCACACCGTCGTCAGCTTCGATTTCACAATTGCTATTCTGCCCGGCTGGCATTCCACCATATTCCCGCCCTACTTCGTCGCGGGCGCAATTTATTCAGGGTTTGCGATGGTGCTGATTCTCTGCATTCCACTACGTGCTGTTTACGGGCTGCACAATCTGATTACTGTGCGGCACCTGAACAATTGTGCCAAGCTGATGCTGGCCAACGGGCTCATTCTCGCCTACACCTACGTCATTGAGCCATTCACATCCTGGTACAGCGGAAATCAATTTGAGTTATATGTCGTCCATAATCGCGCCGTAGGACCGCAGTCATGGACATTCTGGCTGGTCATTCTCTTGAACGTCATCATTCCGCAGTCCCTGTGGTTCTATAAGGTCCGCACCAATCCCAAGCCGCTCTTCGGCGTCGCGGTGGTGGTGCTGGTTGGCATGTGGGTAGAGCGCTACATGATCATCATCACCAGCCTCGATCGCGATTTTCTGCCCTCATCCTGGTCTAACTTCGTGGCCACGTTCTGGGACAACGCAACCCTCTACGGTTCAGTGGGATTGTTTGTCGTTCTCTTTATGCTCTTCGTGCGTTTCCTTCCCATGATCTCCATGGCGGAAGTACGCGAGTTACTGCCGTTCTCGAAACCCGGCGGAGGAACTGAGAAATGAGCGACGCGGAAACCTACGGCATGGTCGCGGAGTTCGAGGATCCGACGGCGCTCGTCGAAGCTGCGCGTCAAGTAAAGAAACTCGGCTATCGGCGCTTCGAAGCGTACTCGCCGTACGCGATCAAAGATCTGGACCATATCGTTCCGGGCTGGAACCTGGTTCCACCAGTGGTTCTGCTCGGCGGCTTTGCGGGTGCGGCGACGGCGTGGGTGATGCAGTACTACATCGCAGCCATCGATTATCCGATCAATGTCGGTGGTAGGCCGCTGTATAGTTGGCCCGCTTTTATCCCTATCTTGTTTGAACTCACGGTGCTCTTTGCCGGCTGTTCGGCCTTCTTTGGCACGTTAGCGTTGTGCGGTTTTCCGCGTCCGCATTTTCCTCTGTTTAATCTGCCGGAATTCGCTCACGCTTCGAGCAACCGCTTCTTTCTTTGCATCGAGAAAAGCGATCCCATCTATAGTTCAGAACTGACTGCTGGTTTTCTGCGCGAACTTAATCCCATAGGAGTCTGGGAAGTTGAAAACGAATAGCTCCAGTTCGGCGATTCTCGGCATCATGAGCGTGGGCGCGCTCCTTTGTGCGACGGCCTGCCGCCAGGACATGCAGGATCAGCCCAAGTACAAGCCTTTAGCAGAAAGCAGGTTTTTCGCGGATGGGCGGTCCGCGCGGCCTATTCCCGCCGGAACCATCGCGCGCGACGAATTGAACGACGAGGACGCGCTCCACACGGGTGCCGCCAACGGAACCTTTCTCGCCAGCATTCCATTACCGGTGAATGCGACGCTGCTGCATCGCGGCCAAGACCGGTTCGACATTTATTGCAGTCCCTGCCACGGACGCCTCGGGGACGGCAACGGCATGGTCGCGCAGCGCGGGTTCCGCGCCCCAGCGAATCTGCATAGCGACCGCTTGCGTTCCGTGCCGCCCGGCTACATCTATCAGGTCATCACCAACGGCTACGGCGCCATGGGCGATTACGACGATCAGATTCCGGTCAGCGACCGTTGGGCCATTGTCGCCTACGTGCGAGCGCTGCAACTGAGCAGAAGCGCGAATGTAAATGAAGTCCCCGCAAACGAGCGCACACAACTGGAGGCACGTCCATGACGTCTGTGTCCTCTGAGTTCGATGTCTCGCCAGAACTCGAGGTGGACCTGCGCCGATTCCTTTCACTGGCGCTGGCGATCGGCATCGGCCTGTCCGTTATTTCGATAGTCGGCGCGTTCTTCAGCCCGGGCGATTTCTTCCGCTCGTACCTGATGGGCTACCTGTTCTGGCTGGGCTTGGCTCTTGGATCGATGGGTGTCGTCATGATGCAATATCTCACGTCTGGAGCCTGGGGCGTCATGACACGGCGGACGCTCGAGTCCGCTACCCGCACTCTGCCGTTGCTTGCTGTCCTATTTATTCCGATTGCATTCGGCTTGCCGAAGCTGTACGATTGGGCCCACTCCGATTTGGTTCGGAAGGAATACGTGCTCCAACATCGAAGTTCGTACATGAACCCGACCATGTTCATCGTGCGGGCAGTGATTTATTTTGGGATCTGGTTGGTATTCGCTTATTTCTTGAACAAGTGGTCTCGAGAACAGGACGAGCATGGCGGTTTCGAAAAGCGGCTGGCCGCGCTCAGTGCCGGAGGCCTGATCTTATACACGTTCACGGTCACGTTCTCCTCTATCGACTGGGCCGAATCGCTCGAAACAGACTGGTACTCGACCATCTGGGGATTCTTGTTTGTCGCACGCCAGGGCTTGACGGCTTTTGCGTTTTCCATCATCGCCATGGCGCTTCTGTCCCGGCGCGAACCGCTGGCCAGTCGATTCAAACCCGCACATCTGCACGATTTGGGAAAGCTGCTGCTGGCGTTCGTCATGGTTTGGGCTTACTTTGCCTTTTCACAGCTACTCATCATCTGGACAGGCAATTTGACGGACGAAATTCCGTGGTACCTGCGGCGCTTCGCAACCTCCTGGGGATGGCTGGGAGTGGCGCTGATTTTATTTCAGTTCATCGTCCCGTTTCTGCTGCTGCTCTCGCGGCCGGTCAAGCGCAACGTGATCGCACTCTCCTGCGTAGTCGGGCTGATTATCGTCATGCGTTTTGTCGACCTCACCTGGATCGTGATGCCCGGCTATTATCAACGCGGCTTGCGGATTCATTGGTTGAACTTTTCTGTTCCGCTGGCGATGGGAGGGCTTTGGATAGCAGTTTTCCTCTGGCAGTTGAAACAGCGGCCATTACTGCCGCTTCAGGCGCCGAATCTCGAAAGGGCTCTACACCATGGTGAATGAGGCGCGCAAAGCGGCGAGTGAACCGCGTCATGAGGACATCCATTTCGAGCGCACCGACATCTTTGCACGTGGTGTGCTGATCGCCGGCGCCTCTGTTTTAGGTGGCGTTTGGGTCATCTTCGGTGTCGTTTATCTTTGCTTTGTTCTCCTGGCGCATCATCGTGCGGAAGTCAGTCCGCCGCCCTTACCTATCGAGGCGCACGGTAACCCCATGCCGCCGGAGCCCAGGCTGCAGGAATCGCCTCGCCAGGACCTGAAAGCGATGCGCAAACTTGAAGATTGGCAATTGACCCATTACTCCTGGGTGGACAAGAGCAAAGGCACGATTGCCATTCCTATCGAGCGCGCCATGGACATTCTTGCGCAACAAGGGATCCCGCCAAAGGCCAAGCCACCGAACCTGGTTCTCCTCAACCGCAGGCAGGCACGCGCTTGACGGGTTTTGAGGGGAAAGTAGAGCCGGAACCACGATGAAACGCCTTCTCCTGCTCTCCCTCTTCGTGAGTTCCGTGGCCGCCGCGCAAAACAGGGCAGTTCTGCCGCCGAACTTCAATGGCGTTGGCATTGAGCAGAAGCTGGATGCGCCCGTCCCACTCGACACTGTTTTCCGCGATGAGAGCGGCGCCGAGGTTCCGCTGCGAACCTACTTCTCGGGAAAGCCGGTACTGCTTGCGCCTGTATATTACCGCTGTCCCATGCTGTGCACGCAAATCTTGAGCGGCGTGGTCGCGGGGCTGCGTCCACTGTCATTGAAACCCGGGCGCGATTTCGAGATTGTCGCCATCAGTTTCGATCCGCAAGACACCCCTGCGGAAGCTATGCAAAAGCGCCGGCACTTCTCCCACAGTTACTCCAGCAAGGCCGGAACGAATGGTTGGCACTTTCTGGTCGGCTCTCAATCTTCCATTCAAGCTGTCATGCAAGCGATCGGGTTTCATTACCGTTGGGATCCCGTCAACAAAATGTTCATCCATGCCAGCGGCGTAATGATCGTCACGCCGGAGGGTCGCGTCGCGCGTTATTTGTACGGGGTCGAATATGAACCGAAGGACCTAAAATTGGGCTTGATCGAAGCGTCGCACGACCGCATTGGATCGCCGGTTGATCAGATTCTGCTGTTCTGTTATCACTACGATCCGAAAACCGGCAAGTATGGCGCGGTCGTGATGAATATGCTGCGGCTTGCCGGAATCCTTACGCTCATGTTGATGGCCGTCGGTCTATGGTTCTTCTGGCGGAGCGATCTACGTCAACACAAGAACGTGTGGAAGGCGGCGCCGCACCCATGACCAACCTCCAATTCTTTCCGGATTCAGCTTCCTCGGTCGCGGGTGAAGTCAATCTGTTTTTCATCCTTATGGTGTTGCTGTGCACCACAGTCGCTGTGGGTATAGCGGTGTTCCTGATCTACTCGGCCATTCGCTATCGGCGCCGGCAGGAGAACGAGATGGGAAGCCAGACGCGCAACAACATTCCGGCCGAGGCCACTTGGATCATCACTCCGTTCGTCTTGTTCCTGGGCATGTTCGGTTGGGGCGCGAAGCTGTACTTCGAAATTGAGCGGCCGCCCGATAATGCGCTTCCCATGTATGTGGTCGCCAAGCAATGGATGTGGAAGATCCAGCACCCGGAAGGCCAGCGCGAGATTAATGAGCTTCACATCCCTGTTGGCCAAGCCGTCAAGCTGACCATGACATCGGAAGACGTGATTCACAGTTTCTTCGTGCCCGCCTTCCGAACCAAACAAGACGTGCTTCCCGAGCGATACACAACCACTTGGTTCAAGGCCACGAAACCCGGGAAATACCATTTGTTCTGCGCCGAATACTGCGGTACGAAACACTCCGGAATGATTGGCTGGATTTACGCAATGACGCCCGATGATTACCAGACATGGTTGACGCAAGGCGCCGCCGAAGGCTCGCTCGCATCGCAGGGCGAGAAGCTGTTTCATCAATACGGATGCGCGAATTGCCATCATTTCGATAACCAGGGTCGTTGCCCCGATCTCCGGAATCTATACATGCACCCGGTTCAGATCGATGGCGGGCAGACGGTGATTGCCGACGACAGCTACATCCGCGAATCCATCCTCGACCCGAACGCCAAAATCGTCTACGGGTTCCAACCGAACATCATGCCGAATTTCTCGGCCCAGCTTTCACAAGAACAGGTGCTCGCGCTGATCTCGTACGTCAAGGCGCTTGGCCCGCAGCCTGGAACCGAGCAGCCATCGAGTTCCGGGACCACACCGAAACAGTACGGAACCCAGCCTGGTATTGCCGGGCCAAACGCAACCTCCAACTCCGGCTCACATTTGGAACAACGCTGACATGGTCCAAGCAGTAGCAAACCGAATCGAGAAGAATTACCTCACGGAGAAGCAAGGCGTGCTGTCCTGGCTTTTAACCACGGATCACAAGCGCATCGGCATTCTCTACACGGTCTCGATCACGGCGCTGTTTTTCCTTGGCGGATTTTTCGCTCTGATGATGCGCCTGGAGTTACTATCGCCGCGCAATTGGCTGGTGAGCTCGGAGACGTATAACAAGCTGTTCACGATGCACGGCATCATCATGGTCTGGTTTTTTCTGATTCCGTCCATCCCGAACACGCTCGGCAATTTTCTGATTCCCATGATGGTCGGCGCCAAAGACCTGGCGTTTCCGAAAATCAACCTGGCGAGTTGGTACGTCTTCATGTTCAGCGCCTGTTTTACCGTCTACGCATTGTTTCGCGGCGGCGTCGATACCGGCTGGACCTTCTATACGCCGTTCAGCACGTCGTATTCAACAACCTATGTAGTCGCCGCGGCAATAGGTGTTTTTATTAACGGATTCTCATCCATCATGACGGGACTGAACTTCATAGCCACGATTCATCGGATGCGCGCTCCTGGGCTAACGTGGTTCCGGCTGCCGATCTTTATCTGGTCGATGTACGCGACCAGTCTGATTTTTGTTCTTGCAACGCCGGTGCTTGCCATCACGCTGCTGATGGTTGCCGTGGAACGCATTTTTCAGGTCGGCATCTTCGATCCGGCGCTCGGAGGCGATCCGGTGCTGTTCCAGCACATGTTCTGGTTCTACTCGCATCCCGCCGTTTACATCATGGTTCTTCCGGCCTTTGCGGTGGTCAGTGAAATCATTCCGGCCTTTGCGCGCAAGCCCTTGTTCGGCTATAAGGCCGTGGCGTTTTCCAGCATGGCGATCGCCATCGTCGGCTTCCTG
Source organism: uncultured Acidobacteriaceae bacterium (assembly GCA_963730865.1). Taxonomy (GTDB): domain Bacteria; phylum Acidobacteriota; class Terriglobia; order Bryobacterales; family Bryobacteraceae; genus Bog-105. The sequence goes on along the minus strand of CAVSTO010000013.1, from coordinate 225,001 downwards.
GTTTGGGGACATCATATGTTCGTTGCCGGCACATCCGTCTATTCCGCGATGGCGTTCTCGATTTTGAGCTATTTCGTGGCCGTGCCATCAGCCATCAAAGTATTCAACTGGACGGCGACAATCTATCAAGGGTCGGTCTCCTGGCAAACTCCGATGCTGTATGCGATCGGCTTCGTGGGACTGTTCACAATCGGGGGAATGACCGGACTGTTTCTCGCGGCTCTCGGGCTCGACGTTCACCTCACCGATACCTACTTCGTCATCGCTCACTTTCACTACATCATGGTGGGCGGAACAGTCATGGCTTTCCTCGGGGGCGTGCATTATTGGTGGCCCAAGATCAGCGGCAAGATGTATCCCGAGGGGCTTGCGAAGCTTTCGGCTGTGACCGTGTTCCTCGGGTTCAATCTCACCTTCTTCCCGCAATTCGTCCTCGGCTATCTTGGTATGCCGCGGCGCTATGCGGCGTACCCGGAGGAATTTCAGATGCTCAACGTGTTGTCTACAGCAGGCGCATCGATTCTTGGCGTCGGCTATGTGTTGCCGCTGTTCTATCTCCTTTGGTCCTGGAAATATGGCAAAGTGGCGGGACCGAATCCCTGGCGGGCGACCGGTTTGGAATGGAAAACTCCATCTCCGCCGCCCAAGCACAATTTCGAAGAGACTCCCATCGTGAACGTGCGGCCGTACGATTACGAGGCGATGCAAGAGGAGCTGGGCCTTGTCCGATCCAGTCACGCTTGAACTGCGCGAGCAGTACGCCACTCCTCAGCAACAGCGGGAGACAGCCAGCGTTGGGATGTGGATTTTCCTCGTTACAGAGGTGATGCTGTTCGGTGGCCTGTTTACTGCCTATACGGTTTATCGGCTCAGTAACCCGCAAGCCTTCGACATCGGCAGTTCTCACATGGAGATGGTGCTCGGTGCAGTCAATACCGCCGTATTGCTTTGCAGTAGCTTCACCATGGTGCTCGCTGTACACAGCGCAGAACTCGGGAAGCAGCGGGCGCTCGCGCTGCTCCTGCTGGCGACAATGGTGATTGGCGCCATTTTTTTAGGCATCAAATTCACCGAATATTACCTGCACTATCAAGAACACAAAGTGCCTGGTTTCTGGTTTGAATATGCCGGGCCTTTCGCTGGGAAAGTGCAGATGTTCTTCGTCTTTTACTTCATCATGACGGGCCTGCACGCGATCCACATGACCATTGGAATCGGCATACTCTCCGTTCTGTTATTCCGCACGATTCTCGGTACCTTTTCAGCCGAATACTACACGCCTATCGATATCGGCGGCTTGTATTGGCACTTCATCGATATCGTTTGGATCTTCCTCTACGCGATCTTCTATCTTCCGGGGTTGCACCTTAGATGAAACAGCCGGTCCTTTCCGTCAAGCAGTACGCGCTTACCTGGGTAGCCTTATTGGCGCTCGTGCTAACCACCACTCTGATCGCGATGGTTGATCTGGGTCCCTTCACCATGGTCATTGCGATCACAATCGCCGCCACGAAAGCGAGCTTGGTCGCTGCCTTTTTCATGCACGCGCTCTATGAGAGCAAGGTCGTGCGGATTATACTCGCAGGCGGAATTCTGTGGTTTCTGATCATGGTTAGTCTTACGCTGGGCGACTATGTCTCGCGTGGCTGGCTGCCGTTTCCGGGTAAGTAATTACTGTTCCAGGCGGGCGCCAGATGTCCCAAAAGCGGACAGCGACAGGCCATTAGCCGCAGTGAAACCTGTGCAGATTCTTCAGATTCGACGTGGATATGTAAGTGCGGACATGTAATCGCGATGAACGATTTTCGCTATGGATTCCGGAGTCTTCTTCACAAGCCCGGATTCGCGCTGACCGCGATCACATCAATGGCGCTTGGTATCGGGGCGATTGCGACGGTATTCAGCATTGCCGATGGCCTGCTGCTTCGGCCTTTGCCCGTGCCGAATCCGGGAAACATCGTGACCGTGAGTGCGCGAATGCCGAGCGGCTCATATGGCGCTGTGTCCTATCCCGATTTCTTAGGCTTCCGTGACAAGAATCGGTCGTTCAAAGGATTGGCGGCGTACGACCTGGTGCCGTTTGGCTTTGCAGTCGATTCGAAGCAGCAGCCGAGCATGAAGGCCGGACTGTTGGTCAGCGGCAATTTCTTCGGTGTCATGAAAGTAAGGCCGACACTGGGGCGCACGTTCCGGCCGGAGGAGGACAAGACCCCAGGGCGAAATGCGGTCGTTGTGCTGGGGCACGATCTTTGGGAAAACGAGTTGGGCGGCGAGCCTTCGGCGATTGGCAGGCAGGTAGAGCTGAACGGAATCAAGTTCACCGTTATCGGCGTTGCCCCGGGATCCTTTACTGGAATGGATCAGTACTTTCACCCTGGCTTGTTCGTGCCGGCGATGATGGCGCCGAACTTACTTTCGTCTGACGCCGATTTGCTGACGAATCGCGCAAACCGTTCGTTCACGGTAAAAGGGAGATTGAAGCCGGGCGTTTCGATCGGCGCGGCCAATGCGGAAATGGAGGCTTTGGCGCATTCGCTCGCCGGATCCTTCCCTGGCACCGACCTTGGTTATGGTGCGGCAGTGCGCTCTGAGCTGCAAGCGCGTCGCGATTTTTCTCCTGGTGATGCGACGCTTGCCCAACTTTTGTTCTCCCTCGCCACAATTGTGCTGCTGATTGCGTGCGCTAACGTAGCGAACCTGATTTTGACCCGAGGGCGCAGCCGGGCACGCGAGATTTCTATTCGGTTGGCGATCGGCGCCGGTCGCTGGCGCATTACCCGGGAACTGTTGGCCGAGAGTCTGCTGATTTCGCTCGCCGGCGGCGCTCTTGGTCTGTTTATCGTTCAACTGGGAATCGACTTTGTTTCGTCCATTCAGATCCCCAGCGATATCCCGATCCAGTTGACATTCAGATTGGATGCACGTGTGCTGATCGTTACTTTGCTCGCGGCAGTTCTGAGCGCCGTACTGTTCGGTCTTGCTCCCGCGCTGCGGGCGACCAAGACGGATTTAGTTTCCGGGCTGAAGGTGGGCTTAAGTGCTGCGGCGCGGCATCGCTTCTGGGGACGCAATGCCTTGGTGATCGCACAGGTGGCGGGCTCTTTAATGCTGTTGACCGCGGCCACTCAGATGTTCCGTGGTTTCTCGTATGTGCTATCGCACAATCCGGGGTTCGAGATTCAGCACCGGCTGACGATGACTTTCGATCCTTCGATCATCCGATACTCGCCAGATCAAACCAGGGCTTTCTACAAGAGCTTAATCGATCGGGTAAAAGACCTTCCGGGCGTGCAGAGTGCGGCCTTGGCTTTCGGCGTCCCGATGAGCACGAACATGGAGCAGGAAACCGTCACGCCCGAAGGCTATCGATTTCCTAAGGGTCAACATGGAGCATTCATTTTTGCGGATACCGTCGGTGAAAATTACTTCAAGACGATGGCGGTGCCGGTGATTTTCGGCCGCGGATTTTTGCCGAGCGATACCGCCTCATCGCCGCAGGTGGCCGTGGTGAATCAACAGTTCCTCGCGCGCTTCGGCTTGAAGAATCCGCTGGGCAAACGCTTCCGCCTGGGAAATGCGACGGCGCCTTGGATCCAGATCGTAGGCGTCACCGGAACAGGCAAATATCTCTCGGTGTTGGAACCGCCTCTGGAGTTCGTTTACCTTCCTCGCTCACAGCATTTCCAGTCGCGCGCGACTTTGATCGTGAATACGAAGCAGAATCCCACAGATCTGGTTGCGCCATTGAGAAACGTGGTGAAATCGATAGCGCCCGGTCTTCCCATTTTCGGAGTCCGCACCATGCAGAATCTCTATGAACAGCGCTCGGTGAAAATTGTGCAACTGTTAAACGGGATCGTCGGCTCAGTCGGGTTGATCGGGCTGGCTTTGTCGCTAGTTGGCTGGTATGCGGTGGTGGCATATCACGTGGCGCGGCGGACGCGAGAGATCGGCATTCGCATGGCGGTGGGAGCGGACAAGCAGCAGGTTTTGCGGCTCTTTCTGAAGCAAGCAGGAAAAATGGGCGGAATCGGCATGGTCGCTGGAATCCTGATCAGTGTCGCGGCTGGCCGGGCGTTAAGCAGTGCGCTCCGTGTTCCCTCGTTCGATCCCCTATTATTTACTTTGGTCGTGCTGGGCTTACTGCTGACCACGCTGCTCGCGGCATTCATTCCGGCTCGCCGGGCCTCGCGGATCGACCCGATGTCGGCAATCCGCCAAGACTGACAAGCGCTTGGATTAACCGCGGAAAGCGGTAGTGCGCTGTTGGCAGCACGTGATTTGGTGGCCCGAGGGAGGGTCGAACTCCCACAACCTTACGGATACCAGAACCTAAATCTGGCGCGTCTGCCAATTCCGCCATCGGGCCAATGTAGGGGTTCTAAATTAGCCTAACATTGCGGTTGCCTGATTGTTGTCCTTGCTGCTGCAACCGTACCTAATAAGAGAAACGCCTCAGCAGCCGAAGCCGCTGAGCTGGAAACCTTCCATTCGTTGTCGAATTCAAGAAGAAGTTCACCGTGTCACCTGATCTTGGAACGGCTCGCTTGCGATGAACCGGCGACGATTTGTGGCGCCACAGTTCCGCTGCTCGTCACATACCCGGTTCTCGCAAACTGACCCAAAGTTTGCAGCGAATAATTTCGTGGGCGAGCTACATCAGTTCACTAAGGACGGAGAAACGCAGAGCCTCGACCAATACAGGTTCCAAGGCACTACATTCTTATGAACCAAGTAGCGCGCGACGTAGCGGTCATCAAAACGCTCATTTCCAACGCCTATCTAGTGGGAAATTCGAAATCCTGGGTGTTAGTAGATTGCCTCGCGCCCGGACACGTGCGAACGATCAAGCACGCTGCCGAAGCCTGCTTTGGACCATTTTCGCGTCCTGAGGCAATCGTCCTGACACACGGCCACATCGACCACGTCGGCTCGGCGGCGGCGCTCGCAGACTACTGGGGGGTGAAAATCTACGCGCACCGTCTAGAACGCCCTTACCTCACCGGCCGCTCTTCTTACCCGCCACTCGATGCAACAGCACCAGGCTTCTTCAGTGGTTTGAGCAGGCTTTTTCCCTCCAATACATCCAATCTCGGTAACCGATTGGCAGAGCTCGACTCTGATCGCCCGCTGCCGTGGCTAAACGAATGGACCTGCCACTTCACCCCCGGGCATGCTCCCGGGCACGTTGCGTTCTTTCGTCACGATGGAAACGTATTGCTCGCTGGCGACGCGGTGACAACCATGAATCTCGACAGCTTCGTCGAGACACTCACGCAAGAACGGCAACTGTGCGGGCCGCCCGTACCGGGAACTATAAATTGGCGCCAAGCCCGTGATTCTGTCAGGGAACTTGCGTCACTTCGGCCTGTCCTCATTTGCGCCGGCCACGGCAGGCCGATGGCTGTACGGTCCGATGAATTGGCGCACCTGGCCGATCACTTCGCGCTTCCGGCCCGCGGCCGGTATGTGAAGGAGCCCGCCATAACCGGCGAGGATGGAATCGAATATCTCCCTCCCGCGCCGTTCGATGCCACGCCTAAACTCATCGCCGCAGCCGCTCTTTCCGCCATTGCTATTGCACTCCTCCGAAAGCCGCACAAGAGATAGGTTTATCAGTTTTTGCCTTTCTTGCTGAGCGTGCGCTCCGCGTACGCAATCTTTAGCCTTTGGATTGGATTTCGATTGCCTCGCCAGATAGACCGCGAATAGAATTTATTCAAATAAGCATCAAAATGTAGAGAGTGAGGCGCCGCGCGAACCTTTCCTCTCTTGAGCAAAATCTTCAGCACTTCCGTTCCCGCAAAACCAGCACACAACTCGCACCCCATCGGGGTCGAGGGACCTTTCCTTGCCTTCAGGTCCACGAAGCTCGGGTCAACCAGGTAATGCCGATGCGGCAACGAAGGCGCAAGCCCCACCAGAAATTTAATCGCTTTCCTGAAATCCGTATCGCTGTCGGTCCAATTGAAGTAATCCCCGAAGCTCATCTCGCCCGGCATGAAATTCAATAAAGCCACTCCCATCCCTAATGGCCCCGCCGTCACCGCCGGAATTCGCCGCTCATAGCAAGCTTTAAAGACGCGAGACCTGATGCTGAAGGCGAAGTAATCGAGACTGTCGACGTAGACATCCACTCCTTCCAGAAACTCATCCATGTTTTCTGGCGATACACCCTGCGGGAAACGCCCTATCCGGAGTTCGGGATTGATCTGGCGCGCCGCATTTTCCATTACATCGAGCTTCGGCTGACCTAACGTCGACATGTTCGCGCCCGCCTGCCGGTTGAAATTCTCGAGTCCGAATGTATCGAATTCAGCCAGGTGAAATCCGCCGATTCCCAAACGTGTTAGCGTGATCAGGTGGCTTCCGCCCACCCCACCCAGACCCGCAATAGCGACTGTCTTCCCGCCCAGCGCCTTCAGTTCATCGCGCGTGACCAAACCCAAGGTCCGCGAAAACGCGATTTCCCGTTCGAACGCCGGTACTTGCTCGGATCCCAATTTCATATCTTTTGAGAACTCATCGTCACTGCTCATGAGTAAACTGTAGGGTCTTCTCTAGACCTTTTCGTCTCGTCAACCAAGTTGTCGGCAAAGGAGAAGAGCGCCCCGTTCTGAACATCCAGACCGGCATGCTGTCGCCGGGAATTCCAAAGACTCTCCTCAGGATGCGTTCTCCTTCCGTATAGCGAGCGCCAAACAATCTCCGGCTGTCCTCATCGAGCACCCCGATTTTTGCGTTGTAAACCGAAAGCGATGAGATGGTCAGCGGCTGCACCCCATAACCAAGCTGCGTCAGCCGTAACCACAGCCGCATTGCCAACCGTCCCGCCTCGACCAAAATGGATGGGCCTTGCTCCCGAACCGACACGCAAAACAGACCCGCCGACGATCCTAACAACTGTTTCACCCGCCTGGAGTACACTTGCCTCATCCCCGCCCTGCTTACGAAAGGAAAAGCAGCCGGAAACGCCCGCACAAACTGCAAGGCCGGATATTGGAAAACGTCGATCCCTGCTCCGCGCCACGGCATTCCATCTTCCGTGCGCGTAATCTCGCCTTCACTGAACCGGATCCATTGCAAAGTATCCGGGAAAATCGTCGGGTGAATCGCAACCAGATTCTCGGCAGCAATGATGTAATCGCGAAGATCTCCAGGGATCGACTCCACCAAATGACCACGAACTAAATCCCTTTGCCCGAACCGCTCCGAGATTTCTCTGAGTTCCTCGCCCGGCATTCTCCCTTTTTGAAACAGCCGCCGGTCTGTCGTCCTCTTGGGGATTGCCTCGATCAATCGATCGGGCTCTGTGCCGCTGGCAATAAAACTGATTCGAGCAGCCGCGCTCTGCCGTTCCGATTGCAGTTCTAGAATTTCGGATTCCACGGAAAATCCAAAGCCGCTTGCCACAATAGCGATCGATTCGATCACACAGCCCAGCGAAATCTTCGCAGCCGAAAACCCTACATCCAGGACGTGACGCGCCTTGGTCGGATCGAACAGTACGGTAAGAATTCGCCCATTCCACGAAAAACTCCAAGGCTGGGTATTGTCACCACTTGGCGCGCGCGCCGCCAACGCTACAATTGATTTCAACTGCTCAGTTGTTACGCCGTTCACCAAAGATATAGTAGAACGCCGTCGCGTCCGTCATGGCTCTCAAGGGCGGCGCAGACACCCTGGAGCGCCTCCCCGCGAAATCAAAAGAGTCCCGCCAGCATTGGCGCCTGTCCTTCCCGCTTATGGGAGTTTCCCTAAATCGCTCCAAGCCGGGCTGGCGATCTTGGAGGCTTGCCAAGTGCCGCTGCCTCAGCGCTGTCCATGCCCTTACCTCGCGGCTTGCCCGTCATCATGCTCTCCACTTCAAACGCGAGTCTACTTCAAACGTGACCGCGCCGAGCTCCGGAAACGCGATAGTTGGCTGCGCAACAGTAGGAACGCCGGACATCTGCGTTCCTAACTGGTCCAGCTCGGATGATTGCTGCTGAGTGACACACGGTGTCAAGCGGCTGTATCAAATCAGTACTAGCGGCGGACATCCGTAGTTCCGGGAAACTCTGGTACTTAAGTTGCTCAGAAATTTGCAGGAGAGTTAAGGTTAAGCAAACGGTGGATTCTTCCCAGCAGGAACATAGCAAAAATTCCTTTGTTCCAGCACCAATTTGCTAGTTCTTCCCTATGAGGCACTTTATGGCTCCAGATTGCGACGACGATCCCGCTATGCTTTCGGATAAAGAGTTACTCGATTCAATAGAGCGGCTGTTGTGTATGCCCGGATTTATCGATTTGTGCCTTGGCTACGATTCGGCCTCCAACACCTTCTACGCTGGTGGGGAAGTCTCGGGCGGCTTGCGGGACGTCCTGCGGCGCGTTTTGCGTGAAAACCGTCCGAGTGGGCTGTCACTCCAGGATTTGACGGGTCATCATTCGTGTTCCACTTCACACGGCGGAACCGGGTGCGCCGAAAACAGAGAGAAACGAACGGCCGCGGAGATTTATCTCACCCAGGTGCCACTTGCTTAGAACCGCTAGTACTACGCCGGTGTAAGGATTCGGTGGCAATGGCGCTCTCTCCGGGTATAATGACCCCGAGAGCGGCATGCGCCGCATCGAGTATAGAGTTTCGGAGGAGTCTAGTGAAGTTTATAAAACCAGGGAGCCTGTTAGCAGGGCTCACTCTTTTGAGCGGCTTAGCTGCCGCTACCCCGGTGACCGGCACGTTAGGTTTGTCCGGCTACATCACCGTTACGCAAAGCGAATACATGTTCGGCATCGACAGCAACCACACGAACAGCCAAAGCGCTGTTGTGAGTGCTGGCACCGGATCCTTCATGGGTCTGGGATTTCCAGATACCGCCATCGTCAAGGACTTGTTCCAGGGTACTGGTTCTGGTCAGGTCAATCCGGGTAATTCGTTTACGCCCGTTTCATTTATTTCAGTCCCTACGACCGGAGGAGTAGTGAATGTCGATCTTGCAACGCTTCCCATTCCTTCAGATCCGGTGTGCAACGGACTCAGCGATACGGCGGCGTGCCGTCCGCAGGCGGGTTCGCCCATCGTTCTGTCTCCTTTTAACGGCGGTACCTACGCTGACCTCTCGGGCACGGGAATAGCGTATTACACGACGAGCTCCAGTGAGACCACGGACGCGACGATTTTGCTGTCGGCTGACTTCGCCGGCAGGTCAATCGATTCGATCCTGGCCGAATTCGCAAAGACTGGCTCAGTCGCCACTAACTATTCGGATAATTTGGTTGTGACGGCCGTTCCGGAGCCGGGTACCCTGGCAGTTCTCGGCCTGGGCCTCGTTTCGTTGGGTGCGTGGAAAAAAGAGACGCGCCGCTAAATAAGCTGCAAGTCCTCAGCTATAAGGTAGATATGGGCGCAGATCGAAAGATCTGTGCCCATATCTATTTAGCGCATCGAATGCCTGTTTACGCTCTCCTGCGCCAAAGGCTCGCAGCAAAGCTCGGCCAAAAGGTGACGGTCACGTACGGTCGTCATCAGGAGACCGTCATCGTTCTCTCGGTGGACGCCGAGGGATTCTTATGCCGGACCGTCCCTCAGAATGCAACCGAAGAGGAAGCCGAGTTTTGGCTTGCCTTCAAAGACGTGACGCATCTCGATACTAGTTCGAACACGCCGCTTGTGAGCTGAAAGCCGAAGCTCTACTGCACCATGTAGCTGGCTGCGGCAGAGGGCAGATGAAGGTGTTGCAGCGGAAAGCCGTGAACACTGAAGTCGCTGCGAGAATTCGGGCAGACAACCTCTAGATCGAGAAGTTCTGCGCGAAGCCGCTCCACTCGCGCGGCGTATTGGGGACCAAGAGTCGCTGAATCGAACTGGATAATTTCTATGTGGCATCCGTACGCCGGATCGTAATACGCCGGCACGCCGTCAAGACGACGACCGCCCAACCTCTTCAGGATCGCTGCGGAATGGTGGCGTGTTGTTGCCGTTGTGACGCCGAGGCCGCCCCCGAGCTGCTCTGCCAAGGCGAACGTCATCAGGACGCTGTTGATCGCCGCTGTTGAGCAGCGGATTTCAGGGCGTAAAGCCCAAGCGCCCGCTTCGCCGTACTGCTTGTTACGGCGATATGCGTTAGAGATCTGGTTTTCCAGTTCCAGGCGCAATAACTGCCCGTATCTCTGCGTAGAGGCGATCGGGGCGTGGCTGGCGCCTAATTGGCGGAAGCCTTGCTTGACCTCTCGATAACGCGAGCACCCCACCACCTTGCCGCAGGCGTCTTCCAGCACGATGTGCCAGCTCGCCGGGTCAATCGCCTGCTCATGGCGGCCGTCCGAAGTCAATTGAGCCGCAACTGGGCCGTATTCGCGGTACACATCGCCACGCAGGCGCTGTACATTCGATAGCAGACGGTCGTGCTCAGCAAGGCATCCGTTGATCCGGGAGAATGCATCAGGCACTTCTCCCGTAGAAGGAGCAAGGATCTTGAATTTCAGCTTGCTCGACGGCGAGTTATTTTGGAACACGTACCTTCTTTCCTTACGCTTGGCGATCGTATAAGCGTCTGCACTGCCGACGCAATCCGGCCTTCTCTGGGGTCGGGCGATCAGATAACACACGTCTCCCGTGGCCCAAAGTAAGCCCAGTCACTATAATGAGGAATTGTTTCTATTCTTATCGATCTCGCTATTGGAAATCAAGTATAAAGATAAGTTTTTTTTATCACCTAAGTTCCCTTATGTAATGGCAGCTACGCGGGGCGCAGCAATGGCTTAGTTGTGCTTATGAGCTATCACCTAAGGGCTAGCCTTTAAGTCCAAGACACGCTATGCTTTCCAATGGCTCCGCCGGGGCTTGCTTGCACCGGAAAGCCATCGAATCGATGCACTCGTGGGCCGTTGCGCCTAAACGAACCGCACGATCTTCTCTTTTTTTCTCGGAGGAAAAAAATAATGAATCGCAGCTTGGCATGCACCCGCACTGTGCTTGCTCTTGCGCTATCGATCGCGCCCTTATTAGCCGAAAGTCACCCGCCCGGTGACCTCTCCAAGCTTGTCGTAGTCGGTGATTCTCTCTCAGCCGGCGTACAGAACTTTTCTCTGCTCGATACCCAGCAGCCAAACGGATACGCCAGTTTGATCGCAACTCAGGCAAATGTGCCGCTCATACTGCCGCTTGTTCCTTTTCCGGGAGCGCCAAACGTGTTACAGCTAACGAGCCTAAATCCGCTGACCATCATTCCTGTCGACGGAAGCCTTCCGCCAATCCCCAGAGACCAGCCTTGCACCCAGCCTACGAATCTGGCGGTTCCGGGCGTGACGCTCGATCAAGCGCTTACGCTGGTTCCAGGAGGAACCCCGACCTCTACCGACGCTACGGCCCAACTTTCCACGAACCTTGTCCTCGGGTTTCCGAACCCATTCGGTTATTATCTGCCAGCACCCTATACGTGTCCTGGGACAGCAACACAGCCCTTGACGCAAATTCAGCAAGCCGTTGCCCTGAAGCCAACTACGGTCATCGATTATCTCGGCAACAATGATGCTCTCGTGCCCGCGCTGACAGGCGCCCTGAATACCCTGACGCCTCTCTCGTCTTTCGCAAACAGTTATGACCGAGTGCTGGATGCTCTTGAGAAAACACACGCCACGATCATTACGGCTACCATTCCGGATGTCACGAAAGTTCCGTACTTCACCTCCGTCTCGACTATTGCCGCTGAGGCGCACTTACCGGTCGGAATTGTAGCCGCGAAGCTGGGTGTCGGTCCGCACGATTTTCTCCGTCCCACGGCGACACCATTCGCGTTGAGCATACTTTCCAATCAAGTGCAGGGACCGCTCCCGCAAACATGTCCGTTACCTTTGCCTGGTCTGCCTGCTGCTGATATTCCGTGCGTACTCACGGCAAAAGACGCCGAACTGGTACGGCTTACCATCGATGCGTACAACATTATCATTCTTTTCGAATCGATCACTCATGGTGCGACATTGGTCGACATCCACGCCTTGGTTGACCGGATCGCCGCCCATGGCGTCAACGCGGACAACAAGCATCTGACAACTGCTTTCCTCGGGGGATTGTTCTCGCTCGACGGAGTTCATCCTACGAACACCGGCTACGCGGTCATCGCGAATGCGTTTATCGAACGAATGAACGCCTCGTTCGCCAGCGGCATTCCGTCGGTGAACCTTAACACCGTCGCCGCCGCAGATCCACTCGTTCCGCCCGTTAAGGTGCCCTACACGCCATAAACTCAGCGGCCTTGCCCCGGTATACTTGTGCCGTGGGCACGCGTAAACTGGGCAACTCCGGGCTGACTGTTTCTCCCATTTGTTTTGGCGGAAACGTATTCGGCTGGACAGCGGACGAATCTACTTCCTTCCGGCTCCTCGACACCTTCGTAGGAGCCGGTTTCAATTTCATCGATACGGCCGACGTCTACTCGAAATGGGTTCCAGGCAACCAGGGCGGAGAATCGGAGACCATCCTCGGCAAATGGTTCAAACGCAGCGGCAACCGTTCCAAGGTAATCCTGGCGACCAAAGTCGGCCTGGAAATGGGTCCCGGACAGAAAGGCCTTTCCCCCGATTACATCCAGCGGGAGGTCGAAGCATCGCTCACACGGCTGCAGACCGATTACATTGACTTGTATCAGTCACATACGGACGACGCTGAAACGCCGCTCGAGGAGACGCTGGGAGCCTATGCCCAGCTCATTCAGCAGGGGAAAGTGAGAGTGATTGGTGCATCGAACTACAACGCGGCCCGCCTCGCACAGGCTCTGAAGGTGAGCAAAGATCAGGGCTATCCCTCGTATCAAAGCCTGCAACCGCTTTATAACCTGTATGATCGTGCCGATTATGAGACCAATCTCGAACCGGTTTGTGAAGAAAATGGCTTGGGCGTTATTCCGTACTACTCGTTGGCTGCGGGCTTTCTGACCGGCAAATATCGCTCCGAAGCCGATCTCGGAAGTAAAGCTCGCGCCGGAACTGTTAAAAAGTATCTCGACAATCGAGGTCTTCGTATTCTTGAGGCTTTGGACGAGGTTTCAAAGCAGTATGGATCGACTCCCGCCCGAGTTTCGCTCGCGTGGCTGATGGCGCGCCCAAGCATCACCGCGCCCCTCGCAAGCGCTACCAGCGTGGAACAACTGAATGACCTTATCGAAGCAACCAATCTGAAACTAGATCACAGCGCAATCGAGAAATTGAATCGGGCGAGTGGGTACGCCAAAGAAGCCGCAACAGCCGAATAAACATGGTGGGCGCGCAGGGACTCGAACCCCGGACCTCCTGCGTGTGAAGCAGGCGCTCTAACCAGCTGAGCTACGCGCCCGTTCGGGCGGCTTTTCGATTGTAAAGCCTTTTTGATTCTAAACCAGCCGCCCGGCTGAACTACTTCAACTGCTTGTTCACTTCGTCCCAGTTGACGACGTTCCACCACGCTGCAATGTACTCAGGGCGCCGGTTTTGGTACTTCAGGTAATAGGCGTGCTCCCAAACGTCCAGGCCGAGCACCGGCTTCTTGCCTTCCATTAACGGGCTGTCCTGATTCGCGGTGGAGATGATTTCAAATTTACCGGAAGAATCTTTCACCAGCCAGGCCCATCCGGAACCGAATCGAGTCGTGGCGGCGGCGTTGAATTTCTCTTTGAACCCGTCGAAGCTGTTGAAATTCGAGCTGATCACGCTCTGAATGTCACCGTTCGGCGCACCGCCGCCGCTTTTAGATAACAGGTTCCAGAACAGGCTGTGATTTGCGTGACCGCCTCCATTGTTGCGGACAGCCGTCTTAATGGCATCCGGAACGGCCGCGAGGTTGTTTGCGAGCAGTTCTTCGATGGTCTTGTTCTGGAGATCCGGCGCGGATTCAAGAGCCTTGTTCAGATTGTTTACGTACGCGCCGTGGTGCTTGTCGTGATGAATCTCCATCGTCGTTTTGTCGATATGCGGCTCCAGTGAGTCGGAAGGGTAGGGGAGTGGGGGAAGGGTAAATGCCATAACTGTTCTCCAGCTTAAATTCGCGTTTCTCCTGTCGGTGTTAATAGTCCGCCTTGTAGACAGTGCTACCGGCGACTACTGTTTCGATGACTCTCAACTGATTTGAGTTGTCGTCCCAAAGAAAACGTACCAAGTCAGCCTTTTCACCGGGCGCCAGACCGCGTTGCCGCCGCGCGATCCTGCCCGCCCTCGCTGCGTTGCTCGTGGCCATTGTCAGCGTGTCACGTAGCGAAAGCCGCCCCAGGCGGACACTGTTGCCGATAGCATGATCCATACGCAGCGCGGAGCCCGCCAAGCGGCCCTCACCGCGCAGCACTACGCTGCCATCGCTACGCAGTTCCACCTCCACTTGACCCAGCTTATAGGATCCGGGCTCGCACATCGCGGGCATCACGGCGTCGGTCACGAGCACCGACCGCTCGAGGCCCTTGGCGTGCACCGCCGCTCGGAAGAAAGCTCCAGGGATATGAATGCCATCGACGATGAAGCTAGCGGTCAGCCGGTCTTCCGCGAGCTGCTCCCAGATATAGTTCTGCGTCTTGGGCAGTGTCGGATGCGCCGCATTCCCTAAATGTGTCGACATAGTGGCGCCGGCATCTACAGCCGCCCGAATCTGATCGCCGGTTGCTTTCGTGTGGCCGACGCTCGCCACCACGCCCGATCGGACAAGCTGAGCGACGTACGCCGGTGTTTCGTCCCACTCCGGTGAAACTGTCACCAGGCGGACATCGCCCTTACCCGCTTCTTGCCAGCGCTTGAACTCTTCGATGTCGGGAGCCCGGATGTGTTCTAGCGGATGTGCGCCGCGCGGACCAGCTTCAGGCGAGATGTGCGGCCCCTCCACGTGAAACGCTTCAATCGCATGGCCCTCAGGCATGCCGCTCGCCTGGAAACTCTCTTTCGCCGCGGCTAGGTTGCGAAGCGCGCCCGCCATGCGCTCTTGCGACCCCGTGATCACTGTCGGAAACAGACGCGTGACGCCGGTTGTGAACATGGCTCGGACAGATTGCGCAATGGACTCGTGCGATACGGCGGGATCGTTGTAATCCACGCCCGCAAATCCATTTACCTGTAAATCGATGAACCCGGGACTCAAGAACTCACGAGTCTCCGGCGGGCGGATCAGTTCGTCCACCGCTTGAATTGCGACGTCGTAGTCAACCTGCACTACTGACGAAGTGCCCGCGACTCTTCCGGCGATGCGCGCTGTTTTTGACATAAATGATCATCCTTGTTTTTTGCACAACTTACTCACACGCTCCCAGTTGTAAATGCCTTTGAATGGAGAAGGATAAAACGTGTTGAAAAGGGTCCGAATAGCCCACCAAGAAGCTAGCCATGCATCGCTTGCATGGTGTAAAACTTCATTAGATCCGGCGCGGGTATTTGATCGGCAGGTAATCTCGGGGGAGGTGACTGCAGGTTCGGTATTCGCGCTGGAACGGCTGGTTCACATGCAACCAGTCGAACTACGACTCGCCCCATGCTGCGCGGACCTGCTATGGCCGGCGCAGCGTATCGGGCAGAAGCCATACGAAAGCGCTTTCTGCCCACAACTCTTCCACCGTTGGCTTACGCTCCTACCGGTTCCGTTTCGCGAACGCTGGTTAGCGGAGTCAACCAGTTAAATTCGTCCGCAACCTCGCCCTTCACTAGTTCGAAGTACCGGCGCTGAATGCGTTCAGTCAACGGCCCGCGGCGTCCCGCTCCTACTACGATGCGATCGACAGAGCGGATCGGAGTCACCTCGGCGGCCGTCCCGGTAAAGAAAACCTCATCGGCAATGTACAGCAGTTCACGCGGAACGATCGTCTCCACAATCGGAATGCCAAGCTGTATCGCGATCTTCACAATCGTGTCGCGGGTGATTCCCGGAAGAACCGAAGCGCCCAGCGGAGGTGTGAGAAGCTTGCCGTCCCGCACCAGAAAAAGATTTTCGCCGGACCCCTCGCTCACATAACCGGCTTCATCCAAAGCAATGCCTTCGGCGTATCCGTTGGTTTCGGCTTCCATTCGAATGAGCTGCGAGTTCATGTAGTTGGCGCCCGCCTTCGCAAGCGCCGGCAGTGTGTTGGGCGCGATGCGGTTCCAGGAAGAGACGCACACGTCCACGCCATTCGCCAGACACTCTTCGCCGAGATACTTGCCCCACGGGTAGCAGGCGATGTACGTTTCGACTGGGTTGTTCTTGGGGAGCACTCCGACGTCTCCGTATCCGCGCAACGCAATTGGCCGGAGATAACAGTCCCGCTGCTTGTTTTCCCGAACGGTTTCGACCATCGCGGCTGTCAGATCGTCAACCGAGTAAGGAATTGTCATGCGGTAGATCTTGCCCGAGTCGATCAGCCGGCGCGCATGATCACGGGCGCGAAAAAGCGCCGGCCCTCCTTCGGTCTCATAGCAGCGAATACCTTCAAAAACCGAGCTGCCATAGCTGACGACATGCGAAAGGACGTGGATTTTTGCGTCATTCCAAGCGATAAGGCGACCGTTGTGCCAGATCTTCTCCGTGGGCTGCAACATCCAACAATTATAGCGGAGCAGCGCGCTTTCGGCGTTTTTGGGAGCCCTTTTCAGGCTCGTTACACTGAACTTCAGTGGTAGATTACTCGCAGTACGAACAGGCGCTCATTCTGCGGCAGCTCATCACTCCCGACACTCCAAAAGTTCTGGTGGATATTGGCGCGCATGACGGCATTTGCGGATCCAACTCTCGCGAATTGTTGGAACAAGGTTGGCGTGGTTTGTTAGTCGAGCCCATGCCCGCTGTGTTCGCGCGCTTGGCTGAAAATTCGCGCGGCTTACGTCATGTCAGCGTCGTCAACGCCGCATGCGGCGATCGGGACGGAATCGCAAGTATTCGGATCGGAAAAGACGGTCCCGATGGGCAGATGGGCAGCTTGTCGACCGATCCAAACATCATCGAGAACTTGACCGAAGAGTCCCTGGATGTGCCCGTTCAAACGCTGAAGACTCTGCTCGACAGCAACGGAATATCCAATGATTTCGGAGTGCTGCTGGTCGACACGGAAGGCTGGGACTTAACAGTTTTACAAGGCTTAAGAAACACACCCGCGAGACCGCGCATCATCGTAACCGAGGATTTCCAGCCTACCGACCAGCTGAAGAGCGAATTGCTCACGGCCTTGGGATATGCGTGTGCGGGGAGTTGGGGCGTCGACTCTTTTTGGGTCGGTAACTCGCAAAACATAGATACGAGCAAATTGCATCTGCCCGTTCTCAAACTGCCGGGCAAATGGAAGCCGTCCGGCCAAGCAATTCCATCCGGCCGAGCAAACGTGGACCAGGACGCCTCGTTCCATTACAGCATTACAGGATGGGCGTGGAATGAAACATTCCATTACCCTGACACGGAAGTGATCGTCTCGCTGCGCGCCGCTGACTCCCCTAGGACAGATTTTTTCCGCGCCTGGAGTTTGCCGCGGCCCGACGTTGCGGCCGCATTTGGGTCAGCGTCGTTACTGATGAGCGGCTTCCGCGCGAATGTAAATGTTGCGCCCGGCGTGTATCAGCTAGCGGTCATACAGCAAGGACGCCGCAAACACGCGGTGAATGGCGTGGGAGAACTCCGTCTGCCGATTCTAAGCAGCGTGGTCGGGCGTAGAACCGATTCCGATTATACGTATGCCTGCCGAGAGTAGCGGAAACGCTGCTTCGTCGTATCAGGAATGGCTCGTCACCTACGAACCAAAGCTATTCTGCCCGGACGATCAGTTTGCGGACCACCTTGCCGGCTTCACTTATAAACCGCTTCTCTCCATCCTACTTCCCACTTTCAACACGAATCCTCACTTCCTCGAGCGGTGTCTCCGGTCGGTGATAAATCAGCATTATTCGAATTGGCAGCTCTGTGTTGTGGACGATTGCTCGAGTGACGAGCGCGTCGTTTCATTCGTCCAGCGTCTGGCCGAGGAGGACCCCCGTATTCAGTTGTGCGTTAATCCAACCAACGCCGGCATATCTGCCGCCTCGAATCTTGCGCTGCAAATGGCGCAAGGGGAGTTCATTATTCTTCTCGACCACGACGATGAGTTGCACCCGTTCGCCCTGTTTGAAGTGGTCGCAGCCCTTAATCGCCATTCCGATCTCGACCTGATCTATTCCGACGAAGACAAAATCGATCGCGACGGTCACCGCGTTTGCCCGGCGTTTAAGCCGGATTTTGACTTCGACATCTTCCTAGCGTTCGATTACTTGGGCCACATGATCGCGTTACGGCGTAGTGTCGCGGCAGAAGTGGGCGGCTTTCGATCCTCTTGCAACGGCGCTCAGGATTGGGACCTGCTGATGCGCGCTTTGGAAGGAATGGATGCTCAGAAGGTGCATCACATTCCCAAGCCGCTCTATCACTGGAGAATGCATGCGGACTCAACGGCGCTCGATCTGAACTCAAAGCCGTACGTCCGCCGCGCGTGGGGCAAAGTGCTCGCGGACCATTTAGAGCGCACTGCGTTGAGTGCCGAAATTGAACCGGGACTATTCTTCGGGTCTATGCGTATCAAGCGGCTAGCTGCGGTACAAGCCAGCGTTGCAGTCTTTCTCAGAACGGAAGACGGTGGCTATCAGATAGCTGCCCTCGAGCCTAACGTCGATCGGCCTCGAACAGTTTTCTATGAACTGCTCGGCTCGTCCGTTACGTCGGGTGCAAAATGGATCTGGTCCTTCGAGGAGATCACACAAGATGTGGCGGTCTTCATTAATCGGCCGCTCGAAACCGTGAACCATCTCTTCTTCGAAGAATTGGCCGCGCAGGCTATGCGAGCTGATTGCGGGCTCGTCACCGGAATTTCCGTCGATGCAGGGCGCGTGGTGCACAGTGGGCTGATTCGCGACGCGCATGGAGAGTTGATGGACCCCTTCGTGGATCTGAATTTCCCGCACGACGGGTACCTGGGACAGTTGAGCGTCGTCCGGGAAGTGGAAACTGTCTCGGATGAGTTCTTCGCCGTACGGCGCGAGCATCTTGCCGATGTGGGTGGTCTTGGATCCATTTCCGCCGGCTTCATGCCGCGCCTCGTTCAGCAGCTTACAACGCAGGCTCACCAGCGGGGATTGCGAGCGTTAGCGACACCTTACGCTGTAGCCACATTCGAAGGCGTCTGGCCGGTTTGCGCATCCGAGGTTGCAAGAGACGACCGTCGACCCATCCGGCTGAATCCGAATTTCGCCTCGTTCGCGAAGCTGGCTGAGGTGTTGAGTGGCAACATCTAGCCCCACGGCTTCGCGTGCAGCGTGTCTTCTCATCGCCTCAGCTTTGATACTGCTGCTCTTCGGAGATGTGTTGTTCCGCCGGGCTTCCATTGCGCCCATCGACTACGAGCAGCCCTTACAGAACCCGCTCCTGGCGCCGATCGCACGTTCCGTTTTGCCGGAAAGACCAGGCCGTCAGATCAGTGCAGGCCAAGGCGACACCGGATCCGGTGCGTTCCAATTCGAACCTGCTCAGGGTTTTATGGCCTATTGCATTCGGCACGGCGAATCCCCATTCTGGGATCCTTACACGGGAACAGGAGCTTTGGGCCCGGAGACGTCGGCAGAGCTGAAGTTCTCACCAGTCACGGTCATCACGGCCCTTCTCGGCGGCAGTTCACGAAGTTTGTGTTTCGTCCTGGTCGCCTCTTACCTAGCCGCAGCTTACTCGCTCCTTAGAGCATGCACTTATCACTTACGACTGTCGCTCGCAGCCGGAACCGTTGCCGCGGCACTCTACTTTTTGAACGGATTCGCGCTCTCGAACCTGTACACGCCCATTGGGCAGCCGTACTTTCTTGCGCCCATTCTGTTGCTTACAACTTTGGCAGTATCAACGTCGCTTACACCCCACAATGCGTGTTTTGCCCTTGCAGCGCATGTGCTCTTCTTCGCAACCACCTTCTTTCCCATCACCGTTCTTTGCCTCATCGTTGTTTACGCATTCACGGTAAGCTTGAGGGTTTCAGAACGGCCATCAAGCATTCGCCGGGTTTTTTTGCTGCACATCTGTCTCCCGTTCACGGCCGTGCTGCTGCTGAGCTTCTTGTACTTCCCGATTTTGGCCGCGATGAAGACCGATCTCGATATGGTCGGCCTGTACAGCGCTCGTGCGACCCCCGGTCTGAATCTGGTGAACTTGTTGTCGTTCTTCACCCCCAAACATTATTGGGAATCGTATAACGCCTTCTATCACGGCGAGAAGGTGTCGAACGAGTATTACGCGCTCGTCCCTCATCTGGGCATCATCGGGCCGCTCATAGCGGCGCATGCATTCTCGCGGGCTAGCAAAGCGAGCGGCCCGGTGCTCTTTTCACTGGGAGCTTGTGTCGCCATTGCTGCTGGACAGATCTGGGGAATTTTTCCATTTACTTTGATCGACCGCCTTCCTTTCTTCAGCTTCGTGCGCAACGAGTACTGGTCGGTCATGGTGGTCTTCGCGTTGGTGCTCCTGGCAGGTTACGGCTACGATGCGATCACTCCAACGAACGCTCTAAAGGTTCCCTCCTGGAGTGTCGCCGTTATCATCCTCACGGCTTTCGTTCTGGTTTCCAGACGCAGTGACGTGCCTGTCGGCGTCTGGGCGCGACCCTATCTCGTCATCTTCTGGGTAATTTTGATTGGCTCCATGGCGACTCTCGCGGCCGCTCGCATCCCACGAATCACTCCCTGGAGCAGAAGATTGCTCTTGTTGTCTTTAGTCACGGAAGGAATGTTCTATATGAACGGACTTCGGCCCTATCGCTCCAATCGGGATCAACGTTTAGCGCCCGCCATTCTGTGGGTCAAGTCTGAGATCCAGAGACATCCCGGCTCTCGACTTTTGAATATCGGCGTCTCAGGTCTTTTTCCGAACTGGGGCAGCGCCTTGCAAATCTCGCAGTTAGGAAACTTGAATACCGCGAATTTTCCTTGGTACCGCGGTTTCTTCTATCGCTATATCGGGATTGGGCCCTTTCTTAGCCTGGCGCACAACGAAGACACGTTCTCATTCACGGACGTATCTATGTCGCTGGCCGGAGTTCGCTACATCATGGTGGATCGAGCTCTTGACCGGGCCCTCCAGAGGCTTACGGCGTTAGGCTACGCCGTGGTGCAAAGTGATTCAATTCGCCTTGTGTTCGAGAATACCCATGCGCTGCCGCGCTCGTTCATCGCCGCTTCGCTTTTCAGAGGTGACGGCCTGCCGCCTAACCTTGGCTCATCGGGAAATGTCGCTGCAACCAGTACCGACGAAAAACTGTTGTCCAGGGCGGCGGAGCTCGGTATAAGCGCCAGCTTAGGAAACTTCTCTGCGGAAACCCAAAGTGCAGTCGAGGAGTACCACCACAGTCGCGTTCGTCTCCATTGCAAGCTTAAGCAAGCGGGTCTGCTCGTATTAGCAGATAGCTGGAGTCCTCGCTGGAAGGCGAGCGTCGACGGAAAGGATGCGTATATCGGAAGGGTTGATGTGACATTTCGGGGCATTGCACTGCCGCCCGGTGAACATGAGATTGTGTTCTGGTATCGGCCCTTTAGTCTGGTGTTGGGCGAGTCCGTAAGTGCCGCCGCATTTGTGGCCGTATGTATTCTCTTTTGGTTCTGGACCAAGGTGATTCGTAACGATGCAGCCGTTGGCGGAAGGGTGCAGTCCCATGCAGCCACTTATTGATTATTCCCGCGCGGGCGAGTCGCTGGTCTTTTCACGCCTCTTGCCCGAATCCGCGCCGCAGATCGTTGTCGATATAGGCGCCGGGGACGGGATCACCGGCTCACTGTCCCGCGAATTGATCGATAAAGGCTGGCGGGCTGTCCTGATCGAGAGCGACCCGAAGCTGTTTCGTGAGCTGAGGGAGAATTCAAGCGAATTGGCTCAAGTCCAGTTGCAGACGAACCTTCAATTGGACGGGCTCGCCGATCCCGGATTGCTGTTGCTCAATAACGCGAGCACTGCAGTCGAGGTGTTAATGGCTCTCGATTTGGAGCGCTTCCATCCGCATTTGGTCGTAACGAAGGACGGCGCAGCAACTGAACAGCGGACCAGGAAATATGATCTTCTCTCGCGATACGGATACCTCTACAGTGGCCTCGCCGGAGCGTATTCGATTTGGCGATTGCCGTCGGACGAGCCTCCGCACCCGTTGCCGATCGGTTTCAGCAGCCTACCCACCCCTTTACCGGATGCGCGCGGCCAAGCGGCATTCGATCCGTTGCCTGGAGATTTCGAAATGGCGGCGACCAGCGGCCCTCGAGAGGTCATGATTTCCGGTTGGGCGTTCGGCGAAACCCAGGAACGAATCCCTCCTTTGGTATGGATCGAGATTCACGATCGGCCGAGCGGGCGCGCACAGTACGTACAAGCGCATCGCTATTGGCGGCCTGAAGTAAACGGGCGATCCAAACGGCGAAACCTTGGGATGAGCGGGTTTCGCGCGCTGATCCCGATTTCCGGCAGACAACCCAAATCGGCCAGCCTGCGGGTTGTGCAGGCTGATAGCGAGCGCTTGTTCCGCTCCGACGCTGAACTGCTGCTGCAAACGCCACCACAGCAGTACGAGCAAGTCGCACGCGAGGGACTGGCGCGGAAATTTTTATCGGGATCGGGAATTGAGATCGGCGCGCTGCAGCGCCCGCTGCCGGTACCAAGAGGATGCCAAGTTCGATATGTGGACCGCATTCCCGTTCGACGACTTGCGTTCGCACTACCCTGAACTCGCGAGTTTCCATTGCAGTCGCCCGGACTTTCTGGACGATGGCGAGAAGCTGGCGAAAATCGCGACTGGCTCGCAGGATTTTGTCATTGCGAACCATTTCTTCGAGCATTCCGAAAACCCTATTCAAACTCTGCAACAATCTTCTCCGGGTCATCAAACGGAGCGGGATTCTGTACATGGGCGTGCCGGATAAGCGCTATACCTTTGACTTTGATCGCCCGGTGACCCGCTACGACATTCTGAAGCACACCTACGAGACGCGTCTGAGGCCGGATCGGCGCAAGCTTGTTTGAGGAATGGGTTACGTTGGCCGAGCGGCTAACGGGATCGGATGCGCGAAGCCCGGCATGGCGGAACTGATTAGCACGAACTACAGCATTCATTACAACGTTTGGACCTTCGATGACTTACTCGGCTTTCTGTTGAAGGCGAGGTCTGATTTCGAGCTGCCCTTTCAGATCGTGTCTGCGGTTTGTTGCGACAATGAGGCGATCTGCTTATTGGAGCGTACTTAATTATGCCGTGGAGTCACCGATTCAGGACAGCCTAAACATTCGAAGCGAGCGAAGTTCGCGAACATCGCACTGTTGGAGTTGAAGAGCGCGCAAGCGGAGCGAATGTTTGCGGCAACTGAGGTGAGCCGAATCGCGACCGAACGAAACGAAGCGCGGCGCGACGCCAAGCAAAAAGAGCAACCGCTTGAGCTGCCCTTGCGGCGCGAGAAAGATCTGGAGCGCCAGTTAGAAGCGGAACGAGAAGTTCGGAAGGAAATGCAGCAATCGCTGTCCTGGCGGGTGACGGAGCCGCTACGCGCGTTTTCGCTGAAGCTCAGAACGAAGCTCAGCGAGCGGAGAGTGAATGCAGCTCCGCCCGTATTGATCCTTATCCCCGCTTACGGGTCCGCTGAGAAGCTCCGCGCCTGTCTGCGACAGCCTGGCTCGAGCATCTGCCGCAAGGGCGGATGCTCGACCTACGTTCTGGATGACGCTACGCCGGACGACAGCGTCGGCGAGGCTTGCGAGGAAGCGCAGAAGAATTTTCCCGAGCTGCATTACGTTCGCTCAGCAAGTAAATCGCGGATTCGTGGGCACGTGTAACTGGGGGCGCAAGGAATTGCTGCTCCCCAGGGTCACGATCTGCTGCTGTTGAACTCCGATACAGAAGTGACCGCAGGTTTCCTCGAGGAAATGCAGGCGGTTCTGCATCTCCACGAGAAGCATGCCGTTGTCACTCCGCGGAGCAATAACGCCACGATCTTTTCAATACCCTGGGGCGGCGAGCGGCTGCCGCCAGCGGATTCCTTTGCTGTGTGGCAGCGCGTTCGGGCTTTGTTGCCGCGCTATCAGGTGATGCCCACGGCAGTTGGATTTTGCATGCTCATCAAAGCAAGAAGTGTTGGACATTTTTCGATCTCTTCGATGAGGTCTATAGTCCCGGGTACAACGAAGAGAACGACTTTGTCTGCCGGATCAATCGCTACGGATATTCCGCGGTAGCGGCCAATCGGGCCTATGTGTTTCATCACGAATCGGCATCATTCGGACCGCGGCGGGCCAGCTCTCGAATCGTCGCATCGCCGAATTCTGCTCGATCGTTATCCAGAATATGAACGGAACGTCAGTGAATACGCGCGCTTCCATGTTGACCCGGTGGACGTATTTGCGGAAATCTGATGCGTCGCACCGTCCACGGATTTTGTTCGATCTGTTTCACTTAGCAGCCAAAATTTTCGGGCACGTCAGACTTTGCGCTGAATCTGTTGCGAGAGGTGCATCGGCTGTTGGAACGCGATTTGGATTTCTATGTAGGAATTGGTGAGCGCTGCCGTTTTTCTCGCAGGAACTGCGCGGCTATCGCATTTACGAGGATCGGCCGAATTCGCCGATGAAGTTCGATCTGCTTGTACAAGCCATGTCAGGTGTTTACCTGGATCGACTTTGCGCAGGATGACGCGGCTCTCGCCTCGCCTTGCGTACACGCTGCAGGACATTATTGGGGTTCGCTGCCAGTATTTGAGCGGGGCAAACCGGGAGATCCTGTTTCGGCAAAACTGCGGAGTTGGCCGATCGGGTGTTTACGATCAGCGACTTCTCGCGTGAGGATTTTCAGGCGTTCTACGGCTTGACATCCGACATGCAAGTGATCTATCACGGAACAAACGTGGGCACCACGGAAGGCGAGTTCCGCAAAGGCGAGTACGTCCTGGTGATGGGCAACGCCTTTGCCCATAAAGGAGTCGCCGAGGCGCTCGCCAACTTACAGTCGATTTACCGGTGGTGGTCCTGGGCGGCAGAGTTCCGACATACGGGTCTCGTAAGAACATACGCACACGCTCGAAAGCGGAAACCTTTCGCGTCAACAGATGCGCGACCTGTTGGTGAGGGCGCGCGTTGTTGTTTACCCAAGCCACTACGAGGGATTCGGATTGCCCGTGGTGGATGCGCTTGCGTTAGGAAAGCCGGTCGTTGTGCTCGAGAGTGAAGTCAACCGCGAACTGGCAAGCTTGGTGCGAGGATCCGAATCTGCATCGCATTCGATCACTGCATGAACTCAGTCGAGGCGGTTGCACTGTTACAAGCAAATGCCAGTGCGGCCTCAAAAAGCGCGGCGACGGTGGCGAGCAGCCGGAGAAGAATACGTCTCAGTCGCTGCGCGAGCTGCTGCCGCGCGACATTGACGTCGCGAAGCTTCGAGCGCGATGGGATACCGTCCGCATGATTCAGTCTGTCGGCGGCTAGTTAACCGGCGCCCACAGCAGGACGCTCTCAGTAAGCTCCATCGCCCAGCAGCACGGTTTTGAACGTCCTGCCCAGGATATATAGGTCGAGCCAAACGGACCAGTTACGCACGTAGTACTCGTCCAGTTGAACGCGTTCCTCATATGCTCGTATTGTTTCGGCCGGAGACCTGCCATAGGCCTGTGATGCCGGGCCGAACGCTGGAATAGGCCTCGAAGCTATCGCCGTAACGGGCAATTTCGGCCGCAACAATCGGCCGCGGTCCGACGAAACTCATTTCACCCGCCAGCACGTTCCAAAGCTGCGGAATCTCGTCGAGACTCGTTTTCCTGAGAATCGTTCCGACGAAGGTGACGCGCGGATCGTTTTTCAGCTTGTGGCGATTGCTCCCATTCGCGCCGGAGATCGGGATTTGTTTCGAGGCAAGCAGTAAGTATCTCGTCGGCGTTCGGATGCATCGTGCGGAATTTCCAGGCCTTGAATATGGAATTTCCTTGACCGATGCGCAGGTGTCCATAAAAGACCGGCCCGCGAGAACTAACCCAAACCGCGAGGCAGATTAGCGCGCAAAGAGGAAACAAGACGACGGCTGCCGCTGAGCCAAAACCAGATCGCAAGCGCGCTTTATGAGCTGGAGCTTTGCGGCGAAGCAGCCCCTGCGTAACGTGCAGTCCCAACATGCCGCCGAGGCGCGCAGCTCAACCCGAACAGACGAATTCGCCGTTAAGGCCAGGCATCACAAGCACGTGCTTGAAGCTGGAAGCGTGCTTTTTGACGATCTTCCCAATCTCCGCTCCGGTAAGTCCCGGCATCGCGATGATGGCGTGCGAGACGCGCGCATCTCCGGCGCAAATTCCGCCGCGTATTCAGGTGTGCTTATATGGATTTGCTCGCGGTCGAGTTCCGGCCAGTCAATAGGCTTGTCATCGAATGCAGCGACGATTTTCGAGACCGGTGCATTGCCGCTGAAGGACACGAAAAACGGCGCGCGCATCGGGGCCCGAACCGAAGAGAACGGCTGGAGTACCCCACCAGGACAAATTGCAACACAGTCCGCGACAAATGGCGCGACAGGTGAAAACGAAGAACCACTGTGAGCGCGCATCCGGCCGAATGCCTGGCAAGCGCCGCGAAAGGGGCGTCTGCCGCAGGGCAGCACTACGGCCGAGCGCATAACCGGCGCGGACCCGAGGATCACTCGCTGAAATTCCAATGCGGGATTCAGCCCGATGACGGGATATAGCCCCAGGACAGCAAACGCCACAAGCGTGGCAAGCCCGGGGATGAACTGCTTGAGAACAATGCCCCACGGCGAATGCCCGAGCTGAAACAAAAGCAGACTGAGAACAGCGGCCGATAGTACCGCAATCACGTCGGCTAGCGCGAGGGATAGGCCCGTGAGCCACGTTTTCTCGCTGGCTTTGGTCCCGCCTTGAGCTATCACGGATCCGGCCGTGACAGCGCTCATGTTAAGCCTCCACCGGGCCGGCGACAAGCGCGCCGTGCTTAATGGCGGCCACCTCTCTGTACACAGCGACCGTCTTCTGAACCATGGTTTCGATTCGAAAATCCTGTTCATAGCGGCGGCGTCCGGCGGCGCCCCATGCGTGAGAGGAGATCGCGAGAGCGATGAGTTGTTGAATGCGATCTCGAAGCGTTGCCGCATCGCCGGGGGGAGTGAGGTAACCGGTAACTCCGTCGGTAACTGCTTCGGAGACTCCACCGGTATCGGTAGCAATCACGGGCAATCCCGCACGCATCGCCTCCAGGATGCTGAGCGGAAAGCCTTCCCATTTGGAGGGCGAGGACGAAGACGTCGGCCTGAGCCAGCAGTTCGTGGATGTCACCGCGGGTGCCCAAAAATTCGATTCGGTCTGCGAGACCCAGAGCTAACGGCGGCTTTCTCCACCGTGAACCGTGTGGGCCCGTCCCCGACCAGCAGCAATCGCCAGTTGCCCTTAACGCCTCTCAGCGCCTTGAGAAGAAGAATGTGATCCTTCTGGGGCGCGAAGCGGGCGGCGGTGATAAGCGTGCGGATCGGCCTGGGTACCCGGAATCGCTCGGCCGGAACGTCGGGAACACCGTTCCAAATACGAATCAGTGTCCGCTGATTCCCGATGGATCTTCGTCATCGCCATGTCTGTGTTGGCTTGCGAGACAGTATGATTTTCGCCGCAGCGGCCGCAGCCAAGCGCTCGAGAGGAATGGACAGCCACCGCTGCAGGCGTGGAATGCCGTCTGCAAAGCTCCATGTATGTGCAGTGAAGACAACAGGAGTATGGGTGAACCGTGCGGCAAACCGTGCCAGCAATCCGGCTTTCGAAGTATGTGCGTGCACGAGGTCTGGCATTTCGCGGCGAATCAAGCGCGCAATAGCGAGCAGCGCCCGGAAATCCTTCACGGGACGCATGGGGTGTGTAAGCTCCGGGATGATGTGCACTGGCACGCCGAGATTCGCCGCCTCATCGCATAAGAAGCCTGTTTTCGCCGGCCGCGATCACGGCGTAAAACCGAAAGGCAGGTTGGCGATGAGGTCCAGCAGGTGCACTTGTGCACCACCCCGCTCGGCCCGCGTAATGACGTAAAGGATTTTCATACGCGCAGCCAGGACGGTGATATCGCGATTCACGTGCGGCGGCAGTGGCGAGGGCAGTCGTTGCGAGTAAGCCTCGATAAAGATCCGTCCATCGGCGCGTGATGGCTTCAATTCGGTAATTCGCCCAGCAGTGTTGCCGGCGGCAGCGCTGAATCGGTGGCGTTCTTCCGGCTGGGCTTCCTCGAGGCTTCTCATCGCGTCCGCCAGCCGGGCGGGATTCGTGCGGGGGAACCAGGTGCCCGGTGACCCCGTCCAGCACGATCTCGGCATTTCCGCCCACGTCAGTCACGACTGCGGGAAGGCCCATGGAGGAAGCTTCGAGCAGGGCAGAAGGAAGACCTTCGTAATCAGAGGACAAGACGAAAGCGTCCGCGGCATGATAGAGATGCACGATGTTTTCGCCGGCGCCGCAAAAGCGTACACGGTCTGGCAATCCCCAGCCGGCTACACTCTTTGACGTAATTCGGATTCAAGTGGACCGCCGCCGGCAATGAGGAGAAGCGAATCGTTCGACTCCAACTCGCGAAATGCGCGGAACAGAGTGGGAAAGTCCTTCTGCTTCACCAGACGGCCACACTGAGCCAAACAAACGAGACCGCAATGTCGAGCGACTTGCGCGCTGCGGATCTGGATTCCGGGGAAGGAGAGTAGCGATCCGTGTCGACTCCATTTGGGATCACGCGAACTTCTTCGCGGGAACGGCGCCGACGCGAAATAGCGGTCGAAACCGGCGCGGCAGATGATGGTCGTGAGGTCAGCAAGGAAATCGGTCGCCCGGTACAGCAGTTCCTTGTGCCAGGTCGGGCCGCCCTTTCGATGTCTCGCGCAGGTTGTGTGCCGTGCAGATGAGGGCGGGGAAGCAGCAGAAAAGCCGGGCCATGCGGGCAAACAGGTTCGCATGGAACATGTGGCTGTGCACGAGGTCCGGCTTAAAGCGGTGAACCAGGGCCCGAAAGCGGAGCAGGGCGCGAGGATCCGGTACGCCTTTCCGCATGCCGAGAGAATGCACCTTGATGCCCTTCTCTTCTAATCGACCCCAGTGCGCGGTCGGCTCGATGAGGCAAGCAATCGCGACCCTCCAGCCTCGTGCCCGCAACTCGGTCGCCAGGCTGGCGACTTGGGTCTCGGCGCCACCGAGGGCCAATGTTGTGATGACGAATAGAACGCGGCCAGGACTACGGCTGCCTTGATCTTGAATTTGGATCATGCAATTTCTCCTTAGAAGCACGGCAACAGAGCTTCAGGGGTGCAAGATCTGAATCGATTCTCAACCCTTCCGAGAGATAAGTGGACGTGGGGCCGCCAAACCTCTTTAAGGCATTTCCGAAATGTATGGAAGAAAATCTGCCGTAGTGCTTGGGGCTGTGGGCGGCTCTCGGCATACGGGCAGGGTGGTGGAACCGGATTGCTCTGAGGCTAGTTAGGAGAAGCGAGATACTGCTTGCGAGGCTTCCACTACAGCAAAGTATTGACAAGAACAGCCGATGGGGATAACAGGTTCCGGGAATAGAACGGATGACATACTGACTATGAAGGGCATGGAAGAAAAAAACACGGGGCTACAAGTCGCGGTTTTGGGTTTGGGTTATGTGGGTTGTGTGTCTGCTGCCTGTTTGGCGGATATGGGGCACAAAGTCACCGGAATCGACCGGGACGCGAACAAGATTTCGAATGTGATGAACGGAATCGCGCCATTTTTCGAGCCGGGCTCGAAGCTTTGGTGAAGAAGAATGTCGCGGCGAAACGGCTCACGGCGACTCAAGACATTCACGCCATTCAAGACGCCGACATCGCACTGGTGTGTGTTGGCACACCTTCGCAGAAGAACGGCAATCTGGGGCTCGATCAGCTGGGACGGGTGATCGACGAGATCGCCTCGACTCTTGGCGCGCTCTAAACCATTGGTTCTGGCGATCCGAAGCACCGTGTTTCCCGGTACGTGCGAAGATTTCGTCATGCCGGTTTTCCGGCAATATCCGCAGGTGAGAGTGGTGTGCAACCCCGAATTCCTGAGGGAAGGCACCGCCATACGCGATTTCGTCGAGCCCTCGTTGATCGTCGTCGGTGGTCAAGATCCAGACGCCGTGGAACGAGCTGCCTCACTGTATGCGCCGCTTAAGGTACCGGCCTGTAAAGTGAGTTTGCGAACGGCCGAGATGATCAAGTACGCCTGCAATGCATTCCACGCTGTGAAGATTGCGTTTGCGAACGAAATCGGTTCGTTGAGTGCACGGATGGATGTGGATCCAACCGAAGTCATGGCAACGCTGTGCCAGGACACGAAGCTAAATGTTTCGGCTGCTTATCTGAAGCCCGGGTTTGCGTTTGGCGGATCTTGTCTTCCGAAAGATTTGCGCGCCCTGACGTTTCGGGCCAACCGGGCCGATCTCAGATTACCGCTATTAGAAGCCGCCATCCCGAGTAACCAGCAGCACTTACAGCGATCCATAGAGGCTGTTCTGGACTTGCCGCAAGCGCATTGGGCTGATTGGCTTTTCATTCAAGGAGAACACGGACGACCTGCGTGAGAGTCCTTTAGTTAGCCTGCTCGAATATCTGATCGGTAAGGGCCGCGAAGTTCGCGTTTTCGATCCCCACATTCAGTTGAACGCCATTTACGGAAGCAATCGGAACTTCATTCTTCAGCAGATTCCGCACATTGGGCGTTTGATGGACAGCAGTATCGGCGAGACCCTCCGTTGGGCAGCCATTTGGTCATCGGTCAGAAGCTCAACGCAGAAATCGCCGCCAAAGTGGCCGCCTCAG
Organism: uncultured Acidobacteriaceae bacterium; assembly: GCA_963730865.1. Taxonomy (GTDB): domain Bacteria; phylum Acidobacteriota; class Terriglobia; order Bryobacterales; family Bryobacteraceae; genus Bog-105. The sequence goes on along the minus strand of CAVSTO010000013.1, from coordinate 194,240 downwards.
GTCTACCGGTCGTCGACCTGGTTAGTTCCTCGCTTTCGTATATGGGCGCCGCGACGGCTGTCGCTCATTAGTTTGTCCGGGTGCAACACGGCGCTGCGCATCTGATCACCGTGGCCAGTATAGGTCTGGCATCCGTCACCTCTGCGCCCACACCTCCCCCGCAGGCGGCCGCCTACAGGCTGGTATTCATTGACAATTTCGACTCACTCGACCTGAGCCGGAACGGCTCCGGTGCGCATACCTGGTACGAAGGTGTATGGTTCGACCCGCATCGCGAGTTGACTCGCAACATCTCAGCTCGCAATTCGATCCTTTCGCTGACGTGGCGATCCGGTCAGGGTGCGTCCGACACGAGCATCAGCAATTTCTCCAACGCGAGTTCCACGCCGCACGCCTGGCGCTATGGTTACTTCGAAGCGCGCATGAAGTGGGATGTTGTTGCCGGCGCGTGGCCGGCATTTTGGCTCATTCCGATCGAGGACGCGAAGGGCTCATCGACTTATAACGGAGTCAAGGAATCCGGCGAAATCGATATCTTCGAAGGGCAGGGCGGGCAGCCTCATACCTTTTACGGCACGGTTCACGACTGGATTAATCGCGCAAGCATATCAAATCAGGACAACCATTTCGCGCTTCCGGCGGACGTCGATTTGTCGCAGTTCCATGTCTATGGAATGCTGTGGACTCCTGGAAGGATCAGTTGGTATTTAGATAACCGCTTCCTCCATGCGGAAGTAACACCGGCCGTTCTCGACAAACAGCACTTCTTCATGGTCTTCAGCATGCAGGAAGGTGTCGATTGGAAAATGGGCGACACTTCCGGCGTGAAGCGTTCTCAAATGGCTCTAAACGTCGACTGGGTGCGAGTCTGGCAAAAGCCAGCTTCTCACTGATGGACGCCAGCTTAGAACTGTTCCGCTCAGCCGTTTCCCTTGGGCAATGCCCCAGCTTTCGAGCACTTCCAGCGGCCTCGCTAAACCGTAAGAAGCGAGGACGGTTACGGTCAATGCGAACAGAAATCGCGGCCCGGCCGCCAGCTTGAACCGGGTGCATAGGAAATAAGCCACGGGCGTAAGGATCAGAAGGTGCGTTAAGTAGACGCTGTAGCTGGCACGGGCAAGAAATGCGCTGAGCTTCCCAGACAATGCCCGGCGGGCTAAATCTGCCGACCGGCCGAGCGAGACCCTGCCATTTGAGAAGAGCACCCAGGCGAAAACGCCAATCAGAATGATGTCGTGCGGATCGCGCGAAAGCAATGACAGTCCGGCGGCACAAAGAGCCTTGCGTCGGCCGTTCTTTTTGTCTCCTTCCAAATACGCGCTGGCCCACAGCATGCCGATGACGAACCAAAGCAAGCTCAGGGGCAGCGGCGAGGGCTGCGTGAATCGCAGCTCAAAATGAGGTAAATAGAGACTCAAGACGAGCCAAGTAGCGGAGGCCGCGAGGGAGAAGAGCAGCCACCCGAACCGTAGGACGACAATCATGAACACCGGGAAGAACAAATAAAATTGCATTTCGAGACTGAGACTCCAGTCTGGAAGAACAGTCGAGGCGTGATATCTCGGCAGCACGCCGAAGACATACGTGAGATGCACGATCAGATGCTCGGGACTGATGTGCTGAATCGTTTCGAGAGGGCGCGGAGCGCCGAGCAGTTTGTCCGTTGTTGTGCGCCAGCGCAGAAACGAATCGCTGACGAGATATGCCGGGATGAGCAGCAGATAGTACAGCGGGGTGATGCGGAAGTAGCGTCGGATGTAGAAGGAAATCCACGTTCCAGACCTTGTCCAAGGCTCCTTAGCGGAACGTAGGAGAGCATGATAGGTCATGAGAAACCCGGAAAGAACCATGAATCCATCCACGGCGTAATGCGGGGACCGGAGTACCGGGATGCTCAATCCAGTTTGTCTACACGTATGACCGATCAAGACCCACAGGCACATCACTCCCCTCAGGCCGTCGAGCGTTGCCAGGCGGTTTTGTATCTTCATCGCTACGCGCCGAAGCGTATGAGAAAGAAGTGTTTGCTTTTAGAAAATCCTCTTCGCGCGAAAAGCGGCTGATCACGATTGCCACGAAGATATAGGCCAGAAAATCAGCCGGTTCGCTGCCATCTCCGAATAGGCCTGGAATTTCCAAAGCCGCTCGGAGCAGAAGGAAGATACAGGCGAACAGAACCCATTGGCCGTTATGCCGCATGTTCCAGCGACGCAAGGCAGCCCTCCAACACAAAGAAAAGAGAAAGCAGACCAGAACCATGCCGGCGAGAAAGCCAACGAGTCCTTGTTCGGCCAGTAACGCCAGATATTCGTTGTGATAGCCGCCGACGATGTTCTTCGCCATATAGCGCGTCAGCGGGTAGGCGCCGGGAAGGATCGATGCAAGATCGTCGCGCCATGAATCGTAACCCGAACCGAGGATCGGCCATTCCGCAAATTTTCGGATGGCCACGTACCACAAATCCCACCTTCCTTCCGTGATGGACGACAGGCGTCTGAAGGGCTGCTGAAAGACCATGATGAAGGTCGCAACCGGGATCATCGCAGCGGTGCTGTATGCAACGAGTCGGATGGACAATCGCCGGCTTTGAAATCCGTTTAGCAAAGCCAGCGCAAGAGCGCTGAGTAGGAGAAGCACCAGCGGCGTTCGCGAGCCCGTAAAGACAGATGAGATAACGAATAGACCAAAGCCCAGCAGCCAGAGCACCCAATTCGCACGCAACTGGCTCATCCCAACTAGAAAAGAGAACACACAAGTAAACGGGACGGCATTCAGAGGTATACCGGTCTTTTCCGCTATTCCCTTGAACTCTCGTGTCAGCTTGTAGGTGGGCGCCACGAATCCTATGAAGCGGATATAAGTGAGCAGCGTGAATATTGCGACCAGAACGGCCGCGACAATCAGGCCCGCACCGAGAAACTTGGCTGTCCCTTCATGCCGCAAGCCGCGAGACAGCAGCAATGCGATTGTACAGAGAGTCACAAGCTTTACCCAGACGGCGAGAGAGCGTCCCGGATCCGTCGCAGCAACGGAGGGAATCAGCAGCCCTGCCGATACCGCGCACAATATACAGGCGGCCTGCACTTCCGCGGAACTCAAGGGCGCGTTGAACCATAAGAGCGCCAATAGAAGGGAAATGCCAACGATCAAAGGGCGTAGCAGCAAGCTTGCTCCCTCCGGGGACACAGAGTAGATGGGCCAATAAGCGCCTGCTATCACCGGAGCTAAAAACGCCAGGAGGCCCGAGAACAGAGCGACACCCGAATTCATCTTGGCGTCCTGCATGCAAGCTTGCTTATGGATGCTGGTCCACATAAGACGACGCCCCGTATCGCGCTACGCCCGGCAGCTGCTCATAAATCTGCCGACTCTGACGGGCGACTTTCGTCCAACCGCATTCTTCCAGTACCCAGGTTCGACCCGCCGCGCCGAGCAGCGCCAGGCGTTCAGGGCCGATACTCACGGCCTCTCGCAGAGCGATCGCGACCGCTGCGACGGTTGGTTGCTCAATCGCCAGCCCCCCGCCTGAAGCTTCGAGCAATGCTCCAAGCCCGCCCGCCTTCGTGGATACGATAGGCCGCCCGTTCGCAAGCGCCATAAACGCGACGCCGCTATCGGATGAAAAGCTGGTGTATGGAAGCAAGAAGCAATGGCATTTTCCGAACAGGTCCGCCAGGCGTTCGTCGGGTATGAATTGCTCGATGAGAAGAATCGGCTCGGGACATTCGGTTAAGACTTTGCGGCATCTATCCCAGTAGCTCTGTTCCTTTCGGTTGACGACGCTTCCGGCGATCGTGAGACGAACCGGAACGCCTTCTCGATAAAGCTGTTGAACGGCTTCGATGGCCAGGTGCACGCCCTTGTTTTCGCGCAGCGCCCCGAACAGGAGCACATCGAGGTACGGCGAACCGGGCATCGGACCGAGTGGTGCGGCCAACTCGTACGGCCCGTGAGCGATCACGTGAATCTTGTCGGAAATTTCAGGAAAATACTGCGTCAAGGTGCCTTTCCCCGACTCGCTATGCACCAGCAACACCTGACTGACGTGATAGCTCCAAGCAAGGGCGCATTTTTCCAGGGCGCGCAAGGAAAGAGGCAGCAGCCACTTATGCGGAAGGGGATCGTGAACGGTGAAGACAATCGTGCAGCGGCGCGCGAGCGCACAGACGAAGAACAAAGCGCCGAAAGGGAAGTGGAGGACGTATTGAAAGTGGACGATGTCGCCACGTCGGACGGAGAAAAAGAGAGCGGCGCAGGACGACACAAGGAACAGGAAATTCGACCACAGCTTTCTGAGGACGCCATCCGAACTCCGTATCTTTCTCGCTCTGCTCAGGTGCAGTGTAATGAGGGGATTTTGCTCGAAGCTAGTCAGCGCCTGATGGTCTGCCGGACAGACGAGATGAACCGGAATACCGCAGCCGGTGAGAGCGCGTAAGAATTCATCAACGTATAGGGCCGGTGATGAGGCCGGCTCCGGCGTGTGCAAGAAGATTCGTTGGTTCATGAAGTATATGGCCCTTCGCGAAGCAGCTGCGAAGATTGGCGAGGAACGCGCAGCCCTCGGCTGCAACGGAGCACCAGATGATCCATGGCGCGGAGACGCTACCCGCCACCGCAAAGCGAAGCAGATTCGCCGCCGCGTAGGCTGAGAGCATATGGCGTACATACGCACCGCCGATCAAGCTGGTGAATAGGTATCGGGCCGCTATCACGTTAAGAGACATCACGACGAAATACGCGATCCATGCGGGCAGAATGTTTGCCACTTTGGCGAGTTCCGTACCCCGGAACTTGCCGTGCATGTAGACGATCCGAACGATACTGTCACTCGATACGTACAATGCCAGCGCGAGCGTCACCACCCCTGTGGCAACAATAAGCAGCCAACGCCGGAAGAGATCCGCCCGGTCCTTTTGCTCGACCGCGCAAAGGCGAGCTTGCACCAATTGGGCCAACGGTTGCGCCAACAGCCCATAACCAAGCAACCCGATTCGCATGGCGCAGTTGTTTGCGGAAACCATACCCGTTCCGGCGCGCGCCAGAAAGTAGACCATCAGCAACTGATTGGCGGCAAACCCGACGTTTTCGCTGGACGAGGCGGCTAACTGGCAAAGGAAGCGCCGGAATTCCGCGGCGCGCCAGACGGAGAGGATCGAGCCCGCCGAGGCGCGCTTCCCGTCTGCGCTCCAGATACAGAAAACGGAATAGGCGCCGACCAACCCAAAGCCGGCCGTCATCGAGATGGGTAAGCTCAGCTCGTTCAGCAGGTGCGTCGCGTAGAAAGCGAGCAGGACCAGTGTCATGAGCAGGTAGGGAAGTCCTGTCATACTCATGGCCCGGAGATTGTGACCGCCAGCGGTGCACATTCCCGCCCATATTCCTATACAGACAATAGGGACGAAACAGAAGCTGAGAATCGCTAACGTAGGAAAGGTTTGGCTAGCCGGGGAGGAAACAAAGATTCTCAGCAGCGGAGGAGCAGCAAGCACGCGTCATAAAGGTTAAAAGCGAGCCCAGCATCACGCCGTAGAACGTCAGCCCAGGCAGCCAAAATACCTCGCCTCGCCGCCGGCTCTCGGCGTACATCGGCGTGAAGGCAAGCGCGAAAGACCCAAACATAAAGGTAGCGACCGTAAGAGGTAGCTGCTGCAGCCCGAAGTAAGCGTCTGTCGCGGAGGAAAGCCCAAACTCCGCCGCGATGAACGCTTCACGCGCGAAGGCGGAGAGCTTGAAGATGCCACCGGTGAGCAGCGTCAGGGATATCAGAAGCGCGGCTCCGGTGCGTGCTTGAAAACTAGTGCCGCTAGGCATGAGCACTGTCCGCGCGCGCATCCCCGGCGTTCGAAGAGTAGTAGTAATACGGCCCGTAGCAGGACGAAGGCTTCACCTGGTTCATGACAACGCCCAAGATGTTGGCGCGCACACGCAGCAGGCTAGCCAGCGTTTCAGCGACGGCTCTGCCGGTTGTCGAACCTGCCTTCGTCAAAAGAAGAACGCCATCGACCAATCCCGCCATCTCCTGTGACTCGGCTATCCCCAGCATGGGCGGACCATCGACGATCACCAGATCAAACTCGCGGGAGGCGATTTCGAGCGTGGCGGCGAATCCCATACTGATGAGGTCGGCGGCGTTACGGGAAGGATGGCCAGCGGGCAGAACATACAAATTGAGATCGTCGATTTTGACGATCGCGTCAGCAGTGGGAACGTTGCGGCTTAGCACATCGGACAGCCCCATGGCCGCGTTGACGTCGAAGTGCCTGTGAAGCGAAGGACGCCTGAGATCCGCGTCCAGCAATAGCACTTTCTTGCCGATCTGGGCCGAGGCGACAGCCAGATTAATGGCTGTGGTCGACTTTCCTTCGCTCGGGTTTGGACTGGTCATCAGCACACTTCTGACAGGCCGATCGAGCGTTGCGGTGGAAAGCGCGTTCCGCAGCGCGCGAATCGCCTGTCCATAGCGTGCCGCCAGTTCCGCCGAACGCCGTCGCGCCGGATCGGAAGGCACTCTGTCAAACCATTCATTTCGGCCCACCAACTGTGTGCGGCGGGCGCCGGGAATAGCGGCGAGCACGTCCAGGCGCAAACGGCTAGCTGCTTCTTCGGCGTCGGAGAACGTGGTGTCCATTGCGTCGCGAAGCAGGGCAGCAAACAGCGCGATGAATACGGACAGAACAATGCCAACCGGTACGTTGACGATCAATCTTGGGAAGACCTGCTGGTCTGGAGGCAGAGCCGCGTTGACAACTTGGATCGTGGCGTCGCGCAACTGATTGCCGATCTGGGCCTCTCTCGTGCGCGTTTCCAAATCTTCATAGAGCTTCTTATCGGCGTCGGCTTCGCTCTTGAGCTGATCGTACTGGATGGCGCGCTCCTTCAACGCTATCGGCTTCGGCCTTGGTCTGTTCCAGAACCTCGCGCACCCGCTCCTCACGGCCCAGCGCCTGGGCTATTCCGCTTGTGTCTTGTCTCCAAGCCCTACCTGCAGCCGCTGAACCTGCCGCTCAAGTTCGTCAACCTGTTCTTTCGCCTTGCGATACTCCGGATGATTTTCACCGTAGTAGGATTTCGCTGCGGCAAACTGTTGCCGCGCCGCGTCCAGCCGTTCGAGAGTGTCATCGAGCAGAGTGCTTCGCCCCTGGGCTTCAGCAGCTTCGGCCGCCGCAAGCGTGTGCGATTTGCCCACGCCGGCGAGAATGGCTTCGGTGTGCAGCCGCTCCGCCTGCGCCGTCGTATATTCCGTGTTAAGTTGCGTCAGACGAGCTGTGATCACTGTTGTGCGCTGCTCGGGATCCACCATGTTGAGCTCTTTCTCGAACTCGGCCAAACGGCGGGCCGAGGCGTTCATCTTGGCGCGCAGGTCTTTCATGTCGCTGGCGATGAGAACCGAAGCCTCTGTGTAGGACCTGTTACCGGAGTCGTTGGCGTGCGCGATGAGGGAGCGTGCGATGTCGTTGGCAACGTTGGCGGCGAGCCGTGGATCGTGCGCTCGATAGCAGATCTCGATCAGAAATGTGTTCGGCGGACGCTTGATCTTCAGACGCTTCAGCTCGACAGGAGCGGCACGCTTGCGACCGGCTTCCTGCGGAGTGATATCCCACACTAAAAACTTTTTGAGCTGATGCTCCTCTTCGAGCAGATGATATTTGACGGCGATGGGTCTCAGGACTGGATCTGACGAAGCAAGTTCCATCTGTGTCGTTATGATTTGATCCATATCGTCGATGGGCGAGTTTTCCGACCCGTCCTGGCCACCGGCGGAATGACGGTCCACCTTGACAGTTGCTGTGCCTTCGTACAGCTTCGGCACAGTCAGCGTCAGCGCGACTACAGCCCCCATCGTCAGAATCGTGGACCCGGCGATCAACCATTTCTGCCGTTGCAGGATTTTCGCTAAGTGCGTGAGAGAGGTCGCGCCGTCGACGGGGCTCAGAGCTGTGGGGTTGATCGTCGGCAGGCGAATCGCCGGTTTGACCTGCGAAGAAGCCGATGCGTCAACAGATGCCATAAGTGCTCGAGGAATTTCGTTCGACACGAAGCAAATCAATGCCACACCAAATCAATGCCAAACTATGAGCCCGGAGGCGGTGGAACTTCCAAATCCGGCCATGTGTTCAAGAACGCTGGCGCTGATACGCATTTTGGTGTTGTCCGGGATGTATAGAATATCGTTTGCCTGGAGCGGAAAATCGGGTTTCTTGCGATGCAGAATCTTGTTCAATGCGACCGCGATCTCCTCGCGATTCTTCGAACCGGGCACCGAGCGGTACACGTAGGCTTCTTTGGACGTGAATGGCAACACACCCTGGCTTTGTGCAAGAACCTTGAGCACCGAGGATCCTTCCAGGTCGGTCAGCGGGTACGTTCCTGGCGTTTTCACGTTTCCGACAACATACAGTTTCGGTGCCTCAGGCACGCGAATCTCTTCGCCACCGTGCAATGGCAAGTTCAAGGACGGATCGGATCCGGAGAGCAGTGCTTTGAGCGAAATATGTGCGACGCTGTTGGCGTCCGGAGTCGAGTTCGCTCTCGAGACGATGACTTCAGGACCGGCTTCGGGCGAGACGCCTTGCGCATGTGCGAGCGCATCGAGGAGTGTCATGTTTCCGAGCGCCTGAATGGTGGTAGGCAATTTGACCGCCCCTACAATGCTCACGGTTCGGCTCCGGTAATCGACGACCGCTACGGAGACAATCGGCTGTACCAGCACGTGCTCACGTACCAGTTCTCGTGAGACTGCCTCGGAAATCGCTGGGGATAGAAGTCCCGATATGTGGATGCGGGTACGCAATAAGGGAAGCGAAATGGTTCCGTCTTCCGCGATGCGATAGCTGGTCGATAACTCCGGAGACCCGGTAACCGACACATAGAGGAGATCTCCAGGACCAACCGGCTCGTATGCCAGATTGGCGTTGGTGAGCTGAGAGCTTGGCGCGGCCGCGGTCTGCGCAGGCACTTGGGCCTGTAATACCGCGCAGGTGATCCACGTGCTCAGGAGTAATATTGCGCAGCTCGTGATGTCCATGTGGGTTCCCGGTATCTCAAAGTACGTGTATGTTCCGGCGCATCAAATCTCAGTGAAGACATCGGTTCAAGGGAAAGGAATTTCCTTATTCAGGTAGGAACTAGCGCAGGTATCGCGCCGGCTATGACGATCTCAAGTTTTCTGACAGCTCAGGTGGCTTTATCCTGGCTCGATCGCGGCATTTTGAGCGCCTGAGCGATGGTGGTTTCGGTCTCATGGCGGCGCGCTTGGGCTGCCATGAGCCAAACGCGAGCCTCATGAAGCTCCTCAGCGCGGTTTTCAGCGGCTTGACACTGCTGTTCGTGCGCTTGGCGGCGGGTTTCCGACCTGCCCCCCCGAATCCGCACGAAGTTGAATATGATTTCGTACAGAGAAAAGGGGAAGGAAGATGCCGAAGAGTAAGCACAGCGAAGCATCGATTATGGCGGCGGTGCAGCAGTTGGACCGGCCACAAGGCAGCGGATGTGGCGCGCCACGTGGGCGTCAGCACTACACGATCTACGCCTGGAAAGCCAAGTACGGGGGCGTGGAGGTGAGCGAGGCGCAAGAGGTGAAGCAACTGCGCGACGAGAATGCCCGTTTGAAGAGGCTGGTGCGGATCTGAGCCTGGACAAAGATGCACTTCAATCGGTAATCCGAAAAAAGTGGATGGAGCTCACAGTCACGAAGGCCGCTGTGGAGCACCTCAAGCAAGACTTTGCCTTCACGGAACGGCTGGTCAAGTTCGGGCTGGAGATTCAACCGGCGAAGACGCGGTTGATTGAATTCGGGCGCTTTGCGGCGTCCGATCGGCGGAAGCGAGGCGAGGGAAAACCGGCAATATTCACGTTCCTCGCGTTCACGCACTTTTGTGGGACGAACTCGACCGGCCGTTTTGTGGTCTGGCGGCACACGGCGGCGAAGCGGATGAGGCCGAAACTGATAGCTATCAAGCTCCAGTTACGCCGGATGATGCATGAGCCAGTGGCGCTCGTCGGGGCCTGGCTGAAAGGGGTGGTCGAGGGATATTACCGATATCATGCTGTACCGGGGAACTTGAACACGCCGGGCCGATTTCGAGAACCGGCTCTGTCGATACTGGCGGCACGTCTTACGCCGTCGCAGTCACCGGCGGAAGCCCGATTGGGCACAACTTCGCCCGATCTTCGACCGGTGGATTCCTTGCCCACGTACTCTTCATCCTTAATCCTGACGTTCGTTTCGACGCCCGCACCAAGGGAAGAGCCGTGTACGCGGTAATTCTGCACGTACGGATCTGTGCGGCGGGTGCTGGGCGACTGCCATCCCTACCGCAACCCGAGCGTCGACTCAGGAGCCGGAATGGATGGGGCGGTGCAAGCCACCCCGAAAGAAAGCGATTCTGGCCCAACGGCGGTAAATCCCGGGCTTACAGGGTAGCGCCCCTGATGGAATGAGTCTGATTCCTCATGTTAGGCCGTTCTCAAACTCCGCCGGTGGCCGGTATCCAAGAGCGGAATGTAATCGGTGCTGGTTGTACACAACCTGGATAAACTGGTCGATGCTGGCCAGCGCGTCGTCGAAGTTTTCGTATTCATTTCTGTAGACCTCGTCGCATTTGAGCTTCTTCATGAATGATTCACAAGCGGCGTTTTCGTAAGGGTTCCCTTTTCGGCTCATGCTGATGGTGATTTCGTGATCTTTCAGAAGCGTCGTGTGATCGTGTGACGCATACTGCACGCGGCGATCGGGCGGATTTCTTCAAACAGGCAGCTTCGCCACTGACGACGGCTGGCGGTGATGATCCCTGAAATGCTGTAAGGCTTTTTTTAAAAATCGTTCTCCATCGTGAGCTGGCCGATTTTGCGTTCCAGCTCTGCGATCCGCCGCGCCTCATCCAGCCCTGGCATATCGATTGTCCACCGGCCGATGCCGGGGAAGGCCAATTCCCCTTCCCGCGCCGCTCACCACGCCAGCTCTAATATCTTCGGACTCAAACACTTCGCAATTACACACGCTCTCGACACAGAGCGAGGTCGGCGTGTCCCTGGGTTTGCGGGGTGTGCGGCAAGCAGCTTGGAAAGGAAGCGACAACGGTTCACGGCTTGCTTCACCATCTGAGGGTCGATCTGCTACGGGAAAGCTTTCACGCATCCAAGTGACAAGCCCCGCCCGGTGGCAGGAGTATGGGACCGGGCTGAAGGATCGACTCATGGATCTGCACAGCCGGGTGCACCGGCGAGCGTATCGGGCACAGCCGCCGCGGAAAGTTTACATTCCGAAGGCTGACGGCCGGCAAAGGCCGTTAGGCATCGCAAGCTTGGAGGACAAGGTCGTCCAGCAGCTGTGGTGACCATCCTCAATGCGTTTTACGAGGTGGACTTCAAGGGATTCTCGCACGGATTTCCTCCCCGCCGCAGGGCGGCGCCACACTGCTTCCCGCACCACTTCGCCCTCTCCGTTCAGAACGCAGTAACGGCTGGTCTTATCTCCACGGTCCATCCCGATTATCAGCGTTCCTCTGCTGGCTTTCTGCCCCGTATCGTTATCCCGCCGGAGACCCACCTCCACCATTCCATCTCTATTTGGGTCCGCGGACGGACACATGTGATCACGTCAGCATGCTAAAGCATGCGCATATTGACGGGGTCCCAGGAGACCATGCGGCGCTCGAAGTACGAGACGTTGGACATCAGGGCCGGGCCGGCGGCGCGAAGGCCAAAAACTGCATCTTCGATCACCGGCGTCCGGGTTCGAATGGCATTCTGAAAAGTCTGGTGGTGCGCTACCTGCTCGGAGTAGCCCTCAGGCAGCGGGAAGGTTTCAAGCGTTTCCATCTGTAAGGAATCAGCGGTTTCGGGGCGCGGCGGATACTTGGCCCGGTGCTCGGCAAGGATTTGCTCCTCGATCTTCTTCGAGAAAGTTCCGGCGGTGGTTCCGGGATCGAGTTCGCGCGGATGTTTAGAAATGGACAACGAGTTGCCGACCGAGAGATTGAGCACACCCTCAGTGCCGATGAACCGGAAGCCTTCCGAGTCGGGGCCTTCGCCGCTTCCCGCTTCAAAGTTTACGCTGAAGTTGATCTGAAAGCCTGGGTGGGACGAAGTCTCCGGGTAATCGTATAGGCCGGTCATGAGGTCGGGGACGTCGCGGCCATCTTTCCAATAGTACGTGCCGCCCGTGGCCGCGATGCGCTGCGGGCCAACGCTGTCCATCACGAAATGAATACCGGTGAAAAGATGGACGAAAAGATCGCCGGGGATGCCGGTTCCATAAGCGCGATAGTTTCGCCAGCGGAACAGGCGCACGGGCTCAAAGGGGCATTTGGGCGCGCTGCCGAGGAATTGGTCCCAATCGATCGTTTGAGGCGAGGCGTCGGGCGGGATGGTGTATTGCCACGCGCCCAGCGATGAGTTGCGATTGATGTAGGCTTCGATTAAATGGATTTGGCCAATCATGCCGCTCTTGACGAGTTCCTTAGCCTTGGCGTAGAGAATAGAACTGACTCGCTGGCTGCCCACCTGGAGAATCCGTCCCGTTTGCTTTTGAGCTTCAATAACCATGTGGCCATCGGGTACTTCGCGCACCATGGGCTTCTGGCAATAGACATCCTTGCCGGCGTGCAGAGCGTCGGTCGCAATGCGGGCGTGCCAGTGGTCGGGAGTGGCGACGATGACGGCATCGACATCGCGGCGCGCAAGTAGTTCGCGATAATCGCGCGTGGTGAAGACATGCTTTCCGTAGCGTTCCTGCGCGAGAGTGCGGCGGCCATCGTAGACGTCCGAAACGGCGACGATCTCGACGCCGGGCAGGGACGATTCGGTTCTCATATCACCTTGGCCCATGATGCCGAAGCCGATGCAGCCAATTTGAACGCGATCGTTGGGCGAGATTGGTCTGGCGGGTTCTTGCGCGCCGGTAGCGGCCTGGGTCAGACCAAGCGTGGAGGCGGCGACACCGGTACTCCGCAGGAAATTGCGACGGCTGATGGGCATGGTAAAAGGTCTCCATCACCATTGTTGAACGGACGCATTTTGACACTTTCCCTTCGGCAGAAAATCAGGGTCAGCATCGCGTTAGTTATCGCTTGATACACGTTCGGGGTGATGCCCTAATTTACGGAAGGTCTCGCGAGGTGATCGATGACCATGAACTCGCCCTGTCCTTTGCCTGGCTCAAGATTCAGCCCAACGGCTTTCACGGCATTTTTGCGGCGTCGAAATGAATGGGCGGAGGTGCGGGCGATGTGGGATTAGTGAGCGCGGGCAAGCTGCGTGGACGATCCAGCAGTTCCGCGTCGGGGGAAAAGTCCAGATGCATGTTAAACCGTCCGTTCCCGTAACCTCGGCCCGTTGCACAATCCTTATCGGATGGTGGATCGTCAAAATTGCGCGAAGTGCAAGTTCCTTCAAATGGCTCGATTGGCTCAACAAGTCGCGACAGCTGCGCCCGCAGTAACAGCGGCCCATCCTTGATGAAAAGTGTCTTGGCTATCTCCTCCTTTCGAAAATTCGAGAGGGTCGATTCGCGGCCAAAGTCATCGGCGACTTCGCAGATCCCAAGGTAATCAGACAAAAAATGCTGATAGCTGCATGTCGAGCGAAACAGGGTATGCGCTTGTTCGAAATACAGAACGACAAAATTGTTCCCCAGCGTCCGCTGCTAAACTCATTCATCATGTCAGTCAGGATTTGCTGCCAAATGCGCTCCGAAAGAACCTTCCGAACCTGTTCGTTCGCTTGGGTCTCGCCTGTTCTACTTGCCGTTGACTATGCTCGTCAGCCAGCTGCAGGAAATCGAACGTGTATTCGTCTTGACCGCAAGTTTGGCCTGCTTGCGGATGTCCTGGGGGAAGGCGATCTCAGAATTAGTCTGGCTAGCCGCCGCCTTTTCGTAGGTTCGGTTCTCAATTCGGTGGATGAGGACGTTTTCGTCCACTGCCGTCGGGCCGGTTCCCACGCGCAAATCCGAAGTCTGTGACCAGGCACGGGTGGATTCACCTGATCCGACCAACATCACGTTTGCGCGCTTGAAATCCCGGTGAAATGATGTGGGCCTGGTGGGCAGCCGCAAGAGCGGAAGCCATTTGACTGACAATCGGGAGCGCCTCCTCAGTCGTCACGCGGCCGGATGAGCTCCAGAGTATCGAGGAAAATGCTTTGCGCTCGTTCTGAATACGGAGTCGACACTAGCTACCTGGTGATTTCATTGTGCAACCACAAGCGGGCATTTTCACCAGTTTTGGTTGGCGAGCGTTCACTTTCGCAAGCTCATTCAGAGTGCCGCGGAACGCGATGATTTCGCCGGATCGCTCTTCGGAGGGAAATACGGCGACCCGGTGCAACTCGTCTGTAGACGGAGCGGAACCAATTCTTCGACCCCTCCTGCGTTGTCATTCTGCATAGCTCGTAACAGAACCGTGACCGACCCGTCCAGCCGTCGTTGCATAACACGTCAGTGGAAGTTTTATAACAGATCCGGCTGGCTGGCGGCCCTTTTGGACTGCCGCTCCGCAATGGAGCGCGGGGAAGCACCGAGAGCGACAAAGATATTAACCACCGAGAGCTATGCGGTGATCCGCCCCTAAACGGGTAACAAAGCAACCGTCCTTTCTGAGGGGCTGTGCGCTGTTCAGCTGGTTTGCAGGTTCGCTCTGAGCTGATCTTTAGGAGTGAGAACTGGCTCATACCTCGCCTGTATGCCTCGCCCGAACCAGCCACGTCGGTCTTTTGCGATGTTTACTCGCCGAGGAGGGGACCTCACTTTCGGCGACTCGGCGGCAACGCTTTGTTCACCGTTAGCGCCGGGGTATTCGGTTTGGGGTAGCCTAGTCGTCGCAAGTACCAGAATGCCGACCCCGATCACAGAATCGTACAATCGATGCTGCGTGTCTGTGCCTGGATTCCGCCGGCTAGTCTGGGCGGGTGCTTTCGTTTACATCACTTTTCTCATCGCTGTCCTGATTTACGGCGTGCCGCGCATGCGGTGGTACCCCGAACTGGGCTTTAAGTTCCAGCACGGAGTGGTGACCAGAGCCGAACCCAAAACGGGTCTGCGCCCGGGCAACCAGATCCTCTCGATCAACGGCGATCTGCGTTTCGGGTCCACGGCGTGGCATGCGTGGCCGCACTGGTTCCGTACTGGAGGAACGTTTAAGGCACAAGTTCTGGGCCCGGGGGGCGTTCGGACCGTTACACTGCCTGTGGACAGAAGGCCTTCCACTGAGTTGCCTTGGGCTTCAGGCCTCGATGTGCTGCTTAGTCTCAGCTTCTTCGCCCTCGGCGTAGTGACTGCGTGGAAGCGACCCGACCTGCGCATCGCGCGCCTCTGCACGTGGTCCAGTTTTGTGGAGGCTTCGGCTTTTCTCTGGCTCGCGGGACACAGTTCTACAGGGCAGGTTGGTCAATTCCTGGGGCGTTCGCCGTATTAAGCCTGACTTTGCCCTGGCACATGGTAGTGGGATATTGGTTTTTAAGGGAATTTCCAACCCCGACACCGGCGTCCTGGCCGTGGCGAACTCTCTCTTACCTTGTATTCGCCGCAGCTCCAGTTTGGGCCTTGCTGGTTTTGCCGGACGCGTCAGCCATGGCGGGCCTCAGCGGGGAAGCCGTGTTTCGGTTCGAAAGCTTGCCAGCGTTCTGGCTCCATCTCGAAGACCCCATGTATCGGGTGATGGCTCTGCTGATGCTGCTTGCCAGTTGCGCTGTACTGGTGAGGAATTACCGGCACTCCAGCACCGAAGATCGGCGCCGCATCAGCTGGGCGGTGGCTGCTATCTGCGGTTCTCTGCTATGCGTGGGCCTTGCGCCCTTCTGGTACAGCTACAGGCATGAGAGCACGACCTTTACACTGACGAACTCGACGGTGCTTCTGATACCCCTTTCTTTGGGTTATGCCATTACCAAGCATCAGATCATGGGAATCCACGTTGTCATCCGCCGCAGCATCCAGTACATTCTGGCGCGCCGGGTATTGGAGATGGCGGTTGCGCTGCCGGTCGCTACGGTAGTCGCCGTTGCGATACTTCGTCCCGACCTGCGTGTTCGCGAGCTGCTGCATCCGCTCTGGGCGGCGTTCGTGATGGCGGCATTAATAGGACTTTTGTTTCGGCGGCAGATCCTTCGCGCGGTCGATCGCAGGTTTTTCCGGCCCGAATGGGATCAAGAGCAGATGCTCTCGGGGCTGGTGGATACGATCCGCGGGCAAGTGGATTTTCACGAGACGGACTCCACCGTCGCGCGGCGTATCGAGCAGGCGCTTCGTCCCGAAACCCTGCTGGTTCTTTATCGCGAAGAGAGAGGCGCTCCGCTTTCCTTCGGCGGTGATGCGATAGCCGAGCACTCGGCGTTCTTTGAGCAATTGAGCGCCAGCCGGTCTCTGCTGCTGTCGCCTCGTGTGCGAGCGCTTCTCTCTGACGAAGAGAAGATCTGGATGGAGCAAACCCGTGGAGAACTCATTGTGCCGATCCCCGGCGCGGTTCGCCTGCGCGGGCTGTTGATTTTGGGGCCGAAGAAGTCAGAGGAGCCGTACACGGCAGCAGAGCGTAAGCTGCTGGAATCGATCGCCGCGCAACTGAGCGTCGCGCATGAAAACTATTGGCTCACCAATGAACGCCTGTCGGCCGTGCTGGCCGAAAGAAATCGTATGGCGCGGGAACTGCACGATAATCTCGCACAAGGCTTCGCGGGCATTAGTCTGCATTTGCAGTCGGCGGCCAAGACCATAGACCAAGCTCCTTCCACGGTCGCCTTGAAGCACATCGAGCAGGCGCGCGCATTAGCCCGTGAAAGCATTGCGGAGGCGCGCCGCTCGGTACATGAATTGCGGTCGAACGCTCACGGATTAGACGATCTCAGGAGCATGCTGCGCGAGCTGGCAGCCAAATTATCCGGCGATTGCGTCATCGATTTCGAAACACAATGTGACGCGCTCCCCGAATTACCGGGCGAGGTCACGCGTAACCTTTATCGAATTGCCCAGGAATCCATCACCAACGCTTTGAAGCATGCACAGGCCAGTCGCATCTCGGTCAGTTTAGACATGGATGCCGGCCGCATTCTCTTAAAAATTCGCGATAACGGCTGCGGTTTTGAAACTTCGGGAGCGCCTGCGAGCGGCTATGGTCTGGTCGGTATGCGCGAACGGGCCGGGCATATCAGCGGTGAGGTTTTGATTAACAGTCACACGGGCGAAGGTACAGAAGTCATAGCTATGGTGCATTGCCCCGCACCGGAGGCGAAGAGATGAGCGCTTCGGACCCGATCCGCGTGCTGGTTGTTGACGACCACGCTATTGTCCGTTCGGGGCTGGTTTCGATCCTGACACGGTACCCGGGATTGCTGCTTGCAGGCGAGGCCTCGGATGGTGAACGGGCGATCGAACTTTATGCGCGTCTTCGGCCCGATGTCACGCTGATGGACTTGGCGCTCCCCGGCATCGACGGCTGGCACGCCATCGCTCGCATTCGCGAGCGGGATCCGAATGCGCGCATCATCGCCATGTCTACCTTTGCCGGCGATCAAGACGTGGAGCGCGCCCTCAAAGCCGGCGCGCGCGGTTACCTGCTTAAGGATGCGGACGAAGAAGAGATTGTCGATGCCATCCGCGCCGTTCATCAAGGACTCAGGCGGCTGGGTCAGGATGTCGGCGAAATCCTGGCGGCTGGAGCCGATTTTCAGCCGCTTTCCGAGCGCGAGATTGTTGTGCTGCAGCTCATCGCCGAAGGCAAGAGTAATAAGGAAATCGCGGCAGAGCACCGCATCGTGGAAAGCACTGTCAAAGGACACGTGAATAGCATCCTATCCAAACTTGGCGTCGACGATCGCACCGCCGCCGTTACTTTGGCGATCTCGCGCGGTATCATTCGTCTCCCCAAGACGCCGCTGAAATAAGTTCCGTCCACAAGTTTAGTTCTGCTCATACGCAGCACTTTCGTCTGGCTCCAAAGAACATCGGGGCGAATCGCCCTCGGGACCGTCAGGCTGCGCCTAACGTCACAAGCACAACTTTAGTTCTGGTTGTAAGCAGATCTTCTGTCGCTAGGCCTTGCCCTCGTTTATCCGTACTATCGACACCATAAGCCCGACCGCTAAGCGCCATATGTCTACCAATACTCAGTTGTTGCCGATTCCCAATGCCCCAGTCCGATTCCCGTTGGCAACCGACCGGGCTGCGACTATTCCCGCAACCGCCTTTCGATGGGTTCTTCCCGTTGCGGCGGCGCTGGCCAGCGGGACCCTGGTCGGCCTCGCGTTGTGCCTGCCGAAATTGTCCGCCGCGCTCATCCCGCTGGCATGGTTCTGGATTGTGCCCATGCTGCTGTGCCCCGGACCGGCGGCGCGGGGATGGCGCTTATTCGGATGCGCCTGGCTCGCAGGGATTGTGGCGACCACCTTGGGTACCTTTGGTATCGCGTATCCGCTGGGCCGGCTCGCACCGTTGTACTTCCTGATCGGTGGCCTGATCATGGCCGCGCCTTTTACCGCATTTCTGCTGCTGAGAAGCGCGGTGGGCGTCCGCCGTGCCGTGTGGGCGATGCCGCTGCTCTGGCCTTGCGTGGAGTGGGGGATCAGGCACGTGGATGGCCTGCCGCCGTTCCTCGATCTCGCCGTCCTCCAAGCGAATGCGGTGTGGCTGATCCAGTTCGGCGATCTGGCCGGCGAATGGGGCATTACCGCGTGGGTGGTGCTCTTCAACGTTTTGCTGTATCAGGCAATCGTGCGCCGAGGCGGTGCGCGCCGTGTAGCCCTGCGCATGGCAGCCGTCTGCGCGCTGATGCTGGCGCCCGCCATCGCATACTCGGCCTATCGCTTGCACGGAACCACCGGCGCGAAGCCCCTGCGCGTGCTCGCCGTGCAGCCCTTTCTCGACGTAAATCGCGCCGGCGCGAGCAAGCTGCTGGAGCAGGAAACCTATCTGACCGATCTGGCGGTGGCGAAGGCGAAGCCCGATCTCATCATCTGGCCCGAGGGCGCGATAGCCTTTCCGCTCGAATATAACCAGAAGATCCGCCGCTTCGTGGCGCAGGCGGTTGCGGACTGGGGCACGCCGCTTCTGACGGGCGGCGTCGATTTCGGCGGCCGCGGCATCCCCTTACTTCGCCTGATTCGCGTATCTTCGGTCGCGAACGCGGCCTTCTTCATGTCGCCAGGAGCGCCCGGCAGCGGACCCGGCCAGACCAGCCTCGCGCCCGCGCACATCAAACATCGCCTCGCCCCATTCGGCGAGACCCTTCCTTACGCCAACCGGTTCCCCTGGCTCAACAAACTATACCGCCGCTGGCACCCCGGCCAGATTCCTTTGACGCCGGGCTTCGACTCCATGATCTTTGAAGACCGGACCGACTCCGGCGAGACGGTTGCGATTGCGCCGGTTATCTGCTGGGAAGCGCTGTACGCGAGCGATCTGGCGCTGCTCGCCCGTCATGGCGCGCAGATGTTCGCCGTCGTTTCCAACGATTTCTGGTTCGGCGATTCATCTATTCCCTGGCTTCACGCGGCGATCGCGCGCCTGCGGGCTATCGAGACGCACCGCCCTGTGCTCCGCGTCAGCACCACTGGACCTACGGTCGCGCTAGACGCTCGCGGACGCGAACTGGCCATAGCGCCGGTGCGCACGCCGGCAACCCTTGCCTTTTCCGTCGCTCCCGGCGGGGGCGTCACTTTCTATGTTCGGCATCCCGATCTATTCCCGGCCTTGTGCCTGTTCACCGTAAGCATGTGGGCGGCGATCGGATTATTTGGAAAATTCAAAAGGATTTCAGAAAGGAACAATTCATGATTAGTTCAAGAAGATGCACTCTTTCGGTGGTCGCGCAGATCCTTGCGTTGGCTACCGCCCCATGCATAGCGTGGGCCGGTGCCACAGGCCCGGCTGGCGGGGGATGCGGCAACCCTAGCGGTTGCGCAATCAATGGGGGTGACGCTGTCGCTTCGGTACAGCGCCTCTACCCCGGTCAGCACGTGATGGCGGCTTCCATTGCCGCGCAGCGCGCGCTGGTTTACAACGCTCAGGCGCAGGGCTCGACGGCCGTGGCGGAAAGTGGCAATGGCGTACCGAGCTATGTATCGGCTTTTGAAATCGGCGGTACCGGCCTGGTGCTGATCGACGGCACAGCCACCGATGCCTCCGGCAATATCCTGCTAGCCGGTGCTTTCTGGGGCACGGTCAGCTTCCCCACCGCACCCGCGCCCACCCGTTTCACCAGCAGCGGCGACGCGGACGTGTTCGTGGCCAAATTCAATCCGGGCGGCGAGTGTTTGTGGACACGGACGGCCCGAGGCATCAGTGGCGCACCGGCCAACTTTTCCATGGACGGCGCCCTGACCGTAACCGTCGATCCGCAGGGGAACGCCTATGCCGGAGGCGGATTCGTCAATCGGTTGACCTTCCTGGACGCGGCCGGGCAGCACGCCGCCCAACTCACGGCCACCCCTGGAACTGGCTACGGCTACGAAGCCTTCCTCGTCAAATACGATCCTGACGGCAATCTTTTGTGGGCGCAGGGCGGCATGAGCGGCGCGACCAAAAGTTCCAGCCCTCTCAATGGTGACGTCAACGCAGTGGTCAGCTCCAGCGCCGATAGACTGGGAAACCTGTTCGCGAGCGGCACAGTGAATGGCGCCAATTTCCTGGGCCATCCGGTGATAACCAGTACCAGCGGTTCGGGCGCCATTGCGCGGCTTGAGGAAAGCGATGGCCACGCCGCTTGGGCCCAAGTGCTCGATGACAACAACAGCGATGGCGCATTCGACGATGTGTTGGCGCTCGGTTCCGACAATGCCGGAGGGGTGTATGCCATGGGCTACGGCAATGGCACGCAAATGAGCTTTCCGACGTTGCCGGCGGCCACACTGCTCAGCATCAATCGGCCAGACGTGGAAAACTTTCCGACAGATTCCAGTTTTCTGGCGCGCTTCAATAACCGGGGCCAGTGCCTCTGGGCCGAGCAGCCCACCGGGGCCCCGCAGTATGGCGGCTATGTTAGCACCGCGGCGCTTGCGGTGGGACCTTTAGGCGACCTCTACGTCACGGGAGTGGCCAGCTGGGACGCCCAGTTTTTTGCCTCGAACGATTTGGCCGGTCCGGAGATCGAGGACACTTTCGTGGCCCGCTATGACGACGCTGGCAATCTGCTCTGGGTGAAGGCCTTCCAGACGCTAGGCTCTCCTCTAGGGTCGGGTTTTTCTTTCGGCACGCAAATCGCCGTGGATGGAGCGGGCAATGCTTATGTGGGCGGCCAGAGTTACGGCGCCACCTCCATTACCGACAACGACAGCGCGCCCGCTCCATTTACGCTCGGTTCCGGCACCGGCTACTTTAACTTTGTGGCGATGTTCGACGCCGCGGGCACGCCGCACTGGATTCGTTCGCTCGCGAACTTGGGCGAGACGAACTTTAACAGCGGCGTCGTAGACGTTCCCGGCGCCGGTTTCACTATCGACACCTTGGCGTTGACGTATAATCCCGCTGCCGGGCTGGTGCACACCGGCGGCACCTTCGCCGGGACCCTCGCGCTCGATAATCTCAAGGTGAAAGCGCCCACGTCCGAGACCAGCGCGGCCTCCTTCCTCGCCAGCTTCCCGAGCCAGAACGGTTCAGCCGGGCCCAATGGAACCAATCCGACCATTCAGGGCAAAATCGCCGGCGCCGGTTCGCTGGGCGGCTCGCGCTTCTACGCCGACGTGACGCTGATCAACTCCGGCGGCGCCACCGCCTATAACACCTGCATCGCCGGCGAGAGCGTGCGCGATCTGGCAGGCTTAACCGTGAGCGCCAACGGCCCGGCGCTGCCGGCGTGCTTGGGCGATATCGCTCCCAGCGCGCAGCGGACAAAACGGCTGTATTTCACCATCAAAGGAGCCGGCCGGTTCGCGCTGAACCTGCAGGTCGGCATGGAGAACGCAGCGCAAGCGGCTCTGACCACCGCGATGGCGTTTTCCGTACCCGGATATGGATCTTAATGATTTTGGAGAACGCAATCGAGGAGCTTTGAAAAATGCGACAGACACAACCGATACTCACTGACATGCCACGCTGGGCAGCCGCCGCGATCCTACTGATCTTTGGGGCGGCGGGCCCTGCCTCAGCAGGCAACATAACGGATTTTACTATCAGCACGGTTCCCGCCGGCGGTTCCGTAACGGCCATGGCCGGCGGGGTGAACGGCTGGGGCTACTCAATTACCAACGAGGACTCGTACGAGTGGCTCAGCATCACGGCCGTCGGATCGACCGCAAGCTTGCAAGATGGAACTTTGGACAGTTCGGTTTTCGACTTTCCCGTAATCAATCCGGGCCAAACAGTGACAGTGCCTTGGATGGAGAATGCCAGCGGATTGTTCCAATTGACCTGGGACAGCAACGCTCCCCAGGGCTACTCGCAATCCGGTTTGTTCACGGTGGACGCGGAGTGGTATACGGAAAATCCGGCAGATCCGAATTGCGATTTCAACGATAGTCCGAACTCCTCGTGTTTCGATCCGAATCCGTTGCAGAATTCGGCCGTCACGCCGTTCCAAGCGAGTGTCGCTACGCCGGAGCCTGGCGTGGGAATGCTGCTTATACTCGGGAGCTGCGGTCTGCTGGCTCTCGCTATTCGGCGGCGGATCATCAGGAGTTCCGCGCTACCGAGACTCGGGAACTGACACGACAGGTTGTGCCGGCGTTCGCGGTCTCCCGACTGCCGCAATATCGTGAGATTGCGAACGCCATTGCGGTTTCCGGATTGCCGGGGCGTTTTCACTATGCGGCAGGTGATGAGAGTCGGAGCAATAGGTCCGTTCTGTTGAGGGTCTTCGACGTCGCTAAAGGCCGATGTGCCGCACCATCGGCCAGTTTCTGCGAGATTCTCACTCACCTCAATGGCTGTACAAATCATCAGAAAACAAGGGGTGTTGGAGACGACCAACAAGCGATGCCAGCCTTTTGCGACCTTCACGCGCTTACTGGCTAACGGTTAATGTTCTGAATGACCTGCGAAAATCGTGTCAGCGATGAGTATTGTGATCATTCAGGTGATCTCTATAGGACATCCTGCGAGAGCGCGATGATGCGGATGGCGTTCCAATCATCGCCGATTCTGAGCTTGCCGCGGTCGGCGGGCTTCGTTAGCCGAGAAATTTTTGATTTCGATCCGCGTATGGCGAGAATGTCGTCAGATTGCGAGACACAGGTAATCCCTCTTCGCTCACGATGCCGATCCTGTCCTACGACGACGCGGCACCGGAAGCAGGGGCGGCTGCCACTCACGGAGTGCGATGACCGATCCGATATCCGCAACCCGGTTGACGTACCGGCTGTCGGACGTGACAAATAATCCTTTGTGCACGAGCGCAAGGGCGTGATAGGCCGCATCGTGGAACGACACTTCGTAGCGGCGGGTCAATTCCAGGGTCTTCGCAAGCCAAGGTTGCGACGGCTGCACCTCCTCGAAGCCGAACTTCAGCAGCGCAGATAGCCAGTCCGAAGCTTGCTGTGGAAAGCGTCGCGCGATGGTATTGCCGACTTCATAAAGCCATAGCGCCGGCAAGATGGCGCGCACAGCCTCTTCCAGGATTGCAGCTCGCAGGAGCAGCGCTTTGTCCGCGTTTGGCTCGTCATCCGACGGCAGCACCCATTTCAGCAGGACCGATGCGTCAGGTACCAATAGCGGCCGTATTGGCATCAGTGGCCGTGCTCTCGATCCTCGCGGATCCACCTGGTCACTTCCTCCGTACTCACTTTGGGCAGTTGTGCGCGCAGAGCCTCCATCTCACGCACCGCATCGTTGCGCCGGCGCCGAGTGACCCAGGCTCGTAACGCCTCGTTGATGGCGCGACTGCGCTCACCGGTTGGAACCCTGGCCAGAATCACCCAAGTATCTTTGTCGATCATTACGTTGATGCGTTTGCTCATAGCGGCGCGTGCTCCAAATAAAAATTGTTAGTGTGTATAGTATTACACACTGATGGCAGGGCCTGAAGTATACCGTTGGATTGGCTGGATCGCGGGCCAAGTATTGCAGTGTCCGTTGCCCGCAATCCTTGAGCTGGAAATGCGAAGGATCCACATGTTGCTGTTCGCGGATCATTCGCACACGATTCTCTTTCGCCTTCGCGAACACTGCTAAATTATTGATGTAGCGACGCCAGCCTTTTGGTGGCCCACCAAACGTTTCGGGGATCTTTTCAATATTTTCAAAGTCTTACGGATACCGGATGTCGGTCGGCGAATATATACCTTCTTGCAAGCTGTTGGTTTTATATGGTGGCCAGGGACGGAATCGAACCGCCGACGCCAGCCTTTTCAGGGCTGCGCTCTACCGACTGAGCTACCTGGCCTTTTCAGGTGGGAAAACCCAAGTTTACCAGACCATTTATGCTGTTCTTTTCGAGTAGCCGTGTGCGCTCCAGTACTGTGCGCCGCAACGGCCTTCTTGATATACTCCGCTATATCTGGCCCTTCTCATGAGTGAACAGCGTTTAGGCGATGTGATCGACGATCACTGTATCAAGTGCCGTCGCATCACAAATCATTCGATCGTTTCTCTCGTGGAGGGACAGGCGGCGAAGGTTCGATGCCGAACGTGCTATCACGATCACGATTACCGTCATGAGCAGGCGCCTCCCTCGAAAAAAGAGCTAAAAAGAGCGGAAGCTGAGGCTCTGGCCCACGCTTCAGAAGCGCAGGCCGCGTTGGAAGCAGGCGACGGGCAGCCCGCCGGGCCCGACGCCGAGCCGGACTCGGAGCCGGTTGTGCAACTCAGGGCTAAGAGCGAACACGCCTGAATCGGAGTGTGTAGTACTCCCCGCGAAGATCTCGCCATCAGCATTATTCGTGAGCTTCGCTCGCGGGGTCACAAAGCATATCTTGTAGGCGGATGTGTTCGCGACCGCTTACTTGCTCTCACGCCCAAGGATTACGACGTCAGTACAGACGCTACTCCGGAAGAGCTGCTTGCGATTTTTCCTCGCGCGCAAACGGTAGGAGCTCACTTTGGCGTGGTTCTTGTCACGCGCGGCGACGGAGTCGACGTAGAAGTCGCGACCTTCCGTAGTGAGGGAAGGTACTCCGACGGGCGCCGGCCCGACGCGGTTCGATTCGAAACGGATCCTGCTCTCGATGCCCAACGGCGGGACTTCACCGTCAATGGCCTCATGGAAGATCCGGTTACGGGCGAGGTGTTCGATTACGTCGGCGGAAAAGCCGATCTCGTGCGCGGCATTATCCGCACGGTTGGAAATGCAGAAGAGCGCTTCGACGAAGATCACCTGCGCATGTTGCGCGCCGTACGCTTCGCTGCGCGTCTGAACTTTTCTATTGAGCCGGAAACAATGCAGGCGATCCAGCGCTTGGCCCCGTTTATTGGGAGGATCTCGATCGAGCGCATTCGCGACGAACTCCTCCGTATCCTCACGGAAGGTGGCGCGGGTCGCGGTCTCGAGCTGCTGGACGAGTGCGGCCTTCTCGTTCACTTGTTGCCTGAAGTCAAAAGCTTCCAAGGCGTTCAGCAACCCCCAGAGTTTCATCCCGAAGGCGATGTCTGGACTCATGTGCTACTGATGCTTTCACAGCTTCGAAAACCTTCGCCCACATTAGCCCTTGGGGTGTTGCTGCACGATGTCGGTAAGCCTCCCACCTTCCGTATTGCCGATCGCATTCGCTTCGACGGACACGCGGAGATCGGAGCTGAAATGGCTAATCGGCGAATGTCGCAGATGCGCTTCTCGATCGAAGATACCGAGCAAGTGACCTCGTTGGTAGCCAATCACATGAAGTTCAAAGATGTGAAACAAATGCGGCTGAGCACATTGAAGCGCTTTCTTCGGCTGCCACATTTCGAGGAGCATTTGGAACTTCATCGATTGGATTGCCTGGCAAGCAACGGTTACACCGATTCCTATGACTTCGTCAGAGAGAAGCTTATTGAACTCGATCAGGAAAAACTGTGTCCTCCGCGCCTGATCAACGGGCGAGATCTAATCGATGCGGGCTATAAGCCTGGTCCGGGCTTCGGACTAGCGCTGGAGGCCGTGGAAACAGCGCAACTCGATGGCGACATTCATACCCGCGCCGAAGCGATGGATCTGGCCCGTTCAGTACTACAGGCCCCTCGAGCTGCTACTTAGAACAGAATTTTGGTATTCTGATCCACGCTCTGGCATCCAACAGAAAGCTCAGTCTCGTACTGAGTGCTTTGAGAGGAACATCACTATGCCCGTCGCGGATGTGACAACTACCAAGCTGCTCGAAGAAGTTCAAGCGGCGAGAGTCGAAAGTGACCGCCTGTTCAGCATTCTTAGTCCCGAGGGCATTTACTCGCGTCCTATTGCCGAACGGCACAGGGTCATATTCTATATAGGGCACCTGGATGGATTCGATGCTATCCAGATCTGCAACGAAGGGCTTGGCCTGGATTCTCCGGATCCGGAATTCGATCGCCTCTTTCAGGCCGGCATCGACCCTGATTCAGGCCATCTTCCCACCGACACGCCTGCCGATTGGCCCACCATCGAACGAGTGAAGGCCTATGTCGAGCGTTGCCGTAAGCGCGTGGACGAAAACGTGGAGCGCGTTCCGGAAGATATCCTCCAGATGGCACTCGAACATCGTCAGATGCATCTCGAGACGTTGGCGTACATGTTTCACAATTTCGGTTACGACGTGAAAAGAATGCCGGCGGGCGCGGCGATTCGTGGCTCCACAACTCCGAATGTAGAGAACGGCTGGCGAGACATTCCGGCTGGCGAAGCCGTGCTCGGCAGACCGCGCGACGGCTCTTTTAGCTGGGATAACGAATTTGAAGAGATCCGCGTCAACGTGCCGGCATTTCGAACACAGCAATATAAAGTGACCAATGGCGATTATCTCCGCTTCGTTCAGCAAGGTGCGGCCATGCCGCAGTTCTGGAGGATGCGAGATGGCAAAATTTTCTATCGCGGCATGTTCGAGGAAATCCCGCTGCCGCTCGGTTGGCCAGTGTACGTGACCGAGCAGCAGGCGGCGGCCTACGCGAAATGGATCGGCAAGAGCTTGCCGACAGAGGAGCAGTTCCATCGCGCTGCTTACGGAACGTCTTCCGGCGGCCACAGAATTTATCCATGGGGCAATGTCGAGCCGTCGCCTCGGCATGGCAATTTCGACTTCAAACGTTGGGATCCTGAACCCGTGGACGCCACCCCTCAGGGCGATAGCGCCTGGGGAGTCAGTCAGTTGGTCGGGAATGGTTGGGAATGGACCAGTAGCGTCTTTGAGCCGTTTCCCGGTTTTAAGCCGCACCCCAGCTACCCGGGCTACTCGGCCAACTTTTTTGACGGTGAGCATAACGTCATGAAAGGTGGATCGGCTCGCACTGCGGCACGGTTGCTGCGGTCGTCTTTTCGCAACTGGTTCCGTCGCGACTACCCGTATATGTATGCGGGATTTCGTTGCGTGGAAAACCAGGACATCTGAAATGGGCTTGACTGTCGCAGTTCAGCTATCGCAGTTCGCATCCGACGTTGCCGAGGGACTTTCAGGTTCCGGGCAGAAAAGACTTGCTTCGCGTTATTTTTACGACGATCTGGGAACCAGTCTTTTTGAGGCAATCACGCTTCTTCCGGAATATGGCCTCACGAGAGCCGATGAGCGCCTTCTCCGCTTACACGCCTGTGACATCGCATCTCTAACCGGTCGTGTTTCGATTGTGGCGGAATTGGGAAGCGGTACGGGCAAAAAGACTAGACACGTCCTCAAAGCGGTTACTCGACAGAGCAGGGAAGTCGTATACCAGCCGATCGATGTTTCTGCAGCAGCGCTGGCGGCATGCGGGTTAGAGCTCCAGGATGTGTGTGAAGTTGAACCCGTCTGCGGGGATTGGGTGGAAGGGGTGCGCGAGATTGCACGTGCGCGCTCGGGCGATCATCCGCTCTTACTGCTATTTCTCGGCAGCTCAATCGGCAATTTGGACAGAGAAGCACTTCCCGGATTTTTCAAAAGCCTGAAGCAACATCTTCGGACGCGAGATTTTTTGCTGCTCGGCGCGGACCTTGTGAAAGATTCCGAGATCATGCTTGCCGCCTACGACGACCCGACTGGTGTCACGGCTGCTTTTAACTTGAACATCCTAGGGCGAATCAATCGTGAGCTCAACGCGGACTTCGACTTACGCTCGTTTGCTCACGAAGTCCGCTGGAATGAACAGGATCGTTGCATCGAGATGCACTTGCTCTCGTGCCGCGATCAACTCGTTCATATTGCCGCTCTTGATACTAAAGTGCGATTCCGTGCGGGTGAGACAATCTGGACCGAATCGTCGCATAAGTTCAGCCAACCCGAGTTGGACGACTACGCGCGCTTGAGTGGCTTTAGCACACTGGCGACCTGGGTAGACGACGAATGGCCTTTCGCGGAGACGCTCTGGCGCGTTAAGTAATCAGGGCACGCCAGAGCTTGCCGTGGCGCGGAATCCAAAGGCGTTCTCCACCCCCGTAGCGCCTCGCAAAGGTTGCAATCGCACTTGCCTCTTGCCGGTTGATCTGTGATCGATAACGGCTGACGACGTGCAATTTTCGCGAGACCGCTTCACTGGTTCGGATCACCACCGGCCGGAGCGCAACACGCGTGAACTGTTCCGTTTGGCTTACTGTGGCGGCCAACTGTTCATCCGAAGTCCAACTTGCATACGGGAGATCTTCGTAAAAGCCGAGTCTCTGCCCGTGATGAGCGTTAATGGCCGCGTTATGAACGGCGCGGTGATCGATGTGATTGCCGAGAGCTAGGGGGGCTAGCAGCAGGCCATGTCGAAAGTGCGGCTCGATTTGTCGGCTGAGCGATGCGATCTCGTCCAGCGGCTGTAAGTCTGCATTTTCCGGTGCGCTGATCGAAGCCGCGCTGATATTGAGCCGGATAGGCGCATCCAGCAAGCCAAGCGCTTCTGTTCGTATTCGCGGGCCGATTGAATACAAAGCATGCCCGTCTTCTCTCTCTCGCAAAGAAGATACTTCGGGCACCGAAGTCGCAGCGGATTGCGGTCCATAAGAGCTGATCGTGAAGAAGTTAAGCACCGTGATCGGCACGTTCATCTTCGACCAGCGGGACAGCGACAGAGCAAGCGAAAATGCCGCATCGTCGCGATGCGGCGACAAAACCGTCAACCCCGGCATTCACCAGGGACGGGCTAGAATGCCACCGCCGGGCGCACCGGCAACGCGGAGCTAACGGCGGCCGCCGCTGCTGCCGCTTTCACCGCAAAGTCGGGCTCGGCAGCTAGCTGTTTGCACAAGGTCAGAGCTTGGGCCACCACTTGATCCATGTTGTAGTAGCGATACGTGGCGAGTCGTCCTACGAAGTGTACTCGCTTTGTGGCTTCCGCCAGTGCGGCGTAGCGCTTATAGAGCACCCCGTTTTCGGGAGTCGGAACCGGGTAATAGGGGTCGCCTTCGGCTGCTGGATACTCATACACTACGCTCGTGTGCCGGTGTACTTGTCCCGTCAGATGTTTGAATTCCGTCACGCGGGTATATGCGTGATCATTGGGATAATTTACAACTGCGACAGGCTGCAGGAACTCGCGCTGCACGGTCTCGTGTTGGAAGCGTAAGGACCGGTACGGCAGTTCGCCGAAACGGAAATCGAAATACTCGTCAACCGGACCTGTATAGATGATCTCCCGGTACTTGACGTTCTTCACCACGTCGCGGTAATCGCTTCCGAGTTCGATCTGGATATTCGGATGATCCAGCATCTTTTCGAACATGCGCGTATACCCATGCTTCGGCATAGCTTGAAAGCGGTCCGTAAAGTAGCGGTCGTCCCGGTTAGTTCGGACCGGAATGCGGGCCGTAACCAGCGCATCCAGCTCCGAGGGATCTTTCCCCCACTGCTTGCGCGTGTAGTTCCGGAATAATTTCTCATAGAGATCACGGCCTACTTTACTGACCACGACATCTTCGGAAGTCCGGATCGAGGCGCGTGTCTCGGCGCGCGACGCGAAGAATTCCTCTACTTCCTTCTCGGAAGTGAGCTTTAAGTTGTAAAGAAGATTTACAGTATCTAAGTTGATGGGGACGGGCACAAGCTTGCCGTCAACCGAAGCAAGAACTCTGTGCTCGTAATTGCGCCAACTTGTGAATTGAGAGAGATACTGGAAGACCTGCTCTGAGTTCGTGTGGAAGATATGCGGCCCGTAACGATGAATCAGAATACCGTCCGCGTTTTGGTGATCGTACGCGTTGCCGCCAATATGCTCCCGTCGGTCTATGACCAAGACCTTCTTGCCGAAACTTCGAGCCAGCCGCTCCGCGGCAACAGCTCCCGCGAAGCCCGCGCCAACAATCAGGTAATCAAACATGTGACATGCCTTTCGCCGCAATGTTTGCGGAATCTGCCATTTGTGGGCGACTGCTCGGCAGCGAGCGCTTGAACGACAGCTTGGCTTCTATGAGTTGGTTCATATCGCTCCACGTTTTATCCCAGGACGACTGAGATAGAAATTGATCTACTCGGGTTTGGAAGTCCTTGCTGAATGGACTCTGAAGAAGGGAATCTGCTGCCCTGAGAAATTCGCTGGCATCGTTCGCAATCCGGACTAACCCAAGATCGCCGTAAGGAGCGATCACGTCGCGAATAGGCGCGGAGATCACGCGCAGGCCGGCAGCTAGATACTCAGGCGTCTTTGTCGGGCTGATGAATCGTGTTGACTCGTTCATTGCGAAGGGAAGCATACCGATGCTCCAACCGGAGAAGTAGGCCGGAAGATCGGCATACGGCTTCATTCCCAGATAGTGGATGTTATCCGCGCGAGGCAACAGCGCTGGATCGATCTTTACTACGGGCCCAAGCATGACAAACTGCCAGTCGGGACGCGCCGCAGCAACATCCCGAATCAGCGCGAGATCCATTCGCTCATCGATCACTCCCGCGTAGCCCAGACGCGGAGTTGCCATTTTCGATTGGTCGTCCGGTTCGCGATCAATAGAGCGGGCGCGCGCGAAATGCTTTACGTCCACGCTGCTCGGAAAAAGATGAACCGATGGATGT
The DNA here is from genome assembly GCA_963730865.1 of uncultured Acidobacteriaceae bacterium. Lineage (GTDB taxonomy): Bacteria > Acidobacteriota > Terriglobia > Bryobacterales > Bryobacteraceae > Bog-105. The sequence goes on along the minus strand of CAVSTO010000013.1, from coordinate 163,256 downwards.
TGCCGCCGTTTTGATTCATATAAGCTTGCTCCGCCTGTAAATACCAGGTCGGTAGTCTCAAAGAGCGTGGCTTCATTCGTTCGCATGGCAGGAGGCGCGCCGGCGAAGGCGGAGAGTTCGTCCATGCAGTCGTAAACCGTAACTTGCGGCCGCAGGCTCGATGAAAACTCGAGCGCCATGGGCGTGTAGTACCAGGCAATGTAATCCGTAATGGCGTTGTCCGCCAGCAGCGAAGTAAGAAAGGTCTTCTGGTATTCAGTGACCTGCTGCCGGCTGAGGCCGTGAGGCAGAACCGGAGTTACGATATTTACGCCCGTCTTGGGATTTACGCCCGTCTTGGGACATACTGCCAACCGCAAGTGAGCATCCGCCTCTTCAAATACCGGCTCCTCAAGAAAGAAAACCCTCCGAGCCCGTGCAAACCGGCTCATGAGGTGTTGCGGCCGCTGGAAAACAAAACCCCATCGAAGATGGGACAGGCATATGAGATCGAGGTTGGTCGGCATTGTGTATAGATTGATAGCTCTGCTCTAAGCGTGTTTTTTGATTTAGAATGGCGTGACCGAGTGGCCAATGAACGGCGCGGTGACCGTCAGCATCGGCATAGTCGAATAGACCGTTGCGGCAATAGCGGTCATCTTCCCAGCCCGGGTGATTGACGATCGGATAAAGACAAATCCCGTGCACCGGAAGACCAAGGCCATGCGCCGCTACAACTTGGTCGCAGACGTAATTGAACCAGTCCGCGCGTGCGTCGCCCTCGGTTCCGGTTTCCGAGATAAACATCGGACGCCGATATCGGTTCCAGATCTCTTCAAGCATCTTGTGAAGAGGCCGGTATCTCGAATCGTTACGGTCAAGAGTATCTGAATTGTGCACCCACTGGTTGCGATCGTAGAAGTTCGCGCCGATGATGTCCAAGTACTCAGGCCGGCCGCCAAGTTCGGGCGCCATCCTGCCCGAGATCATGTCCCAGGCTTGATACTGAGCGATACGATACTGTTCCGCTTCAATGTCGTCTCCGGGAATCGCCGGATCCCCGACTATGTGAATGACCGGTTCGGGCCAAATGAGCCTTACACCGGCCAACTCATTGAGAAGCACTTCGCTGGCTGCGGTTGCTCCCCGAACCAGGTTGAGCTTCAGTTCGGCGCCACGGTCTATCTCATACGGGTTGATGGCAGCCACGTCACCGCCGGCCCACGACAAGAATGACATCTCGTTAATCGGCGCGAAAGCGCGGCAGCAGCCTCTTCGCCGCTTCACGAAGCGCGTGACGGCGTAAACAAAACGGCTGAACACTTCGGAAAATTCGGGCGCGAAGATGTCAACGTGCTCCGGCCAACCAAAATGCAGCAGGTCGAGAAGAATCTCTGTTCCGGCTTTCTCGGCCGCATCGAACAAGCGTTCCAGCGATTCGAAATTGTACTCGCCGGGCGATTCTTCAATCACGTGCCAACGTGCGCCCACTCTTGCGGTCGCGATATCGAACCATTGAAGGCGCTTGTAATCGTCGTAAGCCAGGCAATCGTGCTTGGTTGTCTCGATGAGGTCGAGGCGCCGTCCGGATTTGTGCTTATGCGTGGAACATTCAAATCCGCCTTGTAGAAACGTTCGAAACATAGAATACGAGCCTGAGGACACCACTCCCAATACACGCTAACGGGCTGTAAAGACGCACTCAGACACGACACACTGCGGGCGGCCTGTGCACGTCTTACTATTGAGGAGAAAACCTCGCAGTCTCAGGCTTGAGGCTGACTGTAATCCCCACTTCACTATGGATCTAAATACCGGATATTTAGTTTCCGTACTGGTAGATCAACGTGCGTTCAGCGCCTTTACTTATCACTCGTTAAAATTAATCGCCGCGCGCTTACCAAGCATAGTAAGTGCTTGATATATCTTACCAAATTGCGAATTAAGAGGCTTTCCCGGAGTACTATCCCGTTCGCTGCCACTGGGTAGCACCTGATTAATGGCAGTGCAAATCGTCCTAGTTCCTTCGGGCAGGAGTGTTTCCGATGCGATCAGAAGCTTCGCGGGCAACGAAATGGTACAGGTGTATTGCCGTGTTTCGATTGCATGGCGAATGCATTCAGCGGCATAATCCGCCGCAACAGAGAATCCAGGCAAATTGCCGAGCAAGCCGAACCACGCAAACTCGTGCTTGGATTCACCGGCAAACTCCGCATTCAGATACGAACCGGTACGCATTAACCCCGGAACAACGGTGAGGACGTGAATACCTTTGAATTTGGCCTCCGCGCTGAGTCCCGTTGAGAACCCAACCAGCGCAAATTTCGCGCAACTATAGGGCAGCAGGTGCGGTACGCTGACGCGGCCGCCAAGCGACGTGATGTTCACGATATGACCGGCACCTTGTTTTTTCATTTCAGGCAGCACCGCGAGAGTGAGATTCACAGGCGCCCAAAACATCAAGTCCATTGCGCGCTCGTACTCGGCGTGCTCAAAGCTATCGAACGGCCCCACTTTGATATATCCAGCGTTGTTGACGAGAATATCGATCCGGCCAAAGTGCGCGACCACGCGCTCGATCAGTGATGTGATTTCGCTCTGGCTCGTGACGTCACACGTGAAGGGAACCGCCTCGATGCGTTCTTGCTCCAGCCGCCGGCACGCACGATCAAGTTCGCCCTGATCGCGCGCGCACAGAGCCAGGCGGCCGCCTTGTCGGCCCAAGTCTTGCGCCAGCGCCAGGCCGAGCCCGCGAGAGCCTCCCGTGATCAAGATGACCTTGCCACGTAAGTCTGTTCGTTGGTCGCCCACCTTAGGCGAAAAGAGTTTTTTCGCCACCATGACCGTGGCGGCGGTAAGAGCCGCCTTGCCCACGATCGATAGAACGCTTTCGCTGGTGCGCGTGGATTGGGGAAGTGAAGAAGCCATGCAAATTGCTCGCAAACCTGGATTCGGCAAAGCTTGAAATGTTTCTTGGGAGTTGTCCCAGGCGGCCTCGTCGAGGGTGAGCGCGATGCTATCCTGAAGCAGAAGTTTTCCCTAGCGGGCCGGTAGCTCAGTTGGTAGAGCATCGCACTTTTAATGCGGTGGTCGCGGGTTCGAGTCCCGCCCGGCTCACCATGCGTCTGCCTCAACTGTCCACCTGGAGATTGTTCGTCACTGAGAACACACCGGGTACAGTGTTGGCCTGAACATTGGCGATGTTCCTGTCCGCCTGCCCGGCAACAGCACCCTCCAGAGTGACGTGTCCGTTTTTCACGATGATGTGTATAGCGTGGTAACCAATGGGCGGGTTGTTTGTAACACCTGTCCATCGCGCGAGCCGGTTTCCGAATAATAATCCGGTGCGGTTTGCTGTATACTTCTGCAACACCGGCGTCCGATACAGCCGCGCGTATACTGCCGCCCGGATACGATCGTCATTCGATGAGAGAGGCAGCACTTCGATCTTGTTGCGGACGTTTGTTACGCCCTCGAGACGCTTGACAGCTCCCTCGGCATCGCTCTTCAGGATCGGACGCGATGCTTGGCCGAGAAGGGTTACCGCACAACCGTTCACTCGGAATTCGAGATTGTCGAATACTCCGTAATACGGCAGCATGGCTAATTCGTGGCGGACCTGTTCCGCTATGCGCGCTTCAGACTTTTGGACCAAGCGCGCTGAGTGGTAGTTGCCTCCGCATTGCGACTTGTCTTTCGCGCCCAGCGTACCGGGCAAAAGTGTTCCCAACCCGATTAGAGTAAGCAGTGCACTTTGTTTTAGATATTGATACATTTTCGATCTCCTGTTCAGTTTTTTGCCGTTCTGTTATCACTAAATGCCACCGACTCTCAGCGAGAATACCGGTTCAACGTTCTCACGAATTCGGATGCTGTGCGAGGAGCAAGAAGTTCGCCCGTAAGGATTTGGCGATTATTCAGCCGTTTTCCGTATAGCGCTTCATTCTCATCGAGGTCGTCGCGCAGAGTTGCGCCATTCAGCGATACTCCCGCAAACACGCCGCGGGAACGGGACCACGAGAGGATCTGCGCGGTCATCTTTGCATCCGTTTCCGCTATCGCAGTTCGACCGACCGGCCCGGCCGCAACGTCTGCGCTAGCTCCCAGCGTGAACTTGCTCTGTAGCAAACGGCGCATTCCGCTCTGATTCATCACCAGCAGGACCACGTCCGTTTCCGACGCGCCGATCTGCCAGCCGACGCTACCACCTTCCATCCGCATGGCACCGGGTGCGCTCCACGGCCTTTTTTCGCCGCGGCACGAGATAAAACCGCGCCCATACTTGCCGCCCACGACGAAGGCAGCTTTCTTGACGCCCGGGACGACGACGATACAGTGCGCTCCATCCAAAAGTTCTTGCGGTATGCCCTTATCGGGCGTGTTCATGATCTCTTTGAGCACCACCGTCGCGTTGCCGAGCCGCTCGGAAGCGGTTTCAGCGCGAGTGGCCGTCGAGAAGCTGAGCAACGCAACGATGCCAGTTATCAAAACCGAAATACGATATGCCATTGTTGATCTCCTGAAAGTGAATCCATGTTCCGAATACTGCTGCCTAGTGAAGAACGCATTGAGCGGCCGTCCAGGCCAGAGGCTGCATTTGGTGGACGGCCGGCGATCCTGCGCTCTGTGACGCTCAGGTCTGAAGCGACGTATCGAGTGATTCGATGTCCTGCTCCGCTTGACGCCAATCCTCTTCAGCCGACCCATCGGGACAGCCTCTTTCCCGCCAGATCTCATAGGCCCGCGATGCGATCTCGCCATAGCTGCCGGCGCTCTGGGGCTCTGTACTGTTTATCGACTTGCTCATATTTCAGATTCCTTTCGTTCGCGAATGCTTTTCGCAATCGCTCGCAATTAACAATGCATGCGGCTTGCCAACCTGGCGATAAGCAAGAAACGGCGCACAACAGGCCGCCCGGGAGCTAAATCGGCGTTATGGCTTGCGCCATAACTGCCATTGGTGTCCGTTTTGAGGCAGCGAACGGTAGGTTCAGCGGCTTATTCGCGGAAACTAGGCACGGTCATTCGATTGCATAAACAAAGCACAGAAGAAGGAGACTATGTTGTTGCGATTCGATGAAACTCAAGAAGCGACACGGCCACGGCGGTACTCGTTTCGCGAGCAGGCTATTCTGACGGTCAAGCTGCTGTTGGTTGCGGGCGGTTCGCTTGCGTTGCTTTGGATGTTTGAAAGGTTTGCCGCGCCGTAACACAATTAGCCGGTTGGGTCTTCCCCTTCTTCCTCGTCATGAGCGCTATCGGCCCGTTGAATACCGTGCTTTTCCATGCGATACATGAGGGCTTTGCGGCTGATATCGAGATACTTCGCCGCATGCGTTTGGTTGTACTTGAACTTTTCCAGCGCTTTTATGATCAGTTCTTTCTCGATGGCTTCGAGGCTGATGCCTTGGGAGGGAAGATCTATGTTTAGCGTGTCAATGGACGGATGCTCACGGCGCAAGAAGGCAGGAAGATCGGCGACGGTGATCTCATCGCGCGGTGTAAGCACGACCAGCCGCTCGATGATGTTCTCCAATTCCCGAATATTGCCGGGCCAGCGGTAATTACTGAAGTACGGCAGGAGCGAAATGGGCAGAACGAGATTACTTCGGCCGTGCTTCTGTTTCAATCTCGAAAAGAAGTGCTGAGCCAGTTGAGGAATGTCGTCGAGACGTTCGCGCAAGGGCGGTAGTTCCAGCGGAATGACAGAGAGACGATAGTACAGGTCCTCACGGAACGCGCCGTCCTCGATCATGGCTTCCAAGTTTCTATGTGTTGCCGCAATGACCCGGACATCGACTGTAGTCGCGCTGGGCGCGCCAACCTTCTCAATTTCACCCTGCTGAATGAGACGTAACAACTTAACTTGTAATTCGGGCGGCATCTCTCCGATCTCATCGAGGAAGAGGGTCCCGCCGTCAGCCGTTTCCACTTTGCCTTTCCTATGCGCGACAGCACCAGTAAAGGAGCCCTTCACATGCCCGAATAACTCGGATTCCAGCAGATCCTTGGGAATGGCGCCGCAATTGATAGTTACAAATGGTCGTTCCCGCCTGGCGCTGTTGAAATGAACTGCTTTGGCCAGCAGTTCCTTTCCGGTGCCCGTTTCACCATGAATCAGCACTGTGGCGCCGGTTTGCGCGGCCCTCGCCGACATGTCCAAAACATACAGCAGAGAATTGGATCGCCCGATAATGTTCTCGAAGCCGTATTTTGCGTCCAGGCTGCTTCGTAAGGCACGGTTCTCTTCCACCAATTGCAGGTGTTCGAGAGAGCGGCGCGCAACGAGTTCCAGTTCGTCTGGATGAACAGGTTTTGTTATATAGTCATAGGCGCCCGATTTCATTGCCTCGACGGCGCTCTCGACTGTTCCGAACGCTGTAAGCATCACGACCAGCACGTCAGGGTAGTCCGTGCGTATTCGGCGCAGTAACTCGAGGCCCGACATTCCCGGCATCTTCAAATCGGTGATTACAAGATCGGCAGGTGATTTCTGAAGGACGCGCAGTGCTTCGGTTCCGTCCGCGGCAGTTCTTGTCTCAAAGCCGGCTTGCTCCAACTGTACTTGGGTGACGCGGCGGAGACTCTCATCGTCATCTACCACCAGAACGCGTTTGCTCATTCTTCTACCGTGCGCGTGAGAGGGATTTCGAGGGAGAACGTCATACCTTTATCGATATTCCTGGCGGCCGTCAATACGCCACCTTGCCTGGCTGCGATCTGGTGAGCAACCGGAAGCCCCAGGCCAGTGCCTGACTCTTTTGTTGTAAAGAACGGGTCGAAGATTTGCTCCAAGTGGTTTTCGCTGACACCTGTTCCCTGATCCCGTACCTCGATGAAAGCGCTGCCATTCCGACGATGAGCCCGCAGCACGATTTCTCCTCCCTCGGGCATGGCCTGAATCGCGTTAATGGTGAGGTTCAGAAGGATTTGCGTGAGCTGCTCGGAGTCGCATTCAAGCTCGGTCAGGTCATCGGCAACTTCTTTCCGGAAGGTGATTTGATTTCGACCAGCGGCGTGCTCGGCGAGAGCGATCACGGAGTTCAATATCTGCTCAACGCGTATAGTTGCGAACTCCGGATCGCGCGGCTTGGCAAAGTTGAGAAAATTTGTGAGCAATCGATTCAAGCGCCGCGATTCTTTTTGAATGATATTGAGAAACTCAAGTCTTCGCTCTTCGGATGGAGGTTCACGAAGAAGCACAGCGGCGGCGCCTTCGATGCCGGCCAGAGGGTTTCGAATCTCGTGCGCCAATCCCGCGGATAACTGCCCGAGTGCGTATAGACGCTCGGCCCGTTTCATGCGCTCGAAGTTGTCCTGCAGCTCTCCATAGACGCGCGACAACTGCGCGGCCGTTTCCTGTAAGGTCCTTTTTTGCCTGCGCTCCCGGTCGGCGAGCAAGCCGGCAACTACACCGGCGACGCAAAATAGAATCACCTCCGCGCATTGATTGACCGAGTAGCTTGGATGTAATTTCCACGTAGCAAGGATTTGCGGCAAATAGGCGAAGCCTGCAAAGACCGCCGCGGAGAGACCACCTCTCCACCCAAAATACAGACCCGCATACACCACCGGAATGTAAAACAGCCGCTGGATCAGATAGTGGAGCTGGAGCATTGAATCCGGGGTAAGGTAATGCACCGTGCTAATAGCCACGATGAGGCCCATCACGCCCAGGACGCGCAGCAGTTCCTTCCGCTCCACAGTGAGTCTCAAAGGCAAGCTTTTCAGATGAGTGATTCTACACCGCCTCCGGGAAGTTTGCGAGCCCGTTCCGCGATTCTCGACAAGGCACGAAAGACCTGACGTTGAAGATCCAAAACCGGTGCTCTGATGCCTATTGGAAGATCGCTGTGCCGTGTATATTCGGCATTCAGCATGTGTATCAGCGTCCGATTCCCGGCGCCTGACACGACCAGGTGCAGAGGTATGAGAATGCCGGATGTCCGGTCGATAGCAGTGGTTTCGAGCATGAATGCCGCGCTGTCGATAAGAAGAACTCGGCAAGGGGGCACGTAAATGTCAAGTGCGCGCTTAACTCTTTGAGCCGCGTCGATTTCAGCCGCGACAAAAAGCTGATCGGCGCGCAAGGTGCGACGGATTCGTGACACTGCGGAATCGAACGGGTTATCAACGACAAATGCCGTGGTGCTGGCCGTGCGGCTTTCCATGGTTTGAAGGTTTCCTTATTGCATTTGAAAAGGGGGAACTTGAGGAGGTCATAACCTCCGCAGAGATTGGCCACTCGAGTTCCCCGATAGTTCACTACGATTCAATGAGCCCGATTCTCTCCTGAATCCGATCCAGCTTTTGCTGCGTGTGATCGAGCTTGTCGGAGGTCGCGCCGAATTCCAGGAAAGCGTCCACGGAGTCCTTCAATGCTCCGGATTGCTGCGAAAGAGACGTTAGGTGTTCGACGTAAACCGGCGCGTACAAGTAAGTCCGGTTGCCGTTCAGATGCTGAATGGCGGATTGCGTATGAGCCGCGACATTGGCTGCAATGGGCACGATTTCCTCGATCGCCCGTTGCTGCCAGGGCGCAGTTACGGATTTCAGCGCCTGTAATTGGGTAAGCCGTTCGCCGATCGCATTAATATGCTCCCGCGCCTGGGTCAATTGGTACGCGTGAACCTGCCAACCCAACCGAGTTTGCCGGTTGTACGATTCGAGCGTGGTGGCATCGGTCCGTAGCTCTCCACTTAACCACTTGATCTGCTTCAGTAAATCCGAAGCTTCCTTCTCAGAATTCCATACCCGGTATTCTGACGCGGTGAAGTTTTTGAGATTGGCTGCTGGGGCCGCGGATGCAAGCGACGCGAGAGTCAGTGTGAGGAGCGGCAGGCAAGCCAGGCCTCGAAAAATAAATGAACGCATTTTGTGTTGCTTCTCCTTGTGGATGTTATTCCGATAGGGGCAACTGCAATTCGGAGACCACGGCGGCTGCAGCTTTGAAAGGGCCCTGAAATTCAATGGTTTGGACCAGCGACAGCTTTGGATAGATCCGATTTGTCTCCGGCCGATGCCCGAAAGAAGTCGTTACTGCGCCTTTTGAGACGGCGCGGCTATTCGATCAACATGCAGTCTCCGTAGGAAAAAAAGCGGTAGCGTTCAGCGACCGAGTGCCGATAGGCGGCGAGGGCAAGATCGTGGCCGGCGAAAGCGCACACCAGCATCAACAAACTGGATTCCGGCAGGTGAAAATTTGTCAGCAGCGCTCCCGTTCCGCGGAAATGAAAACCTGGGTGGATAAACAGATTCGTCTCGCCGCTCATTGCCTTTAACCCTTCGCGCAGTAGCGCCGTTTCCACTGTTCTCACGCTGGTCGTACCAACACAGAACAGCCGTCTCGCGCGGCTCATTATTTCAGCGTTCGATTTGGAAATGTCGAAGTGTTCTTCATGCAACCGGATTTCGGCTAAATCTCGCTGACGCAGTGGAGCAAACGTTCCGAGGCCCACATGGAGCGTCACCTGAGCGATTTCCGCACCGGCTGCGCGGCAATCTTCAAGCATCTCAGGCGTAAAATGCAGCCCCGCTGTTGGCGCTGCAACCGACCCTCGATGCCGCGCGAACACAGTCTGGTAACGTTGCTGGTCATTGGCGGTAGGCACGCGACGAATATAGGGCGGCAACGGCGTTTCGCCGATTTGATCGAGCACTTGCATTAAGGGCTTTTCCGCAAAAAAGCGGATTGTGCGCTCTCCGAAATCGCCGTGCGTGAGAACTTTCGCGCTTAAGCCCTCAGCGAAGACAATTTCGTCGCCTGTACGCACTCGTTTGCCCGGCTTCACCAATACCTGCCACTCCGTTTCCTCTTTATTTAGCGAGCGTACAAGAAAGACTTCCACCGCGGCGCCGGTTTTCGCCCGATGTCCTTGTAAACGCGCCGGAAAGACTCGTGTATTGTTTAGAACCAGACAGTCGCCGGGGCGGATGTACCGGGCGAAGTTGCGGAAATTGTCGTCGTGGAACTGCCGGCGCTCGCGGGAAACCACCAACATGCGCGATGCTCCACGTTCGGCGAGCGGCTCTTGCGCGATTAACTCTTCCGGAAGCTCATAATGGAAATCAGAAACTTGGGCCAAACTGTCATTTTAGGGATTGAGAGCTCGTGCGATGAAACGGCGGCGGCTGTGGTGCGAGATGGACGCCAGATTCTATCGAGCGTCGTTGCGTCCCAGCTCGAGACGCACGCCAAGTATGGCGGTGTCGTTCCGGAGTTAGCCTCGCGTGAGCATCTGCGCGCCATCGTGCCCGTTGTGCGGCAGGCTTTGGAACAGGCCGAAACCAAACTCGACGAGCTGAGCGCCGTTGCCGTAACCGCGGGCCCTGGTCTTGTCGGCTCCTTGCTCGTGGGCGTTACGTATGCCAAGGCGCTTTGCTTCGCGCGCGGCCTTCCGCTAATCGCAGTAAATCACGTGGAAGGGCACATTCACTCTGTTCTCATCGAATATCCCGGCGTGCAGTTTCCAGCTCTTGCGCTGGTTGTCAGCGGCGGTCATACGCACTTGTTTGAGGTTCGCGAACCGGGTGAGTATCGGCTGTTGGGGAAAACTCGTGATGACGCGGCCGGGGAAGCTTACGACAAAGTGGCCAAGCTGCTGGGATACGGCTATCCGGGCGGCCCCATCATTGACAAATTGGCCCCATTCGGAAATCCGAAGGCGGTGAAGTTCACGCTGGCGAAGATGAAGGGCAACGAACTCGACTTCAGCTTCAGCGGTTTGAAAACCGCAGTGTTGCGCTGGACCGAGCAGCACGATTTGACGGAAGAAATCGCCAGGCGCAAACAGTTGAAGAACCCGACTCTTGATGAGTGGCGAGCCGCGACTCCGAACGCGACTCTCGATCTGTTGGCGAGCTTCCAACACACTGTCATCAGCGAACTCTTGCGCCGTGCTATCGCTTCCGCGGAACACATTGGGGCGGACTCGGTGATCGTGGCCGGAGGTGTTGCATCCAACTCAGGGTTGCGCCGCCGCGCTGAACGAGAGCGCGGACTGAGTTTCTACTTTCCGTCGTTCGCTCTGTCGACGGATAATGCCGCCATGATCGCGGCGGCCGCTTTCCCGAAATTTGAACGCCGCGATTTTGCGGGGTTCGATTTGAAGGCGCAAGCGAGCCTGGTGTTAGCTTGAGGTTATGGGTCCTCAAGCTCCTGGTGAGCAGCCGAAGTTACCGATTGCCGGTGTCAAGAACGTCATAGCAGTCGGTTCGGGCAAAGGCGGGGTAGGGAAAAGCACAGTCGCGGTGAACCTGGCAATCAGTCTGGGAAAACTGGGCTACGCGGTCGGGTTACTCGATGCGGATGTGTACGGTCCGAACGTTCCTTTGATGATGGGCGTGAGCGCGACACCGCACGCCATAGGCCAACGTATACGCCCCCTGGAGGCGCACGGCCTGAAGATCATGTCGATGGGTTTTCTGAATCCTGGCGACAAGCCGCTGGTGTGGCGCGGGCCCATGCTCAACAGCGTCATCCAGCAATTCTTGCGAAACGTGGAGTGGGGCGAACTCGATTACCTTGTGATCGATCTGCCGCCCGGGACTGGCGACGTGCAACTCACGCTCATTCAGACGACGCCGCTTACCGGCGCAGTTGTTGTGACTACGCCGTCGGATGTTTCGCTCGAAGACGCGCGCAAAGCGGTGCACATGTTCGAGCAGGTGCGCGAACCGGTGCTCGGCATTGTCGAAAACATGAGCTACCTGGAGCACAACGGCGAGAAGATTTACGTGTTCGGCAAAGGCGGGGGCGCGAGAACCGCCGAGTTGATGAAGGTGCCGCTGCTGGCCGAAATTCCGCTCGATCCGCAGACGCGCGAGGGCGGCGATTCAGGCCGGCCGATTGCAGCGTTAAAAGAGCCGAATGCGCAAGTCACACGCTTTGAGAAACTCGCGCGCATTGTGATTGAGAAGGCCGATGCCGCTAAGCAGAAGCAGCGGCCGACGATGACTATCGCGGAGTAGCCGCTCGGGTCGCTTCGCTCGCCGCTCTGAAAGTTAGCTGTCGACTCTCGCGTCGGTTTTGAGTTTTGAGCCGGTGCTCCATTCGGTGAACGGAGTGAGCGTGGTGACTACGTTGTCGCGCTCGCGCCAGGAGCCTCGGAAGAAGTCGCGATTCATGGCGGCAATCACTTCGAGCGGTATCTCTTTCGGGCAGACGCCGGTGCACTCACCAATGTTTGTGCAGCCGCCGAACCCCTCGGCATTCATTTGCGACACCATCTGTATGCCGCGCTTGTCGCGTTCGGGTTTGCCTTGCGGCAGTGTGCTCAGATGAGCGATTTTCGCGCCGGTAAACAAGGCTGCCGACGCATTGGGGCAAGCCGCCACGCAAGCGCCGCATCCGATGCAAGCGGCTGCATCCATGGCGCGATCTGAAACTTCTTTAGAAACCAGAATCGCGTTGCCATCGGGAGCGCTGCCGGTCGAAACCGAAACATAACCGCCGGACGCAATGATGCGATCGAAGGAGCGGCGGTCCACCACCAGATCTTTGATCAAGGGAAACGCGCGCGCGCGCCACGGCTCCAGCACAAGCTCTTCGCCATCTTTGAAGTGGCGCATGGTCAACTGGCAAACGGTGGTGGCGGGCAGCGGGCCGTGCGCTATGCCGTTGATCATGAACCCGCAGGAGCCGCAGATTCCCTCGCGGCAATCGTGTTCGAACGCCACCGGATCTTCGCCGCGTTCAGTGAGTTGTTCGTTCAGGACGTCAATGCACTCGAGCATCGACATATCGGGATTGACATCGTCCACCGGATAGCTGACAAACTTGCCCGCCGCGTTTCGTCCCTTTTGCCGCCAGATTTTCAGAGTGACGCGCATTACTTGTAGCTCCTTTGGCTCGGGTGCACGTAAACAAACTCCAGCGGCTCTTTCACCAGCTCTTCGCGATTCCCATATCCGCTATAACCCCAAGCCGCGACATACGAGAAGTGCTCGTCATCGCGCTGGGCCTCACCCTCGGCCGTCTGATACTCTTCGCGGAAGTGGCCGCCGCAGGATTCGTTTCGCTCCAAGGCGTCCACGCACATCAATTCGGCGAGTTCGAAGAAATCGGCCACGCGTCCGGCCTTCTCCAGACTCTGATTGAAGTCGTCGCCAGCTACCTGGAACCTTGACGTTTTGCCAATACTCGTCGCGCAACTCACGAATCTGCTCAATTGCCGATTCGAGCCCCGGCGCAGTGCGCGACATGCCGCAGTAGTCCCAGACGATTTTGCCCAGTTGCCGGTGGAACGAATCGACCGTGCGCTTGCCATTGATCGCCAGCAGCTTTTGGATGGTCTGCTGGACGCAAGCCTCTGTGTTGCGAACCTCCGGGTGCGAATTGCTCACCGTTTCCAGCTTGTTGTTGGCCAGGTAATCGCCGACCGTGTAAGGAACGATGAAGTAGCCATCCGACAGGCCTTGCATGAGAGCGCTCGCGCCCAGGCGGTTCGCGCCGTGATCGGAGAAGTTGGCTTCTCCAATCACGAACAGGCCCGGAATGGTGCTCATCAGGTGGTAATCCACCCACAATCCGCCCATCGTGTAATGGATAGCCGGGTAGATGCGCATCGGCCCCTGATAGGGATCTTCGTCGGTGATGCGCTGGTACATGTCGAAGAGGTTTCCGTAACGCTCTTCAATCGTCTTGCGTCCCAGGCGTTTGATGGCATCCGTGAAATCCAAATACACGCCCAACCCGCTTTCACCGACGCCGCGTCCTCCGTCGCACACCGCCTTGGCATTGCGCGATGCCACGTCGCGCGGCACCAGGTTTCCGAAGCTGGGATAGCGGCGCTCGAGGTAATAGTCGCGCTCGCCCTCCGGAATCTGATCCGGTGAACGTTTGTCGCCTTTTTGTTTCGGTACCCAGATGCGCCCATCGTTACGCAACGATTCGCTCATCAGCGTGAGCTTCGATTGATAGTCGCCCGATACGGGAATACAAGTCGGATGGATCTGCGTGTAGCAGGGGTTGGCGAACAAGGCGCCCCGTTTGTGCGCGCGCCAGCTTGCAGTTACGTTCGATCCTTTGGCGTTGGTGGAAAGGTAAAAGACGTTGCCGTAGCCGCCGGTGCCCAGGATCACGGCATCACCGATGTGCGTGTCGATCTCGCCCGTCACCAGGTTGCGTGTGACGATGCCGCGCGCCCGACCATCGATGACGATCAGGTCAAGCATCTCGGTGCGCGGATACATGGTGACGCTGCCGGCTTGCACCTGGCGCTCCAGCGCCTGATACGCGCCGAGCAGAAGCTGCTGTCCTGTCTGGCCACGCGCATAGAAGGTACGCGAGACCTGCGCCCCGCCGAATGAGCGATTCGCGAGCGTTCCGCCATACTCGCGCGCAAACGGTACGCCCTGCGCGACGCATTGGTCGATGATGTGAACGCTGATTTGAGCGAGCCGGTAGACGTTGGCTTCGCGCGCGCGGAAATCACCGCCTTTTACGGTGTCATAGAAGAGACGATAGATGCTGTCGCCGTCGTTTTGATAATTTTTGGCAGCGTTGATGCCGCCCTGTGCCGCGATGGAGTGAGCGCGCCGGGGAGAATCCTGGAAACAGAAGCAGCTCACCTTGTAGCCGAGTTCGCCGAGCGTCGCCGCCGCGGCGCCGCCAGCGAGCCCGGACCCAACCACGATCAGATGGTGTTTCCGCTTGTTCGCCGGATTCACCAGCTTCATGTCAAAACGAGTGTTGTCCCAGGCCTGTTCGATGGGACCCGAAGGAAGCCGCGAGTTCAATTCCATTTAACTGATCACTTATCTAACGAGGCCTACAAGAATGCTCAGCGGAATGGAGATGTAGCCGAGCACAATCACCACTGCTAAAACCGCCGCAGCCTTATTCAAGATGGGTGTGTGGCGCGGGTGATTGACGCCCACCGACTGAAACATGCTCCAGGCGCCGTGACGGATGTGCAGACCCAGCAGAATCATCGAAAAAATGTACCAGGCTGAAACCCACCAGACCTGAAAGCCGGCCACCACATTGTGATACACGTCGCCTTCCACGAAATCGCTGCCCGGATGGACGACGCCGGCCGTTAAATGCAGCAGATGATAGATGATGAACGCCAGCAGAATGGGCCCGCTCCAATACATAGTGCGCGAGGCGTAGCTCGACGCGACATTGTCCTTCTTCGCGTAGCCAACCGGGCGCGCCTTCGTTTTGCGGACGGCGAGTTGCACCGAAGCCCAAATGTGCAGCAACACGGAGGCGAGCAGGACAATGCGGACCGCCCAAAGTATCTCCGGAACACTGTGGAGAAAGCGCCCGTAGGCATTCAGCTTTTCGGGCCCTTCGAAAACTTGCAGGTTCCCCAGCATGTGTCCGATGACGAAGAGGAACAGAATAGCGCCCGTGATCGCCATGACGATTTTTTTGCCGTTGGTAGTGGCCCAAAAACGCCCAGGCCGCACCTCGTGAGCACCGATTACGGTTGTAGCCATTTTGAATTTTCTAGCCTTACTGAGGAGAGAGACCGCGAGTGTCATCTCTCAAAAGGCTTGCGCAACGCTTGCAGCCAGAGCGAATTGTCTACTGAGGGCGCTTAACTTATAGATTAACTCAGTAGATTAACTCAGCAGATTAGCTCGAGTGACCCTTTTGGGGCACACCTCCGGTGCAGACACATGATCCCGACTTGCATTTGGAGGTTAGGCCGCTTGAGAATGCAGTTTCGCGGTTCGGATGGCGGCGTCACGCTCCTTGCCGACGGTGGCGCGGGCGATGTTGGCGGCGCGAACACCTTCCAGGTACTCTTCGATGTCGTCAATTGAAAATTCGAACCCATAGTCGGAGGGGTGGAACGGCTTGCCATCGTGTTTGGCGGTCAGATAGAGCTTGGAGGCAGTGGCGAAGTCGACGCCTTCGCGCTGATCGCGCTCCGCCTGTATCTTGCGCAGTTCGGCGGTGTCTTTTTCGTAGCGGCGGGCGAGGCGCGCTTCCTGGAGCTGCAGATTACGGAGCTGCTTCTCATAAGTAAGGAAGGTTTTCAGCTCAATCATGCTGGGGCGCGCGGCGGGTTCGTGATTGTCGAAGCTTTCCGCGAATTCGAGGCGGCCCTGGGCGTAAATGGCCATTTCAAGAGCGGGGATGCGCTTGAGGCGCCAAGCGGTGTCGGCGATGGATTGGACCAGATCGCATTCGCGCTGCGTCATGGGGCGGAGTTCTTTGGAATAGGCGAGGACGTGTTGTTCGTACAGAGCGGCATCGTCGGAGGAGAGCAGGACGGTGCGGCCGGTGAGCCCGGTTTTTACGCGTTCAGCGAAGCTTTGGCGCGACCCTCTGCGCTGGTGGGGCCGGTAGAACGCTGGGCGTTGGCGCGATTCGCCGAAAGCTGCGCCAGAGAGACGGGCCGCGGGTCCGGTGATGGTGCTTCGCTGACAGGAACTGCTTCTTCTTCCTCGGGGGCCGTCGCGATAACGGCGAATTCAGAGACGGCAGATAACCTCTGGGCTTTGAGGGCGGCTTTCTTTGCTTTGCGCTCGGCAGCGCGGCGGATGGAACGTGGGGTCATATGTGTTCTGGGCTCCTCGCAAATAGAAATGGCTCGTCGGAAAAGGCGAAAGACCTTTTCAACGAGCCTGGTTCTAAAACTAAATCGCGCACAACGGGCAGCAACCGCCTTGTGCGCTCAGAACATAGCATATGCAAGGGCGAAAACGTTCTTTGTACGTTTCGGATTGGCTGTAAGTTGATGATTCCGAGCCGGATAGAAATGTAGCTCGATTTGAAATACGGTCGCGTCTAAGATGCGGTGGGAGTGGTTCGCGGATAGAACCCAGCATACGCTCGATTCATCCTGCGGCAGTGCCGAACGGCGATTAGCGCGTGTCCCAGAATCCGTCATGCCTTTTGTCGTGGTCGGATGCAGCCCGGAATCTCGCAGATCATTCGTCAATACGACCCGTGACGGTACCCGGTTGTGAGCGCCAGGTGGGCTTTGTATACTTATGAGCATCGCTGCTCCGTCCATTGCCGTTGACGCTCGCCGCTTGCGCAGTCTGGTAGGCGTCGGCCGTTCTATCGAAGCGGATCTGAGCAAGCTGGGCGTGAAGAGTGTCGCGCAACTGGCGGCTTGCGATGCCGACCATCTCTATCAAGAGCTGTGCCGCAAGACTCACACGCGCCAGGATCCTTGCGTTCTCGACACCTTTCGATGCGCGGTCGCCCAGGCGCGCGATCCGAATCTGCCGTTCGAACAACGAAATTGGTGGTGGTGGTCGCGCCAGCGCAAGCAGCAAAGCGCGTAACCCGGAGCTGAGATACTCGATGTATGCCGTGCCCATATTTCGAGCCGCAGCGGGTTGCGACGGACCCTCTGTACGCGAGTGCGCGGCTGCCGCTCATCGAGGAATATGACGGTGTTTGTCACGCACGGCCGGAATTGATCGGTGCGCCCGCGGAGCTGCGGTTTCGCTGCTGCAATCATGGGTATTCCCGCGGTAGTTGTGAGCATCTGCCCGTTGCCGACGTCCGCTCCTGTGCACGTTACAACGTCCTCCGGCGTTCTGAATCCACGCTCGACGTCCTCTGCGTCGAGGAGCTAAATTACGCGCCTGTGCATTGGCAATCCTTTGAATACTCCATTGCCAACGATTGCCTCACGATCGATCTGTCCGACGTTTGCCTGGCCGCTCAGGTGCTGGCATTCTGCCGGAGCTACCTCAAACGCTTCCAGGCCTGATCTTTCTTCATGTCGAACAACAAACCATCCATGGTTGAATCGGGGTACTCGCTCGAGCCTCGGAACGTGCAAGAATCGCGATCCGAATATTCGGAAATCTGCCTGCCTAACGATACGAACTTGCTGGGTAACATGCTCGGCGGGCACGTGATGCACCTGGTTGACCTGTGCGGCGCCATCGCAGGCATGCGCCACGCGCGCTACACGGTGGTGACTGCCTCCATTGACCAGATGACCTTTCTTCACCCTGTTCACGTGGGTGAATTGGTCATGTTGAAGTCGCAAGTGAATCGTGTTTTTCGAACATCCATGGAGGTGGGCGTCAAAGTGTGGGTGGAGAATCTTCACACCGGCGGCCTCAGGCACACCTCGTCCGCGTATTTGACTTTCGTCGCGTTGGATAAGGCAGGAAATCGGGTCGTATTGCCGCAGGTAGTCCCCGACAGCGATGAAGACCGGCGCCGTTTCGAAGAAGCAGCCGAGCGCCGGGCGTATCGGCTGGCTTCCAAAGATAAGACCAGAAAACGCGGCTTATCGAACTCAATCCCGTAGCAACTTTCTCCCAAAAGACTGTCTACGCTTCAGGAGCATAACCCAAACCTTTGGCACAGTTCATGTTCGCGACGGGGATCGAGAACAGCTATCCCACTATCTCTCTGCCCGACGGCTCGACCAAACGCGTCGACGAGATGGAAAAGTGCAGTCATTATCGGTATTGGGAGAAGGACTTTGAGTTGCTCCGTGAGCTCGATATCGAGTTCCTGCGTTATGGGCCGCCGTACTATAAAACGCACTTAGGTCCGGACAAATACGATTGGGAATTCGCGGACCTGACATTTCATAAGCTCCGCGAATTGCGAGTGACTCCGATTGTGGATCTATGCCACTTCGGAGTGCCTGACTGGATTGGGAATTTTCAGAATCGCGATTGGCCGGTGCTGTTCGCGGAATACGCCGAAGCCTTGGCGCGACGCTATCCGTGGTTGCGCTTCTTCACTCCCGTGAATGAGATCCACATCGCGGCCACCTTCTCGGCGCAATTCGGATGGTGGAATGAGCGACTCCGCAGTGACCGCGCCTTTGTAACGGCGCTCCATAATCTCGCGAAAGCCAATGTGCTGGCGATGCACTCCATCCTGGAAGTGAATCCAAAAGCCATCTTCATTCTGAGCGAGACTTCGGAGTTCCACCATCCGAAGGATCCCTCCTGCGCCGCGACGGCGCATATCTACAATCAAAAACGCTTTCTGTCGCTGGATCTCACGTTCGGGCACCCGGTGACATTCGAGATGTACGAGTACCTGATGGATAACGGCATGAAGCGGGACGAATATCACTGGTTCTGCAACAATCACCGCAAAGAACACTGCGTGATGGGTACCGACTACTACGAAACGAATGAGCATCTGGTGCACAACGACGGCTCGCTTTCGGGTTCAGGTGAGATCTTCGGCTATTACGTCATCACGCACCAATATTTCGACCGTTATCGTCTTCCGGTAATGCACACCGAGACCAACCTCTCGGACGCAGCCAGAGCGCCCGTGTGGATCCGCAAGGAATGGGCGAATGTGCATCGCTTGCGTGAGGACGGTGTGCCGATCATCGGGTTCACCTATTACAGTCTGACGGACCAGGTGGACTGGGACACAGCCTTAGTCGAAGACAATGGAAACGTAAACCCGCTCGGGCTCTATGATCTAGACCGCCAGATGCGGCCAGTCGGCGCGACGTACAAAGAGATCATTCGCAATTGGAAGCATATTCTTCCAACCCAAAGCCATAGCTTGTATTTGAATTGCTGAACGGCCCAAGGCTACTTGAGGCACGATCGGGATGGGAACGAGAGGCGATCCGCATTATTTCGGCGCGCATAGCCGAGGGGCAAGAGCGTGCGCAATACGAGGCTCAACGATGAAAGACCGTTACGATTTCAGCAAAGGCAAGCGGGACCGGGTGGTTCCCGAACCACCTCTCGAAACCGGGAAAGTGAAGATCACGATCCGCCTTGATGAAGACCTGCTCGATCATTTCGGCGCGATGGCGGATGCGACCGGAGGCAAGGCGGGGTATCAGACGCTAATCAACGCCGCGTTGCGCGAGTACGTGGAAGGCAAAGCTCCGAAATTCGAGGATACTCTGCGGCGCGTCATTCGGGAGGAACTCGCAGCAAAGATCGACGCGGCCTGAAGAGAACGGGCAGTAAATCGCGACCGATTATTCGGGACCCGCCTTGTACATGTACTTGATGCAGCGCTTGTAAAGCAGCAGATTGGGAGCGTCAATCCGGTTCAGCTTCAGGCAATCGCGGTCATACCACTCGATCACGCCCTCTAATTGTTCGCCGTCCGTCAGCACCACCACCATGTGGGTTTTGCCTTGCATCTGCTTGGAGTAGTAAAACTGCTCGGCGTTGGTCTGGTCTGGGGGTGTGCTCTTCTTCGTAGCAGGCGGACGGCGCACTGGTTCCTTCGCGTCTGCCGTAATGCTACGGGTCGGTTTTCTAATGAGCGACTCAAGTCGCCTCTCCTCTATCATTTGGCCTCGAATAATCCCCGCGACTGGATTCTGCCCGTCGCTGCAGACGAGCCCTGAATTGCTAGTTAGGCGCTGCCTGTTTCCGACGGGTTACGTAAAATAATAATCATAGCGTCGAGCGCTGCTGTTTTTTGTATATTTCTACGTACCATCAGTACAAGTTCATCCACACAGCGCACTGCTCGCTCGATCCAGCGAAAACTCACGGCTTCCGCGATGTTGGTTACGCGCGCCTGAACATCGCGGTTTTTCGAAGGATTGCGCCCGTGCAGCACCGCCAACAGGTCTTCCAGCAGCCCGTAGGCAAGCTTGAGATAAGACTCTAATTTTTCCGAGCGGCTGGCGCTGAACGATTCCGAATGCTGCACCCACGTGGAGAACGGTGTGAGACCTGCGCCACATTCGAGTGCGGCCAATAACAGCGCCCGCCTGTCCTGGAATTGTTTGATCTCGATGGAAGCTGCGATACCGGGGCTACCCTCGGCCAAAGCGATGCGAACGTCCGTGTCCGGGAGCGTCTTGGCGCGCGCAAACTCGAGCATCTCTTCATCCGATAGCCGGTGCATTTGCAACACAACTGAACGCGATCGGATGGTAGGCAGAAGATCGTACAGATTCTCGGTCGTCGCGAGGATGACGAGGTGATCGGGCGGCTCTTCGAGTACTTTCAGCAGCGAATTGGCCGACTGCTCGTTAGCGCGCTCGATATGGTCGATCAGGAAAACGCGGTGCGACCCGTGCAGGGGCTTCAATTGCGCCCGCTCGCGCAGTAAACGCATTTGCTGAATGGTGATCTGCCGCAAGGGACCATCGGGCGCGAATGTTACAAAGTCCGGATGGCTCGAGAAAAACAAGGGATCGTCCGCGCGTTTGTCGGAAGTCCACTTCTCGCGTGCGTCGATGATGTCCTGATTTGCCGGAAGGCTGAGATCGTCCTGCTCAATCTTTGCATCGCCCTGCAGGAGCGCCGCCGCGAAGCGCCTGGCCAATGTAGCTTTTCCCACGCCTTCCGGTCCGCTCAGCAGAATGGTTTGCGAGATGCGCTTCTGCTCGATCATGTGCGCCAGGGTATGCGCGACGTTCGAGTTGCCGAAAAAATTGGGGAAGGGCATCAGGCTCTTTCCAGTTTTGCAAAGGCCGGTTCCGGAAGCAGCGGGCTGACGGCAGTCCAAACCCGTTCCGCTACTTCGGCCGGACTGCCTTCACCCGCGACCATTCGAAACCGGCGCGAGTCTTGTGCCGCGATCTTGCGATATCCTTCGCCCACGCGCTTGTGAAATTCGAGCGATTGCCGGTCGAGGCGCGCTTCGCTGGATTCCTTCGCGCTGCCGCTGTTGCGCCGATGGGCCCGCGCCAAGCCACTTTCGATATCGATAGTGACACAGATCGTGAGGTCCGGTACTAGGGTCCCCAGCGCCAGCCGATGGGCCTCCTGTACAACATCGAAGCCTAAACCCCGTGCTTCTCCCTGATAGGCGAGAGTTGAATCCGTGAAGCGATCGCTGACGACGATTTCGCCACGGCGCAATGCAGGAACGATGATTTCGGCTGCAGCTTGTGCGCGCGAGGCAAACACCAGCAGGAGTTCCGTCATCGGCGCCATTTCGCCATGAGCCGGATCCAAAAAGATACGCCGGATTTCCGTGCCGATAGCTGTCGCGCCCGGCTCTTGATTTTCGGTGACGGCGAATCCGAGGTGGCGAAGGCGCTCGACCAAGATACGCATCTGGGTCGTCTTGCCGCTTCCCTCCGTGCCCTCGAAGCTGATGAAGAAGCCGCGGTGCGTAAGCCGGCCGGCCGTTTGCCGGGGCGTCAATCATAGACGAAATGCAGCAGCGTCTTCAGGTCTTCCCAAGCCTCGCGGCGCGCCTGCTGGTTGTATTGCCGCAGCAGGTAAGACGGATGATACGTGATCATCACGGGAATATCGCGCCACTTGTGCCATTTTCCACGCGATTTCGTGATTCCTTCTTTGGTGTTCAGTAGCGCTTTCATGGCCGTCGCACCGAGCGCGCAGATCGCCTTGGGTTTGATGGTCATCAACTGGCGGAACAGGAACTGGCCGCAAGTTTCCATCTCGTCGGGAAGCGGAGTGCGATTCTCCGGAGGCCGGCATTTCACCACGTTGCAAATATAAACGTCCGGCCTGCTGATCGGAATGCCTTCTTTCGAAGCGGTGTTGTCGATCATCTGCGTCAGCAGTTGCCCGGCACGGCCCACGAAGGGAAGACCTTGCTCGTCTTCATCCGCGCCCGGCCCTTCGCCCACGAATACCAGCCGCGCGGACTCATTGCCCGATCCAAATACGATGTTGTGGCGCGCTTCCGATAATCGGCAGCGCGTGCAATCGCCGATATCGGCGCGAATGGCAGCGAGCGTATCGCCTTCGGGCGCCAGACTTGGCAAAGAGACTGACGGCAGGGAAACGCTGGGCGAAACCATGCTTGGCAGTATCGTGCTTGGCAATGCCGGCGCAGGCACCGGCTCAGCTCCAATGGTGGTTATCGACGTCTGAGCTCGAACGGGTATACACCGATTCGAATCCCAAATCGCGATAGAACTCTAGATAATCGCGGATTTGCTCGCGTGTCATGCCGTAGGATTCACGACTTGTGGCCATCCACAGCTTGCAGGGAGAGACGAAGGACGGCCACCTGGTCGAGAATGCGATCGGCAATCTCGCGCTTGTTGGCGGGCCCGGTATGCACGCGGTCGCCGGAACGCGTGAGGATCTCCACCTCATTCCGATCCGATTCAAACCCCAAACCGTCCTGGTTGATCAGGTTCGCCACCACCATGTCGCAGTGCTTTGAGACCATTTTGCGGCGCGCTTCTTCCATTAGATTTTCCGTCTCCGCCGCAAACCCAATCAGCAGGCGGTCGCCCTTTTTCTGTCCCACTTCAGCCAGAATATCGGGCGTGGGATCCAGTTCCAGCGATAATCGCGTGGCGGTCTTCTTCAGCTTTTGCGTGGGCACGTCGGACACGTGATAATCCGCAACCGCGGCACTCTTGATGATAATGGTGGCTTCCTCCAAATGGTCGAGGACGGCCTGGCGCATCTCACGCGCTGTCCTGACCAAGGTCAGTTCCATGCGAGCCGGCGCCGGGATACTCACCGGGCCTGAGACAAGAATGACGCGTGCGCCGCGGCTCAACGCCGCTTCGGCCAACGCGTAACCCATCTTGCCGCTGGAACGATTGCTGATGTAGCGAACGGGATCGATTGGCTCCTGCGTGGGCCCGGCCGTGATGAGGACGATCTCGCCTTCCAAATCCCGCTTCTGCTTAGGCGTCGTCAATGCGTCGACAAATTCCGCAATGCGCAAAGGATCGGCAAGCCGGCCGGCTCCGACCGTGCCGCACGCGAGCCAGCCGTCATCCGGATCGACAAACACGGCAGCCGTGTGTCCGCAATGTTTCTATGTTGGCCCGGGTCGCGGGATGCTGCCACATGGCGCTGTTCATCGCCGGCGCCAGCACCACGCGGCCTTGGAAGGCCAGGTAGAGAGTACTGAGAAAATCATCCGCTAAACCGGCGGCAAACTTGGCCAGTAGATCGGCGGTGGCAGGCTCCACCAGAAGCAGATCATGCTCCTGGGCCACTGCGATGTGTTCCACGGCGCTCGAGAGCGTCTCTTGTGAACTGTCCTGGGAAAAGAGGCCGGTGATGACCTTCTTGCCCGTCAAAGCCGCGAAGGTAAGAGGTTGGATGAACTCCTGCGCCGCCCGCGTCATCACTACTTGCACTTCGTGGCCGCGCTGCTGCAAAGCGCGTACGGTCTCCGCCGCCTTGTAGGCAGCAATCCCGCCGCCGACACCGAGAACCACGCGCATGCGCGACGATTATTCCGTGAGCGCTGCCGCCGCTTCTTCTTCCGCTTGCTGGTTCAGATCCGTGTACGGAATGAGGCCGCGGCGGACTTCTTCCATCGCTAAGGTGGTCGGCTTTTTATTGGTTGCCGGCAAAACGCTACGATGCCCATTCTGCAACTGCCGGGCGCGCTTAGCCGACACAATAATGAAGCGGTACGTGCTTGAAGCTTGGTCGTCCGGAATGCAATACATGGTGTTCTTTGGGGTGTCTGCCATTTTTCTCTCCAACAAGCGGAACAGCAATCCCGCTCGATAACTCTTAAAACAATGAAGGCGGCCGGCCTTCGAAGCTCTTCAAAATCGGCCGGATCTGCTCTTCCATGCGGATTCGCCGGACACGCTCAGCCTTCACAATTGCGACCAGCGTCGCCACGGACTCTTCCAACTGATGGTTTACCAGCACATAATCGTACTGGCTGTAGTTTCGGATTTCTTCAGCGGCATCTCTCAGCCGGCGCTGAATCACGTCTTCAGAATCCTCAGACCGGGATCTCAGTCTCTGCTCCAGGATGTCGCGGGAAGGAGCAAGGATGAAAATACTGACGGCCTCCGGGATCTTGTCTTTTAATTGTCTCGCACCTTTGACATCAATGTCGAGTATCAAATCCTTGCCCTCGCCCCGGGCCTGTTCCAGGACTTTCCGGCTGGTTCCGTAATAGTTGCCAAAAACCTCGGCTTGCTCCAGGAATTCGCCGTGCTCTCTCCGGTCTTCAAACTCCTGCCGGGAGATATAAATGTAGCTCTCGCCGGGCTTCTCATTGCCCCGCGGCTTACGCGTCGTATAAGAGACGGAAAAGCGCAGCCCTGGGTCGCTCGCCATCAGCCTGGCCACCAGCGTCGATTTGCCTGAGCCGGAAGGCGCCGAAATAATGAAAACTGTAGTCAAGCGTTCGCCGAAAGCGCGCCCGCCGCGCATGAGCTGGTCTTCTTCAGCCACCTGATTACTCAAGATTCAAAGCCTGTTCCCGCATTCTTTCGATGTTAGCTTTGATCGCCAACGCCAAGTTGGTGATCGTCAGTCCCGCTTCTCCTATTCCGGACGTTTTCGACAAGATAGTGTTGGTTTCGCGGTTCATTTCTTGCAGCAGAAAATCCAGCCGCTTTCCCGCCTCGCCGCCGGAGCTTAGAAGCCGCCGCAATTCGTGGGTGTGCACGCTCAAACGCGTCAGTTCTTCCTGGACATCGGACCGGTCGGCCAACAGGGCCGCTTCTTCCGCCAGACGCGCCGGCGAGATGTTCGAGCTATCCAGAACCTCTTGGATCCGTGTCTTTAACCGGTTCAGGAAATGCGCGTGAGCGTCGGCGCGAATGCCCAGCATCTGCCGGGTTCCGTCTTCAACCGCCTTGAGCTCGGCTTCTACGCTGCGGCAAAGCTCTGTCCCTTCGCGTTCGCGGAAGGAGTTCAAGTCGTCCAGACATTCGGCGAGCGCGGCCAGGATATCCGCTTCGCTCAAGGCGTCCAGCGGCTTCGGTCCTGTTGCACTCTGCAGCACGCCGGGCAGCGTGAAAATCGTGTTCAGGTCAGGTTTGCTGTCCAGACCGAAATCGGCGCACGCCTGCCGGAACAAGGCGACATAACGGCCCAGAACGGCTCCGCTATAGGCGATTCCTTCCTCGCCTTCGCGCCCCAGCGACATACGAACTTCGATATGTCCGCGCCGAATTTGCTGCTTGAGCAGCGCGCGCATGGCGTTTTCATAGACCGCCAGTTCGCTGCCTAAGTGGAAGTGAAGATCCAGTCCGCGATGATTTACGCTCCGCAAGCTGAGTGTCAGCTCGCCGGCGGAGGTTTGCTTATGAACGAGCGCAAACCCGGTCATGCTGCGTACGGGCGCCGGTTCCGGCGTTGTTACGCTCGCCATCGGTTCATCCAACGATCGCGCTCGTGTCGGCGTGTTGCATTTCGTGCAGACGGTGATATACACCGCCGCCCACCATTAATTGGTCGTGCGTGCCCGTCTCAGTAATCCGACCATTCTCCAGCACGACAATTTTGTCGCGCTTGGCGGATCGTCGATAGGCGATGCGCGATCACCAGCACGGTGCGTCGCTGCATCAAAACCGCCAAGGCCTGCTGTACGAGGCGTTCCGATTCGCTGTCTAAATGCGATGTCGCTTCATCGAGAATCAGAATCGGCGCGTCCTTCAAAAGCGCGCGCGCTATCGCGATCCGCTGGCGCTGGCCGCCGCTCAATTTCGTACCCCGCTCGCCGATAGGCGTCTTGTATCCCATCGGCAGAGTCTGAATAAAATCGTGGGCTAGCGCCGCTCTTGCGGCCGCGAACACTTCTTCTTCCTTCGCGTCGGGGCGGCCGTAAGCGATATTGTCGAACACCGTGTCGTTGAATAAAAACGTGTCTTGCGCGACGATGCTGATGTTCTCGCGCAGGCTGCTCAGCCGCAACTGCCGCACATCTTTATCGTCAATCAACACGGCGCCGCCCGTCACGTCATAGAAGCGGGGCACCAAATTCACAAGTGTGGTCTTTCCCGCACCGCTGTGCCCGATCAGCGCCACGATCTCGCCCGCTCTCACCTGCAGATCTATCCCTTGCAGCACGCGGCGGTCACGCGCACCTGGATAGCTGAAGTGCACATCCTGAAAGACGATACTCTTTTCAAACCTGGCCAGCCGGACGGCACTGGGGGCGTCCATCACGCCTTCTCGAAGATCGAGATAATTGAAGACTTTAGCAGTGCAACCCAGCGCTTGCTGGAAAATGTTGTGGATGTTCGTTAGCCGCTTGATGGGTTCATACAGCATCACCAGCGCCAGCACAAAAGCGGTAAACGTACCGGCCGTCATGCTGCGCGCCTTTACTTGTTCACGCGCGAAGGTCAGCAGCAAAACGATCGTGAAGGCGCCAATGAGTTCAATGATGGGCGAGGCGATCGCCTGTTGCGCCACGTATTTCAAGTTCCCGGCCCTGAGCCGCAGCGCGGCCAGGCGGAAGCGCTTCGATTCAAAATCTTCGGCTCCGAAGCTCTTTACCACCTGGTGTCCCGTAATGGTCTCTTGCAGGATTTGATTGAGCCCGGCTGCCATATCTTGCGCCTGGCGCGTCGTCCGGCGAATACGTCGTCCCAGCCGCACGGTCAACAGCGCTACTACAGGAAACACGGCCAGGCTGATGAGCGAAAGGCGCCACTCCATGCTGACCAGCGCCAGCAGTAGAAAGACCGCCGTGAACATTTGGCGCAGCCAATCGGCCAGCATGCTGGAAACCGCGATCTGAATGCGATCGATGTCGCTCATGATGGCCGACATGATTTCGCCCGTGCTCTGCCGCTCGAAGAACTGCGCATCCTGGCGCAGCACGCGATCAAAAACTTCCTGGCGCAGGTCCATGATGGCGCTGACGCCCACCCAGTTCACCAGGTAATTGCCCAGGTAATCGCACGCGCCTTTCGCAAGGAAGCACAGCAGAATGCCGAACCCGACCATCCTCCAGATGTTGTGAATGAAGGACGGGACGATATCGCTGAGGTATACACGGATTGCCGTGTGCGGGATCGAAAAAAGAAGCGCCGGTGCGTTATCCAAGGGGTTCGGATTCAGGACACGTTCGAAAACGAGCGGAATCAGCCGGACCAGCAGGCCCTGCGAGAGACCCACAATGGCCATAAAAACGACAGAGGCCAACAGCGCCGGCGTGTAAGGTCTCGCATAACGGAATAGCCGGAGAAAATCCTTCAAGCGTGCGCCTCTTCCGGGGGCAGCGCGGTCACGCGTGCGCCTCTTCAAAGACGCGCAACCTTTCGAGTGCGGCAATGACGCGGGACACGCTAACTTTCAACAATCCATCGGGCGCAACCACCACTTCCGATTCCGTGCGCCAGGGACTCCAAATCGCGGGTTGGAGGTACTGAAGAAGACCACGCTCGGCACGCCGAAAGCCGCCGCCATGTGGGCCGGGCCGCTGTCGTTCCCAATAAAGACGGTCGCTCGCGAGAACAGCGCTTTAACCTCGCTCAACGTACCCTGAAACACGCGATGCGCATTGAAGGGCGTTGCATCGTCCTGCGCGCCGGCGATAAAAATAGGCGTGATATTCCAAAGCCTGAGGTAGCGCGCTACTTCGCAGAACCGCTCAGCGGGCCATTGCTTCTCAGGCGCCGAGGCAAATGGATGCAGCACCGCGTAGCGGCCCTCGACCGGCGAATTGGCCGCGAAGAGTTCGGCGCGTGGGATCGCTTGCAACGGAACTCCCAAGGCGAAGAACGCCGACGCAAGATGTTCCGCCGTGTGCACCGTGCGATTGACGCCTAGTATGCGTTGTGCGCGCTTGATCTTGAAGTTGTACGCGAAGGTCATGCTGTGATGCGCGAAACCGGCCCGCCATTTCGCGCCCGATAAGGCGGTCATCCACTGGCTGCGTGTTCCGCCGTGCAGGTTTACGCAGAGGTTCGGCTTCGAAGCGCGCACTGCCTGCCAGCTGGGGGCAATCACTTGGCTTATATTCGGATTACCCTCAAACACCGCCTTGAAACGATCCTCGACGGCAACACCAATCGCGATATCGGGGCGCGTTTTCTTGAGCAGAGCCAAGGCCGGCGTCGTTAAAACGCAGTCGCCCAGCGAGCGCAGACGGATGATGGTGGCGCGGCATCCTTCCGGCAATTGCTCCAGAATCGTCATGGAAGTTTACGGCTCTATCGTGGCCTGATCGACCAGCATGATCGGAATATCGTCCCGGACCGGATAGACCCGTTTGCACTCCACGCACTTCAAGCCGCTTCCATCCTCCTTCAGAATGAGTTCGGCCTTGCAGACGGGACAGACGAGAATTTCCAGGAGCTCTTGACTGATTGCCATGGAAGATTCCAGTTTATCAAGCTGGTGCGGGCGCCGGATGGGTTCGCGCTTTTCGGAATAGTTGCGCAACGCATTCGCCTGAAGCTGGAAACCCGAACCGGCGAGCCGTGCGATGAGTCACTCGTCAAAGTTTTTTCCAGGAATTTTTCAGCAGCGTAACTTTTGGGCTGGAACTGATGAATTCTCAGTAAGAACTGGCGGCTGAAAATCTATTCGCCAGGACAGGAGACTCTACCATGAAAAGTAGCCTACGTGTGTTCGCAGTTCTTCTCGCCAGCATTACGAATATCGTGGCTAGCTCTGAAACCGTCCTGTGGGACTTTAATTCAGCCGACAAGGATCCAGCATTTCCCTATTACAATTTCCTTTGCTCCGACAGCTCGGGGAACCTGTATGGCGTGACCTCCGAAGGAGGCGCCTATAGTTCGGGTGCTGTGTTTGAAATCTCCCCAAACGGAAAGAGCGGATGGACCAAAAAGGTCCTCTACAGCTTCCCGAACGACGGCTCGACTTGGCTGATCGGCGGGCTTGCTCTCGATAAGGCCGGCAATCTCTACGGCGTTTCCGCTGAAGGCGGAACAAACGATACCGGTTACGTTTACAAACTTTCGCCACCGGCTACGGGAGAAGACTGGACCAAGACCATCATTCATACGTTTGGTAAGTGCTGCTCGAAAGGACCGGATGGGATCGAGCCCTTTGCCGGTGTGGTGATAGATACGGAAGGACGCTTATACGGCACCACCTCCGGCGGAGGTGTGCAAGGTTACGGCGCTATCTATGAGCTATCACTGACTAATAAAGGTACCTGGAGCGAAAGGGTTCTTCACAGCTTCGCTTATTCAAACGAGGGCGGATACCCGTCCAGCCCCTTACTCCTCGATTCGGTAGGGAATCTTTACGGCACCAACGCGCAAGGCGGGATTGTGAATTACGAATGCCCGGTCGGATGCGGCAGCGTTTTCAAACTAGCGCACGCGGAAACTGGTTGGAAACTGGATGTACTGCATCTGTTCAACGGCATGGATGGCCAGTATCCCCGCTATTCCGGCGTGATCATGGACAAGTCCGGAAATCTTTATGGCACGACGGAGGGGGGAGGCGTTATTGAAGGTGGCGCATACGGCGTTGGAACAGTCTGGGAATTAGTTTATTCGCAACCTCAAAACCTCTACAACATTGAGGTGCTGCATAATTTTCCTACCGGCGGAAGCGTTGACGGAGTCGACCTTCTCGCTGGTGTGACGATGGACTCGAAGGGAAATCTCTTCGGAACCACCTTCGAGGGTGGCACCTACCAGGCGGGGTCGGCGTTTGAACTTATCAAAGGCAGCAACAACCAATGGAGTGAGAAGATCCTGCACGAGTTCACAAATGGAGCTGATGGCGGCTATCCCAGCGGCGGACTCGTTCTCGTTAACGGAAAGGCGTTCGGAATGGCGGAAGACGGCGGGATGTACAACAATGGCCTAGTCTTCGAAATCTTGCCGTGATCTCGAGCATCTTTGGATGCTTGTCACGCGACTAAAACGCGCATATCACTCGTTTCGCAGCGCCTGAATCGGATTAATCGACGCTGCACGAAAGGCGGGAACTAAGCCGGCAATAGCGCCGAACACAAGTAGCGCAAGCATCGCTAAGCCGAGCCAAAGCCCCTCGCCCGCGCCAAAGTTTACGAAGAAATGTTTGAGGAGCGTCGTTGTCGCGACGGAGAGCGCAATACCGATGGCGGACCCCATCAGCACCCAGACCGAAGCGTTCTTCAGCACCATCCCGATGACGTCGCTGCGAAGCGCGCCCAACGCCATCCGAACACCCACTTCGGCGGTCCGCTGGGCGGTGACGTAACTGATCAGGCCATAGATGCCGATAACCGCCAGTAGCAGGGCGAGCCCGGCGAACGCCGCAACCATGCAGAGAATCAACTGGCGGCCAGCCAGCGAGTTCGAAACCAGCGTGTCCATGCGGATGACGTCGGAAAGCGTTTGCGTGGCATCGGCAGAGGCAATCGCATTCCTCATCGCAGCCGCAAAACGCTCGGCGCCGCCGCTTGCCTGTACCAGGAAATCCGCCTCCGTACCGCCGGATTGCGCCCACGGGTAGTACCTCATTCCGTCGCTCGTATCTGTTTCGAGCGAAGTAGTTCGAATGTTGCCAACCACGCCCACGACCGTACTCCAGGCATCCTTATCGCTCATTCGCAGGTGCTTGCCAACAGGATTTTCATTCGGCCAGTAGCGGTGCGCCAGACGCGCGTCCACCACCACCACCGGCTGAGCGTTGGCGCGGTCTCCGTTGCTGAACCATCGTCCTGCCAGCAGTGGAATTTGCATGACGCGCAACAGATTCTCCGTTCCGGAACTGATCTGGCTGTGTGGTCCAGGATCGTTCTTCGCTGCCGGGCGCCCCTCGATCTCGAAAGAACTGGAGCCATTGCGGCCGGTAAACGGGAGAGGATCGATGGCGGCAACCGCTTTCACTCCCGGCTGTCCCGCCAGATTCTCCAGCACGGAATCGACGAATGCTGCCTGACGGGTTGGATTATTTTTATACGCTTCGCCGGAAAGGAAGAGTTCGCCCGCGACTACCCCGTGTGCATTAAATCCGGGATTCACCTGCTGTAATTGCCGCAAGCTCGTTAGAAACAGCCCCGTACCTGTGAGTAGAACAAACGCCAGCGCGACTTCAGCGATGACGAATCCGCTACGTAGGCGCTGCTTTTCGGCCGAAGCCGTGTTGCTCCGCCCGCTTTCATGCAATTGCAATCGTCCCCGCTGACGCACTGTCTTTATCGCCGGACCAACCCCCGCAATCATCGAAGCGAGCAGCCCGACCCCCGCCGTAAACACCAACACGGCCGGTTGCATTTTCACATCGAAACCTTGACCGAGGCTCCCGGGAACCATTCGCAACAGCAGCCGACCTAGTAACGGGCCCGCGGCAATTCCGATGGCGCTTGCCGCGCCGGCCAGCAGTAGGGCTTCCGCCAGAGATTGCCTCACCATGCGAGCGGCGCTGGCGCCCAGCGCTAGACGGATCGCGAATTCCTTACTGCGTGCGGAAGCGCGGGCTAGGAACAGTCCGGCTACATTGGCTGCGGCGATCAGCAGAACCAGCGCCACAACCCCGAGAAGTACATATAACGCTTTCCGCAGCGGACCTGCGGCATAATCAGCCAAATGCGTTGAGTACACAGACCAGCCGGCGCGCTGCGCAAGCGGGCTCGTGCCCTCGCGCTGTAGTTGCTCCTTCATGCGAGCGAGTCCGGCGTCTAAGCGATCCAGCGTCACGCCGGGCCGGAGCCTTAAGACGGCTTGATAGTTCTCGTTGAAGCGATTCTTTGCCGAGTAGGCGCCCGGCGGTAAAGCGAGCGGCGTCCAAACCTGTTTCGCGCGCGGCCAATCGAAGTCGCTGCGCATCACTCCGATTACGCGATACGGTTTCTGATCCAACAAAAGTGTTTTGCCGAGGACGTCTCGCTCGCCTCCAAAGTTGCTTTGCCACAAGCTGTAGCTGATCACTGCTACCGAACCGGCGCCGGGCAGATCTTCTTCCCGGGCGAACGTCCGGCCCAAAATCGGATTCGCCCCAAAAACCTGGAACCATCGCCACGTAACTTGCGCCGCGGAGAGGTGCTGCGCTTCGTTGCCGCGGATCGTGTTGTAACTCGAGTCCTGTTCGAGCGCTCCGGCTTCCACTTCCTTTAACGCCACTGCATCCGCGAGATCCGGAATCGAAACAATCGGAACATCCAAATTGAATTGCGTATAGCGTGTCGACATCACGGCCACCAGCTTAGGATCATCCACGCCGGCAGGGTGGCGCAGCACGGCGTTTACGATGCTGAAGATGGCCGTATTCGCCCCAATGCCGAGCGCAAGGCTGAGAACTGCGGTAAGCGTAAATCCTGGAGCTTTTCGGAACTGACGAAGCGCATAGCGAACATCTTCAAAAATCACGCAATACCTCTCTCTTCCCATCACAAAGCACCCGGACTACCAAATAAAGCACTTCCCTATACACTGCCAAATGCTCTGGAACGCGGGTTGTTGCCAGGTTCATGGTGTCCGTATTCGAACAGACTGCCCGTTTGCGGTCAATTCGTGGCTGGCATTATGTCGTTACATGGCGCTTCCGGCGTACGCTACTCCTCGCGCCTTGGCGGTCATGATCGTCAAGCCCAGGCAAGCGGCGATCAAAATCTCCACAATCACCGGCCCCGCAAAGAAATAAGCGTCCGAGTTCAGCGCCAGCACCAAATAGGCAACTGAAAAGGTACACAGAATGGGCCGCAGCCGCCTTGCATCCGTCTTTGCCAGCGTGCCCAGTTGCCAGAAGACAATCGCCTCGGCCGTCAGGAATATCGTGATCCCCAGTCCAAGCCCACGGTAGAACTCCCAAAAACTTCGCGTATGTCCCATCAGCAAAAACTGGTTCACCTTCATCGCCTGAACGGCCACGGTGGCGGGACCAGGGCCTACGGTTCCAAAAACTCCGCCTACGGTGTGCAGGACCGCGTGAATGATGGTTAACACCGATGCGATGCGAAGCAGCACGACGGGCTTCACTTACCTGTCTCCGGCTGTCGCTGTTTGGGCATACAGCGCCAAGATGTGGCCCCATGCTCCGGGTCCGTCGAAGATCGCCCGCAACTGCTCGTAGCCCTCGCCATGACGTTCCAACTTACTGTGAGTCAACTCCACCAGCGTGATTCCCGGCCCTTGGGGGGTGAAGCGAATCTCCACTTCACTCGCCTTCGTCATGTCCGGGTCAAACTTCCAATCCGGTTCGCCGTGTCCCGGACCCAGATGCCACGAGAAGACCACCCGATGCGGCGGGTCCCACGCGAGCACTGTCCCCCACTCCGCCTGCTTGCCTTCGACGTCTCTCTCATACCAGCGGCCGCCGACACGCGGCTCCACGAAGATCGCCTCAAACGGAGCTTTCCCGATGTGATGCGACGCAGGCCACCACGTCTCCATCTGCTCCACAAAAACGCTGAATGCCCGCTCGATGGGCGCCTGCACGTGCACGCTCTTATGCACGACGGCTTCTGCCACTGTGTTTGCCATGTTTTTCTCCCAACGATTCTTTTTCCGCTGCTTTCTGGAACGAGCTGAGCGCCTTGGTCCACATTTGATCGAAGTGGGCGCGCAGCCGCGCCACTCCTTCGGGATTCACCTGATACAGCCGCCTCGTTCCGGCCTTGCGGTCGGTAACGAGCCCCACGTTCTTTAACACTTGCAAATGCTGCGATACCGCTGGACGACTGACCGGCAGCGCGCGCGCGAGTTCGTTAACGGCAATCGGGCCAGCCGCGACTTTTTGAAAGATCGCCATACGCGTGGCATCGCTCAAGGCATCGAGTCCAGCCTGAAGGTAAGCGTCCACTAACGGTAAGTTATCACGAACCGAGGCCGCGTTGTCAACGAAAAAGGAATGGTCTGCGTACTGGAACTGCGCAATGGCGTGCAGCTACTCCCGGGCGACGGTCATTTCCGGAACTGCGCTGTTTCGAGCCTGCTGCTCCCGAATTCCATACGCCCGGTGCACATCCTCGAGTGTCAGCGTCCCCAGGATGTGGTCCGGTTTCAAGCGGCTTACCACTTCAATGCGCGGCCGCAGCGACAGCAGACGTAGCGCCGCATCCAGCGGCTCGTCAGGATACAGTTTGACTCCGGAATATTCTTCCGCCCCGGTTATGTCGCGGCTCATCGCATCTTCCACACGCAGCGGCTGGAATGTTCGTTTTTCTTCGGCCGTCGGAAGATTCACACCTTCCAGGCCCGCCAGCATCTTGAAAAACGGAACAGGATGCAGTCTGCGTGAGATCAAGTAAGCGGTTGTATTCGCAATCATCACCGGCAGGATGATGACGTAGCTCGCGCTCACTTCGAACACCATGAAGATGGAGGTGATGGGCGCGCGGAATACGCCCGCGAAAAATGTGCCCATGCCCACCAGCATGTACGCTTCAGCGGAAGCGGCGCCGTACGGCCACCAGCGATGCGCTGCTCCGCCCAGCGCGCCTCCCAACATCCCTCCGATGAACAGGGCGGGCGCGAACATCCCGCCTGGAGTTTCGGCGCTGAAGCATAGCAGAGTCACCAGCAGTTTTGCCAACCCTAGATAAAGCAGAACCTCCCAGGTAAACTGACCGTGCAGCGCGCTGTTGATTGTGTCGTAGCCCGCTCCCATTACCTCCGGAAACCACAATCCGACGACGCCCGTCAGAAACCCTGCGCCTACCGGTAGTGCGTAGTCGCCGCCAGTGCGGCAGATCGTCAATCCGCTTCTTCATCTCCTCGATCAGCCAGATGAAGAGCGCGGAAAGGCCGCCCCCGATAATACCGATTCCCGCGTAGATGAATAGCTCGGAAAAGTGCGTCAATTCGAACGTCGGAATCCGGAACAGCGGCTCGTCGCCGAGGAAGGCGCGCATGGTCACTACTGACGAGACGGCCGCCAACACGATCGAGCCGACCGCTGTTGCGCTCCAGTCCGCCAACACCTCTTCCATCACGAACAAAACACCGCTGATGGGTGTATTGAATGCGGCGGCGATTCCCGCCGCGGCTCCTACCGGCGCAATCAGGCGCATGCTGTTTCGCGGCAGATTGAACAATCTCCCCAGCCATGACGCCACGCCCGCGCCCATCTGCAGAGACGGATCCTCCGGACCCAACGAGTTGCCGGTTCCGATCGCGATGCCGCACCCCAGAAACTTACCCAGGATGGTGCTCGACGAAACGTATCCGTCGGAGCTGTAGAGTGCAATCTTTGTCTGATTCACTCCACTGCCGCGCGCCCGCGGAAAGAGTTGCCGAACAACGAAGACCGCAACCAGCGCACCCGCTGCCGGACTTAGCAATCGTCCAAACCGAAACCTGCCCGAAAGCGCTCCGAGCGAACTCCAACTGATCAAATCGATGGTGATGTGAAAAAGCACCACCAGCACGCCTGAGAACGCTCCGATAAAGAACGCCAGAAGCATGAACCGCTGTGTCTCCGAAAGGTGAAGATGACCAACCGTCGTCTGCCACAATCGGCCGTATCGCTCCTGTAACGATTGGTTTCGCGCTGCGCTGCCTGTGGTTGCGGAGTCGCTCATGATTGAATCGTCCGGAGAGCCGCCTCTACGGCCCGGTCGGAGATCGTAGCCGGTGGGCAGAACAATCCTCTGTCAGTCCATAGCTGCTGGCTCATGTTCTGCAGCTCTAAACTGAGGTCCTCTCCCGCATTCTCTTTTATGTCCAGCAGTTTTCTGGCCTCATCCAACCTCGGCTGAAGGTTAGCGCCGACGCTACACGCCCCAAAATCCGCCAGCACGCGCCGCAGCAGATTGCCGCTTCGTCGAAAGCGTTCGGCGGACGTGATGTCCGGCAACCCGGGATCTATGTCGATTACCGAATTCGTCAACTCCAGCTCATTGCCGATTTGCGCTTCCTTCGGCGACAACCGCTGCGCGCGCTGGTATTCGTGCCGGGCGGCCACAAAGTCGCCCATCGCGAAATACACTTCTGCTAATCCCTTGTGCGCCTGCGGATCCTGAGGCGAATCGCGAACGAAACCGCGAAATACCTGCGAGGCTTCTGATGCCGCTCCATAGCTTAAAAGCAGGAATCCCACCCTCGACCTTATTTTCGGGTCCGGGGGCGCGTTGGCGTACAGTTGCATCAGCTCACCGACAGCTTCGTTTCGGCGCCCCACCTGTCCTAACAGGCTGACCAGTTCCCAGCGTGCCCGCCGTCTCTCACTAGCCTCATCCCCCGGCCAGTATTCGTATACCGCCCGGTGATAGTAGTCGATGGCCTGCTGCGTTTGATGCCGCCGCGCCGCGATTTCCGCCAGCATGACATTCAACGTCCCATTGGTCGGGTCATCTTGCAACAGTTGCTCTAAATGCGCCTGCGCCTCGTTCAAACGCCCGGCCGCGATCAAGGCGGCGCCCAGCGAGACCCGGTATTCGGTCTTATCAGGTGAGAATAGAAGGGCCTTCCGGAATTCCTCCGCTGCATCGCCGGGCTCGCCGCGCTCACGCAGCGCTTCACCCCGCCGGTAATGCGTCTCGCCGTAGGAGTCCCTCTGCTGCCGGTAAAAGGATGTCGCAAATCCTGTCAAGATGAGCGCTCCTACTAATAGGGCGAAAACAAAAGCTGCGGCTCGTAGAGTATGATGCGCTAAAAACAACGGACTACTACCAGCATAAGAAACCGGGTCAAAAGCGCAAAGGGCGCGCCTGCGTGCCGCCAAACAACACAGGTACTCGCTATGTCTTCGGGCGGTGCGCCTGCCACCCGTGCCGTTTTGCGCGAGTTCCTAAAATTAGCCGTACTGGTCTAAGGCCTTGATCTCGGCCAAACTGACCTTCTACAGAACGTGGAATGAACTGCCGAAGAGGATGCAGAGGCCGGCAGCCAAGCTGCGCTTGGTCATTCAATGAAAAGTACCTCCGCTGACCCTGCCAAGCCGCAGCAAAGTACGTTGCCGGCGATCACTTGGAACCCGATCTCCTCCGGAGACTTATTGCGGCAAGCTACAAACTTTGAAGATAACCAGCTTGATGTAGACGACGATTCGGCCAGTTACGAGGGCTTCCGTCCTTACAGCTTGTCCCAATCTGTCGGTCTGATCGACCGTGAGTGTACCGAAACTGAGGTCCTGCATTACATGCTGCAGGCGGAAGCCACCCGGCAGGAGCTTGAGCGCTCTACTCACGACCTGAGACAGCTCATGGAGCAGTCGGCGCGAGCGACGCGCGAGGCGCAAAGCGCCGCCCGCGGCAAAAGCGACTTCCTGGCCATGATGAGTCATGAGATCCGGACACCGCTAAACGGCATCATCGGGATGACTGCTGTTCTGTTATCGAGAGACCTGGGCGCCCAGGAACGAGACTGTGTCGAGACGATCCGTAGTTCCGGGGAAGCATTACTAGCCGTCATTGACGATCTGCTCGATTTCTCGAAGATCGAAGCCGGCCGGCTCGAACTGGAATGCGCCGACTTTCATCCCGCCCAGGTCATTGAACAGGCCGTGCAAATCGTCAGAGGCGCGGCAGCCTCGAAGTCGCTTTCGTTGCGAACCGAAATCCTTCCCGCCGTTCCCGCCACGGCTCGGGGAGACATGCTCCGCCTTCGTCAGGTTCTTCTGAATCTACTCGGCAATGCGGTGAAATTCACCGCAACCGGTAGCGTTGAACTCAAGGCGGAGATGCTTTCAAGCTCCGAGACCGGTTACGAACTGCGCTTTTCCATAACCGACACAGGGATCGGAATTTCAGAGGAGCAACAGAGTAAGCTCTTTCAACCCTTTGCGCAGGCCAACGCCTCCACTGCCAGGACATACGGCGGTACCGGCCTCGGTCTCGCCATCTGCAAACAAATTGTGGATCTGATGGGTGGGAATATTGGCGTTCAAAGCCGTCCGGGCGAAGGCTCCACCTTCTGGTTTACGGTCAAACTGCTGCCGCCTGAACGTAGCGCTTTCGATAGCAAAGCCGCTCGCGCCGGAACCCGCCGAGGCCCAACTGGCGACCCATGACTTTCGCATCCTGCTCGTCGAAGACAATCCCATGAATCAGAAAGTCGCCCTCATCATGCTCGAAAAGCTAGGCTATAAGGCCGACGTGGCGAATGACGGACGGGAGGCTATCCGCAGCCTGGCGCAAAATCATTACGATATTGTTCTCATGGACTGCCGCATGCCTGAGATGGACGGTTTCGAAGCCACCCGGCGCATTCGCGCCACCCCCGGCCGCGGCACGCAAGTTCCCATCATCGCCATGACTGCCGGCGCTTATTCAAAGGACCGCGAAGCCTGCCTGGCCGCCGGTATGACCGACTATCTCGCGAAGCCTGTCCGCGAACTCCAGCTCAAAACCAAGCTCGATCAGTGGCTCTCCGGTACTGGCCGCAACTCGGCTAGTCTGCGCCGCGCCACCTGCTGCCAAAATCAGCGCCTGCTAAAATCAGCGGGTGTCCGCACCCGCCCCCGTGCTGTCTTCTAGCGCAACGCATCTCAAACAGCTGATCCGCGAAGTGCCTGATTTTCCTAAGCCGGGTATCAACTTCTACGACATTACGACGCTCTTAAAGGACAAGCAGGGCTTTCGCGAGACCATTGACGCCCTCCAGAACCACTACCGCAACGTCCCGATCGACGTAGTGGTCGGCATCGAGGCTCGGGGCTATTTTTTCGCTCCTGCCATGGCTCACGCTCTCGGCGCCGGCTTCGTTCCGGTCCGTAAGCCGAAGAAATTGCCCCATACGGTCCGCAGCGTCGAATACGAGCTGGAATACGGAACCGATCAGCTCGAAATCCATGCCGATGCCATCGAGCCCGGCCAGAACGTGCTGATCATCGATGACGTCCTGGCGACCGGCGGCACCGCGTCGGCCGTCGCCCGCTTAGTGCAGCAGCTCGAAGGCAAAATCGCGGGGCTTGGCTTCGTAATTGAACTTACCTTCCTCAACGGTCGCCAAAAGCTGGACGGCCACGACGTTTTCGCCCTGCTGCAGTACTAGGCTGTGCGCGTTACCGTTCCTTCGTTCGCAAAGCTCAACCTCGATCTCCGCGTTCTTCATAAACGGCCGGACGGGTATCACGAGCTTCGTACCGTCTTTCAGACCATCAGCCTGAAAGACACACTCTCGATCGAGCTTCGATTTTGCGAAACGAACCCAAATCGACCTAAGTAGTTCTATCGACATAGAGGACAATCTAGTAGTTCGTTCGGCAAAAACCGTCCTCGACCACCTCAAAGTCACAGCTTGGGTTCGTTTCGTACTGCGCAAGCAGATTCCGATGGGTGCGGGCTTAGGCGGCGGCTCAAGCAATGCGGCTGCGGTCCTGGCCGCCCTTCCTGGGTTAGCCGGCAAACGGATTCCCCTGCCGGACCTGGTTCGTCTGGCAGAATCGCTTGGCAGCGATGTTCCGTTCTTCCTGCACGGTGGTACTGCCCTTGGCCTGGGGCGGGGAACTGAGCTTTATCCTCTTCCCGATCAACCCGCCCACCCCGCCGTGGTCGTCTCCACCGGCATCCACGTCTCGACGGCGGAAGCCTATCGAGGGCTGAACCGGAGTGTTACAAGTGCGTTGACTTCGGGGGACAACTCCCCTATGCTGGGAGAGTTTCAGACGATCGCCTGGGGCTTGGCTGACCCCGATCTGGCTTGTTCAAATCTGGACCGCCTTCCGTTACAAAACGACTTTGAGGAAGCTGTTTTTGCGACTCATCCAGAACTGCCCGCCGCGTTGCGAAAGCTCCGGCGCTGGGGCGCTAAACCGGCCTTGATGACCGGGAGCGGGTCGGCTTTGTTTGGGATCTTTGGAACAGTTGGTGACGCTGAACAGGCAACTGCCAGGTTTCCGGCAGGCACGGCTTTTCCAGTTCGTTTCGTAACGAGGCGTCAGTGTCGAAAGCTGTGGCGTCGTGCCTTGGGTCCGGCTGCCCAAGCCAGTTGTTTCGCCGAATAATCCTGTTTTGCCGGGTAACCAAGGAGAAGGGATGGCAGCGCCTAAAGCGGTTCGAGCTTTGTTCACTGAATACAAGATTTTCAGCGGGACCGCTAACCCGGCGCTCACGCGCGAAATCTGCGAAGCCCTTGGCGTGCCCGTCGGTTGCGCCATGATGAAGCGCTTTGCCGACGGCGAAACCCACCTGCAAATCCAGGAGAACGTGCGGGGCGCGGACGTGTTCGTCGTCCAGCCCACCTGCACCCCGGTCGATCATCACCTGATGGAATTACTCCTGATGATCGATGCATTTAAGCGCGCCAGTGCGGAACGGATCACGGCAGTGTTACCCTATTATGGGTACGCGCGGCAGGACCGGAAGGACCGGCCGCGAATGCCGATCTCCGCGAAACTCGTCGCCAGTCTGCTTGAAACGGCAGGGGCGAACCGGGTTCTGGCTCTCGATCTGCACGCCGCTCAGATTCAGGGTTTTTTCGATATTCCCGTCGATCACCTGTTTTCCGCGCCAGTCATGGTCGAGTACTTCAAAGGCCGCTACGATCCGAAAGATCTGATTGTGGTCTCGCCCGATGCGGGTGGCGTGGAGCGCGCCCGATCGTTTGCCAAACGGCTGAATGCGCCGCTGGCGATTATCGATAAGCGCCGGACGGATGCGAACATCGCCGAAGTGATGAACATCATCGGCGAGGTTCGTGGAAAGCATTGTTTGATGGTGGACGATCTGGTGGATACGGCAGGGACTCTGGTGAAGGGTGTGGAAGCGCTTCTGGAGCACGGCGCCACGGGCGTAACGGCTTGTGCGACGCATGCCGTCCTGTCAGGGCCGGCGGTTGAGCGGATTGCCGCTTCGCCGCTGGATGAACTGGTGGTAACGAATTCCATCCCTCTTACGGAAGAGGCCAAAGCGACGGGCAAGATCCGGGTGCTTGTCGGTAGGACCGTTGCTGGCGAGGGCGATCCAGTCGATCCATGAAGGTGGATCGATCAGCACGTTGTTTATCTAAACGGTATTGAGGTTGTAAGGATGAGGAAAGACATGACGGTAACCGCGGAATCGAGAGATTCGCGCGGCAAGAATGAAGCGCGGCGTCTGCGCGCCCATGGCGCGATGCCTGCCGTTGTTTACGGCGGTCCTCGGGAGCGGCCGCTGTCGCGGTGAACCCGAAAGAGCTGACCCGGATTCTGAACAGCAAGACCGGCCACAACACGATCTTCAATCTCAGCGTGACCGGTAAGGAAGAAACGCCGGTCATGATCGTCGATTGGCAGTACGATCCCATCAAGGATTCGCTGCTGCATGTCGACCTGAAGCGGATCGACTTGAGCCAACGCATCACGGTAAAGGTTCCTGTGGTCACGCACGGCGATCCCAAGGGCGTGAAGCTGCAGGGCGGTATCCACGAAATCGTAACGCGTGAAATTGAGATCGAGTGCTTGCCGGATGAGATTCCCGAGCAGTTCGTGGTCGATGTCTCCGAACTGATGATTGGGCAGAGCATCCGCGTTACGGAAATCCCGATGAGCGGCTCCATGAAGCTGGTCAGCACCGCCGACGCGCTGGTTTCACACGTGGTCTCCTTGAAGGCTGAAGAACCGACGACCGCGGAGGCGGCTGCAACGCCCGCGGCGGCCGAGCCTGAAGTCATCAAGAAGGGTAAGAAAGAAGAAGAGGCTGGCGCGGAACCGGCTACTCCCAAGAAGAAGTAAGGAAACAGCCGTTCGGTGTCTGATTTTGCTGCGTGGCTGCCCGAACGGCGTACTTTTTGTATTGCCGGACTGGGTAACCCTGGCAGGCGCTATGCGGCAACACCGCACAATATGGGGTTCTTCGTGATCGAGGAACTCGGACGCCGCCACAAGATACATGTCATCCGTGATGAAGGCGGCGTTTTGTCGGGCAGCGGTCGCATCGGGGACAACGACGTTGTTCTGATGAAACCGCAGTTGTACATGAACCAATCTGGTGCGGGGCTGAAACCTGCGCTGAAAGCCCGACGGCTGACGCACCGCGATTTGATTGTGGTTTACGATGAGCTGGATCTTCCTTGGACCGCCTTGCGGATCAAGAGGAACGGCTCGGCGGCTGGACACAACGGTGTCAAGTCGATTATCGCTGCGCTCGATACGGATTCTTTTACCCGGGTGCGGGTCGGCATACGCCCGGACCACCCGATCGACCCGGCGGAATATGTTCTCGCTCCCATGGAGCGGGAATTGCAGGAGAACGTGGATGAGGTGGTGTCGTATGCCGCTGATGCCGTCGAGTCCATAGTTGCCGAAGGCGCCGTTACGGCCATGACGAAATTTAATCGTCGCGCCCAAGGCATTAAAGAAGAGGATGAATGAGGATTTACGAAGAGTTGTTCATCGTTCGACCGGACGCCACCGATGAAGAAGTGGATCCGATCGTCGATCAGGTTAAGAACGTGATTACCCACGCGGGTGGCACGGTCGACAAAACGGAAAAATGGGGAGTTCGCAAACTCGCCTATCGCGTGATGAAGTACAACGAAGGGCAGTACATCTTGATCCAGTTCACGGCCAAGCCCGAGACCGTGAAAGAGATTGAGCGCCGTCTCCGCGTGGCTGATTCTGTCCTGAAATTCCTGACGGTGCGCATTGATGAGAAGCTGAAGCGCATTGAAAAGCGCAAGAAAGCGCGTGAAAAGCGAGCAGCACGCAAGCCCGCTCCGGCGCCGGCTCCAGCCGCTGCTGCACCGCTGTTTCCGAGTGAACCCGGCTCTGCCGTTCCGGGCGCCCCGGCCCCGGGTGCTCCCAGTCCCGGCGGCTGCACCTGCTGCCCTGCACCTCCGGCGCCCGCGGTAAGTGCACAGCAACCCGCGGAGCAGTCTGAATAGTTAGAGGAATAGGAAAATATCATGCCAGAACAAAGAGGCGGCCGTCCTATCGCGGCTTCACAACGTCCCACGGGTGGCGACAAGGCCATCGCAACAGGCAAGAAACAATACTTCCGGCGCAAGAAAGTTTGCCGATTCTGTGTCGACAAGGTCGACGACATCAACTACAAAGATTCGAAACTGCTCTTGAGCTTCATTTCCGAGCGCGGCAAGATCACTCCTCGCCGTATCTCCGGTGTTTGCACGCCGCATCAGAAGCGTTTGAGCGAGGCCATCAAGCAGGCCCGCAACATCGCTCTCGTCCCATTCGCATCCAGAGTCTAAGCAGGAAGAAAAATCATGGAAGTCATTCTCAGAGAAGATGTCGAGAAAGTCGGCGCGCGTGGAGCCGTCGTAAAGGTAGCTGACGGTTACGCGCGCAATTTCCTGCTGCCGAAGCGCCTGGCCGTTGCCGCCACGGACGCGAATCGCAAGATTGTGGATCAGGAACGCGACGCCTATGTGCGCCGCGAAGCGAAAGTCCAGTCGGACGCGCAGTCGTTGGCGCAATTGATGGCCAACATCACGCTGACATTTCGTCATCGCGTGGGCGAGAACGATCAGCTCTTCGGTTCGGTGACCGCCAAGGATATCGCGGATGCGCTCGAAGCTCAGAAGTTTCACATCGAGCGTCGCCGCGTGCAGCTCGAAGAACCGATACGCACGCTGGGCGAGCACGAAGTGACGCTGCGCCTGCATCGTGACGTGACCGTCCCCATTAAAGTCGTGGTTGAGCCCGAGGCGTAATTCGCCTTGTTTCTCGATCCTGACAAGCTTCTCGATGCCAGTCCGGCCGAGATTCTGGACGCGGCTGCCCGCGGCCACCTCGGCCTGGATCATCGTTTCGTTCATGCGCTCCTGGACCGTCGGGAAGCAGCATTACCGGCTGTGGTTGCGGCTGCCAAACGGGACCGCAGCGCCGATACCGTAGACCTCACGCCTGAGTTCGTCGCGCTCTTCCGGTACTGGAAAACGCCGGACAGTGTTCCATTCTTCGTCAGCTATATCAAGGAAGATCCGGAGCAGGTGCCGGACGAAGCCGTTGAGGCTCTGGTTGAAGTTGGCAAGCCGGCCCTCGGGCCATTGCTTGAGCTGTATGACGAGCTCGACGAATCGGACAGTGGCGAGGTGGCGTTCGTTCTCGCGCATCTTCGTGTAAGGGATGAACGAATTCTCAAGCTTCTCCTCGACCGGCTGGAATACGATCTTTCCGATACCGCCCTGTTGTTGAGCATCTACGGCGATCCTGCAGCGATTCCTGCTTTAGAGAATGCCGCC
Source organism: uncultured Acidobacteriaceae bacterium (assembly GCA_963730865.1). GTDB lineage: Bacteria > Acidobacteriota > Terriglobia > Bryobacterales > Bryobacteraceae > Bog-105. The sequence goes on along the minus strand of CAVSTO010000013.1, from coordinate 118,710 downwards.
GCAAGCTTAGACAAAAGCGATACGGAACTCAAAAAAGAACTCGCCGATGCCTTGAGCACACTCAAAGAACCATCGCACGGTCAAGCCGAAGAAGCGAGTGAGCCGTTCGATATCTGGGACCTCTATCCGGAACGCACGGATCCCCCTATCGATTTGCTGAGCGAGGACGAGCGAACCGAACTCTTAGATCACCCTGTCGCCTCCGTTCGCGCCGCGGCCGCCGCCTCCTTTTTCAACCATGAACTGGAAGCGGACGACCGCCGCAAGCTTCTAAAGCTGGCCCAGAACGATGCTTCTGCCGACGTTCGCGCCCGAGCCTGGGAAGCGCTGATGGGTTCGACAGAAGAGACCGAAGTGGTCGAGGCGATGCTGGCGGCCATGCGAAAGGAACTGGCGGTCGAAGAGCGCGGCGGGCTGCTGGTTGGCCTCGCGCCTGAAGCCGATCGCAATGAAGTCCGCAAAGCCGTCGTGGAGTTGTATGACACTCCCGGAGGGCGCGCCAAAGCGCTTGAATCGATGTGGCGTTCCGTCCATCCGAGCTTCCGCGATTATTTTGCGAAGCACCTGGACGATGCGGACCTCGAAGTGCGCCGTGGCGCTATTTGGGGCGTCGGCTACTACGGCGTGCGTAGTGAAATTGAGCGAGTCCGTAAGCTCTTCGACCACGAAGAACTCCGTTCCGACGCGCTCTTCGCTTATGCGCTCGCCATTCCTGCCGAAGTGTCACGAGGTCGCATGAAGGGCTTGCTCGCACGCATCGAGAAAGATGCGAACGGCCTGTCCGAAATGGAAGAAGAACTCGTGAAAGCGGCGCTCGACGAGCGTTTGATGCTGGCCGGTAAAGAACCAGTGTTTCTGCAACAGGAAGACTAGCTGCGCAATTAGGCCGCGATAAGACGTGATCGTCGCATCGCAGAGCCATCTAGATTTTCAACGTTTACAACACGGTTCGGCAAAGGCATTAACGCTCCAGAGGCCTTGTTGGTACACTCGCTCTGTCCGTGCAGCAATTCAACCCTTATCACTTTTACACACTTGGCTCAACGTTACACCCACTTGCCGAACTGACGGGGCCCAAAAAGGTGAACGACGTGTTCTTCATCATGTATGAAGCAAAGCGTTGGTTGGTGTCTGTGTATCTTGGCCACCTACTTCCGTTGCATATTTCAAAATCGGCGGCTGATTCTTTATATCGGGCTCTCGCTAACGTCATACCCGATGACATCGGGAGCTTGGAGTTCGATGCGGAGGTAAATCAAGTTCACATTTTTCAAGTCGCGGAAGCTGCGAAAAGTTTTGAGATTGTTTTCGCCGCAGAACTTCAGAGCGCAAATACATACCTCGTACAACAGAAGGGAATCTACAACACGTCAGATTTGGTCGAACGTGCTGAAACGGCGCTCGATAGCAGCCTGACTGTTATTTCAGAGGACGCCAGAAAGGACTTCGGACAAGCTGGAAGATGTCTTGCTTTTGACCTTCCGACGGCGGCGGCATTTCATCTCACGCGATCGATTGAATCAGTCCTGCGTAAGTACCATGCTTTAGGATGTCCTGATTCCCCCAATGCGGGGAAGCGCCCTGAAATGGCTACATGTATCAACGAACTTCGCAAACGGAACGAGAGCGGTAAGCTGCTGGATATTTTAGATCATTTTCGTGACTTACACCGGAATACGACTATGCATCCGGAAGCTTTTCTGGAAAGCTCAGAGGCTCTCAGGCTCTTCGATATAGCCAAAAGCGCACTCAACGCCATGGCGGACCGGATCAAGCAGCTACCTGGAATTGAAGAGGGCCCAAAAGCGATTGAGCCGTTTCGTCCCGAGTCTTCCTTCGGGACGACGGCCGGCCTCTAGCGATATCGATGCACTATAGAGCGACAGTTGGGAAACAGAAGTCAGGAGAGCTCCAATGGGGAATATCAGCTACGCTTGGCGTACTTTGCGCCGCAGTCCCATCTTTCTCACGACCGCTGTTGTGACGCTCGGCTTGGGCGTAGGAGCAACGACCGCCGTTTTTTCGCTCTTCTATCAAGTGCTGCTGGCGAATCTGCCGGTCGCGAGACCAGCCGAACTGGTGGTGTTTCACGACACCGGGGGGTTGAATGGCTATTCTTCGAGCGACAATTTCGAATCCGTCTTCTCTTACCCGATGTATTTGCATCTGCGGGACGGTTCCGGCGGCGCGATACAGGGGCTCATCGCCCGAGCAAGCGGCGCGGTTGATATCACGCGAAATGGCCAGGCAGACCGTGTGCAAGCGGAAACGGTTTCCGGCAACTTCTTTCAAGTGCTAGGAGTAAAGCCGTTCGCGGGGCGCCTACTCGGTCCGCAAGACGATACGGTCCGCGGTGGCAACGACGTCGCCGTGCTCGGTTACGCGTATTGGCAGCAACATTATGGCAGCAGGAACGTGATCGGCCAAAAAATTCTGGTGAATGGCCATCCAATGGAGATCATAGGCATCGTAAGGCCTCAATTCAGAAGCGTGTTATCCGGTCAAACACCGGAGATTTATCTTCCGATTTCGATGCGTGGCGTCGCTAGCCCAGGTTTTACCGCGTTCGACGATTCCTCCTGGCAGTGGTTGACCATTATCGGACGTCTTCGCCCGGGTCTCAGCAGAGCCGCCGCGCAAGCTGCGCTCAATCCTCTTTTCACGGCGACCTTGCGCGATGAACTCGAGCAGAGAAAAGGGAACAGCCGGCATATGCGGCAACGCATTCTGTCCGTTCATTTGGAATTGCATCCCGCTCAGCAGGGATTGAACGAGCTGGAGCGTTCATGGCGAAGGCCACTGACGGTTTTGTTCGTAGCCGCAGGCGGCCTCTTACTGATCGCCTGCTCGAATCTTGCCAGTCTATTTATGGTGCGCGCGGCGGCGCGGCAACGGGAAATTTCAGTGCGCCGCGCGGTGGGAGCCACGCGCGCGCAGATTGTTTGGCAATTGCTGGCTGAAAGCGTGCTGCTGGCGTTCCTCGGCAGCATCCTTGGCGTTTTGCTGTCACTGGCTCTGACGCGAAGTATCGTTCATATGCTGCCGGCCGATGCCGCTGGAGGCTGGGTTGGCAGCACTCTCAACTGGCAGATCCTCGGCTTTACGCTGGTGACCTCCTGCCTTTCGGGGATTGCGTTCGGAGTGTTTCCCGCTTGGCACGTGAGTTCGGAAAGCGCATCGTCGGCGCTCAAAGATCATGCACGGCAAGCAACCTTGGGTGAGGCGCGCTGGCGGAAGGCGTTCGTGATTTTCGAAATTGCGCTCTGCGTCCTCTTGCTTGCCGGGGCTGGATTGTTCATGAAGAGCTTCGCGAACCTGCTGCAGCATAATCCGGGCTTTCATCCGGAAAATCTGCTGACGTTTACAATCAACCCGGGGTTGAAAAGCGAAACAATGGCCCAGGGGATGAGCCTGTTTGCTCAACTTCGCGAACGCGTGTCGCAGTTGCCCGGCGTCAGGGCGGTTTCCTTTTGCCGATATGGGCCGTTCTCGAACGAGGACTCTTCCACGAACGTCACGGTGGAGGGTTACAAGGCTGGCGAAGATGAGAACACGGATGCGCGTATCAACGCAGCCGCGCCCGGCTATCTCCAAACCATCGGCATTCCCCTTCTACGTGGTCGCGAATTCACTCCAACCGATACTCTCGGGAACCAGAAAGTCGCGATCGTGAACCGGGCCTTCGAGAGGCGTTTTCTGAACGGACGGGATGCTGTAGGAATACATATGACACAGGGAGCAGGAAGCAAGATACGGCTCGACACTCTGATCGTGGGTGTAATCCCGGACGCGCAAATGTCCAGCTTGCGCGAAATTCCCGAACCATACTATTACGTTCCATACGCGCAGTCCGCGAAACCGGGTGACGTGGCCCGGGAAGCCGTCTTTGTGGTTCGGACCTGGAGTAACGATGCTGCTCTTCCGTTGGCCGTGCGACAACTAGTGCACTCGCTCGATTCCTCTCTGCCCGTCACCAATATGCAGCAGATGGAGGTGCAGATTCAGGATTCTGTTTACCGGGACCGCGCCGTTGCCGTGCTAACGAGCGCCTCTGGAGCACTCGCTTTGTTATTTGCGAGTCTGGCGCTCTATGGTGTTGTCGCCTATGCCGTAACGCGGCGCACGCCGGAAATTGGCATCCGCATGGCGCTCGGCGCGAACCGCGGGTCGGTGGTGTCTCTCGTGTTGAGTGAAGTGTTGTGGATGGTCTCGATCGGGGCCGTGATCGGCGTTACTGCCGGATTACTGATGAGCCGCATGATCGCTTCACAGCTTTTCGGAGTGGAAGCGATGGACACCGGGATCTTCGTCGGGGCGGTCGCGTTGCTGGCGGCTGTCGCGCTCGCCGCCGGAGCGAGCCCCACACTTCGGGCAACGCGCATCGATCCGATGCAGGCTTTGCGGACTGAATAACCTGGGTTTGCTACTCTCCACTAGCGTGAATCGCAAGCTGCTGCCGCTCTTCGTTTCTATAGCGCTGATCAAAGCTCTGCTGCTGATCGCAGATCATCAGCCGTCGTTCTTCTTCGGGGATTCTACATCGTATTTGGCGACTGCCGTCTCCAACATTATTCCGTACGATCGGAGTTTTCTCTACGGCTTCTTGTTACGGCCCCTGGTTGGGTTCCACTCCCTGCTACTCATATTGATCGCCCAGGCCGCGCTCTCGTGCGTCGCCTGCTACATCGTGGGACTCTTGCTGGTGTATTACTTCCGCGCTTCATTCCGGCTGGCGGCCTGCTGCGCAATTGCGTGCGCGATTGAACCGCTTCAACTCATGTCGGAGCGCTTCATTATGACCGAGACCGTCGCTACCTTTGGGTTCGCCGTTTATTTCTGGGCCTGCTGCCGTTATCTCAAGACGGGCAGCCTGGTAATGCTGGCGTCCAGTGAGATTGCAGGCGTATTCATTGTGGGCATCCGGTATAGCTTTCTTCCGGTGCTGGTTGTCCTGTCGCTAGTGCTGCCTTTGCTTTCGCCGGTAGCGCTCGATGCTTGGCGTTCGAAGCCATTCCATGCCCGCTCTTTCACGCCTCTCGCCACGCATTTGCTGACAGCGGTGCTGCTCACCCAGGCGCTGCTTTTCGGGTATCGGCACTGGTACGGGCATCTGGCGCATGAACCCGCTGAATATCTGTCTCGCGATGGCTTTTTCCTGGCAGCGGATATGGCCCCGATCATCAAGCCGATTGATTTTCCTGTTGCCGATAAGCGAGCTCAGGTCTTTGGAAGTTTGCGTTTTCAGTTGAGTGATCCCGATACGCGCAGAGTCCAGCGCTGGGTGGAGGGCGGCATTTGCCAGGCGATTCTGCACAGCGCGGACAACAACGAAGATGCGGCCAATCGGCTAGCGAAGAAGACGGCTTTGCGGGCCGTCAAGCGCAATCCGCTGGGGCTTCTGAAACTTGGCGCATGGACCTATTGGGAGTTCTTCCGTTACGACCAGCTCAAGTGGGCGCTCGAACTCAACCAAGGCCAGTTCGTCGATCCGGTTCCGAACGACGTACAGTTCATACGCAACCGCTTCGGCATAGACACGTCACATCGCAAGTTCAATTCGCTTACGAAGCAATGGGAGAACATCGCGGCGCCGTGGTGCTGGTTTTTGGTGATCCTGCCGCCGATTTATTGTGTTTACATGGCGACGCAGTGGCGGCGTGCGCTGGCGGTTGAAGTCGTGTGTGCGATCTGCTCACTGATCTTTTTACTCACTGCCGTGGTCCCGACGGAATTCCCGAACCCGCGCTACCTGACGGCGCTGGCGTGGCTCTCGTTCGTGATGATCGGATCAATGTGGCACAAGGCTTTCGAACGGGGCTCAATCGTACCGTAACGCGACCATCGGGTCGACTCGCATGGCGCGGCGGGCAGGAATGTAGCAGGCCAAGAGCGCTACGGCGGTCAGGAGCGCCGTCACAGCGCTGTAGGTCAAGGGGTCCGTTGGGCTGATCACGATGAAGTTTTCAACCACCCCGGCAGCGGCAACCGTGGCAGCCAAACCCAGCACGAGACCGATCCCCACGATCAACAAACCGCGAGAGAACATCATGCGAAGAATGCTTAAGGGGTTTGCTCCAAGAGCCATCCGCAAGCCGATTTCGTGGGTTTGCCGGCTCGCGGCATAAGAGATAACCCCGTATACTCCGACGACTGCGAGAATCAATCCGACGAGACCCAATGCTCCCGCGAGCCATGCCCCGATCTGGAAAATGAGCAACCCGTTGAGGGTATAGAGAGCCTCCGTCATAGTCCGTACATCGAAGACCGGCAGGTCTGGAGCCAGTAAGTGAAGAGTTCGTTCGACTTCAGGGACAATGGTTTTCGGATCGCCCGGCGTGCGGACCTGCAGAGTCTCGAAGGAATTGTTGGTGTAATGCTGAGCTAATGGCACATAGAAGAAGGATGTCCTTCTGCCCCTAGGCGTTTGTTTCGTATTGTTCACGACGCCAATGATCCGCAATGCGTGTGCCGGGTCGCCGAGCATGTGAAATTCACGCCCCATCGGATCCTGTTTCGGCCAAAGTTCTTTTGCCATTCCTTGGCTGATCACGGCTGTAAACGTGGCATCCGCTTTATCGGCGTCTGTGAAAGCGCGTCCGCGCAACAGTTTGATGCCCATGGTATCGAAATAACCCGGAGTGATCACGTCGTAAGAGATGGAATGCCGTGTCTCCTTGCCCGGAATAGTTACATCATCCGCGGAGTTGATGTACCCCATCGGCACGTTGGCTGCGAGGCTCGCCGACTGGACGCCCGGTAGCGCACGGACGTGCTCCAAGACATTCCGGTAGAAGACTTGTCCCTGCGCTTCGGTGTATCCGATTTCGGATGGATCCATATCGAAGTTCACAACGTGAAAAGGATCGAAACCTAAACTGATCCGCTGCGCTTCGGCAAGGCTGCGCGTGAACAGACCGGCGATGATCAGCAGTGTCAAAGAGGCGGCGACCTGAGCTGAAACAAGTGCGTTCCGCAGCCGGTGACGTCCCCCGACAGATCCTCGGCCGCCTTGCTGCAAGATTTCGTTCACATTGGCTTTGGAGGCGCGCAAAGCCGGCACCACTCCGACCAGGAGCCCGGCGAGGAGCGCAGCGGCAAATGCGTATCCGAAGACACGCCAATCGAAAGCGAAATCGAGACGCAGCGGCAGGTCGGTTCCAAGTGGAACTGAGCTCAGCGAAAGACTTGTGAGGAAACCTAGCAAGATGCCGAAGGCGCCCCCAAACAAACCGAGCAGCAGGCTTTCCGTGAGGAGTTGGCGAATGAGAGCCTTGCGAGCCGCACCGAGGGCCACGCGAATGGCCATTTCACGCTGCCTGATCGTTGCTCGGACCAGTAAAATATTGGCGACGTTCACGCAAGCCAGCAGAAGCACGACCGCGGAGAGCGCCAGGAATAGAGCCGAAACGATGAGAACGCTATTGCCCGAATCCGGGCCGGGGCGGGAACGCAGCTCGGGAAATGCCTCGAGCGTGAGATCCTTGTCGCTTTCGGGATGATCGTGGGCGATTCGCGAAGCGACGACGTTCAATTGCGCTTGTGCCTGAGCCAGGCTTTTATCAGGGCGAAGGCGTGCGAAAACGGTCAGGTTCCGGAAGGTGCGATTCGCCAGAAAATCCGGCGGAAGACCTTCGGCGACGGCCATTCCAAGGGGAATGTAGGCTTGCATGTTGCCCAAAGTGAACACGCCGTGAAAGCCCTTCGGAGCTACGCCGATCACGCTGGTCGGATGACCGTTCAACAATACTTTTTGCCCGATTATGCCCGGCGCACCTTGGAATCGGCTCTTCCAATAGTCATAACCGAGCACGATGCCTGGACCTGCGCCGCTCGTCTCGCCTTCGGCTGGGCGCATAAAGCTACCCACAACCGGTTGAATACCGAGGGCGGAAAAGAAGTTTCCTGTTACGTAGGACGTGACAACGCGCTCGGCTCTGCCATTTACACTTAGGCCGTCAAGCCCGAGCTGATACCCGAACACGTCGGAAAAGGAAGGAGCCGCGTTCGCACGGAGGTCGCGCAGCTCAGGAACAGAGAAGTTGTTGTTGAGTGGCCCGTGCTTCTGTCGGAAAGCAAGCATGGTGATTTGCTGAGGGTTATACACCGGCAGCGGCCGGAACAGCAGCGTATTCACGACGCTAAAGACTGCCGTATTCGCGCCAATGCCGAGGGCAAGGGTCAGAATGCAAACCGCCGCAAACCCCGGATTCTTCAGCAGTACTCGGGCGCAGTAGCGGATTTCCTGCCACAGATTTTGCAAAGGCGAACCCTCCGGACTCAGGTTCTTTTTGCACTTGGTGGGCCGAATCAGCTCCGGCCCGTCGCCATTTGTACCGCACGGTTTGAATCGCCGCGCCGTTGTTCACGAAGAGGAGCACTGTCCGGGCCTGGGACGCTCACAAGCGTAACCGAACAAAGTTAGGCTTAAGGGGAGATGCTGATCCTAGCTTCCGCTTCGCCTCGAAGACACGAGTTGCTGCAAGCTGCAGGCATTGAACACCTCGTCCGTCCGACGCACATACCAGAACAGCGGCAAGTCCGCGAAACGGCCACCTCATTCGTCCAGCGGCTCGCCGAAGAGAAGGCGCAAGCAGCCGTCAAAACCCCCGAAGAAATCGTGCTTGGCGCGGACACAGTGGTCTGCCTGGACGATGAAGTATTCGGAAAGCCGCTGGACGATCGAGACGCCGGCCGCATGCTACGGCTGCTCGCCGGGCGCGAACACCGGGTGCATACCGGAATCTGCATTTTGCGCGGTAAAAACAAGATCGTAGATCTGGCCAGTACCAGAGTTTTCTTCCTTCCGCTGACTGAGGACGAAATTGAGGAGTACACTCGGAGCGGGGAGTCAAGAGATAAGGCGGGAGCGTACGCGATTCAGGGACGTGCCTCGAAATTTGTCTATGCGATCGAGGGGTGCTATCAGAACGTGGTAGGTTTGCCGGTTTCGCTCGTCTATCGTCATTTGAAGTCTCTATGAGGCAGTTGTTGTTTGCAGCCGCGTTGGCTGCATGCGCTTTGCTGGTCGTGCGGGCGCAACCGCAAACGGCCAACTGGCGAAACGAGGGTATTTTGTACCTCGACCACTCCTTGAACGCTCGCCTGCATCCCGTTCCAGTTGAAGCGGTTCACCTGGGCGATGGGTTCTGGAGTTCGCGGCGGTGGGTGACGACTGAGCACAGTTTGCCCACGCTTCTGCAGTTGCTCGAAGAACACGGGGTGGTGGATAACTTTCGCCGTCTCTCAGGCCGAAAGAACGTACCGCGTAAAGGTCCGCTTTATACCGATTCAGACCTGTACAAGTGGATTGAAGCGGCATCTTGGGCGATCGCCTCGAACGAAACCCCGGATCTTGACAAACAAAAGTTCCGCAGCGAGATCGATTCTCTCACGTCGGACATTGTCGCGGCGCAGGACCCGACTGGCTACCTGAATACCTACTATGTGGGTGACAAAGCCCACCTTCGCTTCACGGAACTGACACGCTCGCATGAGGATTACTGCCTGGGCCATCTCATCCAGGCAGGGATCGCGTATTACCGCGCAACTGGTAACCGGGCTCTGCTCGATGCGGGGATCCGCTTCGCCGATTACGTAGTGGACAACTTCGGTCCGTCCAAGCGGCCATTCGTTACAGGACATCCGGAACTGGAGATGGCGCTGGTAGAGCTTTACCGTACGACGGGGCAAGCAAAATACCTGGAATTCACCCGCTATTTGTTCAGCGGTGTGGAGCGCGACCGGCTGAAGCTGAAGGATTCCGACACCCGATACATGTTCAGCGGTAGTCCTTTTACCTCACGCACTTCTTTTGAGGGACACGCCGTACGCGCGTTGTATGCGGCCTCAGGCGCGACGGATTATTTTAGCGAGGCGGGGGATCCGGCTTATAAGGCGGCGCTGGACCTGCTATGGACCGATCTGACCATGCGCAAGATGTACATTACGGGTGGCGTGGGATCGCGGTCGGCGGGCGAGAGCTTTGGCGATCCGTATGAATTGCCGAGCGACCAGGCTTATGCCGAAACGTGTGCCGCAGTCGCGAACGTCATGTGGAATTTCCGGCTGCTGACGCTCGACGGGCGACGCGCGTTACGCCGACGTGCTGGAGCGTGCGTTGTACAACGGGGCAAACTCCGGAATGTCGCTCTCCGGTACCTTGTACTGCTATCGGAACCCGCTGGCTTCAAACGGTGAAAAGCTGCGGAGCGCCTGGTACGACACAACTTGCTGCCCGCCGAACATCGAGCGGCTATTCGAATCTCTGCCTGGATACTTCTACGCCACGAGCCGCGACGGCGTGTACGTGAGCTTGTTTCACAATTCGGAACTGGACTGGCATCTGCAGGATGGAACGGGGCTCAAAATCAGGCAAACTACGAACTATCCCTGGAGCGGTGATATTAAGCTGAATGTGACCCCGGAACGCCCTTCCGAGTTTACGGTGTATGTGCGGTGGCCGGCTTGGGCCGCCGTCGGCGGATATTCAGGTGAACGGCCAATTGGTGGGCATCGCGAACGCGCGGCGCGGTTCTTATATTCCCGTTTCGAGGAACTGGAAGGGCGGCGATACCGTATCTATTTCTTTCCCTGTGCAGCCGATCCCGATGGTCTCAAATCCAAGAGTTACAGATACATACGGGCGCATAGCTATGCAGCGGGGCCCCTTGGTCTATGCCTTGGAACAGACCGATCAGAGCGGAGTTGCCATAGGGGACATTTTCATCCGTCCGGGCGGGACGATGATTGCGGAACCCCGGAAAGATCTGCTCGGCGGAGTGACGATTTTAAAGGTCTCGGGCCAGGCAGCCGAAAGAGCACTAGGAGAGGAGCCGCTTTACGAACCGCTGGCGACAGTCCATACGAGACGCCCTCTGACGTTGACTCTAGTCCCCTACTACGCTGTTGGAAATCGGGAGCCCACGCCGATGGAGGTGTGGATACCGATCTCCAAATTCGATGCGGGGCCGGGGCCGGTTTCAGCGTTTATCAAGGTGACTGAGATCGACCGGCGACCCGATCCGAAGTAGGTATCCCGACGAGATAGGGTGTACGGAAGCTTCAAACGAGGCGTAAAAGCGTGTAAACTCAAGGATATCCGGTCGAATGGATGTCCGTTGAAGGCGAAGGATATCCGCTCGAAGGATATCCATTGAACACCAAGAACATCCGGTGAAAGGATGTCCGGTAAAAGAACGATATCCGGTGAAAACGGTTACTAAAAACGATGCGTAGTTTTTCTCTTACTTTGCAGTCGGGCGTTATGGTTTTGGGCTTACTATTGGCCTCGCCGCTTGTCTCCTGGGGGCAGCCGCAGAATCCGCAGGTGCCTCCGCCCACAGCCCCGGAGGCTCAGAATCCCGCGCCGCTGAATCCGGCTCCGCAGAACCCGTCGGCGCAAAATCCTCAGCCGATTACCCCCGCAAAGCCGCAACAGGGTGCGGTGCCCACGGCGGGTGGAGCTCCGGTCGATTCCGGAACCTATAAAGTTGGTCCGGCGGACGTTTTGTTGATACGTGTGTGGGATGAACCCGCCTTTACCGGTCCGGTAGCTGTGAATGAGGGCGGGAAGATTACTTTGCCTTTGGTGGGTCAACTGGACGCAGCCGGCAAAACGCCTTTAGAGATACAGGCGGAGCTGACTGATGCTCTGAAAAAGTTCGTCGTGAGACCGCTCGTGACGGTAACGGTGCAAGAGGTCGGAAGCAAGCGCTATTTCATGGACGGCTTAATTGCGCGCCCGGGCGAGTATGCCCTGGTGGTGCCGACCACGATTCTGGAGGCCATTAGCCGGGCAGGCGGTCCGCAGGATTTCGCCAACGTGAAGAAAATCTACATCCTGCGTGGCGACAAGCGGATTTACTTCAACTACAAAGATGTAATGCGCGGCAAGCACATGGAGCAGAACATCAAGCTGGAACCGGGCGACCACATTGTGCTCCCGGGAGGATTTTAAGCAGGACCGCTAACTTTATGCTGGATAGTCTTTCCGTACCGCGGCGCACCTTCGATTTCGAAGATTACATCGACATTTTCAGGCGGAACTTCCGCTGGATCATTGCTCCAACCTTTTTGGGCCTCATCATCTCGACCGTCACGGCTTACATGATGCAGGACACGTATTACTCGCAGGCGCTGATTCGCGTGACACCGCAGCAGATAGCGCCGGAGGTTTTCACGCCAGTTACCAGCCAGGACGTGGCGGACCGCATCAGCGGCATGGCGCAAGAGATCCTCAGCCGCAACACGCTCGCCAGCATCATCAATAGCTACGGTCTATACAAGAAAGATCTGGACAAAGAGCCGCTGCAGGATGTCATCGAGAAGATGAAGGCATCGGTCAATATCTCAGCCGTAGGCGGCACCAACGCCGGCCAGCGATATCTACCGTCCATGGCCATTGGTTTCGCGTACTCGGATCCCTACACGGCGCAAAAGGTGTGCCAGGATCTGGTCAGCAGGTTCATGGATTTGAGCAGTGCGAGCGAAGTAAACGGCAAACAAAGCGCGGGCGAATTCATCAACGATGAAATGAAGCAAGCGAAACGGGATCTGGATTCGGCGGAACAGAAGTTGAACGATTTTCGTGCTCAAGAATGCCGGCCATCTGCCCGACGACATGCAGATGAACATGCAGCAGATGAGCGCCTTGAGCGGACGAGTGGATTCGCTCAACCAGCAGGCGAATCGGAACACGGAGCAGCGCATGATGCTGCAACAGGAACTGAGCATCGCCCAAAGCCGCGAGGCCGAGTTACACTCGCCCCAAATGCAAGCGCAGAACGTCAAAGTCGCCCAGCTAGATACCCAGATCGAATCTGCTGAAAACACTATCTCGGCTCTGCGGGAGCGCTATAAAGAGGGTTACCCCGATCTGCAGTCCGCGGAAGATCAATTGGCGTTCCTGAAGCGCCAACGGGATACCGCAGCCAAAGAGAAGCCCACAAAAATCGATAACTCGAGCGAGAGCGCCTATGTGGCTCATGAGCGCCAGGATATTCACGACACGATCGCAAGACTGCAGACGCAGTTGAAGGCGAATGCGATGGATGCCAAGCTGATCGGCAATGATCTCGCGAATACCAACGCGGCCATGCGCACCTATCAAGACCGTATGACGGTGAGTCCGACCGGAGATAAGGAGTACAGCGATTTAGTGCGCGACCGCGAGCTTGCCAATCAGCGCTATATCGATCTTCAGGTCAAGGCCGAGAAATCGAACGTGTCTATCGACATCTCACGCCGGAAGGAAGGTGAAACCCTGGAACTGCTGGACTCGGCATCGCTACCCGTCTCTCCCGTGGCGCCGAAGCGCCAGCGAATCGTTCCGGTCGGCGCCGCAGTCGGACTGGTGATTGGGTTTATCATCGTCGCGATCCGCGAAGTCAAAGACACCTCTTTGAAGAATCTGAAGGACGCCCGGCTCTACACCCAGCTTTCTATTCTCGGGAGCATACCGTTACTGGAGAACGACATCGTAGTCCAGCGCCGCAAGCAGGTGATGTGGGTAGGTTGGGCTACCGCTACCCTGGCCGGTTTGGCCGTCATGGCGGGCTCGGTTGCCCATTATTATATGGCGAAGGGACATTAACGATGAGTCGTGTTCATGACGCACTGCGCAAAGCAGCACAAGAAAAATCTGAAGTGTCCCGGCCACCCGCTCGGGTCCCTGTGGCGCCTCCGCCTGCGGATGTGCTCAGGCCGGCGCCGGGCGCTGCTATGGCAGAACCGCCGTCAAGCAGCCCGGCATTCGAACCGCCGGTGTCGGCCCAGGCGGACTCCGCCTATGGCAGCGTCATGGTCGATGTGGCGACGGATCTCGACGAAATGGAGAGCGTCATCCAGAATGCCGTAGCCGTTCCTTACCATCCCCTGAAAGATGCCCTGCTGGTCGATCCGTCGAATCCGCGGGAGGCTCCGGCTGAGGAATTCCGTACTCTTCGCACTCGCCTTAATCACATGCAGACAATTCAGCCGCTGCATACGATCGTGGTGACGAGCGCTTCCCCCGCAGAGGGTAAATCGTTTACGGCCGGCAACCTGGCTGTTACGCAATCTCAGCTTGCCGACAAGCGGGTATTGCTCGCGGACTTCGATTTTCGCAGGCCGTCAGTCGACAAAACCTTCCAAATCCCTTGTGCGCCCGGCATCACAGACTACCTGCTGGGCAAAGCGCGTTTAGGCGACATCATGCGCCGGGTAGGCGATACCCAGCTCTACATTTTGACAGCGGGCGAGGCAGTCACGAATCCGCTGGAACTGCTCAACTTGAAGGAGTGCAAGGCGCTCATCGACGGCTTGCGCAACCACTTCGATTGGGTCATTTTAGACAGTCCGCCGCTGCTTTTCGCGGCCGATGGAAACCTGCTTTCCACCATGTGCGACGGGACCATTTTGGTGGTGCGCATCGGAACGACCACCTTCGATTCCGTTACCCGTGCTTTACAGTCGCTCTGCGAAAACAATGTGCTTGGTGTCGTCGTGAACGGCGCGCGGCGTGGCGAACTCTACAGCAAGTACAGCTATTATCACGATTACTATTACGCCCCGGAAAGCGAGGAGTCGAGCGAGGCGGGTGAGGAAGAGGCAACCGAAGAGGCCGAGATCTCTGAACCCTAGGGCCGGCTGTGCACCGACAGACCTTCTTTCTGCATCCAAATAGCTGATTCCGCTCTTTCATGCCGCGCGGACGTATTTTGGAGGCAATCTTGACTGTAGAAACAATTGCGGCGCCAAGCTTCAACGGCCCCGCTAATAAACTGGCGCAGACCCAACCTAATGTGCACGAGTTGGTTCGCTCGCGCTGGAGCCCGCGTTGTTTCAGCTCACGGCCTGTTTCAGACGCCGACCTGAAGACGATTCTGGACGCTGCTCGTTGGGCCGCCTCCTCGTACAACGAACAACCTTGGCGTTTTCTTATCGCCCGAAAGTCCGACGGCGCCGCTTATGACAAGCTGTTGAGCTTACTTGTGCCGTTCAATCAAGCGTGGGCGAAAACGGCGCCCGTTCTCCTGATCATGGCGGCCAAGCGCACCTTTTCACATAATGGTTCGCCAAACCACTACGCGCTCCACGATGCGGGTCAAGCTTTGGCGCACATGGCCCTGCAAGCAACCGCCCTGGGACTTCACACGCACGGCATGGGCGGCTTCGATCATCTACGCGCTCGCAAAGAACTCGGTATCCCGGACGATTACGAGATCGGCGCCGCTGTGGCGTTGGGCTATTTCAAACCGAGCGACGAATTGCCGGCGAGCGAAACGGCGAAGCGAGAGCGGAAGCCTCTGAGCGAAATTGTCTTCAGTACAACGTGGAATGAGCCGCTGAATCTGTTCTAAGACACAGCCCGGCAACGCACTTCGCTGCGGCTTGGCAAAATCAGCGGAGTTACTCTCCTATGTTGACCAAGCGCAGCTTGGCTGCCGGGCGATCTAGCGCCCGGTTAGCGTTACAACTGTTGCTCCCCAGCCGCCGGCTTCGAGCGGTGCATCGGTGAAATGGACCACGAACGGAGTCCGGCTCAAGACCGATCGCACCATTTCTCTCTGCACGCCGATGCCGCGCCCGTGAATGATTCGTACAGCCGTCACGCGAAGGCGGTGAGCTTCCTCGAGATAAGCCTCGACCGCTGCCCGCGAATCGCGAGGCGCGAAGGTATGCAAATCCAAAACGTCGGTAACCGCAATCCGTATTGGTTCGCCTTGCTGCACAGTCTTCGCTACCGAAGCGGAAATTTTGAACCGAGCGTCCGGCGCTGAGGAGCCGCGGTCTGACTGCCCTCCGTGAGAGTGGCTCGCGCAGGCGCACCGCTGAAATCGAGCTCGTCCGGTTGAAATGTCAGCGGACGATCCAGCACCATCTCGACGGATGAACCCTTCAGAAGAGTGGCTTCAGGGCCGCGGGAGAGCATCACCGCAGCCATACCGGCAGCCGCGCCGGCAGCGGCTCCGATCAATGTACCCTCGCCGCTCGCGCCGCGAGACATCCCGGCAAGAGCACCTATTCCGGCCCCGGTGACCGTGGTTGTCGCCACTGTCTCCGCGTCCGCTCCCTTGTCGGAAGGACCTTTAATCGCGCTTTTTTCCCGATTGAGGTCCTCGCCCGATCGGCCGTCTAACGCGCCCAAGTCCGAGTGAAAATTCCGAGTCACGCCGTTCGGCAGAATCAACGAATCGAACCGCACTTGCAGCTCCCCGCGGCCTTTCACTCGGGCCGGGCGCTTCACGAAGGTAACGGTTCCGGTCACCCAACTGCCCTGCGGCACCACAATGCGGTTGCCGGAGAGAACAGGGAAGGCCGTTTCGAGGTAAATACGATCGCCAACCTGCGCCTGTTTTGTGCTCACGCTGTTGATCATGTTCAGCAGCACATGCGTGCCCGGAGCGACGCTTAACGTGTTACTTGATGTCACCACCTCGCCCCGCTGCTTCAGGCCGTGAGGCGTTTGCTGTGCGGCCGGAGCGGGGGCGCTCTGAGAAGCAGGCTGATTCTGAGGCTGCTGATCTTGCGCGAATAAGATCAGTCCACCGCCAACCCAAGAAATGAAAACTGCGCGTCTCAGCATGCGAGAGGCTCCTCTTTACAAGTCTAACGGTAAATAGCGTATTTGAGCTAAGCAGACGCGGATGCCGCCAATACCGTTCCCGCCTTTTGCCGCTGATTCAATACCAACCGGCTGGCCTTCCTCAGAATGGTGCTCACAGGCAGAGCGGCGAACTCATCGCGTGACACCCATCGGCAGGTCCGCAGGTCCAACGGTGCGTCCGCTTCCCATACTTCAAATTGGTAATTATGGAAGGTAATGCCGTGACGGAAGGATCCGAACTTTCGTCCGGCGGATACGTCCGGCAACTGAAGCCGTTCGGGCAATTCCCAAAAGCCCGGCATCAGTCGCGAATCGGGAGGGCGTTGCCAAACCAGCAATTCCTTGTTCCGTTCAATCCAGAACAGGACACGCTTCTCCTCGACCATTTTCCGGGCCGCGATCTTCACCGGGAGCGCGTTTTGCGTTCCCCTCTGTCGCGCCTCGCACAACTCCGCAACGGGACAAACCAGGCACTGCGGGTTTTTGGGCAGGCAAATTGTCGCGCCGAGCTCCATCACCGCCTGATTGAACGCGCCCGGATGTTCGCGATCCAGCAGTTCACCCGCTAATGCGGCGAAATGCTTCCGGCCCGCCGTTGATGCAATATTCACTGCGTCGTTGTGCACCCGGCTGAGCACTCGGAAGACATTCCCGTCCAGTACCGCGTGCGGCAGGCCGAAGCCAATGCTTGCCACGGCCGCGGCGGTGTAATCGCCTACACCGGCAAGCAGCCGTATCTGGTCGTAGCTCGCCGGAAACGATCCGGCGTCTCGCATTGCTTTTGCTGCCTTCTGCAGGTTGCGCGCTCGATAATAATAGCCGAGACCTGCCCAATGCCCCAGCAGGTCGGATTCCGGCGCTTCCGCCAGTGTGTCGTAATCGGGGAATCGGCGCAGAAAGTTTTCGTAGTAAGGGATAACGGCAGCCACCCGCGTCTGCTGCAACATGATCTCCGAAATCCAGATGGCGTACGGGTCGGCGGTCCGCCGCCAAGGCAGGTCGCGCCGATGGGAAGCGTACCATTCCAGCAGGTAAGCACGAAAGCGTTCCAGTTCGAGCGGTGAGCGCATTGTTTAGAGCCCGGCAGGAGTCCTCCGCATCCTATACTGAAAGGGACCCCTTCCCCAACCGAAGCGCCCTCCCAGACGCTCGGATCGAACCTGCCAGGAATGCCGGAAAACTCCAGCTTAGCGTCTTGTGAAATTGCCGCTGCGGATGAAGTCGCCGCCGCCGCAAAGCCAGTTTTGGCCATTCGGGGCGCACGTGTTCACAACCTCAAAAATGTCGATGTCGACATTCCACATAACCAGTTGACCGTGGTGACAGGGGTATCGGGTTCTGGAAAATCCTCGCTGGTGTTCGACACGATCTATGCGGAAGGGCAGCGGCGTTATGTGGAGTCTCTCTCGGCCTACGCCCGGCAGTTTCTCGAGCGCATGGAAAAGCCGGATGTGGACGAGATCCTCGGAATTGCTCCGCCGATTGCGATCCGGCAAAAAAATCAAACTCGCAATCCGCGCTCAACGGTCGCGACTGCGACTGAGTTGTACGATTTTATGCGCCTGCTGTGGGCACGCGCCGGCCGGACCTACTGTCCCAACGACGGAACACGAATACAGCGGGATTCCGTAGATCAGGTCGCCGAAACAATGCTCGCCCAACCTGAGGGCTCACGCTGGTACGCGCTCTTTCCTGCAAAGGCGAACGTCGCGAGCGATGCGGCGGCACTGCGCGATCGCCTCTTTGAAGTTCGAAAGAAGGGTTTCAACAGGCTTTTTCAAAGCGGCCGGACATTCGAGTTCTCAACACCCGAATCGCTGCTGGAAATCGATTTTGCTAAACCGCTATACGTGCTCACGGACCGCATTGTGATTCGCCGGGACTCGCACCAGCGGCTGGTGGATACCGTCGAGATTTGCTATCGCGAGAGCGGGGAAGTTTTCTTTGAGCAAGCGGCCGTAGCGGACCCGAAGACGCTCTATTTCAATGAAAAGTTCGCCTGCAAGGCGTGCGGTCTGGAAGCTGCCGCTCCTGAACCAACACTCTTCAGCTTCAACAATCCGATTGGCGCCTGCCCTGTCTGTCAAGGTTTCGGCAACACCATCGATTATGATCTGGACCTGATCGTTCCGGATCCGAGTCTATCGATCGAAGAAGGGGCTATCGACCCATGGACCAAACCGCAATATAGCTGGTACTACGACGAAGACTTCAAGCCCAAGTGCAAAGGCAAAGCCCGGCTGAACGTCTGCTACGCGGATTTGAAGACGGACGAAAAGGAGTTCATCCGTAAACACATTTACCGCTTCTTCAAGGAAGTGGAAAAGAAGAAATATAAAGTGCACGTGCGAGTCTTCATGAGCCGGTATCGCGCGTACACGCAGTGTTCGGCCTGCAGAGGCGCCCGGCTCAGACCGGAGGCGTTGTGGGTGCGTTTGGGCGATGCGAATATCGCGCAGGTCTCCGCCATGAACATCGCGCGGGCGCAGGCGTACTTCGAGAATCTGGAATTGAGTCCCGAAGAAGCCAAGATCGCCGAACGCGTTCTTGATGAGATTCGCCAGCGCTGCAAATTTCTGAACGATGTCGGTCTCGAGTACCTTACGTTGGACCGTTTATCGTCCACGCTTTCAGGGGGAGAAGCGCAGCGCATTCAACTGGCTACCTGTCTCGGATCGCGACTGGTCGGCGCGGTTTACGTGCTGGATGAGCCCTCGATCGGGCTTCACAGCCGCGATACCGCCCGGCTGATCCACATCTTGAAGGACCTGCGGGAACTGGGCAACACCATCGTCGTGGTCGAGCACGATCCTGAAATCATGGCGGAAGCGGATCACATTCTGGATCTCGGACCGGGTGCCGGCGAAACCGGCGGCCGTGTGATTTTTGCCGGCGGCTATGGGCAACTGCTGCTCCCGCCGCCCACACGCGAGCGTGATGGCGTTCAGTCTCTAACCGGCCGCTATCTCCGGGGTGAACTGATCGTTTCCCGTTCACTTGAGCGGCGCAAAATCAATCCTAAGCGAACCATTCGTTTCTTCGGTGCACGAGCGAACAATTTGAAGAATGTTGACGTCGAAATTCCGCTCGGCATCATGGTCGCCGTTACCGGCGTTTCCGGTTCCGGCAAATCGAGTCTGGTCCACGAAGTCATATACCGCGCGCTTGACCTCCAGGTGAATAAGGAGCGGCAGAAAGGGACCAATGAAAGCTCGAGCGAAGCTGCCGGACGGAAACTGCCGTTAAAGCGTGTCGAACGTGCTGATCTGCTCACTTGCGCCGTTATGGTGGATCAATCCCCGATCGGCCGAACACCGCGCTCGAATCCAGTTACCTACGTCAAGGCGTTTGACCACATTCGCGATCTCTTCTGCTGTACACCGGAAGCGCAGCGTCGCGGCTATACAGCGGGGCATTTCTCGTTTAATATTCCGGGCGGACGCTGCGAAACCTGCCAAGGTGACGGAACTGTCACGGTTGAGATGCAGTTTCTGGCTGACGTAGAGCTTGTCTGCGACGAATGCAAAGGAACCCGCTATAAGCAGAGCGTTCTCGAAATTCGTTACAAAGGTCTAAACGTGCATGAAGTGCTTCAACTCACTGTTCGAGAGGCGCTTTCTTTTTTCGCGGATGTACCGAGATTGGCTGCGCGCCTAAAAGTATTACAAGACGTCGGCTTGGGTTATCTGCGCCTGGGACAATCCGCCACAACGCTGAGCGGCGGCGAAGCGCAACGTGTCAAACTGGCCTCTCACTTGGCGGCTTCCACTTGCGAAGGAACGCTGTTTCTGTTCGATGAGCCCACCACGGGACTGCACTTCGATGACATTGCCAAGCTCCTCGAAGCCTTCGAGCGGCTGATTCAGAGCGGTGGCAGCGTACTGGTTATCGAGCACAACTTGGATTTGATTCAAGCCGCGGATTGGATCATCGACCTGGGTCCGGAGGGCGGGGAAGCGGGAGGTCGAATTATCGCCCAAGGAACGCCGGAAACCGTGGCAAGCGTTCCCGAATCCTACACCGGCCAATACCTGAGACAGGCGCTGACGCAACGCGCCATCGCCTAGATGGAATCTCTTCGAAGCCTGCCCTCCGTGGATCAGGTGCTGCGCGAACTGAAACACCTGCACAATTTGCCGCATACGCTCCTCGCCGCGGAGACGCGATCGGTTTTGGCCGAGCGGCGTGACGCCCTGAGCACAGGCCGCCAAATTGACGAATGCACAGTTGCGCAACGAGTGGAAGACCGGCTCGAAGCTCTTCTCACGCCCTCGCTGCGGCCCGTAATCAATGCCACTGGCGTGATTCTCCATACGAACTTAGGCCGAGCCCCAGTCGCTGACTTCAAGCCCATCCCGCGTTACTCGAATCTCGAATACGATCTGGCGGCCGGTAAGCGGGGAAAACGTGATGTGCACACCGCGCGCCTGCTCGAACATCTGCTCGGCAAACCGGCAATTGTCGTGAACAACAATGCGGCTGCGGTTTTTCTCGTTCTGAATGAATTGGCCGCCGGACAGGAAGTCATCGTCTCTCGCGGCGAACTGATCGAAATCGGAGATGGATTCCGTATTCCTGAGATCATGGCGCGCTCGGGCGCTGTGCTGCGCGAAGTCGGTACGACTAACCGCACGCATCTTGACGATTACCGACTTGCCATCAATGATCGGACGCGGCTTATTCTGCGTGTGCATCCATCCAATTTCCGCATAACCGGCTTTGCCTCGCGTCCCGAATTGAAAGAACTCGCGAAGCTGGGCCGCGAGCGCGGTATTCCCGTGTACGAAGATCTTGGAAGCGGCTGCATCGTCGACTTACATGCGCAAGGAATTCAGGAGCCGCTGGTATCGGAAAGCCTGGCGGCGGGCGTAAACGTCGTTTCGTTTAGTTGTGACAAGTTGTTGGGAGGCCCGCAGAGCGGGATCATTGCCGGAGATACCGCGACCGTACAGCGCGTCCGCCGCAATCCCATGTACCGCGCTTTGCGAGCCGACAAGCTGATCATCGAATCCCTCGAAACCACGCTAAGGCATTTGCTTCTGGAGCATTGGAGTGCGATTCCTTCGCTCAGCATGATTTTGGCGCCCCTGGAGGAGATCCGTCAGCGCGCGGATCGCGTAGCCGCCAAGCTCAACGGCTTAGGCTTGACGCTCGTCCCGGGCGAAACTGCTATTGGCGGCGGCTCAACACCTGACCAGACGCTTCCCACGTGGCTCGTCGAATTAACCAGCAATGAACCGAACGCGCTCGAGAGCCGCTTGCGCCGCGGGGCAACACCCGTGATTGCCCGCATCGAGCACCACCGAATCATTTTTGATATGCGTACTGTTGCCGATGCTGAGATAAATCCTCTTGTATCAGCCATTCGCGCAGCGGTCGACTGATAACGAACTCCTCTACTGATCCAATCTCCATACGAAGTGGCCGCCCACGATGGTCGCCACCGGTCCGCCTCGGAATTCATGTCCGTGGAACGGAGTATTACGACTCTTCGAAGGCGAGAGATTTACATCGTAGGTCCACTTATGGTCAAGACTGAACACCGTGATGTCGGCGAGAGCGCCCACGCGCAGCGTTCCCCGATCCAGCGAAAGAACCCGGGCCGGACCCTCAGTGAACAAGCGCACCAAGTGACTTAACGTGATCTTTCCCGGATGATAGAGGCGTTCCAAGGCTAGGCCGATCGCCGTTTCCAGACCGATGATGCCGAAGGGACAACGCTCAAACTCCTGCATTTTTTCGGCGCCTGCGTGAGGAGCATGGTCGGTTGCAATGGCATCGATCGCCCCGTTCACAAGGCCCTCGATGACACCTGCTACATCTCCGGGCTCGCGTAACGGCGGCTTCATCTTGTAATTACTGTCGTAAGGCGGCATCTCGGAATCGGCCAGCGCGAAGTGATGCGGGGTGACCTCTGAGGTAACCTTTAATCCGCGCTGTTTTGCATATGCCACCATCTGCGCTGAATGCTGCGAGGAGATATGCGCCACATGATAACGGCAGCCGGTGACCTCCGCCAATATTAGGTCTCGAGCCACCATCACATCCTCGGAGCTTCGCGGTATGCCGCGCAGACCAAGCCGCGTGGATTGCAAGCCCTCATGCATGTCGCCGCCCGCGCTCAGGTGCAGATCCTCGCAATGTTCGATGAGCGGAATATCAAGAGCCTGTGAAAATTCCATGGCGCGCCTCACTACGCGCGCGTTCATGACCGGCTTTCCATCGTCCGAAATAGCCACGATGCCCGCCTGCTTCATGAGCGCTATGGCCGCGAGTTCTTCGCCTGCGCTGTTCTTGGTAATGGCGCCGATCGGGTAAACATTTACAACCGCGAAGCGTCGTGCCCGGTCAATGACATAGTGCGTCACCATGGCGTTGTCATTGATCGGTTGAGTATTGGGCATGCAGCAGATCGACGTGAAACCACCTGCCGCCGCGGCTCTTGACCCCGTCTCGATTGTTTCTGCGTGTTCGAACCCGGGTTCACGCAGGTGCACGTGCATGTCGATGAATCCGGGCGCCACGATCATGCCGGACGCGTCGAACTCCTGTGCACCACTCGCCGAAATGCCCGCCGCTACATCGCGAACAACACCGTCTTCAACAGCCACGTCACAGAGACGGTCCAGACCCGCGGCAGGATCGACAACGCGCCCGTTCTTGATGACCAGCCGGCTCACGATGCCAGAACCCTTTCCAGCACGGCCATCCGGACTGCGATTCCATTTCCCACCTGATTTAAGATGGCGGACCTTTGGGAATCGGCTACTTCGGATGAAATTTCGCGCCCTCTATTGATGGGCCCGGGATGCATCACGATCACGTTAGGCTTCGCGAGTTCAACATGTTCGGGACGCAAGCCAAAGAACTGAAAGTATTCGTTAGAAGCCAACGGCGCTTCAAACTGCCGTTCCAGTTGGACACGGAGCATCATGATGACATCCACGTCTCGGATGGCTGCCTCCATGTCCGACGTCAGTTCCACTCCGGGAGCAATCCGCGCCATCTCTCGCGGCAGCAGCGAAGCAGGACCGCAAAGGACGACTTCGACTCCGAATTTAGACAACAGAAAGATATTCGAACGCGCCACCCGGCTATGCGCAATATCGCCGATGATCGCGACTCGCAGACCTTCCAGGCTTCCACGCCGATCAATGATTGTCAGCGCGTCCAATAGAGCTTGCGTCGGGTGTTCGTGTGTCCCGTCCCCCGCATTGACAATCGGAATCGGCAGGTATCGCGACAAAAAATGCGGTGCGCCTGACGCCTCATGGCGCATCACAATGGCATCGGGCCGCATGGCGCCGAGTGTGTTCAGCGTATCTACCAGGGATTCGCCCTTCGATACACTGGATCCGGCGGCAGTGATGGAGAGCGTGTCGGCCCCTAATCGCTTCGCCGCAATTTCAAAACTTGTTCTCGTCCGAGTGGAGGCTTCGAAGAAAAGATTGACGACGGTTCGCCCGCGCAAGGTTTCGAAGCGCTGATAACTCTGGCCGGGTGGCGGCTGAAAATGCTTCGACCGGACGAGAATAGCCTCTATGTCCTCCCGCGAGAGCGACTCAATGTCAAGCAGACCTTTCTTCATTCGACGGCTTGCGCTACCGCGTCCGCTACAGGTTCATCCACTCTCTCTACCAGCAACACCTTCTCTTGCGCATCTACTTCCTGAAACTTCACTTCGATGATCTCGCTCGCACTCGTCTGAACCATTCGGCCGACGTAACGCGCTTCGATCGGCAACTCGCGATGGCCGCGGTCGATAAGTACCAGCAGTTGCACGCGCGCGGGCCGTCCATGATCGAATAGTGCGTCGAGCGCAGAACGAATGGTGCGGCCGGTATACAGAACGTCGTCCATAAGGACGATGTCTTTTCCAACCACCGGAAAATCAATTTGCCTGGCGTTCAACACTGGACGTTCGGCCACCGTTGACAGATCGTCGCGATAGAGATTGATATCGAGAATGCCTACCGGGATTTTCACCTTTTCCAGACTTTCGATTTTGGCCGCGAGCCGCTCGGCGAGAGGTACGCCGCGCCGCTTGATGCCGACAAAGGCAAGCTGCTTCACATCGCTTGTCTTCTCCAGCACCTCATGCGCCAGACGGACCAACGTCCGGTCAATCTCAGAGGCGCTCATGAGCTGTTTTTTTTCGCGGACCATGGGCATTGAATTCGATTTGGCGCTGCTGTTTCCGCCAGATTAGCACGCGCTAGTTTTTATGCCTTCAACCGCCCGCGAATGCGGCGCGCGAGTTTTTCAATCTCCTCCGTCTTCTTCACGCACTCTAACGGAACCACGTAATTCCCCGCTTTCTGTAACTGATCCCGCAGTTCTTGCGCGGTCGACAGCAGAGTTTCGGCGTCCTTCATGGACTGCTCATGATTCTGCTTTGCGATTTCATCCTTCTGCGACTTTCCATTCGGGAGCTTCTGATCTTCGTCAGGATTTGGCGCAGGCGGTAAGTGCGGGTGGCGGGGATCCTGTTCCTGGTCCGGGTCCTGTGCGGCGAACACTACCGAGGCGACCAACGACAACAATGCTCCACGGCGGGTTCGGCCCTCACGGTTTCCCATACGGTTGCTATCATAAGCCACTTATGACTCGCATGACCGCAATTGGGAGCGCAACTGCGTGGAGGTAGGTGTTGGCATTGTTGGACTCGGAAACGTCGGGCTGGGCACGCTGCAAATTCTCACTGAAAACGCGAAATCCATCGGCGAGAAGCTTGGTTTTCCGTTAAAAGTAAAAGCAGTCTGCAGCCGCAATGTTGAACAAAAAAAGCTGCCCTGTTCCGATTTCGGCCTCAGGAAGAGCGCCGACTGGCATGACGTTGTCTCAGATCCCGATATCGAGATCGTGGTCGAAGCGATCGGGGGAACCGGTACCGCCGGCCACCTGATACAGGAAGCGCTGCTCCAACATAAGTCGGTCGTGACCGCGAATAAAGAATTGATGGCTTTGCGCGGCGCCGACCTGTGGGACACGGCCACGCGCAACGGTGTAAATCTCGCCATGGAGGCGAGTGTGGCCGGCGGTATTCCGATTCACACCGTCCTGCGCGAGGGAATCGCCGGCGATCGCGTCGTCGAGCTCTATGGAATTCTGAACGGTACCAGCAACTTTATTCTTACTGAGATTGAAAAGAGCCACGCCGCCTTCGATTCCGTTCTTTCCGAAGCACAACAACTCGGTTACGCCGAAGCGGACCCGTCGGCTGATATCGACGGGCTCGACGCCCGCTCGAAACTTGCCCTTCTGTCCGCGCTCGCTTTCGGTGAGAAACTTACTCCTGCCGACATCTATACCGAAGGCATCCGGCGCATCATGCCGGTCGATTTCCAATATGCGCATCAACTGAAGCAAACTATCCGTCTGCTTTGCCTTGCGCGCCAAACGTCTGAGGGTCTTCTCCTCTCCGTTCGCCCGAGTTTGATTCCGCAATCCGCCATCCTCGCTCATGTAAAGGGCGCCTACAACGCGATCTGGATTCGCGGCGCCTATGGCGAAGACACTTTCTACTATGGGCGCGGCGCCGGATCGCGTCCTACCGGTGTCGCGGTAGTCAGCGATCTCATGCGTGTCGCGCGGGAGATTCGCTGCGGCAGCCCGGATCGCGTCAGTCCCTTCGCCCATGCCCGGCTGGGACCATACAAGCCGATTCCAGTTGCTACCCAGAAACAACCCTATTACTTGCGCTTCCGCGTGGAGGACAAAGCCGGGATCATTGCCACACTGGCCACGATTTTGGCGAAGCACAGCATCGGCATCGACGCCGTGCTGCAACTGCCGCGCGAGGATTGGCGTGATCTGCCCTTTGTGATCACCACGGAAGCCGCCAAAGAGCAATCGTTGCGCGAAGCCATTCTCGAAATTCGCGACGCCGATTTCCTGGTTGAGCCTCCCTTTGCCATGCCCATGGAAGCCGGCTTCTGAGGAACACGCGCAAAACGGGCTGGGGTCGGGCGCTCCGCCCGAAGGAATAGCGGGTTACGTTTCCTGTACGGCGGCGCGCAGCCGCGCCCTTTGCGCTTCTAAGCGCCTCTTCCGTTCGCGGGTAACTCCTTTCCTATGCTACGATTCGAAAGGACCGTCGCGCTTCAAGAGGAGAGGTGGCTGAGTGGTCGAAAGCAGCGGTTTGCTAAACCGTCGTAGTGTCAAAAACGCTACCGGGGGTTCGAATCCCCCCCTCTCCGCCAGTAACACTTTCAATGAGATATCGGCTTCGCTGCTGTGCCGTAGTGCAATATGGTGTAATGAGGCATGGCGCTCACTTTGTACCGACGCCATCGGCGCGAATGCAAAGCCGACCACGCTGAGCAGTCCTACTCCACGGAGTTCGATGAGCGCAAGCGCGGATGGAGACGTTGCGAATGCCCCATTGTGCTTTCCGGAACTCTTCAGAAGAAATTCAAGCGGCACAGTACTGGGGAGTGGGAATGGGACGCTGCGAGGGCAATAGCATCCCAGTTTGAGGCAAGAGGAACGTGGAATGGGGCTGCGCCGGAGCCGCCGTCTGTTATCGCTCTCTGTGAAGATAAGAAGCGCATGACTATAGCGCCAGCGTGTAAGCTGTTTCTCGATGAGCTGGGTGAGACGGCGGCTTTTGCGACGCACAAGAAGTATCGGCTCCTGATAGCCCGGTTCGAGAAGTTTTCGGCAGATCGCGGCTACGTCATGATCGATCAGTGGGAGCCGCTGGACGTGCGCCAGTTCCGGTCCACCTGGCCGGTAAGTCCTCAAACGGCTGTCCGTCGCATGGCGATGATGAAGCCGTTCTTCGAATATTGCGTCAGCAACAAATGGATCGAGAGCAATCCGGCCCGCGCCGTGAAGAATCCCAAAAATCGGGAAACAACGCATAACGAGCAGAAGTTCCCTTTCACGGATGAAGAGATCAAGCGGATGTATGACGCCTGCCAGCAATACGGCGGGTCCTACCGTCACAAATGGAGCGGGGAGGATTTGGCCGACTTCATCTCGCTTTCGATCTACACCGGATTGCGTATCTCGGACGTGGCTCTGTTCCACATCGAACGTATGTTGCCGACCGGTGAGATTCGCGTTCGGACAACGAAAGGCGGTACGCATGTTTATACCTGGGTGCCTCAGTGGCTTCAGGATCGTATTCGAGCCAAGGCTAAAGAACGAGGCGCGTATATATTCGGCGCGCATAAGGCGACCACGCTCGACATCATCACCGAAACATGGCGAAGGCGGCTAAACAAGCTGTGGAACGACTGCGGGCCTTGGAAGCAAAAGCCGACTCCTCACCGCTTCCGCCATACGTTCGCACGCATCCTTCTACAAAAACCCGGTGTTACGGTTCGCGATGTAGCGGAACTCCTTGGAAACACCGAAGAGATGGTCCGCAAACGTTATAGCGCCTGGGTTCCTGAGCGTCAGGCTCCGCTTACGAAGGTGCTCAAGGAAGCCTTCGAGGATAAGCCGAAGCCCAAGGTAATCGCGATTCGCTAGGCCGAGTTCCGTAGCCGCTGTGCCAGCAATACGCGAATCAGGAAACTCAGGCGGCTTTTCTCCCGGCGCACCGGTCATGAAGGCCAGCGAGAATCCGTATGCAGCTGCTCTGGAAATCTGCATCTCCTCTCTCGTGATGCTCGACCAGCATTTAACTCGACGGTACGTCCCCTTCGGAAGCAGATACTATCTCGACGCGCGATGTTCAATAGTTAGATGGCTATTCATATCTCTTCAGCTTTGCCGGTATAAAGAGCCGTTAATCACGGTTAGAATCCATGTCGGGGAGCCATTCTGCGGAATCGCTCTCAGTAGGCCCCAGGATTAACGGCTCGTCGGAACCGCGGGCCGCCATCATCCACGATCCCAAGCAAGCTCGCTATTACGTCGACTTTGCCAATATTTCGCGATTTTGGGAATCGCATGCGCTCCTTCGCTAGCCATTGTTCCGCTAGATGAAATGCTAGGCTACTCGTTGAAACGGAGAAGCCTACTTGCTTTGTGGTGGACCGCGCGAGCAGCCTTATGACGTTTTAGACAGTCTGCATCTCTACGGCACATATGAAGACTGGCTAATGGGTCGCCCAAAGGCGAGCCAGATGCCCGAGTTGCTAGAAAGATGGGAGTCAAGGGCGCAGGAGTTATATGGGAACTGGCCTGTTTACTCAGCTGTCCAGGCTATTGCGAATCTCGGCAAGCGGATCTTTATCGAGTAACACCAGATCGGCGATCTTCCCAGGCTCGATGGTTCCCCGACGATCGGCCTGTCCCATAAACTGAGCTGCATTGCGCGTGGCAGTCTGGAGAGCGGCCATCGGCGGCAGGCCGGCATCGACGAGTAGGGCGAGCTCCTCATGGATGCTGAAGCCCGGGAGGCATTGTGGATTCATCGTATCGGTGCCGGCCAGCAGCGGGACACGCGCGCGGTACATAAGCTCGACAAGCTTACTTGCTTCCTCAAACTGATGCCGGCTCAAAATGACAAGTTCAGCCCGCGGCTCGGGAGGAACGCCCTTGTAATAACCGGCCTCCCATTTCGCTCGCACGTCTTTGCTCAGATATTTCAGCCGTGGATCATTCCCAGGCAGCGGATCGTCGATCTGCGCGCGCAGCAAGGTCAGGGTGGGACATTGCCAAGTCCCATTTTTCACGAACAATGAGAACAGAGATTGCGCCTTCGCTTCATCAAAGGTGTTGATAATGCGCAGGTCCAGACGGATAATTTCTTTTCCGAAACCGATCTTCTGTGCCAAAGTTATGCCATGAGCCCGGAAAAAAGCCTCTTGCCGCTGCAACTCAGAGTCAATCGAGCGCTCTTCTCTTGAGCAGCTGTCAGCCACCCGTGTCAGATGCTCAATACTCTTCTGGCCGGCGATGGATGCTTCTGCCGCGTTCACCGATTCCGGCACATGCCCCTCGAACGGAATGCCGCGCCTGTTCGCCTCGTCGGCGATGGCGAAGTAAACTTCCGCGGCAATCGGCTGTAAACCTTAATAAAATCTGCCCCGCTCCGTTGTTGCTGATCCACAATCTCGCGCCCGCGTGCTTCATCACCCGCAACAAGGGAGTCGGGCCAAACCGGGTTCGGTCCATCTACGATCGGACTGCCAAGATAAATCGCCGGCGACGGATCCGCGTTGGAGACTTGCGTGGCACGCCAGGCATGGGCGTCAGGCGGACCTGACATCTCCCGCACGCCGACAACTCCGTTGGCAAGAAAAAGAAGATGGCGCCAGGAAGCGCGGCCATCGGACGCACCGTGTACATGCATATCCCAGAGCCCAGGGATAAGAAACCTGCTAATGCCGTCGACGACGACAGCGCCTTTGGGAATGTGCGCCTTTTTCGGAGGACGCACAGAGACGATACGATCACCCTGCACAACTACAGTCCGATTAGGCTGTGGCGCGCGGCCCGTAGCGTCAATCACCGTGACATGCCGTATTGCAAGCGACTGGGGCCATCCGCAAATCCTGGCAAGCGCCAGCAGCAGGATCGTGGGCCATCCGGAACGTAAACGACATCGATGCACAGAAGCCAAACGCCCAAGGCCGCGCTGAAGGAACAAAATGCGAATCATCTCACGTCATCCTTGCCGGCCAGTATAGTCAAAAGCGCGACTGCGCCGCTCCCGGATGCAAGGAATTCAATGTCAGCCTGGCCGCCATCTCAAAGTGCTCGATCCGGTTTGGTCGGAATTGCAAATCAATCAAACTGTGATGCAGTGAGAACGGGGCAATGGACTCATCGAGCGTGAAGAGAGAGTCGTGTGGTCCGGGTGGATTGTCGCGATACTGCCACAACTCGGATTGCATAGGAATGGCGCTGGACGCCCGTTTGATCTCGCAATGAGGAGGGGTCTGGTTAATGCGCAGGTGAGGCGAACCGGCGTACGTCTATTCTGTCTCCGATTCCGATCGTCATCAGATCTTCGCCCATTTCGAGCGGACCATTATAGGTTTTTCGCGTAAGTTTTAGGACATCTGCGCTGGTTGGCTCACTGAAAGCGGGATCGGTAGTTATCAGAACGACGTGAGAGTACACCGCGAGACGGGGCCTCAGGCGCGTAAAGATGGTTCCTGCCTCTTCGGGCGTCGTGTGGAGTCCAATGATGATTCGCGCAGCTTCTGATTGGCTAAGGAGCTCCGGTCTGGCCCAAGCCACTTCGTGGACCAGAAGGTCCGCGCCCTTTGAAAAACGAATGAGATTCTCACTGGGACGCGTATCGCCGGAAAGAACCACAGAGCGCCCTCGATAATCAATGCGGTAACCGAAAGCAGGTTTTGCGGTCGCGTGATCAACTTCGAATGCTGTGACTCGAATGCCGTTCTTTTCATAGACGAGGCCTTGCGCGATGTCTCGAGCCAGAATGGTTACACCCTGTTCAGGAATACCGTCCGCCATTCGGAACCGGATATCTGTCGAAAACGCTTTCTGTAGATTTGCCATCAGTTCCTTGGTTCCGTTCGGTCCCCAGATCTCAAAGGCGTTCGTTCGATGGCCAAAAGGGGGAGGTAGCCAACCCGTTAACCAGAGATCGGGTATTCCTACAATATGATCGGAATGCAGGTGGGTAAGAAAGACGGCTGTCACAGCACCCAGCGGAACATGACTTTGCCAGAGACGCAAAGAGGCGCCACGACCACAGTCGATTAACAACTTCTCCTGTCCTGCTTCGACCAAAGTGCTGGGACCGAATCGCTCAATGATCGGGATTGGGCTGCCGGTGCCCAGCAACGTGACCTTAAGGTCTTGCGCTCGAATGTTGCAGGATATGAGGATGGTTAGCAGCGTCCATTTCAACACGCACGCTGAACGCATATCGAGCCCTCCGATTTCTCTCCTGGACGTTTTCAAGTTTATGTCAACGGAGGAATGGAATGCTCAATCATCAAATAGTGGGAACGGATTCAATTTTGAATCGCTCCCGATGATTATCTTCGTTTTGTGTCCGGTTGGTCGGCCATCCGGACAGAACTCGTTTTTCGGCCGATAGATCCGCAATAGTCGCGAAGGGTTTATTAATCGCAGCGGGCGAGAACGGTCTGACTCGAATACGACTTATAAGCCGGGAGGCTCATCGCCATCGAAGCTGGGGTCGTAGCCAGCGGAGAGCTGGCACTCCAGTCTGTCCGCCTCAAACAAAATATCTCCAGGAATTCGCTTTCGTTCCACTTGCAGGAACTCCCGCAAGCCATTCACTGCCTGCACTACGCTCCTCTAAATCATCGGATCACCAGCCGTGATCTGGACGTAGCGCCGGGCGCTTTGCACAAAGGCCTCGAACTCCGTCACGGGATACTTCCGCTTATTCGAAAGCGCCATATCAAACGTGACCCTGAGGTCGGCAGTCTGCCGCGCGATCCGATCCTTTTCCGATTCCGCCATCACGGTCCTCGCTTGTTGTGCGGACAACAAAACCGAATGGAATTATAGACGAAAAGCCGACTTGGACGAAGCCGCTGGCGCGGCGGCCGACCTGAGCGGTAGTGATCGTAGGGAGAATAAGGTAGTCGCAGAGAAAGGAGTTCTCTGTGACCACATTGATCGAGCGGATGAGGCAAGAACTCGTCCGTCGCAACTATGCCGCAACGACGATGCAGTCGTACATCAAAGCGGTAGAACATTTCGAGCAGCACATTTCTACGCCACTGGAGGCAGTCGGACCGGATGATATCCGGAGCTATCACGCCCATCTGCTCGGCGAAGGAAGCTAGCCGTCAACACCGTCGTGGTGAACGTGTGTGCTCTTCGCTTCCTCTATATCAAGGTGCTGAAGCGGCGGGACATGAAAGAGGATCTGCCGTATCCGAAGGAGCGGAAACATTTGCCGGTGATTCTGAGTCCGGCAGAAGTGGCGGGGTTGATAGCTGGTGCTCGCAATCTCTATCACCGCGCCATGCTGATGATGCTCTATGCGACAGGCCTTCGCCGCGCCGAGATGTGTCGCTTGAAAGTGAGCGACATCGATAGCAAACGCATGATGCTGCGCGTTGTTCAGGGCAAGGGCGGTATCGATCGCGAAGTTCCCTTGAGTAAGACGCTGCTTCGAACCCTGCGCGAGTATTACCGCTGGATGAAACCGCAGACTTACTTGTTCCCAGGCACGGTGAACGGTTGGCGTGCGGACAAGCCCATCACCGAAAAGATTGTCTGGGACGCGGTACGCCAGGCCTGCGTCCGTGCCGGCATTAAGAAGCGAGTCACACCGCATACTCTGCGGCATTGTTTTGCGACACACATGCTGGAATCGGGCGCCGACTTACGCACGATCCAGATGATTTTGGGACACTCCGATCTGGAAGCAACGACCGTTTATCTGCACCTTTCGCGACGCCATCTTCAAGCGACAGCCAACCCGCTTGAAAGGATCTGCATCTCGGATCCTGCACAACTGGAGCGCTCCCGAAAGAAGCGCAAGCCCGAATGAGCCGGCCTGCCGTGGAGGTGGCCGATATACTCCGCGAGCAGGGCGATCGCTTCCTGGAACAAAGTCCCTGGTTGAACTTCCAGCAACTCACCGTGCTGCGGGCTATCGCCCGCTGCCGCACGGCGGAGTTGGGTGGCCACGTTGACCAGTGTTCCCGTTGCGATTATCAGGCCGTCTCTTACAACTCCTGCCGCAACCGACATTGCATGAAGTGCCAGGCGCAGGCTCGCGAGCGTTGGCTCGCCGCACGAGAACGGGAGGTGCTGGAGGTCCCCTACTTCCACGTGGTCTTCACCCTTCCGCATGAGTTGAATGCACTCTGTCATCAGAATGCGCGCCTGCTTTACGATCTTCTGTTTCGTGCCAGCGCTGCCACCATGCTGGAGGTAGCAGCGAACCCAAAGCGTCTCGGCGCGCAGATTGGCTTTATCAGCATCCTGCATACCTGGGGTCAAAATCTGCTGCTTCATCCCCATATTCACTGCGTTGTACCATCTGGCGGATTCTCATCCGACTACCGGGGATGGGTTCGGCCGAAGTATGCCTTCTTCTTGCCCGTTGACGTGCTCAGTGTGGTGTTTCGGGCCAAGTTCGTCAAAGGATTACGAACGCTTCATCGCAAGGGAAAACTAAGCTTTCCAGACCGTACTGCAGAGCTTAGGAATGCAAAGCGCTTCGCGACTTTCCTCGACAAGCTGTTCGAGAAGGACTGGATTGTTTATGCCAAGCCGGCCTTCGGTGGACCGGCTCAGGTGTTGCGCTATCTCGGCCGCTATACCCATCGTGTAGCCATCAGCAATCATCGTTTACTGAGCTTTGATGGCGAACACGTTACCTTTCGATGGAGAGACTACGCCCACGGAAACAAGCAGAAGGAAATGACTCTCACGGCCCTGGAGTTCTTACGCCGTTTGTCTCATCACATCCTGCCACGCGCGTTTGTGCGCATCCGGCACTTCGGCTTCTTAACGAACACCAGACGGTCTGCCCTGTTAACCGTGGCACGCCAGCTCATTGCTAGTGGACGGCCGTGCGCCGCAGTCTGCTCAGCGGCACTGGTCGACCCAGACTCCACTTGGCAGTGTCCTCGTTGCCACTCACCTATGTGTATCGGGCCGAATCTGTCGGCCCTACAGCTACGCTCTCGATGCCACTCTTTCGACAGCTCGTAAGTTCTTCCCGGCTGAATATCTCGACGCCTCCCTGTGCCACATGGCGCAGATACAGAAGTGTGTCTGTACAGGCTTCAAAGTATATTCACGCAGTGAATGCGTCCTTTGGCTGCTCATTCAGGCGACTGAAATCATCCAGCCTGCAACCATTTTTGGACCGATATCCCGCACGCACTTACTGCGTGAACGACCTCGGCGCCATCAAAACACGCTTGTAGCTCCATAGCGCGGACCGCCCCCCCAGCGGCTTCCTCCAAGTCGCCCCTATCGAAACTGCCTCGGATTCAACTACCGACCGCTTCCGTGCCGTACGCTCCGAGGCAGTCCCCGATAGGGCGCTAACGACTTATCATTCCGTATCTGGCTTACAGGCTCCGGTACCGAAAGTCGATTGCTATCGTGCACTATGCTGACATGTCCAACGAGCTGAGGCTGCTCAGACTTCAGCCTCCGAAACGTGCGTTCACTTTGGGCCCGTCATACGAGCCGCAGTTCCATTACTTTTACTCTCAAACCTGCATTGACTCCTGCCGGATCTTCGGATAATAATCAAGCTTCCACCCCGTTCAAAATAGCGTCACTTGGAGGGTTCTCGATCGATGCGCACTCGCGTCAAAGGCGGTGTGTTCTGCCTGTCCGCGCTCCTGTCTTCTTCTTTGCTCGCCGACAGCCTGAATTTCACCGGCAATGCACAGCAATACACCGTTTCAGCTACGGGCATCTACTCCATTACACTCGCCGGGGCACAAGGCGCCGGCGCCTCGGGTTATTTGGGTGGATTGGGCGCGCTCATCGGAGGCGACTATTCGCTCACCGTTGGTACCGTGCTCGACGTCTACGTCGCTGGCGCGGGTAATGCAGGGACAAACACCGGAAGTGGGGCCGGCGGAACGTTCATTGTATTTGATAGCACCAAATCGCTGCTCGCCGCCGCAGGCGGCGGAGGCGGCGCAGGCTACCAAAGGAACGGGCAAGCGGGCCAAACCACAACTGCAGGAGGTAATGCCCCCGGCAGCGCAACAACCGGGGGGCAAAACGGCAGCGGAGGCAGCGGAGGCGAGGCAGGCGGCGGTGCCGGTTTCTCGGGTAATGGTGGTGACGGGAGTCACGCCGACGGCGGCGATGACTACGCCAATGGCTTCAGTGGAGGCGGCAGCGCTACTGCGAACAACGGCGGGTATGGCGGCGGCGGTGGTGGCGGCCTCGCAAGTGGCGGCGGAGGCGGTGGGTACAGCGGTGGAGGAGCAAGTCCGGGTGACGGCGGCGGTGGCGGCGGCTCCTACCTCGATCCGCTATTCATGGACACTAGCCTGACTGCAGGCGCAAACACAGGGAACGGCTACGTCACCATAGGTTTCATCTCACCGCCGTCGGCACCGGTGCCTGAGCCGGCTTCGATCGCCCTGCTCGCCTTAGGCCTGCTCGCCATTCCGGCTGCCCGCCGGCCGCGCTACTAAGAAACTAGCCGCCTGTGATCCCTTGCTCGTCGGCGGAAAATTCTTCAACAGTTGCTCGATATCCCTTATCGGGACCCTTGATGTTCTTCTGATTTACTTAGAGACATCGCGCTGGATCATTCCGCGTCAAAGGAGTTGCTTGGCACCGGAGTCGAATATGTCAACGACCACGTCGACAGCCCGCTCTCTGGAATTATGATTTGATTCGGTTTCTGAGCCTTCGTACCTGTCGAACGTTTACCTGTTGAGGTCGAGATCCTTATTTCGATGCTGAGCTTACGACGAGCGGTTCACTGGCGTGAAGCCGACTCCTAAAGAACAACTCCTTCGGGTGGTGTTTGAGGCGTTAGTGCATAGCCATTTGAGCGGCTTGGCGTCGGAGCCTAGCCTCAGCTCGCCTAGTCGCGAGTTCATCGCATTTCACAAGTATCGTCTCTGAGTAAGGCTGTTTCGTTTGGAGCATGTGATAAATGACACGGGCCAGCTTGTGTGCTGTGGCAGTGATGGCTTGCGGGGTACCCAATCGAAACTTGAGTCTGCGAAAGAATTCGCCGAAGTAATTTTTGGCGTGATAAAGACACGAAGCTTCCAACCGAAGGGCGATCGCCGCCCGGTTTTTTACTTTCCGAGTTTTGGTCCGTAAGGTCTTGCCGCCACTGATCTGCTTTTCCGGCGAGAGCCCCAACCAAGAAGCGAAGGCAGAGGCATTCCTGAACCGGGAGACATTGGGCCCAACCTCCGACAGGATAGTCTGCGCGGTGTTAGCGCTGACGCCTGGTATGTCGGTGAGATCAACCCCAGCAATGCGGTACAGTTCACTGGGCAGATCGAAAGCAGGTTCATTATTGGCGCGGTTGATAAATGCAGGGCTTGGTCCGCGGCGGCATCTGATCTGCAGCACTCTCAGCGGGAGGCAACTCGTCCATCAACTTTTTGAGTTCGCTGTCCTGTGGTTCGCCAGAAATGGATCCGCAAGAGTTCATGCTGCTCGTCGCGTGTAGCAATGATGTAAACCGCCAAGATAGGGTATTCGGACGATCTTCCCGTCATTGAGGACGGCGCGCGGGATCGGGCAATCTTTTCTCAACGCCAGATGTGTTCTCGAACGGTGGTAATACTCGAAATACGAGCCGAGAGTTCGCTTGAGATGGCGCGCATTTAGAATGACAAAGTGATCGAGACACTCGCGCCGGATTGAACCGATCAGCCGCTCGACATAACCGTTCTGCCAAGGACTCGCAGGAGCGATGAGCACTTCTTGAATACCAAACGCTTTCAGTTGATCGCAAACTGTGCTGCCATAAACGCGATCGCGGTCACGAATCAGGTATTTCGGCGCATCCCGGAAGGCACAAGCCTCACGCACCTGCTGTGCAATCCATTCTGCCGTCGGGTGGTCCGTCACATTGAAGTGGAGGATCTCGCGGCGACGAGGTGCCATCACCACAAACACGAATAGCACCTTGAGCGTGATGGTCGGTACGGTGAAGAAGTCGACCGAGACGATGTGGCCGATGTGATTGGTCAAGAAGGTCTTCCAGCTCTGGGACGGTGGTCGCGGTACCCTTCGCAGAATCCGAGACACGGTCCGCTCAGAGATCGCAATACCGAGCTTCTGCAGTTCACCATGGATGCGCGGCGCGCGCCAAAGCGGGTTCTCCACCGCCATGTCCACAATCAGGCGCCGTACTTGGGCCGGAATGGACGGTCGCCCTTTGCGCGTTTTCCGCCTCGACAGCCGTGCCCAAAATCGACGAAACCGGTCGCGTTGCCAGCGCAGTACCGTCTCCGGTTGAACGATCATCAGTGCTTCGCGCCAGCCATGCCAAAGCTTTGCCAGAGCACACCAGAACAGTCGATCAGAAACCGTTAGGACGGGCCGCTTTCGGGTGCGTTGGAGAGCACGGATCTGAAGTCGCAGAGCGGCATTCTCGAGCGCGATGGATGGGTGGCCGCTGCACCACAGACGAACGAATCGAAACAAGCACAAGAGCATGACCGGCATGCATCTGATGTTTCCGCCAATCTCCATTCCTGTCAATTGTGCGGCCCGCTTCCCGCTGGACGCGTTTTTGGCGAACCACAATATCGATGCGCTCGTTCAGGTCAACGATCAGTTAAGAGCCGCGCTGATCTCGCAGGCAAGGAACCGGTGAAGCGGCAGACGACAGGAAAACGCTATCACGAGATGCCGAAGCTGACGCGCGAATCGGTCCGGGAGGGCACGGTCAAGGCGGCGAAGGATACGCACAGGGGCTTGATCGTGCAATATCGTGCAATGCTCCGTGGCAAAGGTGGCAAATGCGGCATCGGAAGCATCGTGTACTCTTTAACTTACGGGCAGAATTAAGCCGGAACGGGTTCGAATCCCCCCCTCTCCGCCAGTATTTACCACACATTTCGACGGTCAGCAGCTCTACGCCAGAGACGACGTTTGAGAGGCTCTTCATCAAGCAAACCGGTCGGTGCCCTTGACCTTACGGACGGCAAGCCGGAATCTCTTATCCGGATGCAGCGCCGCAATGACGGCCTTGGGATTCTTGGCGATGACGGTGAGGAAAGCACGCGTGGAGGTCTCGGGCGTTCTGCGGCCGCCCTCCCAATGCTTCACCGCATCGAGGCTGAAGCCAAAGGTATTGGAGAATCCCGCCTGCGTCATATGTAGTTCCTTGCGGATGCTTTTGACATCGATATCGGCCGGAACGGTCACCTTGAAGCCGGCGCGCTTTCCGCCCAGGAACTCCTCCACTTCCTGCAATCCCTGTTTTAAATCCTCGAACATTATTGCCATGTTCTATCTCCTGTACTTCGCAAAGATCACATCCGCCATTTTCGCCAGTTCGTTACATTCGGCTTTGGTCAGGTTCTCCTTCTCGTTCTTGCCGTAAACAGCGATCAAGAAGACGGGGAATTCTTCATTGCGAAGGATGTAAACGACCCGCGCTCCGCCCCGTTTGCCTCTGCTGCGATGGCCTACCCGAACCTTCCGAAAACCTCCCGTCCCCTGAATGATGTCACCGCATTCGGGGTCGGCGGCAATCATTGATACGATGTTCTCTCGCTCTTCCGCCGTGAATAGTTTTTCAGCGCTTCTGAAGTAAGAAGGCGTTTCTACGACGGTTTGCATCTTTATTATGTACTCCAATGGACACCGATGGTCAAGTCGGAATGGTGTGCATCGGCATAGGATAAAAGGGCCGTGGCACTGCGCCTGGCTTGCTGACAACTCGATAGCCGCCCGCCATCGTCTACTTTGGTTCCTCGTTTTCGCCCCGAAGCGCCAACCGCATGCGCGGATCCGACTCCCAGGCGCGTCGAAGGCCTTCCTGGCTGTGCCACTTAGGGTCAACCCTTGCGCCTGCGCGCACCAGTAGCGCGACTGTTTCGTAGTAGTCCCTTCTATCGATCGCCGCTTGGCTGGCATTGCTCCACTCGTAGAGAGCCCATTCCAGCGGCGTTCCATTGAAAGCATCGTCCTTCGCGTCAATTGGCGCCCCAAGTTCCAGTAACAGCTTGACCGTTTCGGAATGTCCGCCGTAAGCCGCCCAGTGTAGGCCCGTCTGTCCGTGATGTCTGAGCTTGCTGTCCACCTCTAAGCCTTGCTGCAAGAGAAAATGCACGACGGCTGTTCGACCGAACTGACAACCCCAAGCAAAAGCATCTTCCATCTTTTGCTGCGTTGCCGGTGGCGGCGACTCACCGT
This sequence comes from uncultured Acidobacteriaceae bacterium, assembly GCA_963730865.1. GTDB lineage: Bacteria > Acidobacteriota > Terriglobia > Bryobacterales > Bryobacteraceae > Bog-105. Next base: position 79,382 of record CAVSTO010000013.1, on the reverse strand, counting down.
TTTCACTGAAGAAGCTCTTAACCAGGTCGAGCCGTCCCACTCCCGCGGCGCCTTCCAGATCCAATCGCGCGCCGCGGCTCGCGAGGAACTCGGCGGCCGGCCCTCGTCCATTCTGAAGACAGCTATTGACGATACTGCGGCCATCCGAACCGTCGAGGAATGCACCATGGTCGATCAACAGTTCCATCAGCGGGATTTGTACTCCGGCATTTTCCGGATGACAGCTCGTCGCAGTCAGGCCTAGGGTCGTAGATCGGCCGCCGTACGCGTCGGACTCCGCATTGACATCGGCGCCCGCCGCCAGCAGTAACTGAGTGATTTCGACGATGTTCTTTGGTGTCTTCTGACGAAAGTCTTCGATGCCGTTAGCCGACACGTAATGGAGCAGCGTCGATCGATGTTCACGGAGCGAACGCGCCCGCACCAACGATGGATCCTCTCGCAACAGCTTTTCGAGTTTCGCCGACTCGCCGCTAACAATAAGGTCCGCCGCGGATTCAAGGTTCGAGACCGGCGAATTAGCACGCGACAGCGCTTGCAAGTGGCTTTGAAACTTCGGCCAGCTCGCAAACCCATGAGCCCGCGCGATAAAGAACTGGCAGTCGGCGAGATTGCACGAGTGAGAGCTTACATTCGCTTCGTTGAATTGTTTCCAGCGCTGCTCGATCCGCGCCGCGCCTTTATCGATCTCTTGTTGGACCTCCGGCGTGCTCTCGAAGCTTTGCAGCCGGGCTATGGCTTGGCACCAGTGTTCGGCCCAATCGCGGACCGCACCGGCTTCCTTTGATTCGCAAGCGCGTTGGAGACCTTTGGCGAGCTTCTTGTATTGTTCGACGTTGGGGTGAGGTGGGAACGCAACTGCGTCCGACATACGAATCTCCTTCCACTGCATGCCTGGAGTCCGCCCGAATCAGGCTGAAAGAAGTTCCGCAACTGGGAGTACTTTTGAGTGGGTGGGCACGGCCCTTTCCGCGGACTGGATGCGCCCCTAGCGCCACTTGCTTTATAGCACAGATCTAAGCAATTGCCCGGCAACGCACTGCGCGGCGGCTTTGCGCTGAAGCGAGCGGCGATTACTTGGTCAGCGTTGACCAAGCGCCGCTTGGCTGCCCGGCTGGATCGCTGAACTCTCACCCTCTCTACCTCTGATATCCTCGAATGTTAAGGAACACCTGGAGTTTTTTCCCATGTCTGGACATAGTAAATGGGCCACAATCAAACACAAGAAGGCGGCTCTGGATGCGAAGCGCGGTAAGGCATTCACACGCTTAATCAAGGAAATCATGATCGCCGCGCGCGCCGGTGGGGATCCCGATATGAATCCGCGCCTCCGCACCGCAGTGACTGCCGCCAAAGCGGTCAGCATGCCGGCCGACAACATTAAGCGCGCCATCATGCGCGGTACCGGCGAACTCGAAGGCGGTCAGATCGACGAGATCCTTTATGAAGGCTATGGTCCTGGTGGCGCCGCGGTCCTCGTGAATGTCGCTACCGATAACCGCAATCGTACCGTGAGTGAAGTGAGACACCTCTTCTCGAAGAATGGTGGCAATTTGGGGGAACAGGGCAGCGTATCGTGGATGTTCGAACGCAAGAGCCAAATCATCGTTGACGGCGAGAAGGCCAACGAAGATCAACTGATGGGGATCGTTCTGGATGCCGGTGGCGACGATATTCGCGATCAGGACGGCGCTTGGGAAATCATCTCACCGCCGGAAGCGCATGAGGGCGTTCTCCAGGCACTGGAGAAAGCCAATATCCCAACCGAGTCGGCTGAAATCGCCATGATCCCGAAGAACACCGTCAAGCTCGAAGGCAAGAACGCTCAAGCCATGCTCAGGCTCTACGACTTACTCGAAGAGCACGACGATGTTCAAAACGTTTACGGCAATTACGAAGTGGACGAGGCGGAAGTAGAAGCTCTGGCTTAATACACAATCGTCAACCTGCAAATGGACCGCTCTCTTTAGCCGGATCTGAATGCGAATCGTCGGAATAGACTGCGGGACCGAGCGAACGGGTTTTGGTGTTGTCGATTCCGACGGCCGTTCTCATCGCCTCATCACCGCCGGCGTTATTCGCACCAAACATTCGGATACCTTGGACCGCAGGCTGAAATTTATCGCCGGCCAGTTGCGCACTGTTCTGGACGACTTCGCTCCTGAAGTGGTCGCGGTTGAGGAAGTCTTCTACGCCGTGAACGCAAAATCCGCTTTGAAGCTGGCCCACGTCCGAGGCGTCGCTCTTCTGCTGGCTGCCGAAGCCGGTTTGCCCGTTAGCGAATATTCCCCCCTCGAAGTGAAAATCAGCGTTGTCGGATATGGCAGGGCGGAGAAGCAGCAAGTTCAAATGATGGTTCATTCGCTCCTTGGAATCGGGCAGCAATTCGATTCGTTCGATGCGACGGATGCGCTGGCGGTCGCCATTTGCCATGGCGCGCGATTCAACTTCCCAGTTGCCGTCGGAGCACGCAGATGAAGATACTTCTGCTGTTTGCTTTTGCCGGCGTGCCGTTTACCGCGTCGGCGGCTACTCCGAAGCTCACTTTCACCAAGAGTTTCCCAGGCAGCGTCCCCGCATATCTCTGTCTCGATATCGAGCGCTCCGGCGCGGTGTCATACAAGGAGGCCGTCGATGACCAGCAGCCCGTTACTGCTCTGCTGCCGCAAGCAGACGCTGCGGCCCTTTTCACCATGGCGCAAACCTTGGGTTATTTCAAGTCACCCCTCGAATCAGGTCTTAAAGTAGCGAACACGGGGAAGAAGACATTCCGGTATGAAGATGAAAACGGCAAAGTTTCGGAGGTAACATTCAACTATTCCACCGATCCGACGGCGCAACAACTGCTGGAACGCTTCGAGGAGATTGCCGAATCGGAACGCGCCTACGGTGAGCTCGACCGCACCATGCGCTATGACAAACTTGGCGTGAATGACGCGCTCGCTGCCATTGAAGAACTCTGGCTTCGTAAACAGCTCGACGCGCCGCAGCAGTTCATTCCGCTGTTTACTCGCATTACGACGCACGAAGCTTATATGCACTTGGTGCGCGACCGCGCCGCGCGGCTGAGAGACGAATTCCAGGCTACGTCTCACGCCGCTATAGCCGAACAGAAGCAGCAATGACACTGGAAATTGGCCGCTTGACGCGCGCCTGGGCAGCCTCACTTGCAGCCGCCATTTGAACGCGTAATCTGGATCGTCATGGATAGTGTTGGAATCGGCGCCATGCCGGATGCCGCTGCTTTTGGCGACGAGGGTAGCGACACGCTAGGCAATATTGCCAAGCGCTGCAAGATCGAATTGCCAAACCTCTGCCGCTTGGGCTTAGGCAATATCAAGCCGCTGCCCGGCTTGCCACCGTCCGACCATCCTGCCGGAGCGTATGGCAAATGCCGCCTTGCCTCTCCGGGCAAAGATACAACCACCGGGCACTGGGAAATGGCGGGCATCGTACTCGAAAAGGCCTTTCCCGTGTATCCACACGGGTTTCCTCCTGAAGTGATCGAATGCTTCGAACAGAGGACCGGACGAAAAACTCTTGGCAATAAAGCCGCCTCGGGCACCGAAATCATCGCGGAACTCGGTGAGCAGCACATGCGCACGGGTTCGCTCATCGTCTACACGTCCGCTGATAGCGTCTTCCAAGTAGCGGCGCATCAGCGTGTCGTTCCGCTCGACGAACTCTATCGCATCTGTGAAATCGCCCGCGGTATTCTGTGCGGTCCCACCAAGTCGGGCGCGTCATCGCACGTCCTTTTGAAGGTGAGCCCGGCCACTTTGTGCGCACTGCGAACCGGAAAGATTTCGCCATTCCGCCACCGCCCGGCATGCTTCTCGATCGGCTGCAGGATCGGGGCGTTGCTGTCTATAGCGTTGGCAAAATCTCCGATGTCTTCCTCCATCGCGGTATCAATTGCGACGTGAAGACCAAGAACAATGATGACGGAATGAGGAAGACCGCGGAAGCGATGCGCGACCAGTCCTCCGGTCTGATCTTCGTCAACTTAGTCGATTTCGATCAGCAATTCGGGCACCGCAATGACGTTTGCGGATATGGCCGCGCCCTCGAAACCATGGATCGCTGGCTCCCCTCGCTCGATTTACGAGATCGCGATCTGCTGCTTTTGACTGCGGACCATGGCTGCGATCCCACTACTCCATCCACCGATCACTCACGCGAATATACACCGTTGCTGGCCTATGGTACTCACGCGAAGGGCGGCGTAAACCTGGGGACTCGCAGCACTCTTGCCGACATCGGCCAAACCGTCGCCGAAAACTTCGGCACACATATCGCAACCGGCACTAGCTTTCTTCATGAGATTCAGAAAGGACAGTAGTTCACTCTTCAGCCTATGAGACGGCCCATAATGGCGGCCAATTGGAAGATGTACAAAACCGCCCAACAGACCACTAGCTTCTTCGACCGTTTCCTTCCCCTCTTGGGCAATGCCGATGACTGTGACATTGTCATCTTCCCCGTCAGCATCGCGATTCCCGCTGCGGTTACAGCCACGCGCGGAACAGACGTGCGCATCGGCGGCCAGAATCTCTATTGGGCCAAAGAGGGGGCTTTCACGGGAGAAGTCTCCGGCGAGATGTTCCACGCCGCGGGCGCTACCTGGGCCCTGGTCGGCCATAGCGAACGCCGTCAATACTTTCACGAGAAGGATGCGGACGTGCTGAAAAAGACGCAAGCTGCGCTTGAAGCCGGCCTCACGCCTATCGTTTGCATGGGCGAGCGGCTGGAGGATCATCAGTCCGGCAAAACCAATGATGTGTTAGTCCGGCAGTTCGCGGCCGGCATCGCGGGCCTCACCGAAGAACAGTTCGCCCGCATCAACCTCGCCTACGAACCCATCTGGGCGATCGGCACCGGTCAAACTGCGACGCCTCAAATCGCTTCCGACGCGCATAAGCTCATCCGCTGCGAAGCCGAAAAACGCTTCGGAGCTGATGCCGCACGGCAACTGCGCATCATCTATGGCGGCAGCGTCAAGCCGGATAACATCACCGGCCTCATGGCCGAAAACGAAATCGACGGAGTGCTCGTTGGCGGCGCCAGTCTCGATCCGGAATCGTTCGCCAAGATCGTCAGAAGTAGCTCGACGGCGTCCAACATCACGCGCGCGGAAACACCGCCAGAACATCCCACTAAGCGAAAGGCGTCCGATGTTGCCGGAAGGATCAGGCTTTGGTGGTCGTATCGTGGATGCAATCGCAGAGCGTTTCAGCTAAGAAGGCGACGTTCGGCTCCTCAAGTACCGTGGTGTGGTTTCCCGGGATTTCGTAGAAGCGGAACCCGCCTTTCGCAAGGTCCTTCCAACCGGGAGCAAGGTCTAACCCTGCCGGGCGATCGATTCCTTGCAGCAGTACCACCGGTGCGCGAACAGGACCCGGTTTGTAGCGCGCCGCAATTTCGATGAGCAGCCGGTCGAACTCTCTTTTCTGCGCGGCTGGAGTTCGCGTACGAATCTGGTAGCGTGCCCGCTCTTTAAAATATTCGGCTACTCCCGCCAAATCGAGTTCGGTGACGTGCTTCCAGTGATAACGCAGTTTGCTCTTCAGCTTCTGGCGGCGGGATACCGCTCCGAAGTGATGGGGGTTGGGAGCGCCGAGCAAAGCCACAAGTCCGACATCTGCGCCCTCTGCCTCCAGTTCCACTGCCACCGCATACGCCAACACTCCAGCAACACACCAGCCACCCAGAAAGTACGGTCCAGTCGGCTGTTGAGATCGGATCTCTTTTACCAGTATTTTCGCAACCTCGCCCAACGAGGTGGATTCATCGAAGGTGTCTTCGATTTCGCGTGGGACGTGCACGGTCTGTAGCCGACGGCGGCTGCGCATGTGTTCCGCTAACGGTCGTAAGAACGATCCAGCGTACATCCAGTAGAGAGGCTTCTCTTGTGTCCTCGCACATTGATTGATTGCTGCGTCGGTGCCTGTCGGGTTTCCCTTTTGCTCAAGGAGAGCCGCCATCCGTTCGACTGTGGGTGCGTCGAAAAGGGTGGACATATCCAGCCTTGTTTGAAATTCAGCTTCGATGCGACGGAGTAGTTGACTTGCCAGCAGCGAATGTCCGCCGAGTTCGAAGAAATCGTCATACCGTCCCACGGCTTTGAGGTTTAAGACGCTCGCGAAAAGCATCGAGAGCCGCCGCTCCATTTGGGTCTGCGATTCGGTAGGCAGCGATCCGCCGTTTCGTGGGCGTGAGGCTCAGGCAGCGCCTTGCGATCGATTTTGCCGTTCGGGGTTAGCGGGAGGACATCGAGCCGCACGAACCGCGAGGGGACCATGTAATCCGGCAGCTTCTGAGCGAGATAGCCCCGCAACTCGAGCGGAGAAGCGCCTCCTTCGAAATAGGCGACTAAAAAGTTTTCGCCGGAGGCGTCGCGCCATGTCTTGACTGCCGCTGCACGAACGTATGCATGCGCTGTCAACGCTGCTTCTATCTCTTGTGGTTCTATGCGAAAGCCGCGCACTTTCACCTGATCGTCCGCACGGCCTAGGCATTGCAGCTTGTACTCGCCCGTGTCTACGGCCGTCCAGCGCACAACATCACCCGTGCGGTAGATGGTGTCGCCGGATGAAAAAGGATTGGCTTGAAATCGTTCCGCAGTTAAATCGGGCCGGCCAAGATAACCCCGCGCCACACCACTTCCTCCGATATAGAGCTCTCCACTTACGCCGACGGGCAGCAACTGCAAATGCCTGTCGAGAACATACGTTTGGGTGTTCTCGATGGGGCGCCCGATCGGTACAGACGAGCCATAAGGACCTACCTTTTCGATGGTGGAGAAAACTGTCGTTTCTGTGGGACCGTAGCCGTTCCATAATTCGCGGCAGCGGGCAAGCAACTGATCGGCGAGCGTTCGCGAGAGCGCCTCCCCTCCGCAAATCGCCTTTAGACTCTGCTGGCCTTCCCAACCGGCATCAATGAGAGAGCGCCACATAGCGGGTGTGCCCTGCATCACGGTGCATTTGGATGCTTGAATGGCTTCAGTCAACCGGCGAACGTCCTGAACGACCTCCTTGGCCGCGATCACAACCGTTCCTCCGGAAACCAACGGGAGTAGAAGCTCTAGAACGGCCATGTCAAAGGAAAAAGTGGTTACGGCAAGTAGCACGTCGCCGGCAGAAAATCCGGGTGCGCGCTGCATGGAATGCAGAAAATTGACGACTGCGGATTCCCGTACTTCCACGCCCTTGGGCGTGCCGGTGGAACCAGAGGTGTATAGCACATAGCTCAACCCGCGATAGCGATCTGCATTGCTCTTTTCAGTGCGGAAGATGTGGAGTTCTCTCGATGTTACAGACAAATGCGGCCGCGCGGCGTTGCGCAAGAGTTCCCGGCGCCCGAGTGGAAGGCCAGGATCGATGGGCAGATAAGCCGCACCCGTTTTCAAGATCGCCAATATCGCGATCAGCATTTCGAGCGAACGGTCTATTGAAACCGCGACGAGCTTACCGGGCTCGGCGCCCGCCGCTTCGAGTTCTGCCGCAAATGCCCCAGCCCGCTGTTCGAGATCCCGGAAGATCAGCCGTTCGGCTTCGAAAACAGCAGCGATAGCCAGCGGCTGTTGCTTCACGCACTCTTCAAACATGGCCCAAACACTGCCCGTGGAGTCTCGTGATTGCCCGGCGCTTGCACAAAGCAGCGCGTTGCGCTCGTCCGCGGGAATCATCGTCATCTCACTGACCGGTGCGTCCGGGTTCTCCAGCGCCGATTCGAGCAAGGTGATCCAGTGGCGTATTAAGCGTCGAATTGTCGCGCTATCAAACAGATCGGCGCTATAAATCAGGCGGCCCGTAACGGCATGGGACCGCTCGACCAGATCTGCAAAAAGATCGAAGCCGGATGAACCGCTGTGGATTTCGACGTCGGTTAAATCCCATCCATCCGGGAAATTTGTGGTCGCGGGTCGCAGCGAGAAAAGAGCTTGGAAGAGTGAATGGTGACTCGAATCGCGTTTAAAACTCAGTTCGCGCACGACACTGTCGAACGGAATATCGCTGTTTGCGAGCGCGCCCAGCACAGTATTTCGAACGGTCCTCAGGAACTCGCGGAATGAGAGACCGGCGTGGAGCTGGCTCCGCAGTACCACCGTATTCAGAAAGAATCCGATGAGTGGCTCCAACTCTGGACGATTGCGCGTCGAAGTCACCCCACCGGTGACAATATCGTCCTGTCCCGAATAGCGATAAAGCAGGACGTGAAATGTCGCGAGCAGCAACATGTAAGGCGTGACGCCTTCGTTGGCGCTGAAGCGCTGGATGGCTCGCGAGAGCTGGGCCGGCGCTTCGAACGGGACCATGCCACCGCGCCAGGTGGGGACAGAAGGTCGTTGCCGATCAGTTGGAAGCTCGAGTGCCGGAATGCCGGCCCCCAAGGCTTCGCGCCAATACTTCAATTGCGGCGCATAAGCCCCTTCCGCCACCTTCGTCTGCTGCCAACACGCGTAGTCCCGGTACTGGATCGGCAACTCGGATAAGGGCGATGCTTCACCCGTCGCAAAGGCACGGTACAGGCTCGCCAACTCGGGGATCAGGACCCGATAAATCGAAACGCCATCGAACAGCAGGTGATGAAGCGTCAAATAGATTCGGTAATCGTCCTCGGCGAAGCGGATCAGGCGCGCTCGCAACAGCGGAGCTTGGCTGAGGTCGAAAGGACCGCTGGCATCCTCCGTTGCCAGGCGAGCAGCTTCGGTGGCACGCTCGAACACCGGCAAATGGCTGAGATCGATCGTCGGAAGCGAAAGGTAGATATGCGGGTGAACTGTTTGTCTGACTCTCCCGTCCACAACGTCGAATGCCGTTCGCCAGATGTCATGCCGCCGTATCACTTCGTTGAACGCACGCTCGAGCACTTCCGGATCGGTGGGGCCGCTCTTCCGAATGGTGATCGATTCGTTATAGAACGGCGCATCGGGCGCAAACTCCGCATGCAGCCAGACCTGCTGCTGACCGCAAGAAAGAGGGATCCATTCACTCGATTGCCGGGAAATGCGCGTTTCGGTTTGCTGAAGGGGAGCCGCCATTTGGCCGCGGCGGATCTTTTCGAGCAACTGCCGCCTCGCATCGGAAGCAACGTTTGAGCCGGATTCAGTGTGTGCCGTCTCCATCACCGGTTCATAAAACTCCACTCGCAGGCCTTCAGGCTTAACACTGGAGCGCTGTCGAAGCGAACAGGCAGTGACGTGAGTCCTCGCAGCCCTAAATTTTCGTGCCAAGTAACTGTCTCTGAAACCAGCTCCAGGTGTTGGAGACGATTCAGCAGCGTGGTGAACGCGATCTGCCCTTCGATACGCGCCAATGGAGCGCCAAAGCAGAAGTGAGGGCCCCAGCCGAAAGCGAGATGCCGGTTATCTGTGCGCTTCAGGTTGAGAGTATCTGGATCCGGAAATCGCGCGGGATCACGGTTTCCAGCGGCAATCACGGCGATGACCGATTGCCCGCGACGGATTTCTTTGTCGCCGAGAACCAGGTCTTCCCTCGCCACCCGCGCCGTATGCTGAATCGGGCTTTCGAACCGCAGTAACTCCTCAATCGCCGACGGGATGAGCGCGCTATCTCGCCGTAGCTCGTCCATCTGCTCCGGATGCCGAAGCAGCGTCACTAAACCGCTGCCGATAAGGTTGGTGGTGGTTTCCTGTCCACCGATCATCGTCAAGATCGTATTCGCGATCATCTCCTGCTCCGTCAACCGGGTTCCGTCCACTTCGGAGGTCACCAATGCGTTAATCAAACCTTCGGTGGGTTGCGTTCTCTCGGCGCGAATGGCCGTCCGGAAGTAACCCGTCATTTCCTCCACGCTCTCGAGCACGCGTGCGATGCGGTCGGGATTGTGTTGAAAATTCCCCAGAATCTCGGCGAAATCGAGCGACCATCTCTTCAGATCTTCATGGTGCTCAACCGGAACGCCGAGCATGCCGGCCGTCACAATGCCGGGCATGGGAGCGGCAAAGTCCGCCACAATATCGGCCTGCCCTTTTTCGATGAACCGGTCGATTAGCGTGTCCACTACGTCTTGAATATGAGTGCGTAGCTTCGCGACGCGCGCGGGAGTGAAGGCATTGGCGCAGAGACTTCTCAGACGCGTATGCACGGGCGCATCACGAAACAGCATCTGCTGCCGGATGACTTCGAAGATCGGGTTCAAATCGCCAAGCCCGAAGCTGGCCAACTGCTCCGCCGTCAAGGTTCGTTCCGCTGAGAAGCGCAGAAGAACTGTGACCACATGCTCGTAGCTGGTGACTATCCAGGCATGCAGAAAAGCATCCCATAAGACAGGGCCGGCTTCCCGAAGCGTGCGATAGAAAGGATATGGATCCGTCATCACCTCGGGGTCTAACAGGCGGCACAAGCTCAGAGCGGCATTCATACGGATCTTCGATCGCTAGAAGTCCGCTAGTGCGCGAGTAGCCGGGCGACTTCTTCATCGGACATGGAGGCGAGCCGCGCCTCCAACTGCCGGTCCACTTCAACCGCGAGCCGCGCGATGGTCTTGGACTCGAAGAGGTGGCGCGGCGTTAATTGCACCCCGAAGCGCTCATACACGCGCGCCGCTACCTGCGTTGCCAGCAACGAATGAACGCCGAGAAAAAAGAAGTTATCGTCAATCCCCAGCCGGTCGATCTTCAAAAGCGTGCTCAAGATAGCGACAAGTTGCTCTTCGGTGGGCGTGCTGGGCGCACGATACGCGGTGTCGGGTACGAGGTTATCCGGAGAAGGGTCCGGCAGTGCCTGGCGATCCAGCTTTCCATTGAAATTGAGAGGGAGCGCCCCCATTCGAACAAAACTCGCAGGAACCATATACTCGGGTAGGCGGGCCGCAAGAAAATCGCGTAGCTCGGGCGCAGACAGCCCGGCTTCTTCACGAGGAACCACGTACCCGACGAGACTCTTCTTACATCCGATTCCGCGGGCCATCACCGCGGAGGCAACCACGCCCGGATGGCCATTCAGGGCAGAGACAATCTCGTTGGGCTCAATGCGATAGCCTCGAATCTCTTCCTGGATGTCCGCTCGTCCGCAAAATGCGATCTCGCCGTTTGGCAAAAAGTATCCCAAGTCTCCCGTACGATACATACGGGCGCCCGCTATTGCGCTGAATGGATTCGGAAGGAAGCGCTCCTCGGTTGCTTCGGGAGCGTTGCGATAACCACGTGCGACGCTTGGTCCCGCGATGTAGAGTTCGCCTATTTCGCCGCTTGCTACCGGCTTCCGCTCACTATCGAGCACATAAATTTCCGTGTGGGCGATCGGCGAACCGATCGTGGGTTGCCGCTCTCCACCGCTTGCATTCACCGTGCCTGAACTTGCCACGACGGTGCATTCTGTCGGTCCGTAATTATTAATGACGGCAACGGGGAAGTCGGGTGACGGGGACCGGTGCAGCGTGTCTCCACCTGTCAGTAGATAGCGCAGTGCGGTGCCTGCCGGCCAAGGTTCGGCCAGCATAGGTTCCGCCAATACGGTCGGTACAAAAGCGATGGTGATCTTTTGTTTCACTACCCAGGCGCGGAGAAGTTCCGGAGAGGTTCGCACTGGCTCCTCGGCCAGCACGAGAGTGGCGCCCGCCGTTAAGTGAGGCCAGATCTCCCAAACCGAAGCGTCAAACGCGACGCCGGCTAAGTGGCTGGCACGATCCTCGGCCGTGACATCGAAGAAGCGTCTGTGCCAAAAAATCAGATTCAAGAGGTTGCCATGCGTCACTTCGACGCCCTTCGGCTTGCCTGTTGAACCGGATGTGTAAATGATGTAGGCAAGCTGTTCGCGAGTCACCGAAACCGGTTCTTCGAGCCGCGCAAAACTCCCGATCGCGTCGTCTTGCAACTCTAAATCGAGGACCTGGGGTCCTGCGTCACCGCCCCGCAAGGCAAGCCGCCCGCGAGCCACTACAAAGGGTGCTGCCGCATCTTCCAAAATCGTGTTCAGGCGCTCGGCAGGCCATTTGGGATCCAACGGTAAATATGCGCCGCCCGCCATCAGAACCGCCAGCGCGCTGGTGATGAGATCGAAGGAGCGCTCGAAGCATAAGGCCACCGGTACGTCGGGTCCTACCCCCAGAGAAATCAGGTAAGTCGCCAGGCGGCTTGCCCGCCCGATCATCTCCCCGTAACTCATCGTCTCCGCGCCGGACGATAAAGCCAGCGCATCGGGAGCGCGGGTGCCTGCTTCCCTCACTAAGTGGGCGACGCAAAGGCGGCGTGGTAACCAATTACGTCCTCTTGGCTGGCTCTGGGCGGTGTCTAGTTTAGGACCGGGAGCAATCGGCATAGTCGCCGTACTACCGGGATCTACAAAGGGGGAGTGCTCGGACGGCATTTCGTAAAACTTATCGGCCGTTGCTCGACTTCTCAGAAGGGGGAAAGGAGAAGTGCCGCGGCACCCGCCGGACGAATCCGTTAAGCGACTTACGCCCGGATTTGACGCTCTCACTGGCAACGCTGGCCCAAGCGCGTTCAGAGGCGCGGCCACTATATAGCACACCCTATTTCAGAGGCGCGACGTAAGGGAGCGCTTACCTATTCAGACTGCGCGTCCTTCTCTCCCGCCGATTTTCCCGGCAGACCGAATGGATTCTCATGCACTCGCTCTCGAATCCCTGCATTCAGTGTCTTCGCCAATGAAATGCTTGCCTCGCCAAATCGATTCCGAATGTGGTCCACTGACCGGAACGCCTCCCGAAGCCGCGCAGTATTCGCCTCCTCCAGCAAATTCATCTGCCCTTCGTAGTGCTGCAATCCACCGGCATGCACGCCTAGCAACCGAATGGGTCTATTGCCATCCCACGCCTGCCGGAAGAGCGCAATCACAGCCGTGGCCACTTCACGATCCAGTTGTGTTGCATGGTCCAGCGATTGAGCCCGCGTGATGGTGAAAAAGTCTTCGTCGCGCAGCTTTAATTGAATCGTCCTCGCATACAGCCGCTGCTCCCGCAACCGTTTCGCCACCATTTCAGAGAGCTTGAGAAGAGCCGTTTCCAGCCGCTCCCGTTGCGCCGTGTCTTCCCCGAAGGTGTGCTCATGACTGATGGATTTCGGATCTTCATCAGCGCCAATCTCCGTATCGAACCAGCCTCCCGCGTCCTCCCCTCTCGCTTTTCCTGCCAGCGCCAGACCCCAAAGGCCAAAGTGCGAACGCAGAAAACCTTCTTCCAGCTCCGCCAGATCGCCCACCCGCCGGATTCCCAGTTTGTGCAGTGTCTCCTCCGTTTTTTTTCCTACGCCGGGAATCTTCCGCACCTCCAGCGGCGCCAGAAACCGTGCCTCACGTCCCGGAACGATGTAAAGCACACCATTCGGTTTCGCCTGGTCCGACGACACCTTCGCCACTAGCCGCGAAGATGCGAGACCGAGCGAGCACCTCAGCTCTGTTTTTTCCCGGATCGTCTCATGCAAGGAGTGTGCAGCGCGCAGAGGCGTACCCAGCAGACGTTCCGTCCCCGTGAGGTCCAGATAGGCTTCATCGATCGACGCCATCTCTACCTGTGGAGAGAAATCGCAGAGGATCTTGAAGATCTTCTTTGAATATTCCCGATAGCGCTCCAGGCGCCCTTCGACAAAAGTCGCCTGGGGACACAGCCGCGCCGCCGTGCGCAGTGGCATCGCGGAGTGCACGCCAAACTTCCGCGCCGCGTATGAAGCAGCGGCCACCACTCCGCGCTGATCCGCTTTACCGCCCACAATCACCGGCTTGCCTTTGAGCGACGGATCGAACAGCTCTTCCACTGAAACGAAGAACGCGTCCATGTCGACGTGGCAAACCAGACGTTGCATGCTCTTTACCGGGTCAGCGTGGCTCCAATCACTCTGGGCCAACCGGCCAAATCCGGGATCACTTCAATATCGCTCCATTCGCTCGCCAGCATGTCGCGCACGCCGTCCAGCGATCGATAGCCCAGTTCCATCAGTAAGCGTCCGCCGCGCTTCACCACCTGCGCCGCGCCCGCAAGTAAGCGCTCATAGATCTCGAATCCGCTATCGCCCGCAAACAGCGCCACGTGCGGTTCCCAATCGCGCACTTCAGCCTGCATGTTTGCGCTATCGGCTCCGGGCACGTAAGGCGGATTTGATACCAGCAGATCCACGCTAGCCGGCCCTACTGCATCCAGGAGATCCGCCGCGAAAAAACTCACCCCGGCAGTGTGCTTCTGCCTGTTCCGTTCCGCTACCGCCAATGCCATCACTGAGATATCGGAAGCCAATACCCGCGTTCCACTCTCGAGCGCGATGCTAATAGCAACCGGCGCCGGATCCAGTTCCCACGTCCAGCACTTGCGCGGCGCCGCGCGTTTTCAGATACCCGAGCGCAGCTTCCACCAAGTGCTCGGTCTCAGGGCGGGGAATCAGCACTTCCTCGTTTACGTAGAAGTCACGCCCATAAAACTCCTGTTTGTGTGTGATGTACTGTGTCGGCTTTCCCTTCAGCCGTTCGTTCAAATAACGGCCGTAATGAATCCACGCGAGCTCGCTCAATTGATCTTCGCCGTGCGCGTACACATACGTGCGGTCACGTTGCAACGCGTGACAAAGAAGCACTTCCGCCGTGAGGCGCGCCACCGGAACCGTGGCTTTATCGAGAATTTCCGCGCCCTGCTCGAGGGCAGTCTTGACGTCCAGCACGTGTAAGCGCGGCCAAGATCAAGTTGTGGGTACTAGCTCGCCGCCACGCATGCGTTCCGATTGATAGTAACTCGTTACCGCTTCGATGATTGGCTGCATGCGGCCTTCCATCACCAGGTCCAATTGATGCAATGTGAGACCGATGCGGTGATCCGTAATCCGGTTCTGCGGGAAATTATAGGTCCGAATCTTCTCGCTCCGGTCGCCTGTACCGACCATGCTCTTGCGCTCCGCTCCAATTTGCGCAAGTTGCTTCTCCATCTCCATCTGATACAGACGCGAACGGAGAACTTGCATGGCTTTCGAACGATTTTTGATCTGTGATTTCTCGTCCTGGCAAGATACTACGGTGTTCGTCGGCAAGTGAGTGATGCGTACCGCCGAATACGTTGTGTTTACCGACTGTCCGCCGGGTCCCGACGAACAAAATGTATCAATCCGCAGGTCTTTCTGATCGACTTGTACGTCTACTTCATCGGCTTCAGGCATCACCACAACAGTAATCGTCGAAGTGTGCACACGCCCCTGCGTCTCCGTGGCCGGAACACGCTGCACACGATGAACGCCGCTCTCATACTTCAAGCGGCTGTACACTCTGCGTCCGCTCACCATGGCGATTACTTCGCTTAACCCTCCCACCGACGACTCACTGAGCGAAGTTACTTCGACTTTCCAACCCTGCTCTTCGGCGTATCGCGAATACATCCGAAAAACTTCCGCTGCGAATAAGGATGCTTCGTCGCCGCCCGCACCTTTGCGAATCTCCAAGATAACGTTCTTTTCGTCATTCGGGTCCTTGGGCAGCAGCATGATCTGCAATTCCTGCTCGATCGCCGACACTTGGGGTTCGAGTCTCGTGACCTCGAGTTCGGCCATTTGCCGTAGGTCAGGGTCGGTCTCTTCGAGCATCGCCCTGGCATCCCGCAACTCTTGCTCCGCTTTCTTCCACTCGCGGTATTTCGTCACCAGCTCCGCCAGCTCGCTCTGCGCCTTCGTCGTCTTGCGATACTGCTCGGAGTCGCCGATTACTGCCGGGTCCGCCATACGCGCTGTCAACTCTTGGAAACGCGCCTCCGATTCGTCTAATCGTTCCTTGTATTGCATGTATGCCGCCCGTTACGATGCCTGAAGTTTTCCGCTCTCACTCTCAGCGCGGGACCGCGTTAGGCGATAACCAGCTTCCCGCCCTGCGCCTGTTCCAGCTCCATAGCCCGCTCGAGTGCGTGGATCGCCACTTCAGTCTGTGCATTGGACGGCTGCTGCGTGGTCACTCGCTGCAGCCACAGACCCGGACGAGTGATAATCGCCAGTAATCCCCTTTGTCGTTTTGCCGCAAACCGGATCACTTCATAACTGGCGCCGACAATCACTGGAAGCAGCGCAATGCGCGCCGCGAACTTCCCCCAGAAGCTGTCAATCGGCAGGAACGCATAGCTGATCATTGCGACGATGAGAACCACCACCAGAAAACTCGTTCCGCAGCGTGGGTGCCATGTCACGAACCGCTGTGCATTGTCTACCGTCACAGGTTTGCCCGATTCGAAATTGAAGACGACCTTGTGTTCCGCGCCGTGATACTCGAACATGCGATGCATCTCTTTCATGCGCGAAAGGGCGTACATGAATCCAAGGAAGATCGCAATCCGCAGCAGGCCATCGACGAGATTGATCGCCAATCGGCCGTTCACCGCTTCGTAATGCCTGCCAAGTAAGGTCGCCAGATAAAGCGGCACAAGCTTGTACAGCCCAATCATGAACAGAATAGAGAAGCCAATCTGAAGCGCCATGGCACCCGCGCTCACTTCCCGCTTGCCGCTCTTTTCTCCTCTGCCGGTGAGTTCGCCCAAAGCGCAATCCGCCGAAAACTTCAGCGCCTTCATGCCGAGCCACATGGCGCCGCCGAGCGTTACCAATCCCCGCAGGACCGGCCACTTGAAAGCCGGATAGCTCTCGGATAAGCGGGGCAGCGGGCTTTCTTCCGTCACAATCTCACCGCCCGGCGTTCGCACCGCCACGCAGTAGCTGTGGGGCGATCGCATCATGACGCCTTCCATCACGGCTTGGCCGCCGATCAGCGTCGTCTCTTCGCCATTTTCCAAGACAGGAAGTAGCTGTATGTGCGTGAAAAGACGCACCATTCCGCGCAGGTTCAAGTGAGGGGACTCCACCCGCATTATACCGTGCGAACTGTCCCCCTCGCGCGTGACCCCGCCGGCTTTATGTCGGAATTACGAGTTCCTGGCCCACCTGAATCTTGTCCGCGCTCTGAAGCTTGTCCCGGTTGGCTTCGAAAATGCGGTTGTAGTCGTTCGCATTCCCGTAAAAGTCCTTGGCAATCTTGGACAGTGTGTCACCGGCCTGCACTTTATACGTCTTGCTGGCGGTGCCCGCCCCCGCGGCAGCCGCAGCCGTGGCTGGTTGAGCCGGCGCGGCGCTCGCGGCGAGACTTGGATCCACGGTTAAATCGCAGGTCAAATCGCTGTAACTGCTATCCGCCGCTTTGATCTGATTCCAGACATCGTTTTTTACGTCCTGTGAAGGAGCCGCACCTTGTATGAACAGCTTGTTATCTTGCACATGCAAGTGCGTTAGGCGAACTCCCTTTTGCTGAATCGTGTCAAGTGCGCCCTTATACTTGTTTTTCAGTTCTTCCAATCGGTCCATCGTTACTCTCCACTAACCTGGACCATCAAGCAGGCCTATTAGTTGCTCGATTTTAGTAACCTAGCCTATCTCCCGTCGTAAGTAATAGTTATCAAGAACGGAGGAACTGCTCCGAAACTCGGCCGCGATCCGTTCGACGAAATTAATTCATTGCTCCACTAGACGCGCTTGGCTTTCTGAGCCAGACCCGATAAGTTTTTGCGTCCGCGAATGGCGCGAGGATCAGTTCCTGTGGCTTGCCCCGGTATTCGCCGGCGATCGTGTAGGCTTGCTCCCCCGGCCAGTTTGCCGGAAGCTTTGCACCCGCCGGCAACAATTGAACCCGGGACATCGCGCCTGCCGTTACGGCGGCGTCCGCCAGGTCCTTAAGCTGAGGATTGAAGACTTGAGACAGCGCCAGCACTTGTGGCCCTCGCTGCAGTGCAATCTCATCGGGATATGTCGGTGAACCGTCTATCGTCCGCACTGTCATATCCATCGAGATCTTCACGGTATCGCCCCGTCTCCATTCACGGTTGATCGTCAGAAAATCGCCAGGTTTCCCGATCAGATGCGATCCGCCGATATCGGCTACGAAGCTATTCGTCCATTCAGGCACCCGCAACCGCACTGGAAAGCGCAGATTATGAGCCGGTTCCACATGCAGCAGGAAATCACCTCTTTCCGGAAATACCGCCTCCGAATAAACTTGAACCGTTCCGCGGCGATGGCTTAACTGGAAGGTTGCGCGGCCGGCGCTGTAAAGAACAATCGCAATCCCGTTTCCGTAACGTCCCCACACCGCCGCGGGTATCAGCGACACACCCAGGGCTTCGTTCGATCCACATGCGTCGGAAGTAGATGCCGGCTGTTTGCTGCCGTTCAAAGGAGCCGATTCCAGTACTACTCCCGTCATGCCATCTTGCCCCGCCAGTAACTGGTTGTAGATTGTGCGTTCCAGCTGCTCTCCGTACTGTGCCTCTCCCGTCACTCGCAGTAAATCCAGCGTGAGCTGAATCCACGACACAGTCGCGCACGTTCCGCTTTCCTCTTTGTCGTCGCCCGCTGTCGAAGCCTTACTTAATACGGGTGCTCCCGTGAGCGACAACCGCCTGTTCCGCACGTCCAACCAGGACGCGGTGATCGACCGGAAATAAGATTCGTCCCCTGTGATCCGGTACAGGTCAACCAAGTCGTGTAATGCGGAAAGACTTTCGAAGGTAGCGTCCGCTTGCTTTCCCTCGGATTGGATCCACGCATCGGCGGCCGATCGGCAAAAATCAAGATACTGTCCGTCTTCTGTATATCGGTAGAGCAAAACGAACGGCTCAATCAGTATTGCCGGGTGCTCGTAGGCGGAACCCTTTGGAAAGCTCCGCAGCAGTGCTTTGCCGGCCCTTGTCGCCGCGTCCAGCGCGCTCTCGTCAGTTGTTACGTGGTAGTAAGCAAGCAAGCCAAGCAAATCGTACTTGCGAACTAAAAGTTCGTGCCGGTCTCCAGCGGCCTTCTCCGGCGTGAGCGAAGCGACCACCAGCTTCTCGACGCTTTGCATCACCGCCCTGAGATGTTCGTCATGGCGATATTCATAAGCCTTCGCCATGGCTTCCAGAGCCCT
Source organism: uncultured Acidobacteriaceae bacterium (assembly GCA_963730865.1). Lineage (GTDB taxonomy): Bacteria > Acidobacteriota > Terriglobia > Bryobacterales > Bryobacteraceae > Bog-105. Next base: position 60,489 of record CAVSTO010000013.1, on the reverse strand, counting down.
GCCTGGCTGCTGAATCGATCCTTCTTCCCGCGGGCCGCCCAACCCCTTCGAATCAGGCGGGGCGTTGTGATCGTCCACATGTTCGAGATACCCTTCGCTATTGGCTCGCAGGCGGCTCGCAAGCAGCCCGCCTAATTTCTCCTGATCGAGCGATATGGGACGATAACGGTCCGTGACGGCGTCCACCACGACGGGTTCAGGCGGATCGGCGAGCGAGCGATCCGCGAACAGTGGCAAAACTGCCAAAGTCAGCAGACAAGTTATGGGGCGAATCAAACACACCTACCGGATGCTGCCAGTGTAGCGCCTAATACGACATCGCGTAATCACGCGCGCACGCGCAGCAGAACGTCATCCCGGTCCGTAAACTGAATGGCGCGCATTCCAAGTAATTCAGCCCCCTGAATATTCGCCATCTTGTCGTCGAAGAAAAGAGTCTGTTCTGCCTCAAGCCCCAGACCCTCCAGGCATTGCTCGTAAATGGCGGGTTCGGGCTTCACCGAATGAACTTCGTAGGAGAGTGTGACGCAATCGAAATTGTTCAGCCGGTCGGTCCGCGACTTCAGCGCTTCCCCCAGCTCGCGAGGCATGTTCGACAGCATGGCCACACGCTTGCGGGCGCGCCGCAACTCATCGATCCACTCCCACACCGCCGAATCGAAACGCATCCAGCTCACCGTATCCAATTCGGTCAACTGGTCTATCGCTTGTTGATTGAGGAATGTGCCTGCACGCTCCGCAATTGCCTGCCAGTATTCAAATCCCGATACCAGCCCTTTGTCATAGTCCAGCCGGTCCGCCCAATACAGCTCCGTGAACAGCTCTTTCGGAACAGCCGCTATTTCCGCCATGCGCGCCTGATCTTCATCCGTCTGATGCGCCACAAGCACGCCACCGTAATCGAAGATGAAGCCGTCGTAAGAGTTAGCGAGTGCCATCAGAAGCCGTCTGAGCCTTGGTACAATAAAGTTATAGCACTCAGCTTAGTAAGGCATTGTGTTTGCAAGCATTTGCATCACTCCCTGCTGTCCCCTTAGGAGTTTCTTTTGGCCGATCAAGATGGGTCGACGGGCGGGCTGTTTCCGCCTGGCGATAACAAGAACCTAATTCCTACCAACATCGAAGATGAGATGAAGCGCTCGTACCTCGATTACGCCATGAGCGTAATCGTAGGCCGCGCTTTACCCGACGTCCGTGATGGCTTAAAGCCGGTGCATCGCCGCATTTTGTACGGGATGCACGAAATGGGTCTGCACTACAACCGCGCGACGCGCAAGTGCGCCAGGATCGTCGGCGACGTCCTCGGCAAATTCCATCCGCACGGCGATGTGCCGGTCTATGACGCATTAGTGCGAATGGCGCAGCCGTTTTCGCTCCGCTACATGCTGGTCGATGGGCAAGGGAATTTCGGTTCGGTGGACGGTGATCCGCCCGCGGCCATGCGGTACACCGAAGCCCGTCTTTCGCGGATTGCCGGCTCGCTTCTCGAAGATATTCACAAAGAGACGGTCGATTTCCGCCCGAATTACGACGACAGTGAAGTGGAACCGGAAATCCTTCCGACCCGCGTTCCGAACCTGCTGGTCAATGGGTCCTCCGGCATCGCCGTCGGCATGGCGACGAACATCCCGCCGCACAATTTGCGTGAAATTATCGACGCCACCATCGCCCTCGTGAACGAGCCGGGTACTCCGCTCGCCAAAATCTTTGAAATGGTGCCCGGACCGGATTTCCCGACCGGCGGATTCATTCTAGGACGCCAGGGCATCCTCGATTACTACACGCGCGGCCGTGGAAGCTTGAAGATCCGCGCCAAAGCCGCCATCGAGAAGCTGGGCAAAGATCGCGAAGCCATCGTCGTCACGGAAATCCCGTTCCAAGTGAATAAGGCGCGATTGATTGAACACGTCGCGGCTCTCGCCAACGAGAAAAAGATCGAGGGGATTGCCGACGCTCGTGATGAGAGCGACCGCGACGGCATGCGCATCGTCTTCGATTTGAAGCGCGGCGAGCAATCCGAAGTCGTCCTGAACAATCTATACAAGCAGACGCAGATGCAGGTCAACTTTGGCGTCATCATGCTATCGATTGTCAACGGGCAGCCGCGTGAACTGGGCATCATCGATTGCATCAAGCGCTTCATCGACCATCGCGTCGATGTCGTCCGCCGCCGCACCGATTACCTGCTCCGTCAAGCAAGAGAAAGAGAACATATTCTCCTTGGTTTCCAAAAGGCGTTAGACAACCTGGATGCCATCATTACCTTGATTCGTGAGGCTCGCGGCGTGAAAGAGGCGCACACCTCTCTCGTGGCGCGCTTCGAGTTCTCGGACCGCCAGGCCAAGGCCATTCTAGAGCTGCAACTCCAGCGTTTAACCAACATGGAGCGGCAGAAGATCCTGGACGATCTGGCCGAAACTCAGCGGCAGATTGCCGGATACGTAGAGATTCTCGGTTCTGAGAAAGTACTGCGCAGCGTCATCATCGACGAACTCAAGGAAGTTCGAAAAGAGTTTGGTGATGACCGCCGCACGCAGATCATAGAGGACACGGGCGAGATCAGCCTGGAAGATCTGGTGCAGATGGAGGATGTCGCTGTGACTGTGTCACGCGGCGGTTACCTCAAGCGCACATCCGTCGACACGTACCAGCGGCAGACTCGCGGCGGTAAAGGCCGCATCGGCATGGGAACGCGCTCGGAAGATGTGGTCGAACATCTGGTCATCGCGTCCACCCATGCGTATTTGCTGATCTTTACCAATAAAGGCCGCGTCTACTGGCTCAAGATCTACGAGATCCCCGATGCCGGCACCACCGGTAAGGGCAAACATATCTCCGGCCTCATCAGCCTGCAGCCGGATGAAACAGTAAAAGCCTTCTTGCCCGTGAAAGAGTTTGTTGCCGGCAAATTCATCGTCATGGTCACGCGGCAGGGCGTCATCAAGAAGTGCGAGCTGACCGAATTCGATAATCCGCTCTCGCGCGGCATCATCGCCTTAGGCTTGGACGATGGCGACGAACTGCTCGGCGCCACCATCACCAGGGGCGACAACTTCATCTTCCTCGGCTCTCATGAAGGCATGGCCATACGCTTCAATGAAGAGGATGTTCGCCCGATGGGTCGTCAAGCCCGCGGCGTTCGGGCCATGGACCTCGATGAGGGCGACTATCTGATCGGTCTCGAAGTCGTCGAGAAGACCGGGCTGATTTTGTCGATCTCAGAGAACGGCTTTGGTAAACGGACCGACCTCGAAGACTACCGGCTCACGGCGCGCGGGCGCAAGGGCGTCATCAACATGAAGACTACGGCCAAAGTCGGGAAAGTGGTCGCGGTCATGTGCGTCAGCGAAGATACCGATCTCATGATCATCACGAAAGAGGGCAAGATCATTCGAATCGAATCCGGCCAAATTCGCCAGGCGGGCAGATCCACGCAAGGTGTACGGCTGGTGCGCCTCGACGAAGGCGACCAGGTGGCCGCAGCGTCAGCCATCCCCGAATCGGAGAAAGACGTTCTCAAGCCGGGCGAATTACCCCTTCAGTAAACGGTTAACAGACGGCGATGGCGGCTATACTCCAAGTATGGCCGCACTTGTCACCCTTCAGGCCCAACCAGTGCCGTTCAGTCCTTCGGATCTGGACGCCAAGGAAGAATCTCTTTTCGAAGTCCTGCGGGGTCTGGGGCGAGTCATCGTTGCGTATTCCGGCGGAACGGATTCGGCTTACTTAGCTTGGGCCGCAAATCGCCTGCTGGGCGATGCCGCTATTGCCATCACGGCTGATTCAGCCTCCATTCCTACCTCCCATAAGCGCGATGCTGAGGCGTTCGCGCGCGAATGTGGTTTCCGTCACGAGTACATCGACACCTACGAATTCGAGAACCCGGATTACGTCAAGAACGACAAAGACCGTTGCTTTCACTGCAAAGACGAGTTATTCGTCCGGCTGGAATCGTTTGCCCACGCGCACGGTTACGCTCACATCGTCTACGGCGTGAATAAGGACGACCTCGGTGACTATCGTCCAGGCCAGCGTGCGGCCAAGCTTCACGATGTCAAGGCGCCATTGGTCGAAGCGGGACTCACGAAATCCGAAATACGCGAACTTTCACGGCGCGCCGGCCTTTCTACCTGGGACCGTCCCGCAGCCGCCTGTCTCAGTTCGCGTGTGCCCTACGGAACTCCGGTGACTATTCAAACCATCAAGACCATCGAAGAAGGCGAAGAGGCGATTCGCGCGCTCGGCTTCAAGCAGTTTCGTGTGCGCTTCCACGGTGACCTCGTACGAATTGAAGTGGCTAAGGACGAGCTCGCTAAAGCCTTAACCATCGAGAGTGCTGAAGCATTCGCCGCCATTTTCAAGCAGCTTGGCTTTTTGTATGTGACGCTCGACCTGGAAGGATATCGCCAAGGTTCCCTAAACGCGGCGCTAACCGCGGCCAATCATCGTAATGCGTAGGTCTGGATGTTTCAGCTGCTGGATTGGATTTCGCGCGACGTACGCCACGCCTTCCGCGGCATTCGCCGTAAGCCCGCATTCGCGGTCACTGCTGTCCTCTCTCTCGCGCTCGGAATTGGCGCCAATACCGCCATCTTCTCCTTTGTCAACGCTATTCTGCTGAAGCGCCTGCCGGTCCCCGAACCTGACCGGCTCGTAACGTTTGCCGAGACTAACCGCGGCGAGACGAGCGGCAAAGTGTGGCGCCTCTCAACAGTCGAGCAACTCGCCAAGCGAGATCCCGATTTCAGCGGCCTATTTGGCTGGTTTGGCAAGCCCGTCAGTTTCTCCACCGGCGATCAAGCGCAGTGGGTGATGGGTGAACTGGTCACCGGCCAGTACTTTCAGGCCCTGCAAGTGAAACCGCTCATGGGAAGACTGTTGACCGGGGATGACGTTCGGAATGCGAAGGCAAGCCCGGTCTGCGTATTGAGCTTTGCTCTTTGGCAACGGGAATTCGCGGGCGATCCCGGTGTGATCGGGGGAAGCGTGTTCCTCAATGGACACGCCTATCGTGTCCTCGGCATCACTCCCCGCGGCTTTTACGGAGCCGCCCTGGAGCGTCGCTTCGATCTACAGATTCCCGCGACGCGAATCGGCGATATCATGCCCGCTTTCGCCGACGCGACAAGTGTCGATTGGCTGAAGACACTCTCCTGGCTGACTCCTATGGCGCGCCTGAAACCCGGCATCACAAGAATTGAAGCGCAGGAGCAGACGCAACGCGTGTTGCGGCAGATTGACATAGAAAACAACGGCGGCCACAATCCGGAAAAGCAGTCGGATCTGCGCCTGGAGGACGGCAGCCAAGGATTCAATGACATGCGGTCTGCGTTCGGCCGGCCCCTGCTGGTGCTTATGGCGGTAGTCGCGCTGGTGTTGCTGATCATGTGCGCGAACTTAGCCAATCTGTTGCTCGCGAGGGCGCAAGCTCGCGCCAAGGAATTCGCTGTGCGCATGTCTATCGGAGCCTCTCGCATAGCGATCATCCGCCAGTTGTTCATGGAAAGCTTGGTATTGGCGGCGTGTGGCGGCGCCTTCGGCACCGCTCTGTCGCTCTGGATTTCCAGCACGCTGGTCGCGTTCCTCAATGCCGGCAGATCACCCGTATCGGCGCTCCAAGTGAGACCGGACCTGAACGTTCTTGCGTTCTCGATTACGCTGTCGTTCGCGACGGCGATCCTATTCGGGCTGGTTCCCGCCTCGCAGGCTACGCGGCCCAGTCTTCTCCCCGGCCTCAAACAAGAACGGCCCGGCGGTCCGCAATGGAGCCGCTCGCTTTTCCGCGGAACGCTGCTGGTGGTGCAAATTGCTCTATCGCTCGTCGTTGTGTTTGCCGCCGGCCTGCTCACACGGACATTACGCTCGCTCGAGACGATCGATCTCGGTTTCAAGCCGGATCAGGTCATCGCCCTGCGCGTCGATCCTGCTGCTGCCGGCCATTCGAGCGCCGACGTATCCCGCATCCTGGAAGACATCTTGACCCGGGCTCGAGTCTTACCCGGTGTACGCGCCGCGAGCTTAGCCGCGAGTACTCCCAACGGATCCATGGCCATTTCGATGACCATAGACGTTCCTGGCTACACGCCCAAGCGAGGTGAGGACAATATCGCGGACTTCAACTTCATCAGTTCCGATTACTTCCATACTCTCGATCAGCCCTTTCTCCGGGGAAGAGATTTCCGCGATGCCGACGACCAGAACGCTCCACGAGTGGCGATTGTGAATGAGAAATTTGTCCGGGACTATTTTGCCGGACAAGATCCATTGGGCCGGAAATTCCGGCAGGGTGGAAGCGACTTGGAGATTATCGGAGTAGTTGCGAATGCGCGCGACCGTGGCATCAGAAATGGTCCTGAAGACGCTGTCTACTTGCCCGAAAAGCAAGCCCAAACCTCGGGGTTAACGGTTCTGGTCCGCAGCCAATATCAACCCGCCGCCATCCTCCCGTCACTCCTCGCCATCGTCAAAAGCATCGATCGGCGCACGCCGGTCCTTTCGGCCCAGACGTTGGCTACCGAGGTCGAGGCGGGACTGTCAACCGAACGCATTCTTGGATATCTGTCCACTCTGTTCGCGATCCTCGCCACGTTGCTCGCCGGCATCGGCCTATATGGCGTGCTTGCCTATTCGGTTGTTCGCCGCACGCGCGAAATCGGAGTACGGTTCGCGGTGGGCGCACAAAGGCGCCATGTCGCCGCTCTCTTTGCCGCCGAGAGCGGTCTTTGGCTCCTCGTGGGGCTGAGCATCGGGGGAGCACTGGCGCTGGCATGCGCGCGCGCCTTCGAAGGTCTGCTCTTCGGCGTGGCTGGAACCGATCCAGTCACCTTGTCTCTGAGCATTTTGCTTCTCGCGATAGCGGCCTGTCTGGGGATGGCGATGCCTCTGTGGCGAGCCACACGCGTGGACCCCATAGTTGCCCTGCGTGCAGAATAAGCTATTTACTTCGATTCCGAAGAACTCGACTTTGAACTTGAGGATGCGGGCTTCGACTCAGTCGACGAACTGGATGCCGGCGCGGAAGTCGTGCTCGAACCCGATTCGGAGCTCCCGGACGGTTTTGCGGGGCTTGAATCGCTCTTCTGCGAGGAACCGTTATCGGCTGGCTTTGTGGCGCCGCCTTTTCCGTAGTCGTTGATGTAAAATCCGCTGCCCTTAAACTGCAGAGATGGAGCAGAGATCAGGCGCTCCACCTTCCCTCCGCACTTTTGATGGATGGTGACCGGCTCGTCGGCGAACTTCTGCATCACTTCGAATATGTCGCCGCACTTCTCGCATTTGTATTCGTAGAGAGGCATGCTAGTGCTGAACCGCCTGAGGAGCCTTCTGATTGATAGGATGATCCTGCCCCGCGATGATCGGCCCGTCAGTGTCATTCCTGAGCTGAGCAATGGTTGTTTTTCCCGTCACCAGATCGATGGACTGCTTCAACAAGTTGTCTTCGGTGCTCTTCGGAGCAGTGCCGGGAATCGGATTTCCGTCCTGATCCAGTTCCGGGGAGTTGTCGTTTTCGGCAAGCTGCACGGTGGGCACCACGCCCGTATCCTGGATCGCTTTGCCCGACGGGGAGTAGTATTTCGCGACGGACAAGATCACTGCTCCGCCGTCGTCCATCTGGATGGTCTTCCGCAGACTGGCGTCGCCGTAGCTTCGCTCACCGACCACCTGCGCGCGCTTGTCGTCCATCAGCGCGGAAGCGGCAATCTCGGCTCCCCCGGCGGTAGAACGATCGGTGATCACGACCAGCGGACCTTTCCAGATGTCCTCGTCGGGAACGGCGTCAAATTCCTTCTTCGGAGTCTTTTGTCCTTGCAGGTAAGTGATTTCACCAGAATCGACGAATAGATTGGCCAGCGCCACACCCTTCTCCTGCTCACCGGTTGAACAATGACGCAGATCGAGAACAATGTACTTCGCACCCTGTTTCTTGAGCTCCTGCAGCTTGGTTTTCGTCTGCGCCAGTCGATCTCCCGACAAGCTGGCAACGTGGAGATAGCCCACGTCATTGGGCATCAGCTTCGCCAACACGTCCGGGAACGGCACGTCTACCCGAGTTAGAGTTAATCTTTTGCGGGTCCGGGTTCTTCAGACGGAGAACCGTGATCTCTACCGTCGAGTTGGGAGCGCCGCGCAGCAGTTGTTCCGCGTAGGCGAGCGGCATGTCTCGAGTGGCGACGTTGTTGATACTCTCTATCAGGTCGCCCGTCGTGATGTTGGCCTTCTCCGCTGGAGACCCCGGAAGCGTATCGACAACCGCAACGTATCCGAAGCGTTTTGCAAGAATAAGTCCCACGCCTGCCCGGGCTGTGTCGGCCGCCTTCTCGTACTGGCGATATTGGTCCGCGTTCAGATAGCTGGCGAAGGGATCGACCGACTCAAGCAGCCCGTTGATGGCTCCGAGAGTGACGTTCTTCATGTCAGGCTCTTCGACATACTCCAGCTTGATGCGTTCCAGAACTTCGGTATAGACCTTTAGGTGCCCGTAGACGTCGTCAGCGGCAACAGCCCGGCCGTTTCTAGCGCCAAGCAGCAGCAGAACGACTACACACGTTGAGGTACCAATAATGGTCCATTTAAAACGATTATTCATTCGAGAAATCCCGGAGGTTGGAGCGGTTATCTAAAGTATAGCCAAAAAGCGGGTTACGCCAGCACAGGAGAGCGCCTGTTCGATTGGACGTACAAGCGCTTAGAGGGTTGCCGGCTACGTTACTTCCACTACATCGGTCGTATTTTGCTCGGTAGGGACGCCGGCAGCGCCGGGGTCCGGAGAGTTTAGTTCGAGGCGGGCGGTAAAGTGGAACGCGCTTCCCTGACCGGACTCGCTGGCCACCCAGAGGCGACCGCCCATCATGCCGGCAAGCTGATATGAAATGGTTAGTCCCAAGCCCGTACCGCCGTAGCGCCGCGTGGACGAGGTGTCGGCCTGTGAAAAGGCTTCAAAAATGGTTTTTTGCTTATCGGGCGAGATGCCTATCCCGGTGTCTGTCACGCAAAAGTGCAACAAAGCGCTGTCTGCCGTCTGCTCTTCGCTTGTGACCGATAGGGCGACACTCCCTTTACTGGTAAACTTCAGCGCGTTGTCGAGCAGATTGAGAAGCACCTGGCGGAGCCGAAGCGGATCACCCACTACGTCATCTGGAACATCGCCCGAAATATCGCAGGTCAAAGCCAGGTTTTTTTGACGAGCCCGAATGGCGAGCGACCGGACCAGCTCGTCAATCGATTTCCGTAGATGAAAAGGCGAGTTATCGAGGGTCAGCTTGCGGGCCTCGATTTTGGAGAAATCGAGGATATCGTTGACGATGGCAAGCAATGAATCCGCCGAAAACTTGACGATATCGAGGTATTCTTTCTGCTCTTCGTCGAGTTCGGTGCTGAGGGCGATGTCGGTCATGCCGAGAATGCCGTTGATGGGCGTTCTGATCTCGTGGCTCATGTTCGCCAGGAAGTCACTCTTCGCTTTACTGGCGGCTTCCGCCGCCTCCTTCGCCAGAATGAGCTGCTCCTCGGTACGCCGCCGCATGCTCACTTCGTCTCCGAGGGCCTTGTTGGTTTCAACCAGCTCGCTGGTGCGCTCCTGAACGCGATGCTCCAACTCATCGCGCGAGCGCCGCAACTGTTTCTCGCTTTCCTGAAGAGCGGAGGTCCGTTCATTCACCAGGACGACTAGCTTCGCCTCGCGCATCTTCAACTGGCTGACGCGCAGCCGGTACGCGCCGGCGCACAGGCTGAACGCCGCGAGCAAAACAAGGAGGTTGAAAACTGTTGTCTGGTAAAAATGCGGCTCGAGACTGATCTCTACGTTCGCATTATTCGTGTTCCATAGATCGCCGATCCCGGCTCTCACCCGGAACCGGTACTCGCCATGCGGAATGTTTGTGTAATAGGCTACGCGCCGGCTGCCCGCCTGAACCCAGTCTCTATCGAATCCCTCCAACATGTAGCGGAATTGGAGCTTCTGCGGGGCGATGAATGTGGGCGCTGTGAACTGAAATTCCAATTGGCCTTTGCCCGGCGGAGTCACGAGCGGCCCATCGGCCGGCATTTCCTTGTTGTCGACCAGTACGTGCTCGATCACGACGTTGGGCGGGACTTCGTCTTTCACGAGATGCGCCGGATCGACGACGGCCACACCTTTGGTTGTGGGAAACAGGAGACGGCCATCTTTGGTGCGCCAGCCGGCGGGTTGAAAACCGCCATTGCATTCATGGCTCTTCATGCCATCGTCGGTTCCATACACCGTCGAAACGATGGAATGGATGCGCCCCTCGGCGAAAGCGTTTAACTGGTCCCTTTGGACGCTGAACACGCCTCGGTTCGAGCTCATCCAGAGCCGGCCCATATGGTCGTCGAGGATCGCTAGAGGCGCATCGTCAAACAGGCCGGTCGCGGAGTTGTAGACAGTAAACTTCCCGTTGCGAAAGCGATCTAAGCCACCGCCGCTGGTTCCCACCCAAAGAGTCCCGTCGCTATCGCCATGGAGCGCCCAGACGACGTCGCTCGATAAACCGTCGCGGCTGGTATAGGCGTGGAAGTTGTCGTCCTTGAAAGCGTCCAAGCCGCCGCCGCTCGTGCCGATCCACAGAGTGCCTTGGGCATCCTCGTAGAGAGACAGAACGAAATTATTGGAGAGGCCGTCGAGAGTGGTGAAGGTGGTGAACTGGCGGCCATCGTACCGGACCAAGCCGCCGCGAGTACCGAGCCAGACATTTCCCTTGTGGTCGGTGTACGTGCAGCCCACGAAGTCGCTGGGCAGACCGTTCTTTGCCGTAAAGGCGGTAATCTTCTCGTTCTTGATTCTGGCTAAGCCGCGGCGCGTACCGATCCACATTTCGTGGTCGTGACCCTCGGTAACGGAAAAGACGAAGTTTTCCGGGAGACCTTGCTGCATGGTATAGGCGGTCGGTTTGCCGTTCTTGAGCCGGACCAATCCCTTGTCGGAGCCGATCCACAATGATCCCTCGGAGTCTTGCGAGACCGAGAGGGCCATGTCGCTGAGGAGACCGTCTTCCTTGGAAAGGTTGGTGAACGAACCTTCTTTGAGGCAATTCAAGCCGCCACCGGCCGTTCCCACCCACAAGCTGCCTTCACGATCTTCGAGAATGGTCCAGACATCCTTCCCTACCAAGCCGTCCTTCTCGGTAAAGGAGCTGAATTTGTCGTCGGTGAAGCGATTCAGCCCGCCGCCTAGCGTGCCAATCCAGAGAGTTCCCGCGCGATCCTCGGAGAGGGTGAAAATGGCGTTGCTGGTTAGGCCATCACTGGTTGTAAAGCGGGTCGTGCCTTCGCCAGTCACGCGATAGAGCCCGTCGTTGGTGCCGATCCAGAGGTCGCCTCGGCGGCTCACCCGGATACAGCGGATCTGATCGTTGCCCAAGCCTTCGGGTCGAACGGATACGAATTTCTTGCCTGAGGATTTGCTCAGGCCGCCGTGCGTGCCTACCCACAAGGTCCCGTCGCGGGCGCCTGAAAGAGCAAAGATCACGTTATCGGGAAGTCCATCGGCCTTGGTGAAGACATGGAATTGTCCGTTTTCGAAGCGAATGAGGCCGCCGCCGTCGGTTCCGGCCCACAGCACCCCGTTGGTGTCCTCATACAGGGAGAGAATCGACTGGCTCGGTAGACCATTCTTGGACGTGTAGGTGGTGAACTTGCCATTGTGCAGACAGTAAAGCCCTCCGCCATTGGTGCCGATCCAGAGGTTCTGATTGTGATCGACCAACAGCGCCCTTATCATGACCATCTGCAGCCCGGTGGTTCGAGTATCGAAGGTGGTGAAGCGGACGCCGTCGAAGCGAACGATTCCTTCCTCAGTTCCGAGCCAAAGATATCCGTCGGAGGTCTGAGCGGACGAGAGTACGGAATTCTGAGGCAGTCCTTGCGCGGTTTGCCAGGTTTGCAGGATGTATTGGCGAATGGGCAGATTCGGATTGAGGGTGGCGCGTGCAGGCGCGGCCAATGCGGACAGGACTAGCGCGCAGCACAGCGAGGCGCAGACACACCAATGCGGTCTTACGGTAAGCCTGCTCAGCGGAGTCCGCCAACTCGCTCGTTTGGCTGAGAGACGCCCGAACATAGATCTGCTCTCCGGCAAGAAAAACGCGTACCTTCCCTATAACTTGATCGGCTAATGCCCGGTAAAAGTTGAGCCAGCTTGACGGGAAGATCCAAAAACTGGCAGAGCCCGCCCACTTAGGCCATTGGGAGCAGCGGGGTGGGTTACCAAACGTATCGTTTCGCCTCGGCGCGCCTTTGCGCGCTATCGAGGACGTGAACCACGCGAATCTTCTTCAGCTTGGCCGGCGAGAGCTGACCGAGTGGAATGTATACGATCTTGCGGTTCAGCCGGGCGGCCAACTGCCGGAACGTGCTGCGGGGCGGCCTGGCGGCGATGTAGAGAACGTGCCGTTCCATGGCGTAATCGAGGGCGGCCATCAGGAGGCGTTCGGATTTGCTTTCCGCGAGGTCATAATCGGAATCGTTCCAGACGTCATACATGCGGCGTGGAGGTAGCGTCATGAGCAGACCGCCGTACTCCGCTCGGCCTATGCCCGGCCCGACGATGTGGTCGAAGGGCTCGGTAGAGTAGAACGCCATATCGGATTCGTTCTGATGTTCGCCCAACCAGGTTGTGAGATAGCGGTAGCGGTCGTCGCGGTCCTCGTCGAAGATCATGACCACGGCTCCCACTTCGCCCGCGAACTTGCCTTTTTCGCGGACGTAGAGTTTGCCTTCGTGCCAATGGCGAATGGTCTCGCGGAGATCGATACCGTCCAGCATGGTTGTGGTGAATGGCTCGACGTGGGACCGCTCTTCAGAGATCATCTCCTTGGCGTAGCGCTTGAGAAAACGGCCATAATCTTCGATGACGAGATCTTCCGGCGGGTAGGAGCAAATGGAAGCGCCATGCGTCTGGCTGGCCCATTCGCCTTTGTATTTTTCGCGCTTGCGCGCTTTCAGCCCGGCCGGCTTCAACATCTGCTTCATGCGGGGCAGACGGCGGCGGATATGCAGCTTGCGCGTACGTAACCAAATCTCCTCTCCCGATATATTCAGCGTTTCGAGCGGCGGATCCTCCGTTAGCTGCACGGAGAAACGGTTGGCCATCTGCCAAACTTCCCAGGCGTAGTTGTCATCGACAACGGAACGCGCTCCCAACGCCAAATCGTAAACGCCGGGCAGAAGATGGCCGTCCAGCACGGCTAAATTGCGCGTGAATTTCGCCAGAGCGATGCGCTGCCACGATTGCATGCGATCGCCGGTATTGATGATGTATTCTTTTTCGGCGTCGCGCAGTAAACTAAGCTGCCATTGTGGGCGGTCGAAAGTGAACGCGCCGAGATCGGCGGTCCTATTACCCTCAAAACGTTCCTGATAATAAGGTGGTTCGTTTGTGACTTCCGCCAGACAGTCGGGATGCAGGTTGAAGAGTTCGGCTTTGTGAAACAGGCGAGTGCGTGGGTGCGGCGGTTCTTCTTGCGGCAGTTCCATTGCGTCGAGCAGCGGATCGAGCATATTGAGCGCGAGGACGACGCAGGTGGCGGCAAACGGATCGGCGCCTTGCAGTTTCCACGCCATGGCAGCGGCGTTGGCTTCAATTTCCGGCGTGCGCGGCTGTGGATGAAGCCGATAGCGTTCGAGATATTCAGCGGACCCGATGATTTCGACCGCATACGGCTCCGGATACCGATCGGGGAAGTGAGGCTTATCGTGGGTGGCCGGCTCGAGAAAAATGGTTTGCGCTCCGATTTCGTCCGCCGTGCGTAACGCTTCGATGAATGGATCGCCCGGTTCAACGGGGATATAGGTCGCGCGGTCTTCTTCCCCCGCGACATCGTCCTCCGGAATTAAGATGACGGACATTTGCGGCATCCGCACCAGCGCCTTTCGGAACTCGCGCTCGAGCACGGACGGCAACTCGAGCGCAACAACGGCCGGACGATGTTCGAGCAGATAGCGGCGCACGCGCAAGGCGTACTCGATGCGGCCGGGAATTACCGGGAGGTAGGTGAGATTGCCGCGGGCGAGAGTTCCGGCGTCACTAGGTTCCTGCACGACTGGCCTCTATCGACGAACGCTATAACGGAGCGCTTCTTCACCAAGAATGGCCCGGACCGCGGATTGCAGCAACAAACGGTTGGGTTGCCCGGTTTCCCTGGCGAGCTTCAGTGTGTAGCGGGCGATGTTTACGCCGTCGCGGACGGTATAGCTTTCGTCGTCGGCATGCGCCTGCTGGAGAAAGTCGGTGACGTACTGGAGGACATCTTCCGGAGAAAAGGGCAGGTTCTCGCGCAAGATAGCCAACTCTTCTTCGCGTTCCGGGAAATCGATCAGGATTTGGGGCTGGAGGCGTGAATGGATGTACTCGGGCAGGTCGAATGTGGAGGAGTCCTCATTCATGGTCGCGACGAGGCGGAAATTGCGATGCGCTTTGATCTTGATACCGGCGACGATGGATTCGACGTAACGGCGGCTGTCGAGCAGAGGCGCCAGGCTAGCCCAACTTTTCTCACTCATGCGGTTGCCTTCATCCAGAATGGCGACTCCGCCGCGGAGCATGGCGGTAACCAGGGGCGACGCCACGTATTTCAACTGCGAGGCGCCTTCGATCACCGGCGTGATGAGAAGATCTTCGGGCCTGGTATCGACGGTTGCCTGAAGAATGTAGACCTCGCGTCCGGTACGTTTGCCGGCGGCGTACGCCATGGTGGTCTTTCCAACACCTGGTTTGCCCAGCAGGCGTGGATTCATGGGAAGGTCGCGTTCATCGATGACCATCCACGCCGCCATGAGCTGGCGCATGGCTTCTTCCTGTCCGACCCAGGTGACGTTGATCTCGTCGGGATGGGCAAGATGGAGTTCGATTCCTTCGAGGGTGGTTTTCATGATTCCGAAACAAGGTGCATGGAACTAAGTGGCGTGTTTCCCTCTTCATCGTAGAATGAGAGTGCCTTTGGAATGACTCCAAAACTGTTGCGGCTCGCCTATGTGTTCGAGTTTCTCGTCGCAGTGGTGGCGATCTTCAGCGCATGGTCGGAAATTGGGGGGCAGGCGGCTCTGGACGCGATGTACTGGGGCTGGAAGTTGGGCCTGGGGCTTGGATTGGCAGCGGCTGTGGTGGCCTATACGGTAGCGCTGGTTTCAGAGGACTCGTGGTGGAGCTTGCGCTCGGCCCGTTGGTTAGCGACCATCCTTTTACTTACAGTTGTAATGGGCGCGGTGACTTATTTTTATGCCTTGCAGGTAGACAGTGGCGATTCGGACGATAACGGCAATATGTCGATGCTTCCATTGCCGCAGCGGTTGCTTACTCCTGGTTCATGATTGAGGCAGAGTCCAATACCGAGTACGCCTATTGGACCGCCCCAGGGACCGGGTTTACCGTCACTTACTCGCTGGGGGTGTTTCACGAGATTGACTTTCAAGTCAGCGAAGGGTTCCGGCGCATTCCACACGGGGGAATCGAGACGGGAGGGCTGCTTTTCGGGCGCCTCGATCAGGACGGGTCGCAACTCTCGGCGCGGATCGAAGCATTTCGAACCATCGATTGCGAGCATGCTTCGGGCCCCTCGTTCCAACTTTCCGAGCACGATGTGGCGGGTGTCCGGGAGCAGCTTAAGGCGGCGGCATCCGATCCCGAACTGAAGGACCTGCAAGCTCTGGGCTGGTTCGTAGCGCATACGCGCAGCGCTCTCGAGATGAACGAGCGCGAGGCGGCTCTGTTCGGGCAGTTATTCCCGGGGCCAGGACGCATGCTGCTGCTGGTGAAGCCGGAACGGTTTCAAGCTACGCGGTTCGCCTTTGTCATGCGTGGCGCGGATGGTCGGGTGGACCGGGACGCCGCAGCGACGGCGATCATCTTGCCGCTGCCGGGCCGAGCGGGGCGTGGGGCGCAAGCTCCGGCAGCTTCGATTCCTGCTCCTGCACCGAGCGCTGCTCCCCCAGCCGCTCCGTCTTCTAAGGAAGCTCCAGGGCCTTCGGCCCTGGCCGGTCCGAGTCGTCCGCCAGCCCCGGCAGGCCCAAGCCATGCGCCAGCTCCTGCTGGTCCAGGCCGTCTGGCGAGTGCCATGGCTCGAAGCGACATGTCCACCCCCGCTGAAAACTCGGCGGCACCCTCCTTCTGGCGCGAGGTGCCCGTCGAAGGGGCGCGACAGCAGCCGGTGGTCCGGATTGAGGAACCATCGCCGCCATCTCCGGAGGTAGAAGAGTCTACAGCGTTGACCGTCCGGCAGCCGGATATAGAAGATCTCCGGTACCGGGGGCGAGAGAGAATCACGCGGAAGATGCCGCAAGGGGGTGGATTGTCCCCGTTGCGCATGGCCGCCTTACTGGTCTTAGCTGCGGTGCTTGGTTGCGGGGTGGGATATTTCGCGTACCTGCAGCTGCCTTCGCCAACCATCTTCCTGACGGTGCAGCGGGCGCCTGAACCGCTCAATTCTACGGCGAATCTGCCTACCGGGACTTCGAATCTAGTTGTCTCTTGGCCATCTGACGAGACGCGAGATGCGCTGTTCGCCTCGATTCGCGTGAACGATGGAGAGGCTATCCCGCTTTCGACGCGGCAGAAGGATACGGGCCGGGTCTCCATTCCGGTCCGCGGCGACAATGTGAAGATCGAACTGATCGCGCAGCGGCGATGGCGCGATTCGCGCGGTATCGTGCGGTATGTGCGGGCTCAGCCGGTGACGCCGTAACGGACGGCTGAGCGGGTTGAGGGACCGCTGCAGGCGCTCGCGGTTCGGCTAGCGTGGGTCGGTGAGGCGGAGGTCGGCTCCTTTCATTTGTTTTGGTTGCTCGAATCCGAGGACGCCTAGGACGGTGGGCGCGATGTCCTGGAGCGCTCCGCCTTGACGAAGCTTGACTTCCTCGTTGGACATGAAGATGAGCGGCACAGGGTTCAAGGTGTGATACGTGTGGGGGCCGTGAGTGACTGGATCGACCATCATTTCGGCGTTGCCGTGGTCGGCCGTGACGAGCCATGATCCGCCGGAGCGTTTGAGGGCGCTGTGGATTTCGCCCAGGCCTTTGTCCACGGCTTCGCAGGCTTCGATGGTGGGCGCGAGCTTGCCGGAGTGGCCGACCATGTCGGCGTTGGCGAAGTTCATGACGATGAGGTCGAAGGCGCCCTTCTCGATGGCGCGCACCACCTTTTCGGTGATCTCGCGAGCGCTCATTTCGGGTTGCAGATCGTAAGTGGCGACCTTGGGGGAAGCGACTAACTCGCGCTCTTCGCCCGCATAGGGCTTTTCGTTGCCGCCATTGAAGAAGTAAGTGACGTGAGCGTACTTTTCGGTTTCGGCGACGCGCAGATTCTTCCAGTTGGCGCGCTCCATCACCTCGGCGAGGATGTTGTCGGGGTGCTCGGGAGGGAGGACGAAGGGCAGGCCGAAGCTCTTGTCGTACTGGGTCATCATGGTGTACGTCAGATTTTTCGGCAGCAGCGAGCGCGCGGGTTTCTCCAAGGAGAGATCGGTGAGGGCCATGGTGATTTCGCGGGCGCGGTCGGCGCGGTAGTTATACATGACGACACTGTCGTCATCGCGAATGAGTCCGATGGGTTCGTCGCGGGAGTTGACGATGGTGATGGGCTCGATAAATTCGTCGGTGACGCCTCGTTCATAAGAAGCGCGAACGGCTTCGAGGGCGGATTTAGATTTGATGCCATCGCCCAGGACCATGGCACGGAAGGCGCGTTCGACCCGGTCCCAGCGCTTGTCTCGATCCATCGCGTAATATCGGCCGGAAACCGATGCGATCTTGCCGATTCCGAGTTCGCGGAGTTTGTTTTCCACCTGTTGGATATAGCCGGCTCCGCTTTCGGGCGGGGTGTCGCGTCCATCCATGAAGCAGTGGATGAAGACCTCTTTGAGGCCATGCTTGCGGGCCATTTCGAGCAGGGCAAATAAATGTGTGAGCTGGGCGTGCACGCCGCCGTCGCTGCACAAGCCGAGCAAATGAAGGCGGTGGCCTTCGGCTTTTCTCATGGCGTTCAGAAGAACGGGATTTTGGAAGAACTCGCCACTGCTGATGAGAAGGTCGATACGGGTGACGTCCATATATATGACGCGCCCCGCGCCCATATTCATGTGGCCGACTTCGCTATTGCCCATTTGCCCTTCGGGGAGGCCGACGTAAGGGCCTGAGGTGTGGACCAGAGTGTTGGGGTAATGCTGGAGCAGGCGATCGTAATTGGGCTTGCGCGCCAAGGCGATGGCGTTGCCTTCGACAACGGGAGAGAAGCCCCAGCCATCAAGGATAGTAAGGACGAGCGGTTTTTTGTTGGCCATTGGCTTGCTTATTGGCGAAAGGCCTTTTTGCCCAGGTAGACGGCGGAGTCGCCCAATTCCTCTTCGATACGGAGAAGCTGGTTGTATTTGGCGATGCGATCGGTGCGGCTGGCGGAACCGGTTTTGATTTGGCCGGAGTTGGTAGCGACGGCGAGATCCGCGATGAAGGCGTCTTCCGTTTCTCCGGAGCGATGTGAAACGACGGCGGTGTAGTTGGCGGAGGCGGCGAGGCGCATGGCTTCGAGCGTTTCGGTGAGGGAGCCGATTTGGTTCACCTTCACCAGAATCGAGTTGGCGATGTGCTTGTCGATGCCTTGCTGGAGGCGTTCCGAATTGGTGACGAACAGGTCGTCGCCCACTAATTGGATTTGTTTGCCGAGGGCTCCGGTGAGCTGTTTCCAGCCGTCCCAATCGTCTTCGGCCATGCCGTCTTCAATGGAAATGATGGGGTATTGTTTCACCCATTTGGCCCAGAACTCGACCATCTCTTCGGGAGTTTTTTCGCTCTTGTCGGATTTTTTGAAGACGTACTTGCCTTTGTCTTTGTCGTAGAACTCGCTGGAGGCCGGGTCGAGAGCGATGGCGATCTGGGCGCCTGGTTTGTAGCCCGCTTTTTCGATGGCTTCCATGAGGACTTCCAAGGCTTCTTCGTTGGATTTGAGGCTGGGCGCGAAGCCGCCCTCGTCTCCGACGGCTGTGGAGTAGCCGCGCTTCTTGAGGACAGTTTTCAATGTGTGAAAAGTTTCCGCGCCCATACGGAGCGCTTCGGAAAACTTGTCAGCTCCGACGGGGACGACCATGAACTCCTGCAGATCGACGGAGCTGTCGGCATGGGCGCCGCCATTGATGACATTCATCATGGGGACGGGGAGCACGCGGGCGTTTACGCCGCCCAGGTAGCGGTAGAGCGGAGTCATTTCCGATTGAGCGGAAGCACGCGCGGCCGCCATGGAAACGGCCAGGATGGCGTTGGCTCCGAGCTTGGATTTGTTGGCAGTGCCGTCGACGGAAAGCATGGTGCGATCGAGGAGTGTCTGGTCGGCGGCATCGATTCCGGCGAGTGCAGGGGCGATCTGCTTGGTGATATTTTCGGCTGCTTTTCTGACGCCCTTCCCCAGGTAGCGGCTCTTCTCGTTGTCGCGCAATTCCACAGCTTCGTGTTCGCCGGTGGACGCCCCGGAGGGAACAGCAGCACGCCCGATGGTACCGTCCGCTAAGTGTACGTCCGCTTCCACTGTTGGATTGCCGCGCGAATCCAGAATCTCTCTTCCAACTACCTTCACAATTTCCATTTGCGTTCAGGTTAGCAGGCGAGTTGGCGGTAGAAGATGGCGTCCGGATGGTTGTGAGGAGGCCCACATCAGGGTTGGGAGAGGGGTAGGGCGCGGAGGCGTTCTCTGGTCAGCCGGCAGGCAGGGCAGCCGGAATCCAAGCATTCCGCGGGAGCTGGGCTGAGGTGATTGCCGGGGCGTTGGGCTTCGGTTTCGAGGAGGTCGAGCCAGGTGTCGAGCGGAAGGCGCTGGGTGGCGGAGGCGGGGGAGTCGCGGAAGAAAAGATCGGCCGTGGTCCAGTCGTATTCGTCGGGGATGCCGTGGGGGAAGTGGAGGCGGCGGTAGACGAATTGGGGCGGCGGATTCATTGTTTCGGCGCGTTCTAGCAGTTGTTGGTTGGAAGGCGTGAGAGCGGTGACGGCGAGGCCGTCCTGGATGGTGATTTCGACGGACTGCTCGAGGATGTTGAGGTTGCGAAGTTGTTTGGGGCTGGGCTGGCCGTTGAGGAGGAACTCTTCTGTCCCGGGGCGGTTGGCGGCGGCTTCGAGTTCGTGGCGCAGGCGGGTGAAGGATTCACGATTGCGTTTGCGGAACTCGGCGAGATCGGCTTTTTCGGCGGGGAGAGCGATTCCTTTGGCTTCGGCCTTTTGTAACTGTTTTTCGAGCTTGTCTTCGCGGCGCTCGGAATCTTTCTGCGCTTGGCGCAGGGTGGTGCGTTCGCGGGCGTAGAACTGTTGGCGATGTTTTTCCTCGGCGCGGCGGTTTTTGAAGTAGTCTTCCAGATCGTGTTGGGCTTTGGAGGCGGCGCGTTCGGCGGCGGTTTTGTAGCGCAGAGTGAGTTGGAAGATTCTGTGCTGGCCTTCATCCCACTTGGTGTATTCGAAATGGGAGAGCTGGAATTCGACCTGATTGAAGCGGCGTTCGTTGCGCAGCAGATACCACTTATTGATGACGAATTGTTCGAGGAGTTCGAGAGCGGCTTCGGAATCGGGTTGGTAGGCGCGTAGCCAGCGGTCGTAGAGAGCGTCGAGGTCTTCCTGTTTTTCGTCGGCGAGGACGAGGATGTGGGAGCGGCAGCCGTGTGTGACGCCGTTTTTGCTGGAGTTTTCTTTACCTTGAGGGGTGCATGGACCGCCGCCGCGGCGCTTGGGCGGTTCGTTTTCTTCTTCTTCCGGATAGCGGCGCGTGGGATCGAGCATGATGTTTCTCGATCGAGTTGTCGCATCGGGGTGAGCGGCGGGCGCGGTGCGGCGGGTGTAACGCGTGGAAATTGCTGGAGATGATTTATTTTTTGGAATTGCGATGGGATGCGCGCTCCGTTACCGTCGCGCCTTCTCATCCCATCTCGGCTTTGGGTTGCACGCCTGAAATTACCGAGCGAACTGGCGGTGGGTTCGTTTTTTCAAATTGGGGCGTGTGGAGAGTCCGTCGCATCAGCAACTTCGTTCTGGCCGATCATTCGGAAAAAATTCCGAGTTCACTTAGCGGAAAGTCGAGTATAATGCCGCCATGCTGCGGGGTTATCTTCTTATTGCGACTATCGCGGTTGGCATTCCGGCTTACGCTCAGAACTCGCGGCTTCCAGGTGATTACGTGGGGATGCTGGGCCCGTATCATGTGAAATTACACTTGGTTGCGGGTCCGAACGGCAGATTGACCGGTACTGCGGACAACTCGGATACGGGCATGAAGGGCATGGCGTGCGAAGGTATCCGGGCTGAAGGCCAGACGCTCAGTTTTACAGTGCCGATGGTGCAGGGGACGTGGACAGGGTTTGTGAGCACCGATGGTGACACACTTTCGGGAATGTGGAGCCAAGGCGCGAATCCTATGACGCTTAACTTCACGCGGATCAGCGGGAACTCGCAGAGCGGCACGACTTCCGGGCCTGAGAGCGTGAATACACCGGGAGAAGTGAAGTGGGACGACTACGTTTTCAAATTCATAAGCGGCGCTAACGCGGCGCAGGCTTACCAGGGCGGCAAACTGGTGGGGACAATTGTCACCGTGAACGGACAGCAGCGAGTGATAGCAATGCCTGGAACGGATTCAGCAAAGTTGCAGAAATCGTACCAAGACTATCAAACATTCAACGCGCGGAGCCATGGTGAGGCGCCATCGGCAAGTACAACGGCTGCCGCCACAGCGCCCGTGGCCGGACCCGCAGCGCCTTTGTCCGAGGCCGCAGCGCCCGGGAGGGCGCCGCCCTCGCTCGGGTTTGCGAATAATGGCAAAGCGGATCCCACCGGAATTAAGTTTGAAGGCAGCTCTGTAAGCGTGCCGAGAACTGACGGAATGGTTGTTGTGTTTGCGGGCGAAGACGTGACCATTGGCGGAGCGAGTGGTCCGATGTACGTTCTGCGCCACAAAAAAGGCAGCGTGGGGCGGACTTTTGAGCAGACCTTCGACCACTCACATGCCGTGGGGGGTGGAATAGGGGGCGGCGGCATTGAGTTTCTCCGCGCTGGTGGTGGGCTGATCTACGACTCCGGGATGGGCGGTTATGACGTGCAAGAGTCGCCGGGAGTGCGGACGGCTAAACAATTATCGCTGGTGGCGATGGATGCTGTTGAGGCGATAAGACAGATTCCGGGACACGCCGACTTTAAGCCGAAAGGGTACAACGCTCTCCAAGAAATTTCGCGGTACCGATTGCGGTCGGACGGATCGCGTTAGGTATAGCAGCACTCGTTTCTATTTCGACGGTGTCTCCGACCACGGTGGCACAATGCCGTTCACACGCCCATACGCCACCAGTTGACCCATATGCTCATTCGCGTGGATCAGAATACGTAAATAGATCCCGGCGACGGTTGCGTCCCTGTTCGCAATGGTAACGTGCTTCTCAAGGTCTGCCGGACTGGCCTGCGAATGCGCGGTTTTCACGGCGTCTAGCTGATCGCTTTAGCCAGTCGATCACCTGGGCCTTACTTGTCACGGACGTTTCGCTACCTTTAATCAAACCCGCCGGAAACGGCTTGCCCGTGCTTGCCATGAGCCCATAATTCGCAATCACGATGTGCATGAACACCTCGCTCGTCGAGCGCACGCCAGGTCCCGGCCGCCACGAATACTTTTCTTCGGGTATAGCCTGGGCCAACTCGATTAATTGTCGCGAGCAATGCAGCCATTCACCGTCGTATCCCTGCCAGAGCCCCTCCAGTGGATCGGACTTCCGCGCGTGAACCACCATGCTCGTCAACACCAGCGCAAGCAGAACCTTCTTCATAGCTTCCAAGTGTATTCCCCTTGTGGCGGCGTATGGCGGTAAGCTGGTTCACCGCTACGGAGTCAGGCCAAACGATTTCTGGACGCTTTCCGTGAGCGCTGCGACGCTCGCTTTGGTTACTGTCATTGCTGGATTTCCGCCCGCGCGCAGAGCTTCGCGTCTCGACCCGATGTATGCTCTTCGCGAGGAGTAGGACGCATGAAGCTATTATTCTTGTTTCTGGGGTTCTCGGCTAGCGCTTTGGCAGCCGATGATAATGCCGCCATGCAGATGCTTGTCAAGGCATCCAGACTGGGCGACCTCAAGACCGCAGAAACTCTGCTTTCCTCCGGCATCGACCCCAACCTGTCCAATCAATATGGGCGGACGCCTCTTTACTATGCGGCACTATTCAACCGCAACGATGTAGCGGCCCTCCTGCTTGCCCATGATGCAGATCCGAATACACGGGCGCATAGTGGAACGGTTCGCGGCGAATTTCCTCAAACACCGCTTCAAATTGCGGCCTCCATGGGCAACTTGCGTATGGCTTCGATGCTGGTTACAGCCGGAGCACACGTGGATGCGAAAACCGAGGGCGGGCGTACAGCGCTCCATTTCGCAGCAGCCGGCAGCCATTTAGATGTTATTCAGTTCCTGATTGAAAAAGGCGCTGATGCAAATACGCGCGATGCGGACGGAACCAGTCCGTTGGATGACGCAGTTTGGCGTGGATACTTGGACGCTAGCGCCATTCTGCTCGCCCATGGCGCTCGGCTGAATGAAGCAGAAACGAAAACGGGAGCTACCCCAGTCAACGAAGCTGCCTACCGGGGCGAAACCCAACTCGTTCACTACTTGCTTCAATTGGGTCCAAACCTTGGAATTCCTGACAAACGAGGCTACACAGCTTTGGAGAATGCAATACGGATGGGCAATGGGGAGTGCGCGCTGTTGCTATTCGAAGCGACGCCGAAGAATCAGAAGACACCAGAGTTCTTGAAGAGACTGATGAGCGCTGCCGTTAATAAAGACGAATCCATTGTGGTCGAGGCGCTTCTTCAGGATGGGGCCCGCGCAAACGAGACTTTGGAATCCGGTGCTACGGTTCTCGATGCCGCCGCTTTCGAAGGAGCTGTAAAGGTTGTCCGAATCCTTCTAGATGCAGGTGCAGATCCAAATAGAAGCGGCCGCGACGGAACGAGTCCGTTGGAGGAGGCGTGTCTTAAGGGATTTTCTTCGATCGTCGAGATGCTGCTGGACGACGGCGCTCTAGTGAATCAGGTAAACGATGGGTCGGGAAGGACAGCCCTCTATGCGGCCGCCTCTTTCGGGAAGAGCGACGTTGTAAAACTGCTATTGAAACGAGGAGCGGATCCCAATATATGCGGGAATGGTCAAAGGAGTCCGTATAAGGCCGCTCTCGAGAACGGCTACAGTGATATCGCAACGCAGATTCAACAGCACGGCGGCTCCAGGGGTTGTAAACCAGAGCAGACCTTTATCAAATGATTTACCCGAACGTCGAGCAACAGCAACGAAAGGTTTCTTTTCTGTTGCACAAAACGCGCTTGGATCTGCGTTGACGGAACTTGACTCGGGTAATCTGGTCGGCGTAAGCTAAGAATTCTTTGTATGGGACGCAAGGCGCAAAAGAACGATTCGTTGCCCGGTTCACTGGACATGTTGATTCTGCGGACGCTGTTGCTGCGCAACCTCCATGGATACGGCATAGTCCAGTTCATTCAACAATCGTCCGACAATGAGCTGCTCGTTGAGGAGGGCTCGCTGTACCCCGCTCTCCAGCGGCTGGAGGTAAACGGCTGGATCGAGGGTGTCTGGGGCGTGACGTCGAACAATCGGCGGGCGAGGATCTACAAGATCACAGCGGCCGGCCGCAAACAGCTCGCGGTTGAATCCCGGAAATACGCGAAACTCACGCTGGCGATCGCTCGTGTGATGGGAACGGAGTGACGGAGGTGTTACGACGGCTGAGGTATTGGATGGCGAGCGCCAGGCGCAGCGAGGCGCTACGCGAGGAAATGGAACTTCACCTTGCGGAGAAGGCGGCGGAACTGGAAGCAGACGGTATGACGCCGGAGCGCGCCAGGGCTGAAGCGGGCCGGCGGTTTGGCAACTTCGGACTGAAGCACGAAGAGTCACGGGAGATTTGGATGACACGGTTTTTGTCCGAACTCGGCCAGGATGTCCGCTATGGCTGTCGAACCATGATCACCAACAAGGCATTCAGCGCCCTGGCGGTCTTGTTGCTAGCGCTCGGCATCGGGGCCAACACAGCGATCTACAGCCTCATGGAGTCCATTCTGTTGCGCTCGCTGCCGGTGGCCGATCCCGAGTCGCTGGTGGTCCTGAATTGGCATAGCCCGCCTCCCTTCAACGCCAGCAAGCAATGGGTCCACGTCATGCACGGGGTACAAGGCCTTGCCTGGCCGGGCGACAAAGGCGCGATGGTCAGCGGGATGTTTCCGTACGGCGCTTTCGAGACGCTTCGCGAGGAGAATTCTGTTTTTTCGACGCTTTTCGGATACTTCAACGGACTACACCATAACTTGGTCGTCCACCGGCAGGCCACGACTGCCAGCGCGGAGTACGTGACGGGTGAGTATTTTCGCGGCCTGGCAGTGTGGCCCGCCGCGGGACGTCTGATCGACTCCGAAGACGACCGTCCAGGGGCAGCGCCGGTCGCCGTAATCAGTTTTGCGACAAGCCAAATTCGCTTTGGAGGACCGCCGAATGCGATTGGCCAGTCGATTCTCGTCGATAACATTCCCTTCACTGTGATCGGCGTCGCGCCGCCGGAATTCTTCGGAGTAGACCCCGAGGTGGCGCCGGACCTCTACCTTCCGTTGCACACGAATCTGCTCGTAGAGGGTACCGGAGCGGCTCGTATGTATAGCGACGAAAACTTCTACTGGATTGAAATGATGGGCCGCCTGCGTCCCGGTGTCAGCATGGCCCAGGCGCAGGGAGCGCTGGCACCTCGTTTCCATCAATGGGTCGCCAGCACGGCGACGACGGACGGTGAGCGCGCCAAACTGCCCGCGCTGACGCTGAATCCCGGCGCGGCCGGTCTGGGTAGCTTGCGCCGCAGGTATTCGAAGCCTCTTTACGTGCTCCTCATAATGGTGGCATTGATCCTGGCGATCGTGTGCGCGAACATCGCCAATCTGCTGCTGGCAAGGGCGGCCGCGCGACGCGGCGAAATGGCTGTCCGGCTCAGCCTGGGAGCGGGACGGTTCCGCGTGGTGCGCCAGTTGCTTACCGAGAGTGTGATGCTGGCGTCGCTCGGCGGAGCATTCGGGGTTTTGTTTGCGATCTGGGGCGTGCGAACACTGACGTTTCTGCTCTCCAGAGGGCAGGAGAACTTTACGCTCCACGCGGAATTGAACTGGAGCGTGCTGGGCGTCACGGCGGCGCTGTCAGTCGTTTGCGGCCTGTTATTTGGCCTCGCTCCAGCGATTCAGTCGACGCGTTCGGACGTGATGCCAGCGCTAAAGAATGGCCGCGGGGGCGGACCGCGCCGCGGCGCGCAGCACGTTCTGGTCGTCGCGCAAATCGCGTTCTCCTTTCTCCTCCTGGTCGCCGCGGGTCTGTTTGTCCGAACACTCAACAAGCTGCACTCCGTCCAACTGGGATACGCCCGCGAGAACATTCTTCTGCTCTCGTTGAATGCGCGCCAGGCCGGGCATCGCGACCCGGAGATCACCACTTTTTACACGGACCTGCGCAAGCGCTTCGAATCGATCCCCGGAGTGCGCAGCGCGACGCTTTCGCAATCCTCGATCATCAGCGCCGGCCACGCCGGCAGGACGTACAGGGGGGCAATCAAGATCGGCTCTGTCACTGTGCCAGGCGCAGGCGTCCTGGTCGTGGGACCGCGTTTCCTCACGACCATGCAGATTCCGATCCTGGCCGGGCGTGAGATTGACGACCGCGACCAACCGGGCTCCACGCCGGTTGCAGTCATCAGCGAGCGGCTGGCGCGGACTTACTTCGGGAACGAGAATCCGATGGGCCGGCGCATCACGTTCGTGGACGAGAACCGCGATCTCGAAATCGTCGGCGTGTCGGCTAACGTGCGGTACGGCGGTCTGAAAGAGGACGAGAACAGTCCGATGACCGTGTTCGTAGCGGCCAGCCAGTTTTCTCCCGACGGAATGACCTACGCCCTGCGCACTGTGGGTGATCCGCTCGGGTACGTCAAGAGTGTTTATGAGATGGTGCACAAGGCAGATTCACGCATACCCGTCACAAACGTGGTCACGCAGGCCGCGGAAATCGATCGGACGATCAGGCAGGAAGTCACGTTCGCGAAATTGTGTACGGGTTTCGCGGTTCTGGCTCTCCTGATCGCGTGCGTGGGGCTTTACGGAACGATGTCGTACAACGTCGCGCGGCAGAGCGGCGAGATCGGAATCCGTATGGCTCTGGGCGCGCAACGGGGCGGCGTGGTATGGATGGTTCTGAGCCGCGTGCTACTACTGGCGGCGGTGGGACTCGCGATCAGCGTGCCTGCCGCGTTGAGCGCGTCCCGGCTTATCAAATCGTTTCTGTTCGAAACCCAGCCCGATGATCCGGAAACCCTGGCGCTGGCTGGTGTCGTGCTGCTAAGCGCCGCGATTCTCGCCGGCTATGGGCCGGCGAGGCGAGCGTCCCGAATTGATCCGGTGGCGGCTCTGCGGCAGGAGTAAGACATGGCCCTTCGCGCGCATGCCGCGTGTATTGGCCAGACGCAGGGGCATCGGACGGCAAGAGCGTATACGAATGAATCTGTCCCGCATTCTAGCGATGTTTATTGCCGTGCGAATTGCCAACGGAGGACTGCTCTCCCGGAGTCTCTGGGTGTATTCCAGTGCTCCCTCCTCGGCGAAGAATAACGAGCGATTCGGCGAAGATCCAGGCAGCTCCGACCGCCGTCAGGTTGTACGCATTTGAGCCCCACGCAACGTGCATGGGAGGATGCGCAATGACCGGCGGCGCCAAAACGAGCACGCTGAAGATGAACAGCATCAGCGCAAGAAGGCGCGCGGCAACGACGTCAAGAATCGCTGATAAAATCGCAAGTCCAGCAGCAAGAAACGCAACGCCGGTCAGTATCGCCCAGAAGCTACCTCCAAAGGGCATCCAATGCGGAACCATCGCCGCCACCTCATGGATGCCGGTAAGGTGCGCGCATCCGAAGTCGACGGAAGAGAGCCCGAAAACCCAACGGCACGGAACCAAGGCCTCGGAAGCCCAAGGCCGATCGCGCCCAGCGTGCAAGATATAGATCATTGCAGCCGCCGCGACAAGAATCCATTGCTGAGCGACGCCGACGATCAAGCTGACAAGCAGGGGCGCGTGCAAACCGAGGGCGTGGGTAGCCGTATAGAACCGGGGGAACCAGAAGATGCCGAAGATGAAGTAAATGCCAGCCAGCAAGGCAGCCCCCCAACGGGCTATATTGCGCCAAAAGATCGCCGCGCCGCCCACCATCAGCCAGATTGCGGCGACGTAAGCGAGTACTTCACGGCCAGGAATGTGGTCACTGAAGGCTTGAATCGGTTGGTGCGCGGCCTCAAAATCACCCCAGATCAGATCCACGATGCCAGTCGCGATCGATCCGACCGCATACACGCCAGACGCCAAGCCCATGTGGTTTACCGACTGGCTGACCGTTGGATTGCCATGCCCAAAAAGCCGCGAAAACATGGACGTTATGGTACCTGAGCAGAACTTGAATTGCCAGAGTCATCTTCGATTCGATTTCTTGGCCCGCATGAGGGCTGTGTGCCACGGGTCACAACGTGCTTTCCGAGTCGCTCGTAAACCGACAACAATCCAGAACTTAGTAAACAGGAGGCGATCGCTCTACCCTTGGGGACTACCGCGGATCTATTTCCCCGTAACGCCGTTCCGGCCGCCAATCTCAACATAGCCGACTAGGAATCCGAGCGGATTCGCTGGTGCTAGCGCTTTCGCTGGCGATCACATCCCCGCGTTCCTCCCCCGCGAAAGACTTCCAGCTTCAGCTGCTCGCGCGATCCGATGTAGGCCCAGGATACGGCATCCCCGGAACAGGCCGCGCTGAACAGCGGCTTTTTCGCGCCAGCTCTAATGCCAGCTCAAAATCACGATCCACGCCGGCCTCGAGGTCCGCGATGCTGTGCTTCACGGGGAAGTCGGGGATGATACCGCGCGCGGCCTCGTGCTCGTGCTTACCCCCGACGGATACGTAGTAGGTCATCAAAGGGATAAATAATCCCAGTTTCGTGTTGGGAAGGGTGATTCTAACCACGCTCCCGGAGGTATTGCCGTAGTAACCGCCGGCGGACTCCTCTCCAATAAAGGTCGCGCGATGATGAGAGTGGACTTCCGTCAGGAATTCCGCCGTTGTCGAGAAACAGCCGCCATCAATCAAGATGTAGACTGGCCCAGTGAATGTAGGCTTGCTCGGCTGTTGCAGGCCCAAGTTGGGATGACCAATTACGTGGACCCGGCCATCGGCCCGGCGCTCGGCCACTCCTGCCGGCACAGTGAGATCTGCGTGGTTGTCGGTGTATTTTGAGAAGCTAAAATTCATGCCGTTGATGATCAAATCGTCGTAGTACTTGAACGGCGTATCAACCAGGTAGGAAAACAGGAGCTTTCCAAGCTCGTCTTCACCACCGCCGTTGCCTCTCAGGTCGAGGATGAGCGCCTTTGAGCCCTTGGCTTGAATGTCTTCAAACGCGCGTTTGATAAACTTCTGACCCTCCTCTGGGCTCGTGCCGAAGGAGGAATAGGTAAGACGCGCGATTTGTCCGTTATCCAAAAACTTCAAGTCTGCGAAATCCTTTTTGGGCTGATCCTGGGGGAACAGCATCTTCGACATCTTGGTCAGATCGCCGTGGCTCAGCCCGGCAACCTCAACCTGCTCCACGTTCTTGTTTCCATCACCTGCCAGAACCACGCTGTAGGGCGCTCTCAGTCCAAGCAAGCTGATAAGGTTTAATTCGAAGTGTCGGCCGATGTTGCGTTGGCGAGATGCCTGGCCATCGCCATCTTGTGATTCGGCCACAAGCATTGTTGAAATAATGTGAATCGTAGAAACGCCGTTGATCGATTGAATTTCCCTTCCAGCCAACATCCCGCCCTTCGCGTAATCCCGGAAAATGTAAGCTCTGGAATCGAGCACTTTCACGTCGAACGGAAGCCATCGCAAGCGTTGCAACTCTGCCTCGACATCGGCAGGCATGCTCAGGTCGGTGTGGCCGCATTTGATCGCGGCAATCGTTGGAGCCATCACGCGATAGAAGTCGAGGAGATCCATCGGGTGATCCAGTGACTCCTCGGATTCATCGAAGATTCGATCCAGTTCGGCCTTTTTTGTATAGCGATACAGCCCGCTGTGCCCTTCTTCGAGAGATTGCCTCGCGATCCGAAAATCTTCGCGAAGTTGCGCTGGTTCAAACCGCTGGGAACTGTCGGTCCCGGCCCGGGTGGGGACGGTCATCAGCAGGCTAATAATAGGTGCGAACGCAGCGAGCAAAACAAAGTAAGTTTTCATCATTTTTCTTTCTTTCTTAAATTTCTAGCTTTCTTTATGTCTGCCCACTAGATACACGATCAGGTGCGAGAACCCGACCATCACTGGCGCGATACCAACCCACTGCAATCCTTGCGGCAGGTCCGTCACTCCTTGAGGGTTAGCGAGCAGCGCCTTGAACACCACGAACGTACTGACGCCTAATGAAATCCAGATGAGCCCAGCCAGCAGGAGAATGCGCTGGACATTCCAGTTGCTGCGCCTCACCTCTTGCTCCAATGGTGGGAGTTCGACTCCCTTCTCTATGGCGCTAAGGCGTTCCCGGTGAATCAGTATTCTGCGCTGGTGCTTCATCCATTGCCGAAAGCCCACGAAAGCGATGAGGGCCACGATTACGATTACGAATTCCATTTATCGCTACCGTCCTTGTGCTCTTTATACTCGTGCCTGGCTGTTCCGGTTGCACTGCCGGTCAACAATGTTGGTGCAACCTAGAGTAAGTGTCGCGAGTACAAAGATAAATGCCGGACGAGGACGTTCAACGCCTTTTGCACAAACGCCATTGGGCGCAGGCCTTTGAGCTTGTCTTAAGTCAATATCAGGAAAAGGTATTTCGCTTGGTGAATTCGATTTTGAAAGAGGCACCGAGGTCCGAAGAGGTCACTCAGGATATTTTTCTAAAGATGTGGCAGGTGCTTCCTGACTACGATGGCAGGGCTTCGCTGTCCACTTGGCTCTATACGATCGCGCGAAACACCTCTCTTTCTGCACTTCGGGCAGCATCCCGGAACACTCCGATTTTGGAAGGCTGCGAGCTGCCCGCCTCCAACTGGGAAGCCGGGCAGCAGCAGGTGGAGATCAACCAGTTGGTGGACCGGTTGCCAGAGGTGCAGAAACAAGTGATCGAACTCTTCTATTTGCAGGAACGTAGCGTTGAGGAGGTCGCGCACATGCTCGATCTTCCCGAGGGCACAGTAAAAAGTCATTTACATCGGGCGCGCCGGGCGCTGGCGGACATGGTAAGGAGTTGAAATATGGACTGCCGTGAAGCACAACACAGATTCTTGGAAAGCATGGAGAGTACTCTTTCTCCGCTGGAGAAAACTCAATTGGAGCGGCACATATCGGAGTGTGCCGATTGCGGGCCGTTTGCCGCTCTGCAGAGTGAACTCGATCTGCGATTGCAGCAAGCGATCCTTGCTCCCAAATTGAGTCCCGCCTTCCGTGCCGGGTTGCAACAGCGCATCGCCCTTCATGGGCGAGAGCCGTGGCCGGACTGGTTGCCGGACGTGGCTCATCTTGCAGGTTGTGCGGCGGCTGTGGCCGTGAGCGCCGCCTTACTGCCATTCCCCGTCCCGGTTGTGTTGGGGGCGGGGGTGGTGATCGCCTTTGTCACCTACTCGCTGCAAGCGCTCCTAGTGAGCGCGCTTGAGCAGAAAACCGAATGAGCCGGAGGAGTGACGTTCAACAAAAGTCGCAAGTTGCCGCCAAAAACGCGCAGAGCATAGATTTGACGCCGAGTTCTGGATAGATCATGTGTAACGGCGAAGTGTTTAGCTTCCGAGTTGCTCCAGGATTGTTTGAATGTAAGTCGAGCGAGGAGCGCGTGGTGTCCAAAAAGCTGAACTCAACGGAGACGTTGATTCAGAGAAGGACCATGAAGGCTCCTCAGAAGACATATGTAGTAAACCGGTTTGGATATTCACAAGAAGACGATCAGCTATTGCGTAAAGGACGTTAGCGGGCAGATTCAGCGGGAAGGAACGATTCCAGCGACTCGTACTGAGCTGGTCTGACGTATTTGTCATGTAAGCGTACGGTGCAGCGGGGTCAGTGCAAAAAGAGCGTCCGCCACCAATCTGAACGAGAATCGCAAGACGCAAGCCGCTGAGTCGCTAATACCCTTAGAACTTTTTGCCCGGTGCTTGAATTCGGCTATATTTCGTCTGCTGTCGTAAACCCGCAGCTTCTACAGTATGCTGACTCTACCGATACCTCGCAGCCGTCTTCTGAAACTTACAGTACCTATCGGCGTTCTTTTCTGTCTATGCATTTTCGTCGCTGGAGTTAGCAAGTTAAAAGCACAGTGTGGCGGGTTGGGGTGTGCGGGTCAACCGTGTAATGGCTGTGACACCGCTGGGCGGTGTCAGAACTGGGCTGAATATCAAACGACCGGTTGTCCACCCAATTGGATAGCACTCGGGTGTTCCTGCTGTAGTCGTCAGACGCCGATTGTCATGGATGTGGACGGTTCGGGCTTCCAGCTTACAGGTGCAGCCCAATGGAGTGTTTTTCGATATTGGCGCAATAGGCAAACGCCTGCAGATTTCATGGACCAGCGAGACATCAACTAAAGGGTGGCTAGCACTAGACCGAAACGGAAACGGACAAATCGACGATGGAACCGAATTATTCGGCGATGTAACGCCGCAACCAAAGCCGCCAAAACGAATTTATCGCAACGGCTATTTGGCTCTGGCGGAGTTCGACAACCCGCAAACGGGGGGAATGCAGATGGATACATTGACAGACACGACGCGGTCTTTACCAGACTATTGATCTGGCAGGACCTCAATCACGACGGTGTAAGCCAACCCGAAGAACTGAAGCCAGTGATCGCGTTCGGAATTACGGCGCTCAATTTGAGCTTCATAGAGTCGAGGCATAAAGATACACTCGGCAACCTTTTTCGCTACAATCCTTTTCGTATCTCGACGAAGGACGCCGCAATCCCAGACCTACTTGCGACGTCATTCTCTTGCGGGGCGACGCCGAATATCCAGGCCAGGAGTAATTTCCGGTGTTTCTGGGGGGAAATCAACACGTGGTAACTTTCCTAGTTCGGACGCAATGGCGGACGCAGGAGTAAGTGCCGGATGGCAGCACATGAAGAGAAGAACGAGCGTGTCGTCTCACGCATGATGTTGCTCCACGCGGTTTCCTCCGCCGGCGACACACGCTGAAACAGTTGATAGGTCCCCAGGGGCAGCTCTTTGCCCCACACTCACGCACGCGCGGCTGCACGATTGGCACACGCTGGCCATCAATCAGACACGAGCCTTGCTCGACTCCCCAGCGGTAGGCTTGCCGATCTTGTATCCGGCGTGTCAGAAAATTTCTCAGAGCCTATCACAGGCTCTGGGTTGAGTCACTCCTTTTCTACGATCTTTCGGACATCCTCATTGAGGATTCTTAGTGCTGCTAGCCGGCGCGGTAACCGCGCTCTTACTCGCGGCCGTAGATGTTGCTGTTGTGCTTGAGGCAGGCACGCGCCCCTTTGCCGCCCAATCTGCCTCCGTGGCGGCATTACCCACCACCTTCTTCGCCACGTCTTGCGCCACGTCCTGCTTTACCGCTTTATCTGCTTGCTTGGCCGCTGCGTGCGTTCCATCACCCAATTCGATCACCTTCACTCGTACCGGCTTACTGCCGAACTTTTTACATACCCCCGCATTCGGCATATAGATGTCCAGCCTTCGCCCCTGGATCTTGTCGCCGGTATCCGCCACCACATACTCGCCCGAATAGCGCCCGGCATGTCTGATCTTAATGCGACTGCCAATAGGAAGGATGTCCGGGTCCGCCGCGACTACGTGCCGATGAACGCGCAGCCCGGACGCTGTCAAATCAATGTGCTGCGCATATGCCGTGGCGATATATGTCCCATTGACCGGTTCGGCGGCAGACATTGCACCCGCTCCCCAAAGCAGCATTGAAGGTATCCAGGCAGCCACAGTCCAGCGCATATCCCACTAGACCTCCGTTTCGGCCGGGTAATATCAGCAGTCGAAGTACTACGCGGTCTAGTTAAACCTTGGCTGTTAGCGAACTTACTTACGGCAGCACCCCTGCCACGTTCACGCGCACTCGATACACACTACCTGATGCGGTTATGTACAGCGTCTTCGCATCCGCGGCTCCGAACGCGACGTTACCCACTTTGTCCGGCATGCGAATCGTGCCCAGATGCTTTCCGTCCGGCGAGAAAATCCACACACCGCCTGGCCCCGCGCTATACACATTTCCGCGCGTATCTACTTTCATGCCGTCCGGCGCTCCCGGCGCTTGGTCGGAAGTCGCATCGCAGAAAAGGCTTCCCGAACCCAGGGTCCCATCAGCTTTCACGGGGTAGCGCATCCAAATCTTCTTCGGCTCGGAGTTGTCGACATACAGAAACTTTTCATCCGGCGAAAACGCAATTCCGTTTGGCCGCGGCAAATCGGAAACGATGAGTTGCAATTTCGCCGGGTCCGGAGGCGCGCCCGCTGCATGTTGCAGCGCGCCCGCCAACCGGTACACCCCATTCACTCGCAACTGCTTCTGCGGATCCTGATCGCTCTGCGTCCGCAGGCCATATGGCGGATCGGTGAAATACAACGAACCGTCCGACTTATACACCAGATCGTTCGGACTGTTCAGCCGCTTTCCCTGATAACTGTCGGCGAGAACCGTGATCGCGCCATTTCTCCCTTCCTTCTGTTGGTCCATCTGCTCTAAACGCCAGACCGACCGGCGTGCATGTCCGGCGACCGTCAAACGGCCGCGCGCATCGAGCGTCATGCCATTCGATCCTGGTTCCGGACCTCCATAAGGAGTTGATCCTTCATATCCACTCGGATGCATGAAGGTCGTCACCTGCCCACCCGGCGTCCACTTGAGAATGCTGTTGCTCGGAATCTCCGCGAACAAAAGGAATCCGCCCGCCTTCACCCACACCGGACCCTCCGTCCACTTGAAACCGGTGGCCACTTGTTCCACCTGTGCGCCTGCCGGCAGAAGGTCGTCTAATCCCGGCTGCAGCTTCTCCACGGAGGCGCCCTGCTCAGAAGCCGCCCATCACCGCCGCCGCACCCATCATCACGCGTAAATACAACCAAAGTTCGCGAAGTCTTCACGCCGGAGATTGTATAACGCGGGCGTCTCTGGCACTTTCGGATTGAACCGTTAACATCTCTCGTTCGTAAACGCTATTACAAGCGAGGAGTCGCAGATCATGAACAGCGGTGATATCACCGGAATCGCAGTCGTGGGCTTGGTCGCAAGCACGATTAGCTGGAATGTTTGGGTTTTCTCCACCAACTCGCGCCGCCGGCAGGTCTCCCGCGATGTCGCGGACCTGCACGCCCGAATTCTCGATAAGTGCGCCGCCAATCAAGAATTGCTCAAGTACGTCGAGAGCGAGCCCGGCCGCCGCTTTCTCGAATCCGCCGCCACCTACGACTCAAATCCGCTCGACAGGATTCTCTACGCCATCCAGTCCGGCGCCATTCTCTTCTTGCTGGGCGTGGCAGGACTCCTCGTACGGCAGGTAGACGATGACCCGGACTTTCGCCGCGCGCTTCTCGTCCTCGGCTCCGGCGCTCTCGCCATCGGCGTGGGCTTCCTCATCTCAGCCGCCACTTCTTACATCTTGTGTCGCTCTTGGGGCGTGCTGAAGACCTCTCGCGGAGACGCGCTCTAACTCCCGGGCAAATGCCGGCTCTCGTTGCCACCGTGCCTCAGGAGTTCGCCAACTCAGCCTCCGGCATGGACGAGGAGAGCTTTCGTGTGTTCTATGCGCGTACCGCTCGCCCGCTGCGCAGCTACTTGCTTCACGCGCTCGCCGATCGCTCTCTGGCCGATGAC
Organism: uncultured Acidobacteriaceae bacterium; assembly: GCA_963730865.1. Classification (GTDB taxonomy): domain Bacteria; phylum Acidobacteriota; class Terriglobia; order Bryobacterales; family Bryobacteraceae; genus Bog-105. The sequence continues at coordinate 24,570 of CAVSTO010000013.1, read as the reverse complement.
ATCTTGCAGGAGAGCTATCTCCGTCTCCTCGGCGCCAAGCTTCCGGCCGCGATGGACCACGAGCATCGCAAGAACTATCTGTTCCGCATCGCTACCAATCTCACCCACGATCCCTCTGTGCGCTCCCGATTCCTTCCGCTTTCCGATTACCCGGTGCAGTCCTCGCCTCACGATGAAATCGTTCACAGGCGCGACATGCAGCGGGTACTCGAGCAGTTGAAGCCTCGCCAGCGCGAGCTGCTCTGGCTCGCCTATGTGGAGCGCTTCAGCCACGCTGAAATCGCAGCGGCCGTCGGCGCCAAAGTGCAAAGCATACGTCCCATGCTCGCCCGTGCGCGTGAAAATCTCGCGATGCTTCTGCGCGCCACGCGCAGCGCGCCGCATACTGAAGAACAGACGGTTCAGGAAAAGCAGGTGAAGCCATGACGCCATACGACAGACCAGGCGAATGCCCCCTTGAAGAGCCGGTCGCCGCCGCATTAGCCACTGCGTCGCTCCGCGGCGGCCTGCTTTCTCACGCCCAATCCTGCGTCATCTGTAGCGAAACCGTGTCCATCTGGAGCTGCTTGCACACCCTTGCTGTTTTAGAAGCCGAATCACCCCTGCCTTCGCCCCATCTCATCTGGTGGAAAGCCCAGCTCACCGAACAACGACGGCTGGCCGAGCGCTCCCTCACAGTCATCCAGTTTTTCCGCAAAGTCGCCATCGCGGCAGCTGCTATCATCCTCTCTCTTTGCGCATCTTTGTTCGCGCCCCGCCTTCCGCTCGCTTTACCTGTTATGTATCTGTGGGCCGTTCTCAGTCTGGTGGGGTTATCGCTTATAACGGCAGCCTGGTTCCTCTATTCCGACCGGCATCCCACGCGCCGGTAACTCGTGAATATGGGAGTGTGTCTACGCCGCTTCAATCTTCCGATGCAAGGCAAGGAGCTGGTACGGTTGGAGGTCGGCCATCGTGTACGTTTGTCCCGTCTCATCGGAGAATTCGATCAGCAGCGCCTCATGACCGTCTCGCTGCAGCAATTCGACGACGGTCCCGATCTGCCCTTTCGTCAGGCCCTGATTGGGAACATCCTCGATCAACGCAACTGGCGCTAACAGCGCAATCCCATTCATTAAGTCACTCTGCTCTCTTGACGTGGCAGGTCGTTAGCCTCGGAAACCTTCCGTGAACTGTACGATCCAACCGCTTCGAACAACTGCGGAGCCAAAAGAAGTCCTGACGATGACGTCCAGACGATACAGCGTTCCAAAGCGGTTTTCTCCCACGATGCGCGCCTCTTCTTCCATGGCGGCGACGAGTAAAAGTTCCCGCAACCATTTCACATCGGTTTGACGAATCCCAAAGCGGAAGCGGACACCCAGGGGGCGGGGACCCGTTTCAGCAGAACAGCCTATCAAGAACTGACTTTGAGACGAGTCCCACGTCGGCCAACATCTGATCCTGTATTTTGTAACAGATGTCTCCCTCCTGATCGGCCTTCAGTTCGATATGGTCGTGTTCCAGTTCAGTTGCATGCCTCTTGTCGGTTTGGATGAGGTACCTATAGCGAATCAGCGTGCCTGGGGCGTCGAAAATTCTTAATTGTCGGGATAGCGCTCCCGCTCGCCTGATCGCAACGCCATCATGCGTAGGTTTAAAGGTGCATCGGCATTCCGGGTGATCGGTAAACGCTTCGTTGTAAGCTTCAACATCTCTCTTGGAGTCGAGCCTTTAGCGCGTAGAACATGGATGCCATTGCCTGTTCAGCCTTATGGTGCATTTGGTAAACCAGTTTCTCCCGAGCTAGTTGATCTTCATAGGCAGTCAATCTGGCGCTGATCCAGTTTCCGTGTTCCATGCCAAATTACGTCGTAGCGCCGTAGTATATTTCTTACGATGAGGTCGGCGATGTGTCTCTTTCTGGGCTGCTTTGTCACTGTGGCTCTCGTGGTTTTGGCCGGATGCGCTTATGACGGCGAAAACAGCACGTCTGAGCACGCAGCGGACAGTGTTCTCAGCACAGGGAATCGGACGAATGATACCCTCTTGGGGTTGTCCGCAGGCGGTCAGGAGACCGCACTAGCTCAGGCCGTTGGTGAGGGATGCATTGCAGACCGCGCGTTTTACAACGGAATCGATAAAGAGCACGACGGATTCTGGAGCATAGGATGCAGCAACGGCAACAGCTACATGGTAGAAGTCAAGCCGGATGCCGGTGGCAGCACAAAGGTTATGGACTGCTCCACGATAAGCGCCGTTGCAGGGCTTACATGTTTCGAGAAGTTCAAAACCCCGTGAGATCTTCTGGTGTGGCTGATACGCGAAAAGGACACCTGCTTCTGAAACTTGTGGAGCGTAGTATAAACGCTGCGAATTTGATCGATTGCGGACTGAAGTTGGCTGTCGAATTGAGCATCGCAAGCTGGACAGCATTCGGGAATTGAAGCCTTTCTAGCGTTGCTCTGGGGCCTTGCGGGCGCCGTGAGATCAAGGGTAATCTCGGTTCGGCACTGTTGGTTTGAACATCGTAGGGACAACGAACGCAGATCGGCAATGGATAAAGACATCTCTTTTCGCATGAGGCACATTATAGGGTCTCGCCTCCGGCTGGGTAGATGTCCTTTCGGTTGTTGATCGAATCGTCGCAGTTTTCTCCTGCTTCCAGAAACACGTATACCCTGATACTGCACGATTTCGGCCTGTAAGTCAGACGCCCGAATTTCAGCGTTCACGGCTTCGATATAGCGCTGGTCTCGCGCTCGTCGTTGCTGATCTTTCTTGCGTTATGTCAACCATGTCAGAGATCAGTTCGGGAGTGCAGAATGTGGCGTAGCTGGGAACCGCTTCGGCGATGCTCATCATAGCCGAGGTGCAAGTTTGTGCTTTCTTCCCGCGACGTGGCCTGGGCATGGACACAGTAAGCAAAGATGTCAGCAGACTGAAGCGTGCTTGGCAGTGATGTCCTTAGTGCTGGCCGCAACGGTCAGAGATCTTCACACCGCGCTGCCTCAGTGGATCAGGATTTCCGGTGTGAACCACCGGAAGGAGCCACGAACCGAGAGCCACTTATCGCATCAGTTTGCGGCAATGGATTGGTCTGGGCTTTTAAGTCCAAGAGTGTTTGTAAGAATCTGCGAAGTTGGCGTGGCAGTCTTGGTGCTTTTGTTCTAAAAAGATGCCGAGCCTTTCAGTCTCCTGTCCTGGAGCATTCAGGCGGTGAATCGCGGTTTCGGCGCAGAACGAGACGCAGAAGGTATAGGCAGAGAGAATGATTGCTCCGAAAATCAGGCGTGGTGTGAAGTTCGTATTCGTGGGGCTTACACACGGTGACGACCCCGAAAAGCGCCGTCGCTTTGATCGAGGTGTATGAGTTTGCCGAACAAGTCCCGCTTTTGTCTTGCGGACAGATGTCGAAGGCGCGGGATTTCCCATTTAGAAAATCGGCCATATGGAACCACTTGAGATCGTGTTCGATCAGAAGTTCGTCCATCGATCCGAGAAATCGGCCCACTTAACGGGTGTCGGCAACGTATCCAGCGACCACTAGCAGCCGATCGCTATGAACGACCACTTTCATCGAGATACACGTCGAACACGGCTATCTCTGTCATCATGCGAGACTGAGAAACGCGCACTGTGCGTAAGAGACCTTTCGGCAGAACGTCAGGCTTACCATTGAGAAGGTCAGTCATCACCGCACCTCCCAACAGGCATGGATCACCTTCTTGCGGTCTGCTGCCGAAAAATCAGCGTAGCACGTTTGGTACGGTAGGTAATAATTACGCTCGCTAATGTCCGCGCATCGGCGGCGAAGAACTGCCCGCGCTCTCATCACTACTTAATACGATGAATGCAATGCGGCCATTCCTCCTGTTAGCCCTGTCGTTGCCATGCTTGCTTGCTCAAAACTGGTGATTGATGCAGGAACCGTCAGCGACGTTCACGCCATAGGCGATTCGGGCATCCGCGCCTCTGTTCTTGCTGGCTGCACATCGATTTAGCACGGAACTTATATCAGTGATGAAACGCTACGCCTGATGCAGAAGCGAGGTTACGTATTTCGATCCGAACTTATTAGTGCTGCCGAAACCGCCGTTCCCCTTGTCAAGCTAGGAAAGATTGTCGTACACTCCTAGAGAACCTGGGAGACCAACCTACACAATGGGTAAAACTGCGGAACTATTGCCCGGCACGCTCGACATGCTGATCCTGAAAGCCGTTTCTTTGAAACCGCTCCACGGCTACGGTGTCCTGTTGCGCATCCGGCAAATCTCCGGCGATGCACTCGAAATTCCGCAAGGGTCTCTATACCCTGCGCTCTATCGCCTGGAGCACCAGGATCTCATCGCCGCCGAATGGGGTCAGAGCGACAACAATCGCAGGGCCAAGTACTACACCCTAACTGCCGCGGGACGCCGTCGCCTACGCGAGGAGACCGCCGGCTGGAACAGACTCGCCTCGGCAATTGCCGCCGCCTTGAATACCACTTCGGAGGAGGTTTGAAATGCTGAAGCGCCTGCGCTCCGCATTCCGTGTGCTCGCTCATCGCCGTCATTTCGAGGAAGGTATGAGCGACGAGCTACGCTTCCACATCGAACAATATACGGAGGACCTGATACATTCCGGTCTGCGGCCAGATGAAGCGGAGCGTCGCGCCCGGATTGAACTTGGCGGTTTCAACAGCATCAAGGAAGATTGCCGTCAAGCGCGCGGCCTTCACCTGGTCGATCAGCTCGACAGAGCCCTCCGCCACGCCGCCCGCGGGTTGCGAAAGACCCCTGGATTCACCGTCACTGCTCTCTTCACCCTCGCCCTCTGCCTCGGCGCTAACCTGGCGATTTTTGCGGTGATCGATTCCATCCTGCTTCGTCCCCTGCCGTTTCCTCGCGCTGATCGGCTCGTCACCATTTTCAATACCTATCCCAAGGCGGGCGTTGACCGCGATGGATCTTCGCTCACCAACTACTATGAGCGGCGCGGCCACATTCCCGCGTTCAGCTCGTTGTCCATCTATCGCTACGGAACGGCCATCGTCGGTGGCTCCGGCTCTACTACACGAGAGCAGATCATGCAAGTCTCTCCTGATTTCTTCACTACGGTGGGGCTTGGTCCTGTCTTGGGCCGCGCCTTTACCGAAGCGGAAACAAATTACCAGACAAACAACGTAGTGATTCTCAGCGATGCTTACTGGCGCGAGCAGTTTAACTCCGATCCGCGCGTCATCGGCCGCACCTTTCGCGTGGACAGCGTTGCTGTAAGCGTCATCGGAGTGTTGCCTGTGGGATTCCGCTTTCTCTCGTCCGAGGCGCGACTCTACACACCGCTTTCCTCCAGACCTGAAGACCGTGCGCCGCGGGAGCGCCATTCCGGGGGCAATGTGATCCAAATGATCGCCCGGCTAAGCGCCGGTGCAACGCTCCAGCAGGGTCAGGCGCAGATCGACGCACAAAATAACACTCTCGAAGCGGATGATCCTCAGGCCAAAATGATGGCCGATGCCGGCTTTCGTTCTCTTGTCGCACCTCTTCATGCCGATCATGTCGCATCCATCCGCCCCACCCTCCTGTTGCTGCAAGCGGGTGTTTTCGTTCTTCTGCTCGTCGGCGGAGTCAACCTTTTGAATCTCCTTCTCATCCGTGGGAACAGCAGGAGGAAAGAACTTGCGGTACGGCAAGCCCTCGGCGCGAGCCGGGTCCATATTGTCGGTGAAGTGCTTGTCGAGACCACCTTCCTCACTTTGTTAGGAGGGGTCTTCGGTCTGATGGTAGCGGCCGGCGGGATCCGCTTGCTGTCCGCCTTGGGCGCCGATCGTTTACCATTGGGCGCTCACATTCACTTCGATGTTCGCGTAGCGCTCGCCGGCCTGGCCGCCGCAGTCGCCCTCGGCATGTTTCTCGCCGCGCCCATTGCCTGGTTCCACCTTCGCCGCGATCCAGGTGACGCTCTACAATCCGAAACGCGCGGTGGAACTGCCGGCCATCATGCCCAAACTCTCCGCTACGGCTTCATCGTCGCGCAGATCGCGCTGGCATTCGTCTTATTGACCGGAGCCGGTTTGCTCGGCATCAGTTTGAAACGCGCCCTGGCGATCTCGCCCGGTTTCCGGCCCGCCCACGTTCTCACCGGTCAACTCTCGCTAGTCGGGAATAAGTATCCTACCGCTTTCGCCGGTCTGACCTTCACCGAAAGATTAGTAGACCAACTTAGTGGTCAATCCGGCTTTGTCGCGGCCGGCGTTGTGACGAACCTGCCGTTCAGCGGCAACAACGGCAAAAGCGCGGCGAAAGTAAAAGGCCGTGCTTTGCGCCCCGGAGAATCGCCTCGTGGTCACTATTCCTTCGGCGTCGCAGGCGATTACTTTCGCGCCCTCGGCTTCACCTTGCGCGCGGGCCGATTCCTCACCGCTGCCGATTCGCGCCGTTCCCAACGCGTCTGCGTAGTGGATGAGGATTTCGCCCGTTACTACTGGCCGAACGGCAGCGCCATCGGTCAACAGCTGTTCCAAGGTTCCGAAGAGGGCAAGGAGACGGAGGCATTTACGGTCGTCGGCGTTGTCGGCAGCGCCAAACAATACAGCCTTACCGAGAACACCGGTCAAGGCGCCGTCTACTATCCATTTATCTATCGCCCCGATTACAACATTTTCGTGGCGGCCCGCGCAGCGGGGCAACCGAAAGCTATCGCGCTCGCCTTGCGCAGAGTTGTCCGGCAAATCGATCCGGAGTTACCGGTCAACGAGCTTCGCTCCATGGACACCCGCATTTCCGATAGCCTGGTCGCTCGCCGCTCGCCGGCCCTGCTCGCCGCTCTCTTCTCCGCCATCGCTCTGTTGCTCACCGCCATCGGCACGTATGGGGTCCTGACGTACGCCGTCACCCAGCGCCGCCGTGAAATCGCGGTGCGCATGGCTTTGGGCGCGCGCCCTGAGCAGATTCGTCGGCAGTTTCTCTCGCTCTCCCTGCGCTTGCTGCTTATCGGCGCGGCGCTCGGCATGGCCGGAGCATGGCTCACAGGCAACGCTATGAAAACGGTTCTCTTCCAAGTGCCATCTTTCGACGTCGCCATCCTTGCTGGCGTGGCGAGCGTCATTGCTGCCGTGGCTCTGGTTGCTTGTCTGTTGCCGGCGTACCGCGCGGCGCGCATAGAGCCTATGCGAGCCCTGGCTGAGCAGTAGTAGTTTCCCGTCTACCCGAAATCGCCCGTAACGGGTACTCGCAATCTCAGCGTCATTATCCACTCGGATAGGAAACAGCGCCGTCATTCCGCCAATTTCGTTCAAAAATGGACCACTTCGCGCATTCGTTTTCCGGCCCTCTAGTTGCACAAGCACATGAAAATCGCGCTGCACTAGGAGCGCGATTCTAAAAAGCTCAACAGGAGACCCTATGGCTCAGAACCAGCCCCGTCTCGGGTGGATCCCGGACTTACCCGATCATCGAGATTTCATGTACGCAGCTCCCACGCCGATCATGCATAACATTCCTCCATCGGCGGATCTGAGCGCGAGTTGCCCGCCCGTTTACGATCAACTGCAACTTGGAAGTTGCACTGCCAATGCCATCGCGGCGGCCTTTCAGTTCGACGAAATGAAGCAAAAGGAGCCTAACGTTTCGAACCCTTCACGTCTCTTTATCTATTACGGAGAGCGCGTCATAGAAGGCACTGTGAAAGAAGATAGCGGCGCCCAAATACGGGACGGAATCAAGGTCGTGGCTAGTAAAGGCGTCTGCCCGGAATCCGAATGGCCTTACGACATTCAAAAGTTCAGCCAAAAACCGCCTCAAAGCTGCTTCGCCGACGCCAAAAAGTACACTGCCGTCACCTACCAGCGCCTGATTCAGGATCAAAACACGATGAAGGGCTGTCTCGCGGAGGGCTTCCCTTTTGTATTTGGAATTACCGTATACCAAAGCATGATGACTGACGATGTTGCAAAAACAGGGATCGTGCCCATGCCTAGCAATCAGGAGAAGAGCATCGGCGGCCACGCCATTCTTGCGGTCGGATACGACGACAAAACCAGGTTATTCAAATTTCGCAACTCGTGGGGTACCGGTTGGGGAGATAAGGGATACGGCTATATACCATATTCTTACCTGACGGATCAGAATCTCGCCGACGACTTCTGGACCATCCGCGCAGTGACTGAAGCGGGCTCTAAGTTACACGCAAAAGCAGCAGGAAAGACCGCGTAGCGCTATCTCGCTCCCATTTTCTGGCCAGCCGCATCTCGACGCTAACTCGCCCCGCTGACTCTGCGCGAAATAGCCATTCGTGCACGCCCGGTGCTCCTACGTGATGCGAGCTGGCCTGAAAGGAATCGCGAATAAGTGCACACTCAGGTTCGCCCGTCCTGACTAACTGCCAACCGTACCCCGTAGTTGGGTTCTCCGGCAAAGAAAGCCGAAATTCTTGCCCAACAGTCAAAGTAATCTCCTTGCCGTTAGACTGTTCCGTTACCTCGAGATCCATCGCCTTCCGCCCGCATTGCGTCGACACGGCAAATAGGACACACAGCAAAGCCGCCGCGCCCCACCCTTGCATAAATAACAGAATAGCTCCGCTGCGCCTCAGAGCAACTGATCCTGCCGCCTGGCCTCTAGCGCCTTGACGATCTTACTTACATCCTGCGCCCTGCCGCGGTGCCCCACCAGTAGCGCATCCGGTGTATCCACCACCACCAGATTCTCCACCCCGACGAGAGCAACCAGCTTGTCGGCGTCGACATAGTTCCCGTGGCTAGCTTCGCTCACCAGCGCGCCGCGCGATGCATTGGCATCCGCGTCTTTTTCCGCCAAGTCGTAAACCGCTTCCCAACTGCCCACGTCATTCCAACCAATGTCGTCGAGCGCGATGCCCGCCACCCCTTCCGCTTTTTCGATGATGGCGTAGTCCACTGAAATGCTCTCGCAAAGCGGATAGGCTTCCCCCAGTTTGGTTGCGAATTGCCGGTTTCCAAAAGACGGCAGGCCGGCCAGAAGAGTCGCGGTTTTCGGTTGGTGATGCCGCATCAACTCCAACACGGTCGCAGCCCGCCAGAAGAACATGCCGGCGTTCCAGAAGAAATTGCCCCGTTCGACAAAGCGCTTCGCCGTCTTGGCGTCCGGTTTCTCACGGAAGCTCGTGACGGGAAGCGGCTCCATCTTGCCGGGGTGCACGCCTTTCGGAAATTCGATATAGCCGTACCCTGTCTCCGGCCAGCGAGGCTGAACCCCGAGCACAACAATGCTGTGCTCTTCCGCTGCTTTGAATGCCGCCTTGACGAAAGCTCGGAAGCGGGACTCCTTCAGAATCAAATGATCCGCCGGAAACACTCCCATGATCGCCTCCGGGTCTGCTTGCGCAAGGACGTGCGCCGCCAACGCAATGCAGGGCGCCGTGTTGCGTTGCGAGGGCTCGGCGATGATTTGCTGCTTGGGAACTTCAGGAAGTTGCTTCCGAATCTCCTGCTGCAGAAACTCGTTGGTGATAATCCAAAGGTTTTCCGGAGGTACCACGCCCTTCAGCCGGTCAATCGCCTGTTGGATCAGTGTGCGTTCGCCAAAGAAGCGCAGAACCTGTTTTGCATTCCGCTTACGGCTACGCGGCCAGAAGCGAGTGCCGCGCCCGCCGGCCATAATCAGGGCGTACCGGTTGTTCGCCATATCTCAACAATTGATGGAAGACAAAGAAACGACCGGCGCCGACCTTATGGATTCGGGCTACCCGGATTCGGTGGCAAAGGTTGATTCCCCAGTCGCGAGTCCGGAAATCCACGGATCACCCGAAACGTCCGGTCCCAGCGCGTTCGAGTGAAGAAGTGCTCTCCCAAATCGACAAAATGGCTGAGCAGTGAATTCACAGTCGATCCCGCCAGATCCTCGGTCGACGCTCGGTACGACCAATAGATGATTAACGGCTTGCCGATAATATTGTCCCTGGGGACAAATCCCCAGTAGCGGCTGTCGAGCGAATTGTCGCGATTATCCCCCATCGCGAAGTAGCTGTTGGCGGGGACGACCACTTCGCCGTTCACGACGTGATTGTCCAGCATGTCGCGTTGTAATTGCGCCTGCAGACCTTCAGCGAAGGGCGTCGGATCACCCGGAAAATTGTCGCGTGTCGGCTCGTATGGAAGTTTGTTATACACGTAGGGCTCGTTTAATCTCACACCGTTCCGGTACACGATCTTATTGATCATCTTGAGGTGGTCCCCCGGAATGCCGATCACCCGCTTCACAAAGGTCTGCGAAATGTCGCCCGGGTACCGGAACACGATAATGTCGCCGTGCTTCGGTTGTTCGTAGGGCAAAATGTACTTGCTCACCGGGCCCGATGGCGAGTAGGCGAGCTTGTCCACTAGCAGGTGATCACCAATCAGGAGCGTGTCTTCCATCGAGCCGGTCGGAATCACGAAAGCCTGCACTAGGGTCGTCGTTCCGAACAACAGCAACAGGATCGTGACTGCCCACTCGGCTATGCTGTTCCGTGCTTGTTCCCGCTTCGCGGGCGTTTTCTGTTCCGTATTGTGTAGATCGGCGGTTGCGCTTCGTTCTGCCATACTGCACCTTGATTGTATCGTCGGAAGCATTTTCGCCGCTCTAATCTATTAGGGCGCGGGTTTCCGACGCCTTGCTGTATGAAGACACGGCTCGCCAGAGCCGAACAATACTGTAGGACTCTTGAGGAGATATGTATAAGCTGCCAACCGTACTGCTTACAACCGCTTTGCTGGCCATTTTTACGGCAGGTTGCGGTAAGAAGACCGTCAGCGATCAGGCGCTTGTTACCGACGTCCAGGCCAAACTTTACGGAGATCCGATCACCAAGCCCTCCAACGTGAGCGTGACAGCCGCCAACGGCGTAGTATCGCTCAGCGGTGACGTGCCGAGCTCCGATGTCGAGTTGGAGGCCATGAAGATCGCCAATGCCACGCCAGGGGTGAGCAAAGTCAACGATCAGATGAAAGTGAACCCATCGCTCGCCGCCAACCAGCCGCCGATCCAGGGGAATCCCGTCGCGCCCTCTCAAGCCGCCGGCTCCCCAAGCGCTCCACCGCCTCAGCCGCAGCCCCCGTCCGCCTCGCCGACGTCAGCGGCCCCGCCACCTCCGGAGCCGGCATTCGTCACGGTACCCGCGGGAGAGCGCGTATCCGTGCGCATGATCGATTCGATTAACTCTGCCCACGACAGGACGGGGCAAGTCTTTCGTGCTTCGCTCTATGCGCCGCTGGTTTCCCATGGACGTGTGATCGTTCGAGCAGGGTCACCTGTTTCGGTACTGCTCGCGGACGCCAAAGGCGCCGGCCGAATTAGAGGAAACAGCGAGTTGGAAGTGCGGCTTTCGAGGCTCGAATATCATGGCCGCAGCTATCCGGTGGACAGCAGCGTGTATGAAGAGACCGGCAAAGGAAGGGGGAAGGGAACCGCTGTTCGAACCGGCGTCGGGGCTGCCGCCGGCGCAATTATCGGAGCGATTGCGGGAGGAGGAAAAGGAGCTGCGATCGGATCTGCCGCCGGCGGGGGCGCCGGTTTTGGGAGCGCCATCTTCACCCACGGTCAGCAGGTGAAGATACCGTCCGAGACAGTTCTCACTTTCCGGTTAGAAGCCCCGCTTCGTATCGCGGAATAAGAATGGACGGTGGCGCCGGCTGGTGGTCCAGCCGGCGGCCTCAAACTATGCCGGTTGAGGACTCTCGCCGCCAATCATCCCGGGAAGCGGGCTGGGCGGGTGGGGCGCAATCACCGTGCCTCCGTCGGGTGGCGTCGTGGTGGGTTTGGAAGTGCTTGCCAGCTTCGGCAGCGTCTTGCCATTGATCAGGTCTAGCACCTCTGCGCCGTCCAGAACTTCACGCTCCAGCAGCGCTTCGGCGATCCGCTCTAGCGCATCGCGCCGGTCCATGATGATCTGTCTGGCCTGCTTGTACCCGTCTTCCACCAGCTTGCGAACCTGTTCGTCGATCCTGATCGCGGTCGCCTCACTGTAATCGCGATGTTGTGCAATCTCGCGGCCTAGGAAGATCTGCTCGTCCTTCTTGCCGAAGCTCAGGGGCCCGAGTTCGCTCATGCCCCACTCGCAGACCATCTTGTGAGCCATTTCGGTGGCGCGCTCGATGTCATTTCCCGCGCCTGTAGTCATTTGGTTCAGGAAAATTTCTTCCGCGATACGCCCAGCCATCAGTATGGCGAGCCGCGCCTCGAGATAGTTCTTATCGTGCGACAGCTTGTCGTCCAGCGGCAGTTGCATGGTGAGCCCAAGCGCCATTCCGCGCGGAATAATAGTGACCTTGTGCAGCGGATCGGCATGCTCCAAGAGCGACGCGACGATGGCGTGACCGGCTTCGTGAATCGCCGTCATGCGTTTCTCTTTGTCGCTGATGATCATGCTCTTGCGCTCCACGCCCATCACGACTTTGTCTTTGGCTAGTTCGAAATCGAACTGCGTCACCACCTTGCGGTTCTGGCGCGCGGCAATCAGTGCCGCTTCGTTCACCAGGTTCGCCAGGTCCGCGCCCGCGAACCCAGGCGTTCCTCGCGCAATGACGGACAGATCGATATCGTCCGAGAGAGGCGTTTTCTTGGTGTGAACCTTCAGGATGTTCTCACGCCCTCGTACGTCGGGACGATCGACCACCACGCGGCGATCGAAACGGCCCGGCCGCAGCAATGCCGGGTCGAGAACGTCGGGACGGTTCGTCGCCGCGACAAGAATCACGCCTTCGTTCGATTCGAACCCGTCCATTTCAACCAGCAGTTGATTGAGCGTCTGCTCGCGCTCATCGTGGCCGCCGCCCAGCCCAGCTCCTCTGTGACGTCCCACTGCGTCGATCTCATCGATGAAGATAATGCAGGGCGCGTTCTTCTTACCCTGCTCGAACAGATCGCGCACGCGGCTTGCGCCGACACCGACGAACATCTCGACGAAGTCAGAACCGGAAATCGAGAAGAACGGCACGCTTGCTTCGCCGGCGATGGCCCGCGCCAGCAGCGTCTTGCCCGTTCCGGGAGGCCCAATCAGCAGAACGCCTTTCGGAATCCGTCCGCCAAGCTTCTGGAATTTCTGCGGCTCGCGCAGAAACTCAATAATTTCCTGTAGTTCCTCTTTCGCTTCTTCCACGCCGGCCACGTCTTTGAACGTGACCTTCTTCTGCTGCGAAGAGTGCAGGCGCGCCCGGCTCTTGCCGAAGCTAAGGGCCTTGTTCCCGCCGCTCTGCATCTGACGCATCATGAAGATCCACAAGCCCAGCAGAATCAAAATCGGTACCGCATTCAGCAGCATTCCAATCCATCCGCTGCCCGTTGAATCTTTCCAACTGTAGTTGATGTTTTTCTCCTGCATCAACTTGTAAATGTCGGGATAGTTCGGAGGAATTACCGTGTGAAAAGGCCGGCCATCGCTCAGGGTTCCTTGAACATCGGTGCCGGTGATGTTCGCGTCCTTGATCTTGCCGTCCTGAATGGCAGTCACGAACTGCGAGGCATTCAGATTCTGCGGTGTCGCGCCCCGGCCGGTCTTCACGGCCATATACACCAGAACGACCGCGCAGATGATCACAACCCAGAAAACCGCGGTCTTTATATTTGAACTCATGAACTCACCTTCCGCCGGATCACTTCGCGCCGGCCAGGCGCAAGCGCCCGCTCCAACCTCATATACACAGACGTCAATTGAGTCGCTTTCGATTCATCCACCGGATTCCCGGTAGGTAATACGTACCAACTGGGTAGTGCCGGCGGAAGCTGCAAATCTTGCTCCCGGCCCGAACTTTCGTACCCATACAATCTCATCGCCAGCCGCTAGCACCGGCCAATGACGACGTTCCCATAACAAAACTCTTCCTTCCTGAAAAAGCGTCTTGACCTTCTCCGGTCGACCATGGCCAGGACGTTGTATTTGGTCCCCGGGCTGCCAGTTGCGCACGGACAGCGAAGCAAGCCCACCGTCTTGCCTGTCCAAAAGTCCCCCGTCTAGATCCGCAACTTCAACCCGCAACTCCCGATCTTCCTTGAAATTAGCACAGTTTAGCGCGTCACGTGAGACTCGATCGGCACAGATCCACCCAGCCCGAAAAGGCAGCTCGCAGGGCTCGCCGTAATTCAGGGTCACGCGATAGTGCCGCGGCGAGTCTTGCAACCGACCCGGCTGAGTTAGCAGCAGGCTCCCAAAGGAGCGCAGGGCGTCGACCCCGGGAACCACAACACGATCGTGACCGTGGCTGCTGCTGCAGATCCGCAGGATGGCCGCGACGTGCTCTATATCGATCGACCGGAGATCGCCTCGCACGTCGAGAAGCGCCCGCCGGATCAGCCGCCTCTGGACAGCTACATGGAATGTACTAAGCGCTTCCGTTTGCAAAATCGAACCCAACTCAGTTCGTTTGGCAATTTCGAGGTAAATCGGTTCAATCTGTTGATTCCAGTAGGCCTCTTCGTCTTGCGCCAGTTCCGCCATGCCCACCAGCACCCCCTCCAGATTCGAGTTGAAATGGGACGCAAGCGCCGGAATGGCTTCGTTTCGCAAACGGTTGCGGGCAAATTCGAGGCTCGCGTTCGAGGAATCCTCGCGCCAGCGCAGGCCTTCGGCGGTCGCCCACGACCGGACCTCACTCCGGCTAACGGTAAGCAGCGGACGAATGAGTCCATCCTTGCCGGTCATGCGCATGCCGCACAGCCCCGCCAATCCGGCCCCCCGGAGCAGCCGGAAGAGCACGGTCTCCGCCTGATCGCTGCGTGTATGCCCAAGCGCTACTCTCGCCAAGCCATGCTCCGCAAGACAGCGCCGGAAAAACGCCTTTCGCGCCAACCGCGCCTTCTCTTCCACGTTGCCCTCGGGAAGCGGCGCACGATCGACCACGCACTCGAGTTCCAAGGAGCGGGCGAGCTCGCGTACGAATGCTTCATCCTCGTCCGACTCCTGTCCTCTTAATGCGTGGTTGCAATGCAGGACTTTCAGCCGAACGCCCAACTCGGGAGCGAGCCGGTGCAGAACATGCAAGAGCACTACCGAATCCGCTCCCCCCGATACCGCCACCCCGGCCTGATCACCGGCCGACAGCATGTTATAACGAGGGATGATTCGGCCCACCCGAGCGGCTAAATTGTCATCCAATCTCTACATTTTAGGTCTTTGCTAGCTTCCCGCCCCGCATGCATATCAACCCGCCTCTGAACGAACCCAAGCTGAACCATCTCGCCGCCGGTATCAAAGTATTGCTTATGGATGTCGACGGCGTCCTCACCGACGGCAAACTTCACTTTGTGCCGGATGCCCAGGGTAAGATCACCGAAACCAAAGGCTTCGACTCACAGGATGGAATCGCGCTGCGCTGGCTCAAGTGGTACGACGTAAAGACCGGCGTCATCAGCGGCCGCGACTCTCCGGCCACTGCGGAACGGGCGCGGCAAGTCGATATGACGTGGGTCTTTCAGGGACACATCGAAAAGATTCCTCTGTTCGAACAGATCATGGCGGAAGCCAAGGTCGACAAGGAGCAAGTCGCCTACATCGGCGACGATTTGACGGACGTGGTCATTATGCGCCGCGTCGGCCTGTCGTTTGCGACGGCCAACGCCCGCAACGAGGTGAAACACTCCGCCTCGGCAGTAACGGAAGCCCCGGGTGGAGCTGGGGCCGTACGCGAGGTGATCGAGGTGCTGCTGAAGGCGCGGGGCGTTTGGAGCGAACTGCTCAAAAAATATGAGGTGACCGTCTGAGTGGGGCCGCCACCGGGAAGCTGGGTTTAGTCCTAACCACCGCCAGTGCGCCCGGAGTGATGCATCAGGTCACAGGCGTGATCTTCCGGCACAGCGGAGACATCCGTTCAGTCTCGATCGTGGAAGATCAGCCGGTCCAAACCCGAACATATTTCGAACTGGATCTCCCGGGATCGCCCGAGAGCTTGATTGAAGACCTCGACCGCCTCGAAGTAGTTCGCTCGGTCGCGCGAGTCGAGTCTCTGCAAAAAATCTACGGTAAGCGGATCATCATTATGGGAGGCGGCGCCCAAGTTGGACAAGTTGCCCTCGGGGCCATCTCTGAGGCGGACCGGCATAACATCCGCGGCGAGCATATTTCGATAGACACCATCCCGCTGGTCGGCGAACATACGCTGGCGGCCGCCGTGCGGGCCGTGCAGCGGCTTTCGCGGGTCAGGGCACTAGTGCTGGCGGGAGCTCTCATGGGAGGCGAAATCGAAACCGCCGTTCGCGAGGTACGCAACGAGGGGCTGCTGGTAATCAGCCTCAACATGGCCGGCAGCGTTCCTGACGCCTGCGATCTTGTCGTAACAGACCCGGTGCAGGCTGGCGTAATGGCTGTGATGGCTGTCGCTGAAACAGCCAGATTCACCATCGAGCGCCTACACCGGCGCATTTTTTAGCGACTATTTTACGTCGAACGGGAACTCGCGCAGCAGATCGCCGGGCGTGTGATCCGTGCTCATCGAATACAGCCGAAGGAAATGGCCTCCCGGCTGATCGAGTCGAGGAACGGTGACGTCCACGTGGTCGTCCTGGGCTTTCGCCGGGCCCTTCCATATCTCTGACCCGTTGGCGTCAACCATCACCACTTGAACCGGTCCGTTGGCGATGTCCGGCGCATTCAAATGCAGGTGCAACGCGCGGCCGAGCGGCACTGCCTCAGCCCCGGACCCTCTGGTAGCCGATAAGTTCACGTCGACAGCAGCGGGCGTTCGTGAGACAAAGCGCGGCGCCACCGTTACCGTGACTGCCAGCGCGGCCACAGCGCCGGCCCAGGACAGAGTACGGAACGTAAACCAATTGTTCCGCAACCGCCTCTCCTTTGCCATCGCCGGCTTTCGTTCCTGCGAGACCTCACGAAGGGCAAGCTTGGCAGCCGCCAACTGGATTTCGAGTTCCTCCAGACGCGCGACGCAGGCGTCGCACGAGAGGATGTGAGTTTCCACTCTTTCCAGTTCGTCTTCCTGAGCATGGTGCAAGAGGAAACGCTCCAGCGCTTCCTCCGATGGATGATCGAGATACGAACAAGTCATAAAAACTCACGGACTAATTAAAAGCCCGCTCCTTTATTATGAAGGTGTTGTTAACCCGCGTGTGCTCTCAAAAAAACTGAGAAAATTCCGCTGGAGGCCAGTTTCTTCCTACCAATTTCGCCGAATTTAGCTTTGGCGCGTGATTTTAACAATCGAAACTGCGTTTCGGTTAACGCCATTTCCCGGCAAATCTGCTCTTGCGGCTGCTCTTGCAAATAAAAACGGACCAGAATATCGCGGTCCCGCTGCGAAAGCGCAGAAAGAGCGCTTTTCATCAGGTCCGCTTTCTGCCGGATCATCGCTTCCTGCTCGGGGTTTTCCTTACGGTCCGCCACCGACACTCCAGTTTCGAGGTCGGCCTGTTCACGCCGCGTGTGCACGGCGTGTTCTATATAGGCCGCTACTTGCCTGCGAACAACGGTTCTGACAAAACCCATCAGGCGTTCCGGTTCCCGCAGATCGCCGCGCTTGATTGCGTTCACCACAATCAAGAACGTATCGTGCACCTTGTCCTCTAACTCCTGCGGACCCAATTGCCGGCACAGATAATAGCGGATTCCGCGGCTGAACAGCTTGTACAGTTGCTCCATGCCGGAATCTTCTCCGGCCTTAATTTGATCGACGAGAACGCTCCACTCTATCGGCGAGAGCGAAGTTTTGGCGGCCTTTTCTCTGGCATCATCCGTCGGTTGATTGTCATCTGCGGCCGGCGCCGTTTGCGGCTTCGGGGGAGTTGCCGTCATAGACAAAGTCACTCCTTGGAAAAGATGGAATATGCAGCCCAAAACGAGGGCGAATTGCGATACCCGCTGCTATGCTGCATGTCGAGCTGTGCTTCCTGTAATGCGATTGCCGCTCGCTGGGCAAGCGAACCGGCAACCGTTTTGTGAAGATGAAGGTAAAAAGCGGAAAAGAACTCGCCGGAATCGTCCGGAATAGGCCAGGAGCTGACCACGACGGCCGAGGCTCCGGCCAGCAGCCAGGCGCGGCTTAAGCCGATCAGCCCGGCACTCGGAAGCGCCTTGCCTTGACCGGAGGCGCAACCGCTTAGAATCACCAGACTTCCTGGCACGCGGTATGCCGCCACCGCTTCTCGCGTCAGCAGTTCAGGCATATTGTGGCTCGTCAGACTCAAGGCCAGCGCTGCTTCCTGCGGCTTACCGTCGGGACTGACGACATGAACCGCGAAATGCAGCAATTCAGGAGTTTTCTGAAGCGCGTTCTTTAATGCCGCGCCGTTTGCCTCGGAACCCGACAGAATTTGTTGTTCCGGCATGCCGCTTAATTTGGCCGCTGCCTTGATTTCCCGATCGCTGCCAACCAGCCGGCCCAGCCCGGCCGCGCCTGGGGTGTCGGAGGCATGCACGAAATGAACGTCAGATGCCCGCCGCGTATCCGCCAAATTGTATATAGGATCCGCAACCCCCAAAAACCGCTGCGCGGGCCGCGCTGTGTCCGGGAGCAGCAGCAAAAGCTCACTGGGAAGTATGCGCAAGCTGTGGTGGGCGATGAGCGGCTCGCGATGTCCGGAAATGCTCACATCTGGTAGCGCCGCATAGGGAATTTGACCGGCCGAGGCTCCATCTTCGGTGATGAGCCAGTCGCGCTTCTGCCAGAACTTTCCGCCTAAGGGGCCGAACAAAGCGTGGCTCAGGTCGTTCCCCGCGGAGTCATCGCCGTGTCCATTTTGCAGCGCCTGAGAATAACGCTTGGCGCGCTGCACGATCTCGGCTTGTTTTGGCAGCTCATACAACTCTACATCATCCACAGTGACAGCCCATAAAAAGGATTTCGTTTTACCCAGGCAAAAACTGAGCAGCAGTTCACTCCGGTGTAGCCGGGCTTGAATATCCTTAAGTGAATTCTGGAAACGATAGTTCTCTTTTTTTGTGGAAAGACTGAGAGATTGATCTTCGAGCTCACCTAATTCTAGTCGAATAGAGTGAAGTTTGGCTGTGTCCTGAGGGGAATTCTGCCCTAACGTGACGCTTGCTTGCGCCGTCTTCAGCTCGGAAAGCAATTCGAAATAGCGGTCGCTGAAACGTGGGTCGCTTACCAACGACGCTGCCAACTGCTCCCACAAGCTCGCCGCCCTATTTTGCGCCAGAGCTTCCAATGCCTGGCGCGAAAGCTCGGGATCGTGGCGCTCGATCGCCATTTGCGCCGCAAGTTGCGCGTAATCCGCGTATACCTCGTTGAGATAGACGACGGTCTGAGTGTTGGTGCTGTCTCCTGGAGGGGCCGATTCACGCCATGAGTTCGCCAGATCCATAGCCCGCCGGAATTCCGCCAGCGCAGCGCTCTTGCGATTCAGCGCCTCCAGAATCTGGCCTCGGACATGGACAAAATAGTACGCGGGAACGCGGTGGAAATACCGGCTGGGGGAGGTGAACGCCAAATCGTTCAGCCGCAACGCTTCGGAATAATTGCCCTTTTTGAACTCCAGTTCCGAGCGGTGCCCTAAGATGACGGACATCCACGGATTCTCTTTTCCGTTGAATCCGATAGCTTGCGCTTGTTGTAGCGCCCCACCGGCCTCCGAGAGTTGACCGGCGTTCATAAAAGCAAAGCCGCGGACATCCCACAGAACCGTCTCCCATTCCAGTAACTTGGCTTCCTTCGCCACACGAATGCCATGATCGGAAAAAGCGATTCCCTCCGCGAACCTGCCTTGCTCGATGGAGAGATCCGCCAGATACATGAAGTTCAAAGCAACCCAGTCCTTCTTGGGACTATCCTGTAGCAGCCGCATCGCTTCACGGCTTTCTTTTTCCGCAAGAGCGTACTCGCCCAGGCCGCGATAGATGTTCGTGAGGTTATTGCCCGCTGCGCCGGCCAAACTTCTGTTACCGGCTCGCATTGCAACTTCATAGGTGCTCAAGCAAACGCCCGTTGCTTCGCGGAACCGGTCCAACATTACTTCGGAATAGCAAACGCCTAAAGAAGCCCTGGCTTCGCGCTCGAAATCCCCTATGCGATGGGCGGTGTATTGCGCGCGCCGATCGATGTCGATGGCCGCCAGAAATTGGCCGGTGTCATCCTTCTTCTTCGCGTCAGCAATTGCCTGATCCAAATTTCGGGCAAGTTGTTCGTTGGGTACTAACTGACGGGCCGGACTCTGAATCGCGCCGGGCAGACCAGATGGTACACAGGCAAGTGTGACCAGCGCTCGTAAGGCCGGAAGCAACCACAAGACAAGTGATTGTCTGGCCTGCCTGGGGGGTGGCAGGTGCGTAATCTCCTGAGAACCTTGTGAGAATTACTCTACCACCGTTAGATCATATCTATGAAGACCTCGCTTCATTAGAAGAAAAAAAGCGATAGAAACATGCAGAAGAAACTGGAACCGCAGCTCGGCATTTATGTCTCCTTTCGCACAAGTTTTTAGCCTGCGCGAACCTCGATCCAACGCCGATCTAATCGACTAAATGCCTGAATCAATTAAGGAAGGTTTTTTCCTAAAAATGGTGACCCACTTCGAGGATGTCCGTATTTCCGTTGAAAAAGGAACGGCTCGGGACATAGGGTTTAGGCAGCTGAGTGGTCTGCCAAGGCAACAAGATTGAGGTTACAGCGCAGTTGGTAAGCACGCTGCAGGTTGTGAAGCAGGAGCGGGAGCTGGCGATAGCCATGCAGCCGGTTCCAGCGGGTTTCGGCGTACAGCAAAGCTGAGGGGACCCAGCGCAGCCGATGGTCGCCGCCCTGCCAGCGTTTGACCCGGCGGCAGATCGTCTCGACCACCGAGAAGCTGGAATCGATTCCATTGGTGCTGCTGAGTAAGCGCCGCAGGCGGGCATGCACCTGGAGATCATGCAGCGTGAGCGTCTCTTCCAAGCCCTCCCTCAAGCTGGCGGCGGCACTCGGATTCAGCTCATGGAGCTCATCATGCAACCGGTACAGCGCCTGCCGGGCATCGCCGGCATCGGCTTGGGCGTAGGCCAGCCGCAGCTTGTACTTGAACCAATGTTGATGGGTGTCCGGCAGGTAGGCGAGAATGTTGCGGATCTTGTGCACCTGGCAGCGCTGAAAGAACGCAGCCTCGCCCGCAGGCTGCGCAACGGCAGCGCGTCAGGCGCGACTCCCGTCCAGCAAATACAGCCGCGGCTGGCTGAAATCGAGTCCGCGCTCGAGCCAATGGCCTAACAATCCGCTGACCACCCTGGCATTCTCGGTGGCGCCTTGCACCAAGCCCAGCACCACTTTCTTTCCCAAGGCATCGATGCCGAGGGCCGCCACCAGATGCCGGCCTTTGAAGATCGTGCCATCGATGAGCAGTGCGCAGATCTGCAGGTGTTGCAACGAACGGCTCATCAGCTCTTCCAGCTTCTTGCGGCTGGCCTCCACAAAACGTTCGCTGACGGTGCTTTTCCAGTCCGTAAGCATCCATGAACTGTTGCAGCACCAGCTTGTAATCGCGCATGCTGAGCCCGCGCATGATGTTGCTCCACACCGTTTCCTCCGCCGGCGTGACGCGCTGAAATAACTGATACCTGCCTAGCGGCAGTTCTTTGCCACCGCACTGCCGTACCCGTGGACGCGCAATGGGAACCCGTTGGCCATCGATCAGACAGGAGCCTTGCTCGACACCCCAGCGATAGGCCTGCCGCGTTTGCACGCGTTTGCGAGCGCGCGCCAGCCAGTTGCTCCACCTCCGAACGACTTTCCTTTTTTCCTGTCAGAAAAATTTCCCAGAGCCTATCACAGGCTCTGGGTTGAGTCGCTCCTTTTCTACGATCTTTCGGACATCCTCCCCACTTGCAAAATGGGCGTGAAGGGGCGTTTTAGTGGCACTCGACGTGCTCGGCAGCAGCGATTTGGCTGGGTGACGGGGCGAATGGGCGACGGGAGGCTGCGGATGGGCATGCGGCGGCTCAGGAGGCGGAGAAGGCGCGCCTAAAAAGATGTTTCAGTTCGGAAGAGTGGCGTGGTAGCCGGTAAGTTTGAGCAGTTGATCGACCGTGAGCGCGAGCAGGCCGAACATTAGGTGCGCCATCACTTTTTGCGCGCCCCGGACGCGGATCATGCGGCCGCCGAACCCGTCTTTGAAGCGCGCGTTCACCCGTTCTGACATGCTGCGGAGTTTGTAACGCGTTTCCTGGGCGGGTGCAAAGGGCAGACGCTTCCTGTCATAGCGCGTGGGCGCCTGCCGCCGCTTGTCATAGCCGCGCAGGTGATCGTGCATGCGTGGGTTGGCAATGGGTGGGCAACTGCCGTGGGGAGCAATCAATAGGATGTGCCCCAGTTCGCGGCTGTGCTCGTGAATGTGGCGCGCATCGTAGGCGCTGTCCATCAGATCGTAAAGCGAGGTCACGCGCCGCGCCGTGATGGTGGCCATGGGGATGGCGGCTTGCGAATCGTGCAGCGAGGCCGCTGTCAACAGACTAGTGACGGGAATGTCGCCATCGGCCACGTCGATGTGCAACTTATAGCCGCGCCAGTATTGTTGATAGCCTTTGCTGCTGGTTTTCACGCCCAGGCTACAATTGCGTGGCAACTCGGCCAGCATTTCCGCTAGGGTTTGCCGGCGCTGCCGCGGCAAGCGTTTGCCGGAGCGCGCGCGCTCGCCCTTTCGCGGAGCCCCGCGGCGCCGTTTCGGGATTGCTTTGTGCTGGGCAACACGGTCGAACCACTCGCGCGCTTCAATCGCCGTCGAATCCCGTGCGATGTGCCCCACCAACCGCCCCTGCTGTGTTTTCAGCACCAATGCTTCGTGCGGGATCTGACGAGCACTGTTCCAGCCGCACAGTAAGCGTAACTGCCGGTCCGTTTTCAACCGCTGCAGCAGTTGCGGCGTGCTCTGCAATCCATAGACCGTCTTGGCGATGAAAGCCGCCGCCAGCTCCTGCCTGTGTTTGCAGGGCCGCCCTGGCCATCCTCGACGCGGCGCAATAGGCCGACTGAGCGCCACCATCTCCAGCACCGCCATCAACAATCGCGCCCCCTCCGTTAGCGCACCCCAACTCCACTTCCAAGGCCCCAAACAGCGTCTCCTGCAAGATCGCGCCATAGCGCAGCAGACGTTCCCGTGGGGTAAGCCGCAGGGGAGAGCCTCCTTGTCTTTTGCTTGCCTCGAAACAACAGAGTACAAGGCTACGGCCCTCCTTTCAAACATTTCTTCCCCCCTTTTGTTCTAATTCTTAATTTTGCAAGCGGCTCCTTGTCAATGTACGGAGGATGTCCGAAAGATCGTAGAAAAGGAGCGACTCACCCCAGAGCCTGTGATAGGTTCTGGGAAATTTTTCTGACAGGAAAAAAGGAGAGTCATTTTGAGGAAAGAGTATCAGAAGAGGGGCACAGAGAGAGTGACAGGAGGGGAGGGAGAAGGAGCAGTCCAGATCTCACTGCCGATGGCGGAAGTGCTGACAAGCCTGGAACAAGGGCTGGGTGAGTTGGTGCGAAAGGTGGGGCGGCTATTCATCGAGTCGGTGCTCGAAGCGGAAGTGGAGCAGTTGGCCGGCTCGCGGTCGGCGCGGACGCAAACCGGCAGGCTTATCGCTGGGGAGTGGAGCAAGGCTCGTGTCTGATTGATGGCCAGCGGGTGCCAATCGTGCGGCCGCGCGTGCGTGAGTGCGGGGGCAAAGAGCTGCCCCTGGGGACCTATCAACTGTTTCAGCGTGTGTCGCCGGCGGAGGAAACCGTGTGGAGCAACATCATGCGCGGGCTCAGCATGCGGCACTACAAGGAAGTGCTGCAGCAGTTTATGGATGCCTATGGTTTAGAGAAGAGCACTATCAGCGAACGCTTTGTGGAGGCCAGCCGCAAGAAGTTGGAAGAGCCGATGAGCCGTTCGCTCGAGCATCTGCAGCTCTGCGCCGTGCTCATGGATGGAACGATCTTCAAAGGCCAGCATCTGGTGGTGGCGATCGGCATTGACGCATTGGGCAAGAAAGTGGTGCTGGGCCTGGTGCAAGGGGCCACCGAGAATGCGAAAGTCGTCAGCGGACTATTAGATCACTTGGCCGAGCGCGGGCTCGACTTCAGTCAGCCGCGCTTGTATCTACTGGACGGAAGCCGCGCCTTACGTGCCGCTATGGAGCGGCGTGCCGGGGAGGCCGCCTTCTTCCAACGCTGCTAGGTCCACAAGATTCGCAACGTCCTGGCGTATGTGCCGGAGACCATCAGCACTGGTTCAAGTACAAGCTCCGATTGGCCTATGGCAAGCCGATGCCGGCGACGCCCGGCACGCCCTCTACCGGCTGCATGACGAGTTGAACGAACTCAATCCCAGTGCCGCCCTCGGCCTGATGGAAGGTCTGGAGGAAACGCTGACCGTGCATGAGTTTGAAGTCCATGCCCGGCTGCGGCACTCTTTGAGCAGCACGAACGAAATGAATCCAGTTTCTCGGTGGTCGAGACGATCTGCCGCAAAGTAAGACGCTGGCAAGGGAACGATCACCGCCTGCGCTGGGTCACTTCCGCACTGTTGTATGCTGAATCGCGCTGGAACCGGCTCGTGGCTATCGCCAGCTGCCATTGCTGATCCATAACCTTAGAACGCGCCTATCAGCTTTTTCGTTGTCGTTTGAACGATACTTTGACGACCGCCCATTCGGCCGCCTGAGTCTCACGTTTCGAGCCGCTCCTTTTCAACGGAAATA